>CAWCSK010000001.1:0-26712 GCA_963798205.1 uncultured Methanosarcinales archaeon
ATTGAAGGATTAAGGATCAAAATAGCTCATAGCTAAAGTGCTCTGGATATTCGGAAGTATAAGCCTGGGAAGAAGTTCGAGAAGTTATTTATTCTATCCCATACTATATTCTTAAAGGTGTTCAATATGCAGAATTTGAAAGAATCGGAAGCCATATCCCTGTCTGCGCCTTTCCCTTATGTGCTGGTGACCTCTCTGGATGAGAAAGAACGGCCCAATGCCATGGGTGTCGCCTGGGTTACCAGGACATCCTTCGAGCCTTTTCTGATAATGATCTCCATAGATCGCCGGCGGTACTCGCACGAAGGAATCCAAATGCACAAAGAGTTCGTTGTCAACTATCCCAGCATCGATCAGGCGGATGCTGCCATGATCTGTGGCACGAAATCGGGTCGTGATGGCGATAAGATAAAGCTCGCCGGGCTTAAGCTGGCGGATTCAGTGGCCGTAAAGGTTCCTACCATTGAGGGAGTAACAGTCGCATTTGAGTGTAAGGTGGTAGATCAGTTCGAGACCGGCGATCATACGGTCTTTGTCGGCAAGGTGGTAGGTACGAGCGGCAACCCCGAGAAATCCAAGCACCTTTACGTCTCCTCAAAATTCAAGCTCTTTGGCATGGAAGGAGAAGCTGGTTCTGCATAGAAAGCAGGCTTTGCATAGAGAAGCTGGTTCTGCATAGATAGATCACAAATTTTTGGATAATAGTGGATCGATTGAATGGGGGTTGATGGAAAGTGACAATAAAAGAGGCTCTGGCAGGTTTGTTCAATAAGGAGGACCTTCCCCCTCTACCGGATTCTTTCATTTTTGGAGTTGCCACAGCTGATCATCAATGCGAGGCAATCGACCAAAAATATCTCGATATCCGTGACTGGTGGGAGAAGAGGGGTGATCCAAAAGCCGCGCGAAATAAGGCTACCGACTTTTGGTATCGATACGAAGAGGATATTGACAGAGCAAAAGAGCTGGGGTGTTCAGCATTTCGTTTCTCAATTTCCTGGTCCCGCATCGAGCCCGTGCCTGGCCAGTTCAACCAGGTAGCCATTGATCACTATAAAAAGCTGATTGATAAGATCATTTCTTCCAATATGAAGCCGATATTAACGCTCCATCACTTCACATGGCCGATACATGTGCAGGATCGCGGAGGAATGACGGCGGAAGAATTTCCGGATATCTATGCTAATTATGTGAGCGTGATAGCAAGTCACTTCGCCAAAGATGTGCCTTACTGGATCACCTTCAATGAACCGAACCTGTTGCTGGGAGGCTACCTCAAGCCCTGGTGGGATGAAAATTACGCCGCCCCTCCCGGCCTCCCCGAAGACGCAACGACGGCAGAGCAGGTGGAAGCCGTAGGCAAGCTGATCCGCAACCTGTTTTTGGCCAATAAGAGAGCCTATGAGATCATCAAAGCCGAAAATCCACAGGCTCAGGTGGGTGTCAATCAGTACTTCTACGGTTTGCCTTCGTGGTTGCAGCAGCTCGTCAACAGAAACGCATCAGCCATAAAAGGAGATAAGGACCTTCAAAAACAAGCTGACCGCCTTGCTTTGAAGCGAGACCTGATCAGAGGAGACGGAATCAGCGCATTCAGGGCTAACACTCTGGGTAAAAACAAATTTGATGTGGTGCTGGCAGCCTTGACGAAGACCCCTGAACGTATGGAGCAGGCGGCATTCTCCGAGGACTATTTCATCGCCCGCCAGCAGCTTCTGGTTGGGTCAAACCAGCAGTGTGGCCGGCTTCCAGGATCTGACGGGTATTGAGATCGTTGTGGTCAGGGGAACTACATCCGAAAAGAACCTTCCTCTTATCTCCAGGGATTCTCAAGCCAAAGTCTTCGACGACTATCAGAAGGCTCTACAATACCTTGACCAGAGAGGAGACTCTGCCCTTCTCGCCGACAATACGATTCTCTCCGGGCTGATGGAACAAAACCCAGGGAAGTATAAGATCGTCGAGCTGCCAGCCAACAGGCAGTGAAAAATATGCGGCAGCGATCGCCAAGGGTGATAGCGGACTATTAAATGTGGTCAATTCCACTATTAGGGACTTCAATGAATCAGAAGAGGCAATGCTCTGGAGGGCCAAATATGAGGAAACCACGGGTCTTGCGACTGAGTTGCCCTTGAGGGATGCGAGAAAGCTCGCATTTGGCGAATCCGAAATAAAAGCCTCTGGGCCTGGGAAGTCCCCGGGGCCGATACCAAAAGCCCCCACAGGAACGGTCCTGCGTCGCATACAGGATCGCGGCCACTTGGTTGTCGCTGTCAGGGAAGACCTTCCCGGCTTCGGATATCGCAACCCTGAAACCGGCGATCTTGAGGGGATCGAGATTACGCTGGCCCATGCAATGGCTGAGAGGATATTCGGCGATGCCTCAAAAGTTCAGCTAGAACCATTAGCCATCCAGAAGCGCATGACGGCCGTAGGGCCCGAGCCGAACCTGCTCGACTGGATCTTCAGGCAGTACACGATCCTCGCCACGATCATGTTGACCAACTGGTGGTATATGGGAATGGCTGGCGAGCTGGATGAATATCTCTGTCCCCGTGGTTGCGAAAACAAGATGGACTTCCTGGGCCTGGATTATTATTGGGGCATCCCGAGCCTGCACATCGAGCGCCTTCAACGACTGATAGAGGCCGCTTACAGGCACTTCGATCAGGCTCCGGTCTGGCCAGGGGCGCTCTACGATATTTTGAAAGATCTGAGCCAAAAGTTCCCGGACCGTCCAATTATCATATGTGAAAACGGATCAGTAAAGGTAGCAGACGGATGGGAGAGAGAAAAATACATTCGAGAGCATGTGAAGGAGGTGCAAAGAGCGATAAAAGACGGGATGGATGTAGTGGCCTATGTCTATTGGTCGATAACATCCAACCGGGAATGGGATCTCGAGTTCAGCGATGCCAGTGATTTTGGGCTGTATAATATCGATCTTGACAATGATCCCGCGCTCACTCGAAACCCAACGGACGCCGCAAAGGCATACAAACAGATCATATAGGATCGAAAAGGTTGAAGCTGAATTCTTCAGATGTTCTCAGCAAGGCTGGCCAGCGACTCGAGGACTAAATCGGGAACGACGCCAGAGCTTGCTGCCAGATCATCGCGGTACTTGCCCGTCTTGACCAGAATTCCCTGCATGCCCATCTCTTGAGCACCCTTTACATCGGTCAGTATATCGTCTCCGACCATGGCGGCATCTTCCGGTCCAACCTCCAGGTCCGACAGAGCCATCTGGAAGAATTCCGGTGATGGTTTGCCCATCAGCTCCGCCTTTTTTCCGGAGGCATATTCGAGAGCCGCAACGAATGGACCTGTGGACATAACCAGCCCCTCGGGCTCCATCCAGTATCTGTCCTTCTCCAGGGCCAGGATCTCGGCCCCGTTAAGAATCAGGCGCAGCGCCTGGTTTAAGCGGTTGAAGGTAAATTCATTGCCGGCATCTCCGACCACTATATAGTCCACGTTCTCATCAGCTATGTGAATTCCGGCCTTCTCAAAATCCCTGAAGACATCTCCGGCCGTAAGCAAGAAACATCTGATCTCTTCCCGAGCTTTTCATAATATCGATTGCCTTCAATGACGGAGTGAAGATATGACTCGCAGGAATATCATATCCCAGGCCCTTGAGGCGCAGAGCGACGGAGTCGCGGCACCTTCGTGTGGAGTTGGAGACGAACCTGTTGCTGCAACCCATCTCATCCATCTTCTCCAGGCACTCCCTGACTCCCGGGATGGGATTCCCGCCCACATAAAGAACCCCATCCAGATCGATAAGAAACGACTTCATACCGGATCTATTGCGTCTCACACCATCATCTCCAAAAGCCTATCCTTCCAGGGCATGAGTGTTCTTCTTGCAATTATATACCTTTGCGAAATATACCTTTGCGAATCTCGATAATCTTAGATTAGATATTCCTGATTCTATTCTCGATATTATCTCTTGAGTTTATTCTATTATATTAGATATTATATCAATATATTAATAGCTGAGAATTATTGTCTTTGCTCTATATGGAGATAGGCGCGCCCTTGATAAAGCTGGAGTGCATTCTCAAGGCAAACGATGTACGATCTTCTTCTCAAAGCGGGCGCAGCGGCTCTGATCACACTGGCCGTCATCTGTATGATCACCTCTGGTACAGAGTTCAATGGCACTACCTACATTCTGGGCGAGAGGACGGCAGAGGTCATTGTGCCAATCAATGCCAGTGAGTTGAATCTCACTCTCTCTGAGAATGTGGGGAACATGACGCTCCTTGACGAAAATGGAAAAAGCGTCCCTTTCAACAGCAGTTATGAATTCTGGCAGGGAGACTACACCTACAGCCTGAACTTCAAGAGACATGTCACAGGAAGGCTGACATACAACTTAACACTGCTACAGAGCCAGCAGTTCATACTTCCAATTAGAGACAGCCAACCTGTGCGCATAATTCTTCCCAAAGGCTTCACCACCGGGGACCGAAGCCTGGGGATCGCCCGACCGCCACCGGATGCGATCTTGGCGGATGATGCGGGAAGTGTTCTAACCTGGAATAATACAACTTCTATTCTGTATATTGAAGTGGATTATTACCGGAAAAGCGCTCCGCAGGCTTTAACGCTGATCTTCTCCATTCTGGCTCTCGCAGGCCTTGCCCTGCTGATCGAGTACTATTTCAGCATCAGAAAGCTCAGGGAGCAGAGGATTGTGGAAGAGGAACGAAATTTGAAAAAGATGAAATTGACGGAAGATGAGGAAATGAAATGTCTAAAGCCTTGCCATTTGTGACCGCGTTTATGCTGTGGGTGGATCAGGCCTCTCTGCGCCTGAAGACGCCTTCGTCTATCTTGTGGATGCAGAAAGCGAGCTTGTGATGATCGACGCCGGTGTCGGCTACGGCATAGGAAGAATCGAGGACAACATCCGTTCACGGGGATTTGAGCCGGCCCAAATTTGGCATATAATCGCCACGCATTGCCACATCGATCACATCGGAGGGCTGTCTCTCTGGAAAGAGCGCTATGGATGCAAAATAATCGCTCATGAACTTGATCGGGCAGGAATTGAGGGCGAGAACAACGATCTCACCGCGGCCAGCATGTACGGCGTGGACTACAAGCCCGTCAAGGTAGACACAATTCTCCAGGGCGAACGGGAAGAGATGCATCTCGGCGACCTGAAGTTCAACTTTCTCCATACGCCCGGCCACACTCCAGGGAGCATTTCCGTTTATATCGATACCAAAGACGGCCGGGTTCTCTTCGGCCAGGACATTCACGGCCCGTTCTCGCCCGCCTGGGGCTCGGACCTGGCGCAGTGGAGAGAATCCATGCATAAGCTGATCGATCTTAAGGCGGATGTACTCTGCGAGGGGCACGCCGGGGTTTACAGGGGTGAAGAGATCGAGGAATACATTGAATCCTGTTTGGAGAGATTCGGCTCTGCATAGTTTCAGGCTTCGAGCTTTATGATCCCACCATCCGAGATCTGAGATCTTCCTCTCCAGAAAATGCCCTGCGGTCCAGATGTTGGTCTTGGCATGCAAGGAGATCTCCCGCGTGGTATAGCTCCCACCTGCCAGTGCGATATAAGGAATAAGCTGATCTGCCAGATGCATGTCGACAGATGCCTCGGATTTCAGCTCAGATATGAGGCCTTCTGCAGCTTTTTTCCCTACGTTCTCCGCTGGCTTTCCCCTCTCACCCAGATGGCTTGCACCCTTATAGCCAGACCAGAGGGTTATGCCGCTGCCCATGGAAGGCAGGCGCAGGACCTCCAGGGCGATCTCAGACTCATAGCCATGCTCCTGCAGCGTCGTTGATGCGGCTATGGCCTGCCTTCTGGCCACGTGCTCAGGGAGGTTTGAGCAGTGAGACAAACCAATCACAATCTCCTTTGTGGGACCACAGAAGTGGGCAGCTTTCAGCTTCGCCGGCTCAACCCGCAGGAGCACGATTTCCCTGCCCCTTAGGGTAATATCCTCTCTGTCGCACCTCAAGGGAGGCTCTGGCCCCAAAGCAACCCAGAGCCGGCAAGAAGACATTCTTGAAATAATCCACAGTGGGAGCCCACTGCACATCCGTGCCGCCCTGAACCTCCAGCGATGCTGGAGCCTCCGTCTTGAGCAGTGCCGGCAAAAGGCATTGCATGAGAAGAGTAACGCTCCCCGCGGTCCCAATCTTTACTTTGTGGCTTCCGCCGCGAATTTCTCCTGGTGCAAAGATGATCTCTGAGGAACCGGGGGCAATGCCTGAGGTCCTGGCACCACATAGATCCGCCAGGGCTAGTATTGCCCATGCATGTTGTGCAGCCAGGCCAGGTTTGGGCCGGCCTTGCCGGATCCTGAATATGCGAACGGGCTTTCCCGTAACCGCGGACAGTGCCACTGCTGTGCGGACTATCTGGCCTCCGCCCTCCCCAAAAGAACCATCGATCTCAATCATCAAACCGCTTCTGCATACTATCTAGCAGTTGGCTAACTTATGCTTGCCGGTCTCGCATGTCCCGAGCAAGCTTTCTTTCTCTGCGACCCAGGAATCCCTACAATATCGAATGCAATCATTCTCAAATGCTATTACTGGTTCACTCAAGCGATTTTACTTCACCTCGGCAACACTATTTTATCCATTACACTATTTTATTCATATTATTATTCTGTTGCTGCCTGGCCACATCCTGGCCTCCCATCCTGCAACTCATTCTGCCCTCTGGTCAGGAGATCCTCAGTGAGAAATCCAACTCTGATAGCTCCATATTTACCAATTTAGATGGAATGATTTCTACGTTTATAGAATCCGCTACATCTAAATATCTTGGAAGAATAGTATAACTTATGGTCGATAGTTTCGAGGCCGTTGTTATTGGCTCAGGATTTGGAGGAACCATACTCGCTTTATCTTTTGCGAATAAGTTCGAAGACGATAATGCTAAAAACAACACCAACAAGAAGGTTTGCGTCCTGGAGCGAGGACAATGGTGGCTATCTCATGAGATGAATTTCGTTCCCAAAGCAAGTAGAAAAGCATCTCCCAATATGCGTGAATTCCTTGAAGACAACGGCAAGCCGTATCATTTCTGGGCTCATCCGGATAGCATTTCCGGCCTTCTGGAGCTCGTGTCCACCGATAGGACGCTCTCCAAGGCAGGGCTTTACGATTACAAGGTCTTGGGCAACGTACATTCAATACAGGCCAGTGGAGTAGGTGGCGGTTCTCTGATCTATTCCAATGTCACACTTGAGCCGAATATTAGCGTTTATGCGAGCTGGCCTACGCAAATGACGGGCAAGAAACTTGAAGACTATTTCGAAATGGTAAAGCAGTTCCTTGTCGTGAACAAGATACCGACAAATGCAGGGCTGAGCCGAAATCTGCTGGAAAAGACAAGAGCCTTCCAGGATGCCGGACAGGCGCTGATCGATGGCGGGAACACCGATATAGTTAACGTCAAAAACGAGGGCGGCAAACTGGTCGGTGACTTCGACCTGAATTTGACGATAACCAATGTTCCTGCAGGCTTATTTGATGGCTCAGATCCATCCTCTGATGAGATCAAGAGGCTGCTGAAAAGCCAGGAAAACGTCTGCCAGCGACAGGGGAGATGCGTTCTTGGTTGTGTTCCTAATGCCAGACATACTTTTAGCCATCAGCTGTTCAACGCTATCAATCCCGAGCCTCCCAAAAAGCCCAAGCCAATAGAGGTTCGCGAGATGTGTGAAGTCTATGATATCGAATTCAATGAAGGAGACGAATACAAATATAAGATAAAATATTTCCAGTACGATCCCCAGACTGAGCAAAGAATCAGAGAAATATGTATTCGCCAAATCATTAATAATCGCGGCAGGCTCATTGGGCTCGACCGAACTGCTCCTGAAGTGCTCGGCAAACGGCAGCCTCAAATTAAGCAATACACTTGGTACAAAATTCTTTACAAATGGTGATATATTCGGGTTTATGACCCTTGAGCATAGAACAATAGATGTGACCCGGGGTCCGATAAATACATCCTATGTCTCCTTCCGGAACGAGGCAAAGGATTTTGCTTTTGCCATTGAAGACACAACTCTTCCCAAGATGGTCGCACCAGTAGTTGCGACTTTGCTGGAACTGCTCGCTCATGGCGGAAAGGAAGTAAATCTTAGCCATCTGGATGATCTGACTAAAGACCTGAATCTATTGTTCAAGTTTGGGGTCCTGGGAATCTTATCTGAGGGCATTTCTACAACATCATTGATCCGTCTGTTCACGACCATTTGGAATGATCCTTCTGCCAGGGAGGTCTTAGTGGACATCCTCAAGACCGGCACTGCAAAGGACGAATACACACGAAATTTTATGGAAACTATCCTGACCTGGATATCAACAGATATTTCTAATCCATTTGCTTCTCCCGATGAGCGCATCTCCAAGTTTTATGCCTTCTCAGGAATGGGCAGAGGTGAAAAGTCAGGTGTCATTAAGCTCAAGACCGAATGGAAAGATCTGGAGAATAGGAACGACCCGGGCGATAAGATCTTTGTTGAATGGCCTGCAGAAGATAATAACAAGGTCTTTAAGGATATTGTTGACGGGATGAAAAAACTGGCAGGAGAAATGGATGCAGGTGGTGCAAATAGGGTCTACACCCCCTTCTGGAACTTCAACGATCCCAAGAGCAGCACTGCAGTAATTCTTCATCCCCTTGGCGGATGCCCTATGGGCGCTAATGTGGATGAAGGAGTGACCAATAGCTACGGTCAGGTCTTTTGGAGCGACGGTACGCCCAATAAAGTCAAAGTATATCCTGACCTGTATGTAGTCGATGGATCTGTTTTACCGGAATCGCCCGGAGTAAATCCCACCATGCTGATCTCAGCCTTTGCTTTCAGAGCAGCGGAGAAGATTTTGGGAGCTCATATCTACCCAAAGCAGAATGAAAGGCAACCATCGAGGAGGTCACAACGAACCAAACAACGAGTTGGATAAGAAATCAAGACAATTCGCAATTTAATCACGGGCCAATGAGCTCAATATCTCCCGCGCTAAAGACAAAAAGGAAGGGCCCCATTCAGGGACAAATGGCCCTCCGCAGCAGTTCAGCTGAGGCGATGATTTTATTGTGGATCTGTTTGGGGGTGCTGTTTGCTGAACACTGAAGCGATCTGTCCGCCTATCCCCGGATCGGCTTGATGCCCCTGACCTTTATGCTGGAGATTGCGCCCTCTAGCTTTTTGATCTCCTCGGCAGATCCTTTCAGGCTCAATAAAATCGCCTGGCCAGTTGGGTCATTGGTCATACAGTCCAGTGGGAAAACGGATTCATCCATCACTGTAACATCCTCAAATCCAGCCGATCTTATGGCATCCAGATATCCGGTCTTCGTTGAGGCACCAGCAATACAACCTACATAGGCAACAATAGATTCCAACACAAAATCCGGAAGCTTCTTCTGCAGGACTATATCTGAGACCATCAGACGGCCCCCAGGTTTGAGGACCCTGAAAGCCTCTTTGAAGGCCTTTCCTTTATTCGGCACCAGATTGATAACGCAATTGGAAATGATTATATCGATGGTGTTATCCTCAACCGGCAAGGATTCGATCTCGCCCAATCTGAATTCCACATTCTTATAGCCTCCTTTGAGGGCATTGTCTCTAGCCCGCGCTATCATCTCAGATGTCATATCGACACCAATGACGGATCCTCTCGGGCCGACAATATTGGATGCCAGAAAGCAATCGAAGCCTGCGCCCGATCCCAGGTCCAGGACGGTCTCCCCTTCACTCAATGAGGCGAGTGCAATTGGGTTGCCGCAGCCAAGTCCCAGGTTCGAGCCCGTTGGCACGGCTTGCACTTCCTCTTCGGTGTAGCCGATCTTCCTGGCGATAGCCGCGGGTTTTGCCGTCGTACAACAGCTGGACGAACAGCAGGGGCTGGCCTGTTCTGCAACACGACCATAATTTTCTCTTACAGCTTTTTTTAGATTTTCATCTTTTTCTGTCATGACTTCACCTTTAACCGGATTCGAACTTAATATAGTTTATTAAATAGATAAATGATATATTACTAGACATATCGAATTTTGATTTATTGCCTGAAGACCTCATTCATGATGGGGCCAAGCCTGGACTTCACCATGCTCTCAAGCTCTTCAACCTTGATAAGAGAGAGGCAACAGATCTTGCCGTTTTTCTCCAGGCTCAGCACAGCCAGCTTGTCTCCTGCCCGTATCATTGCCTTTTCTCGAATCTCTTTGGGAAGCACCATCTGCCCCCTCTCGTCTATGGTTACTATCGATTCCACTCTGCAACAGCCAATTTTGCCTGGTGTTGAGCAGCATTCCAACTCGTCTTCAGCAGTCATTTGTTGCACCTTATGCCGAGGATCTATTTTCTTATAATTTAAATTTTTCGGAAAAATCTGAAATATAAGAATTAGTGGAACAAATGGTATTGAATGGTAAAATTGTTGCCTCGCGAGAGTTCTGACCCTCGTCGTCAACAAGCGATGCCCTTCTTAATAAGACATTTAACGTATATTTTCCTTATTATTCGTTCTGATTGCAGATTCGATCCCAAGAGTAGATCGCCATTATGATTACATTCTTGAATAATCCTTGATGAGATCTATCTCCATAAATATAGACATCCGATGATAATACCGTCGATAAATCCCACTAAACAGGATAAACTTTATAACTAAGTTCTCAATATACCTTACTCAATGATAAGTACTTCAAGTAAGGATGATATACATGAAAAAAAATATTTTGGGTTTGGCGTTCGGCATATTCCTGTTAGCCGTAATTTCTCCCGCGTTCGGCCTATCCGTCAGCGTGAGCGGAGGAGATAGTGGCCAGGTCACATCGAATTCGGTGAACTATGATCTCGATTCGGCTTCATCCATGAACAGCCATACGGTGATATCAGGTGGACAATCTCTAACCACCATGCAAGCCGCTGGATCTGGCGCGATATCTGCAACTTCTGGCGAGGTAAGCGCAGTTGTGGCAGGTAGCGATCTGAAAACGGACATGGAGATGAGCGGAGATCACATCACGGGCGGTGCAATACTCTCCGGCGTTCCTTTCGGAATCGATGCTCAACCTGGATTAGCGTTTGATGGAGACGCACTCACATTGGCGCCAGATGGGACGATCAAGTCTCTTGGAACAGTACAGACAGGGCCCGCAATAACATCCACTGGTGGCAATGCCAACGCCTATGTACTTATGGGCCGAAAATGGACTCAGAAAGATCCTCAGATCAAGATGTCTCTAAAGGACGATGCCGTGCTGGCCGCCACTGGCATGTCTAAAACGAATGTTCTGGGGGCCGTAACCGCCGCTGCAAATACATGGGACGACGCCACTAACCAGAATCTGTTCTCCGATTCCGGTGCTGGCTTAACTACGACAGCCAACTGGAAGTATGACGGCGTAAACAATATGGCCTTTACTCCTTACGCCACGGGTTGTTCTGCGCTAGCTGCAACCGGCGTCTGGTATAAGACACAAGGCATCCCAGCCGGCCAGATGTATCCGATTGTTGAGTCCGATATGACATTCAACTCAAATCTAAAGTGGACAGCTACGGGCGAAGCCGGAAAACTGGATTTCCAGAGTGTAGTTCTCCATGAGCTTGGGCATACAATCGGTCTGGGTGATATCTATGGTAAGGCCGAATTCTCCACAGACACCCGCCAGGTAATGCACTATTACACTGGTGTAAAGCGCACTCTCGGAAATGGCGACGCCACCGGAGTTTGGAAGCTGTACGGCTAAATCTGTATCCCTCGTAAAGCCGTACCATTTTCTTTTTTTAAAAATTTCTGAGATCTTGTGTGGCTCACCAGACCTTCTAGTAGTCCAAAGAAAAATGACATGGTCTTTTATTTCCTTGTTTCTTTCCGAAGTAATCCGGATGGAGGCAGCAGTTCCTGAGCTTAAAAGAGACCATCAGCTAAAAAATATTTGGGATTTTTTCGAATTACTGCACAGCTTTCGCGTACTCTTGGCTGAACTCCTCGCATTGATCAATGATGCGACGAGTGGCCTCTTTTAGAACAATTATTGGATCGACTCCTGAAGTCGCAATCCGGAAGACAGGATTATCCATGACGGGAAATTTGGTGTCGTAAGTTGCCATCAGCACTCTTTCGTCATTCAAGAGCTCTGTTCTGAGCAGGTTCAGGATGGTATGCCCCTCGCCAACAAACTCTATAACTGCCTCGTTCTCCGTCTTCGTGATGATCTTAAGATTCAATTTAGACCACTCCCAATCCGTATTCTGTGCTAGTCTTGCGCGTCTCAGTATTTCCGCAATTGGGGCATGTCAGTTTTCCGTCTTTGCTCATCAGGCCGGTAAGGCACCGGCTGCAATAAGCCTTTATCACGCCCAGATCTTCATCTCCTGTTGAGAGCCTCATCTGCCTCTCATCGACGATCTTAGCCTTGAGAATATCGCGCAGAGAGAAAAGGTTGCGCAGATCCTTGACATAGGAGTTTCTCACATTGGAGATGTGGATGGTTGCCTCCTCGTCCGAGATGGGCCTATCCTCATGGCCCTTCTTGAAAGCCAGTGAGACTATGACCAGACTGTCCTTGAGGTCAATTACCTCCCCGACTACTATGTCGCCCTGACAGAGCTTGACAGGGGCGTTGGTCTTGGGTATAACACTTGCAGATCTGGTCTTGGGATCGACCTTAACCAGGCCTGCCGTAGTTGCAAAAATCATTCCTCCCTTGGCGTAGGTGCAATCTCCGGGAACGAACTCCTCGGCGGACCCCACCACATCTCCAGGAAGCACAAAGCTGCCGTCCATCATTTATTCCTCTATAATTCCAATATATACGCCTGAAATACCAGCATCATTTCCAATATCCGATTTTCTATTATCCAATAACTAACGTCTGGAATTACTAGTATCTAAAGCCTGGTATCCAGAAGTCCTCGATCCAAAGCTCTTTGCTCAAATCTCTAGCATCCAAACTGATCATATCTAAGACTACTGGCATGTTATTCTATAAAGCTCAACCTCAATGATCTTGATATCCTGACGATGAAACTCAAAACATCTCTTCATAGGATAGGAAATGCGATAGACCTCTTGCACAATGCAGGGTTTTACAAAGCTCTTGACGAAATCAACGCTTCCCTGGTTATGCAGAGAATAGATGGTCTTGGCGATCTTTTGGGCTTTGGAAAGAAAGGCGCGGTCCCCACTGCTTGCCTTCTGGGCTCCAAAGGGCGGGTTCATGATCACGGTATCGATGCCTTTGAGGCCCACCGAGTTCACATCGGCGCGGATGAAATCCACATCGACGCCAAGCTTTTTCGCATTTCTTCTGGCCGCGGCAAGGGCCTCGGCATCGATTTCCACGCCGATGGCCTTCGCGCCCAGCAGGGCAGCGCCCACTGCCAATACTCCTGTACCGCAGCCCAGATCGCAAACTGTGCCCAAATCGCCGCGCAAACCTGCTAAATATAGCATCTCCGCTGCGACAGAGGCAGGCGTAGCATACTGCTCCCTCTGAAAAGAGGGGTTAGTAAAACCCTCCAGCTTTTCCAGCGCAATCTCTAGCTGCTTTTTCTTCATCCCTTGGGACAGAGATGCCGCACTGCCTATATGAAATAGAGTATTGCTTCTACTGCCAGGAGCAAGACCACGAGGACGGTCAGAGCCTTGAGGAGAAGTATTGCTCTCGAGCGGCTGAATGGGCCCTCCTTGGCGTCTGTTGATGCGTCTTCAGGTTCCGGGACCGCCTCGCGAGCTTCCTTATCCACGCCCTCAAGCTTGGTCTCCTGGGGCTCTATATTGCGCCCACGGTAACCAAACTCCGCAGCCGGCTCATCCATTGATCCTTCATTTAGCGCTTCATCTCGCCCAATAATCTCCATCTCTGGCTCTGCCGTCATCGAGGTCTCGCCACGGAATTGTCGGCCATTTGGAGGTGAAAAGACCCGGCTATAACTCTTGCAAGGCAGGCTGGCACTTACTGGAACAAGCCAGCCTTCCTCGGGATTTACTATTTCGGATACATAAACCTCGGATGCCTCAAGTGAGCCATCGGCAAGTATCATGTTTCTTGCAAATGATCTTTCCGGGGAGATTTCCAGGCTCGGCAGATCGCTCTCGGCAATCGGTTCCGGATTCGGCTCCGCCTCCAGTTCGTCTATATTGATTTTTTCAGCAACCACGCATTTTCCAAGTTCTGGTATTAGATTCAGGGCTTCATCCCAGGTGAATATTGTATTACCTTCCTCTATTTCTTCCAGCAAATTGTCAACGATTACCTCAGCGATTAATAGAAGTGCATCTCTCTCCGGCCCAAAGTTGAGCTGGCCATGGCGCATTTCATCCTGAACATGCCCGATGTCTTTGCTCGCCTGCCTCTCCAAAATCCCTGCCGCCTCGGTCAGCTTGCGAGCAGCTCTCCCGTTTAGATCATTTTCTGCAGCCAAGAAATGCTTTCCAGCGCTGCGGAAATTTGAGGAGGCTTCATAGAGTTTCTCAGAAGGATCAATTCTCGATCTTTCTGCCTCAATACTCGCAACAAAATTTCCGAGGCCAGTGGAAAGGCAGATGTTAATGTCACCGCATGAGCACTCTCCAGCCCCGGCCATGAGATTCTCGCCGGCACTGATAACAGCCTTGATCAGCCGCCAGGGCTCGCTTTCCAGGAGTTTTATTGATCTGGCCTCCTTCATGCCGGCTATGGTCATTTGGAGACCCTGGATCTTGGTTCTCTTCGAATCAGTTGCATTTGCCGCGACAGTATCCAGGGACGACATTGCCTTCTCAGCCAGTGTTACTGCCTCCTCATCGGAGACATCGCCGGAGAGCTTAGCCAGGTAGGATCTGCTTCTGGCGATGCCGGCAGCTACTTTGATCTCGGGCTGAATACTCGGGAGGGCTGATGCCAGCTCCAGGAAACGATCAGAAGCTCGGGCAAACTGTCGGGAGGCCTCCAATCGTTGCGATTGGCCGGATCCACGGCCCAGCTCACAAGAGATCTTTGCCTCTTTCAGGCAATTTTTTGCGATAACGCTGTAGGTCGCGGCAAGACAGGAGAGAGTATTCAGATAATTGGGCTGCATATTGCGCCTAATCAGCAGTATAGCTCTCTCCAGGGATTCGCGAGCCGCAGTTGTTTCACCCATCTCGAGATGCATTCGTCCCAGGTTGGAGAGAACAACTCCCTGACTCTGGCTTTGACCCTGTTGCTCGAAAAGAGAGAGGCTTTGATTATAGTAGCCCAGAGCTCTGTCCCTATCCATTGTCTCGCTGGCGATCCTTCCCATCCGGTCCAGGACCCACGCGGCACTCCTTTTGTCCCCCAGCTTCTGAAAGTCAGTCAGGCTCCGGTCGAAGTATCGCGAGGCCAGCTCCCTCTCGCCCATATCCGCATAAATCCTTCCCAGGCTCCCCGTCATCTGGGCAATGCCCAGATCGTCGCTCTTCTCCTCGAAGGTTTTCAGGCTGCGGTAGCAGTGCTCTATTGCTTTTTCCCAGTCTCCGTTCCGCCTGTAGGCTGAGCCCAGATTTCCCAGTACATGGGCAAAGCCGGTGCTATCTCCTGCTTTTTCAAAACTTCCGGCAGATTTCTGGTAATAGAAGGCCGCTCTCGCCAGATCCCCCTGATGAGCATAGGCCTGTCCCAGGTTGTTTTGCAGTACCGGCCGGAGAACCTGATCGCGGCAGAGAGACAGCGCCCTGTTATAGGTGCTTATGGCAAGACCCGTCATGCCTGCCCTGCGACAGATATCGCCCAGCCTCTTGATCTCATAGACATCCTGGAGGCCGAGGGATAGCTTGCGGCAGACGTCTTCGTCAATTCTCGACTTCTTCGAGCCTTCCAGCAACTTACTGATCAGTTCAGGGCAGCATCCTTCTATGGCCTTGCTATCGATATCTTGTAGACCATCCCCCCCTTTGGAAAACGATTCATAGATCGCCTGGAGAACGACTAATTGATCCATGGATTATAAGATAACTTATATCTTTATATAGTTTTTGAATAGATCAAATTTTGCAATTTCTATTGTTGGAGTTAAGAATATCGATTAGCCCTCGAAAAGAGGCATGATATGAGATTATATGGTCGAAATCTAGCAAGAATAATTGATATAGTAATAATAGCTTTGCCTCTTCCTATAACAGATCCGAGACAAATCGGCACGAACTGGAGACAAAACCTCCGAAATCCTCTTGAAGAAGCCTTTTATATCTTGGCCCCGGAGCAGTTTTTAGGAGATTCGCCAGAATGGAGTTCACTGCGCAGGAAAGGTATGAATATAAGCGTCTTCTCGACGGCCTTCGGAGCAAGAAGGGTAGAGGCACGGAGCTCATTTCCCTCTATATTCCTCCTGACAAGCAGATCTCCGATGTCACGAGCCAACTGCGTGAGGAGTACGGACAGGCATCTAACATCAAATCAAGGGTCACCAGGCTCAGCGTGCAGGGCTCTCTTGAGTCGGCAATGTCCCGGCTCAAGCTCATCCCCAAGCCGCCAGCCAATGGCGTGGTCATCTTCATAGGCAGCGTGGATGCAGGTGCCAATCGCACCGAGATGTACAGCGTCGCCCTGGAGCCGCCTGACCCCATAGTCACCTACAGATATCACTGCGATTCTTCTTTCCTTCTCGGGCCGCTGGAGGAGATGCTGGCCGACAAGAGGACCTTCGGGCTTATCGTCCTCGACCGGCGCGAAGCCGCCATAGGCCTTCTTAAAGGAAAATACATCGAGCCCCAAAAGCACCTCACATCCACCGTGCCTGGCAAGCAGAGGAAAGGAGGTCAGTCCAGCCACAGGTTCCAGCAGCTCCGGCTGATCGCTATCCACGACTTCTACAAGAGGATAGGAGAATCAGCTAATGAGGCCTTTCTTCCCATTGACCCTAAGGATTTAGAAGGCATACTGGTAGGAGGGCCGTCGCCCACCAAAGAGGAGTTCGTGGAAGGGGGCTTCTTGCACCATGAGCTGCAGAGAAAGATCCTGGGAGCTCTGGATGTCTCCTATACGGATGAGTCGGGACTGTACGAGCTGGTGGATGCCGCCCAGGAGCAACTGATAGACCTCGAGTTGACCAAGGACAAATTGGTCATGCGTCAGTTCATGAAGGAGCTGGTATCAGACAACGGCCTGGCGGCTTATGGAGAGAAAGAGGTTCGTCATAACCTGGAGCTTGGCTCGGTGGAGACTCTTCTCCTCTCTGAGGACCTGCGAAAGACCCGGGCGAAGATTGTATGCAGCAACCGCAGTTGCGACTTTACCGAGAGCCAGACCCGCACAAATGCGTCCGCGCCCATTGGAAATTGTCTGAAGTGCTCAAGCCAGTTAACTATTGCAGAAGAAGAGGATATAGTAGCAGATCTCTCCAAGATGGCAGACCAAGCGGAGCTGCGGTCAAGATCATCTCCACGGAGTTTGAAGAAGGCGCTCAGCTGGACAAGGCCTTTGGCGGGATCGCTGCTATCCTCAGATATAAGACCAGTCATATCTAGAGGCGATGGGAACGATCGAAGTAACTGTCTATACATCGGTTTGGCCCACCGAGCGAGTGGAGAAGGTGGTCTCGGCCATCGAAAATATCTTTCCGGGTCTGATCATGGACATTCGAGGCGACCGTATTGATGCCTATAACGGGCCGGACGCCCTGAAAGTTTTCCATTATCTTTTGAGGAAGCAAGAGATTCTGGACACGGCCCGATAAGTCATGCTGCGCGGCCGGTCAGGCGATTCGTTCCAGTTTCAGCTGAACAAGCAAGCGGCCTTAATGGGCATCGTGAGCTTTCCACCTTTGGAGGAGCCACTGGGCTCAATACATGTCCAAATCACCGGAGGAGATTGCGCGATCGATTGGTTGGCGCCCGTTACGGAGAATGGAGTGCCGGTCAAAGAGATAGATCTGTTTGGGCAATTGGAGGCGTCGGATGTTTAGCTTCTCCTCCAGCAAGCTCGTGGACAGACCCTTCGACTGGGCGTATCAATTAGAAGATCTGGGCTACAGCGGCTGGGAGATTGTAAACGAAGGAAAGCAGAAGCTGACACGGGAGAACCTGCAGGAGGCAAAACAGATCGTCGAGACT
Organism: uncultured Methanosarcinales archaeon; assembly: GCA_963798205.1. Taxonomy (GTDB): domain Archaea; phylum Halobacteriota; class Methanosarcinia; order Methanotrichales; family Methanotrichaceae; genus Methanothrix. The sequence continues at coordinate 18,073 of CAWCSK010000001.1, forward strand.
ACAAATCTTATTATCACTATTCATCTGCCCTACTCGGATTTAAATCTGGCATCCATGAACCAGCCCATCTGGGAGGAGACGGTAAGGCAGATGAAGGGCTGCCTGGACCTCGCGAATGATTTTGCCCGTTTGGCAGTTCTTCATCCCGGCCACTTCTCGCCCCTGGGAATGCAAATGCCTGATGCGGCCTGGCTGCAAAGCATAAGCGGTATCCAGCAGATTTGCGACCATGCCGCAAATCTGGACATGAGAATTGCTGTAGAGAACATGGTGAACATGCCTGCCATCCTGGGCCGTCAGCCCGAGGAGATTGAAGGCATACTGGAGACAGTAGACCGCGAGAATGTGGGCTTTATCTTTGATGTGGGACACGCCAACACCAATGGAAACGTGGAGAGCTTCCTGAAATTAAAGGATAAGATGATCCATGCTCATGTGCATGACAACCACGGCGAAAGAGATGAACACCTGCCTGTGGGAAACGGCACCGTGCCCTGGAAGAAGGTCGCCGCTGCCTTCGAAGGCTACAAAGGCCGCATAGTCACGGAATCCCGCACTCTGGAAGAGGGGCAGAGGTCCGTGAACCGCCTAAAAAAGATGATGAATGATAAAGTGAGATCAATTCCACAGGAGCAACTACTATTGTCCATATTTGAGAACTTATCCCAGAGCATGTTGGCCAGCTTTGATTCCAAAGACCGGGCCCGGGAGGAAGCTTTGCGCCTTTCCAGAGAGGTTATCCGTCTATGCTCCTCATCCATCAGATCCGTGCACCGTGGCGATCTGGAAGCGGCAGAGAGGCTGATGAAAGAGGCGGCTACGGGCCTGGAGAAGATTCGAGTTGTTTTGAAGGACCACCCGGATGTGCGTTATGCCGGCTTTGTGGATGGAGCAGAGCAAGAGTATGCAGAGGCTCGAAATGTTTACTCCATCACCACCAGGCATGAGGTCCTGACTCCCGAAGATGTGGGAGTGGAGCTGGTGAACTATCTGGCCGGCCTCGGGGACACCAGTGGCGAGCTCCGCCGTCATATCCTGGACCTCATTCGCAGCGGAAGGCCGCTTGAAGGCGAGTACTTCCTGGGAGTCATCGAGGAGATATATTACCTGCTGATGCTCTTCGACTATCCGGACGCCTTAACCCGGGGTCTGCGCCGCAAGAGCGATCTGGCCAGGTCTATGCTGGAAAGAACGCGCGGGGACCTCACCAATGCTCTGGCGCTGGCCAAAGTAGAAGCGTCGCTATTGCATTTCAGTGATACAGCCAATGATCCGGGCAAATGAGGCTCCAATCAGAGCGGATAAGATGTGCTATATTATCCAAAAAAGTCTTAAAGTCTAAAGCAGATAAATATCTTAATCTCTAGTTTCCTGGAGTCCAACGCATGAAATTTGATCCTAGTCAGATTAAAGAGGCCGCTCAGGTGGATTTCGACGAGACCTGGCAGCAGGGGAGGGAGTACCTTGGCAAGCCCTCCTTGAATGAGAGATATCCCAGAAATAGCTATTCTTACGGGGCTGCTCATCCCATCTTCGATACCATTCAGAAGCTCCGGGAGGCTTACATTCGGCTGGGTTTCAGCGAGGCCATGAACCCGGTGATGGTCGAGGCCCAGGACGTTTACCGGCAGTTCGGATCGGAAGCTCTCGCTGTACTGGACAGGTGCTTCTATCTGGCAGGCCTCCCCAGGCCTGATATCGGCATCTCGGATGAGAGGATTGCCCAGATCAACTCCCTTCTGGGACGCGCGCTCTCTGTAGAAGAGGTGGAAGCCTTCCGCCAGATCCTGCATTCCTACAAAAAGGGCAAGGTGGAGGGAGACGACCTGGTGCAGGAGATTGCTAAAGCCCTAAATGCCCACGATGCCCTGATCAGCACCGTCCTGGAGAAGGTCTTCCCGGAGTTCAAAGGCCTGAAGGCAGAGGCCACGACGCGCACTCTGCGCAGCCATATGACCTCGGGATGGTTCCTCTCGCTCGCCAATCTTCATTACCGCCGGAAGCTTCCCCTCAGGCTCTTCTCCGTGGATCGCTGCTTCAGGAGGGAGCAGGCAGAGGATGCGGCGAGGCTTATGAGCTACTACTCGGCCAGCTGCGTGATAATGGATGAGAACGTCTCTGTCGAGGACGGCAAAGCAGTTGCAGACGGCCTGCTCAGCCAGTTCGGCTTCCAGAAGTTCCAGTTCCGGCCGGACGAGAAGAGGAGCAAGTACTACGTGCCTGGAACGCAGATCGAGGTCTTCGCCTACCACCCGGGTCTGGTCGGCTCGGCCACGAAGTACAAGAGCGGATGGGTGGAGGTGGCAACCTTCGGCATCTATTCGCCTACCGCCCTCTCCCAGTACGATATTCCCTATCCGGTCATGAACCTGGGACTGGGTGTGGAGCGCATCGCCATGATACTGCACAACTCTCAGGATGTCCGGGCCCTCTCCTACCCGCAGTTCCAGACCAACTGGGAGTTGTCGGCGCGGGAGATGGCGCAGATGATCATGGTGGACAAGCTGCCTTCCACGCCGGAGGGGCAGGCCATAGCCGAAGACGTTGTCGAGACCGCCATCGAGCACGCCGACACCGTCTCGCCCTGCGAATTCCTGGCCTGGGAGGGAGAGCTCTTCGGGCGGCAAGTTAAGGTATCCGTGGTCGAGCCTGAGGAGAACACCAAGCTCTGCGGTCCTGCGGCTCTGAATGAGATCGTGGTGCACAAGCAGAATATCATGGGAATTCCGCAGACTTCCCGCTGGGAGGAGGCTTTCTCAGAGGGCGTGACCACAGGCATTCGGTACATCGACTCGTTTGCTGCCTTGGCCGCCTATGAGATCGAGGTGGCAACCATGGCCGGAAAGGAGTCCGAGACCAGAGCCCGGATTGTTCGGAGCCCCGGCGACATAAACGTCAAGATCCATCCAGCCCTGGAGAGGTACATCACCAGCTACAAGCACAAGATGGACCTGCGGGGACCGGTGTTCACCACGGTGAAGAGCGAGATCATCGGCTAGAGTTGATTTTATGAAAGATGTTTCTGCCAATGTAAACGCCAAAAAGGCAGCAGGCGAAGCTGCTGCAGATCTTGTCAAGAGCGGCATGGTTGTGGGTCTGGGCACCGGCTCGACGGTGGCCTGGACGATCAAGCGGTGGGGGAGAGGGTCAAAGAGGAAGGAGCCTGGATTTCTATGGCGTTCCCACATCCTTTCAGGCCGAGGATCTGGCCATTGCTTCCGGAATAAAATTGACCACGCTGAACCAGCACCCTCAACTGGACTTGGCCATCGATGGAGCCGATCAGGTCGATGCCAATCTGTTCGTCATAAAAGGCGGCGGAGCTGCGCACACGCGCGAGAAGGTGGTCTCCTGCTCTGCCCGGCGGTTCGTGATAGTAGCCGACGAGAGCAAATTTGTGGAGAGAAGCTAAGCTGGCCGGTGCCTGTGGAGGTGTTGCCCTTTGCTGCCAAACTGGTGGAGCGGCGGCTTATAGATTTGGGCGGGAAGCCTGTGCTGCGCCTGGGCAAGATGAAGGACGGGCCGGTGATCACGGATAACGGGAACTTCGTGATGGACGTGGACTTCGGGGTAATTGTTGATCCGAAGGCTCTGGCTGCCAGGATATGCCCGATTCCGGGAGTGGTGGAGCACGGGATATTCGACAACCTGGATGAGCTGTATCTGGCGAGGGCGAGGGGGTGGAGATAATCCGGAGAATAGCTTGAATATCTAGTTGTCGCCGTAAGCTTTTATATAGTCAGGATTAATGAAATAAGATGATGCACGAACCAAACTACCTTTTTGTCCAAGGAGAGCTTCAGGCAATGCTCAAACAGCGATGTGCTGACGCTGAATTGAAAGTTGATTCCATTTCGAGCAATCAATTGCTCAATACACCCAATAGAAGAAATCGTGGAGCATCTATTTAATCAGGGATCAATGTTGAACCGATTACATATACAAAGATAAAAGGAATTATGAAAGTGAAGAAATAAAATTGACATCTAGGAATGGCCTGGAAAGACCATACCACTCGAATGGCCATACCTCGTTCCCGGAATTAGGCTTACCATATCTCTTTCCATTTAGCAGGGATGCCAATCTATGGCAACCTCGACCTAACCTATGGAACTCCGTTTTACCTCATGGAGTCGTCAAGTATGTCTTTGAAGGAATTGGGAATTTAGACATGTCTTAGAGTAAGATGCGGCCCCCTAATCATCAGTACTTCCTCCATGGATGTGGATTGGCTTGTGGGATAACATGGCCAGCAAATTTACAGAAAATTCGGCACACTATCAGGGACGGGGGTAGCGTGCCAATTTTGATGTAAATTTTGCAGGAATATCCAGTAGCAGGAACTAACTTGCTGTAACTGAGATAACAGCAAGTTATTTCTCACGAGATATTATAATTTAGCCCTGTATCCCCAAGTCGTCAAACTTTCGGAGGACACAGAGCCATGAATATATCGGACTTAGCAGAAGATTATCTTATCGATCCAAAAGAGGGAATGAGGAAGTTAACCGCCGGTTATCTCAATGAGGTAATGCTGGTCGAAGCTGAAAAACAAATCCAGGCCCGACCCTACGAACGCACCGGCAAGAGAAAAGCGCATCGCAATGGAACGAGACCGCGATCTCTCAAGACCATTCACGGCGAAATAGAGCTTGATAAACCCCAAATCCGGGAGTTCCCATTCGAAACCAAGGTATTCGAGAGATATTCTCGCGTGGAGGAATCTGTAAGAGTTGCTGTAGCCGAATCGTATCTTGAAGGAGTATCAACGAGAAAAGTCGAGAAAGTATTCTCCAAATTCGGATTGGACAATATCTCGGCCTCAGAAGTCTCAAGAATTGCAAAGAGACTGGATAAATTGGTCAGAGAGTTTCTGGATAGACCTATCGTTGGATCAATTCCTTATCTTTTCGTGGATGCAAGTTACTTCAAGGTCAGAACGGATGGCAGATACATAAATAAGGCATTGCTGGTTGTTACTGCTATTCACGATGATGGTTATCGCGAGATTCTTAGTGCCACTGTCGAAGATAGCGAAGACGAATCCTGTTGGGAAAGTTGTTTTGAAGGTTTAAAGGCTCGAGGACTCACAGGCGTCAAATTATTGATATCTGATGCTCATAAAGGGATACAAGCAGCGGTTCAAAAGGCATTTCTTGGAGCTTCTTGGCAGATGTGTAACGTTCACTTCATGCGTGCCGTGCTCAAGAACATACCGAAGAAAGATAAAAAGGAGGTTGCTTATATGCTGAAGGATGCTCTGGAAGATGAGGCCAAGATGCAGAAACTGGCGGTTGTTCTTGACGATAAAGGATACAAAAAGTCTGCAGATACAATTGATAGTTTCCGATTCGACCTTTGGAATTACAAATCATTTCCCAGACAACACTGGAGACGGATCCGAACCACTAACGGCCTGGAGAGAATCAATAAGGAGCTGAAACGAAGAAGTCGCGTATCAGGGGCATACCCAAACGACCAATCTCTCCTGAGAGTGGCGGTTTGTATCCTGATGAATATCAACGAGGATTGGATAACTGGTAATAGGTATTTATCCTTAGAGGAGTGAGTAGAAATCAGGATACAGGGCCACTACGAATTTACAGCAATTATGGCACGCTACCGGAGGAGCTGCAATGAGTACATTAAATCATAATCCTGCCCAATTCCATATTCCCCGCGCTCCTGGATCATAGTCTTTGAAATCCACTCAATACCGAATTCTTCTCTGGCGTCTTTAATGATATTGAATACCTTTTGGTCTCGGGCAGTTACTCTATCCCTCATATTCAATGATTTAGCGTAGTCAAGATTATACGACTGACGGTACGGATGCTCCTCGGATCGTTCCCTTAGATCGATATATTGCTTATAATTTTCCTCGAATATTTTAGTGGCTTCATATATCATGGATTCAGTCATCTTTTCATCGAGATTCATTCTGCATAAGGCCGAAGTTAGCTTTCCTATAGAGGATTCCGATTAACTTTGGCCGTGGGTTCTTATAACGAAGTTTGTCCATATTTTAACACTTACACTCAAATTATCGCTTGATTTGCCTCCATAGATTCATCATTTTCCTTGGATTTTTCATATTTCTTGGACAGCTAAAGCTAAGTCTCCAATTTGCTCTTGGCAGAAGCTAAATGATATACATTGAAAACGATACCTGTAACTATCATCTTGACCTTAACCCTGGCAACGGTAGTAACTGTAACATGACCTGCTTTGCAGACTCTCTTGGTAAAGGCAAAAAACCTCTCTACAGGCGACCTTTTGCTAGAGATTCTCTTGTTACGCATTTCATCTTTATAACTTAAGGGATGACCTCTCGTAGCCTTTCTCATGGCAGCATCGTATCCTTTTGTCTTGGCTCCGGAATATCCTTTATCAGCATAACGAACTTCGCCTTCATTGGCCAGATCCACCTGGCTACACATGTTTTACACTGTCAATGGCAAAATAAAATTCCCCAATTATGGCAGTAAAAATTCCTCAGATCTACTTAAGACTTTTGCATTTTGCTTTTTTGATTGGATCGATTCTGAAGAGTTAGGCTGAATCAATCCATAACGTCTGCGTTCTCTTAGCCTGTAGCTATCACCTTTTATATTCACGGTAGTACAATGGTGAAGAATTCTATCAAGAATTGCCGAAGCGATCACATTATCTCTGAAGATATCTCCCCATTCGCCAAAGGATTTATTGGACGTGAAAATTGTGGCTGCCTTTTCATATCTCTTCGAGATAAGCTGAAAGAAACAATGTGCACCGGAATCGTCGAAGGGTAGATAACCCATTTCGTCTATGATCAACAGATGAAATCTCGATAGGTTGCGCAGCTTTTCTTCCAACCTATTCTCTTGATCAGCCTTTTCAAGCTTTTCAACCATAGACGATGCATTGGCAAATTGCACCCTGAATCCTGCATTTATCGCCTCAATCCCTAAACCGATAGCAAGATGCGTCTTTCCTACACCAGGCGGCCCAAGAAAGACGATGTTCTCCGCATTATGAATAAACCTCAAAGATGCCATTTCCTTGATGACTGCCTGATCAAGAGAAGGCTGGCAGTCGAATTTGAAATCTTCAAGCCGCTTCTCAACAGGAAAGCTGGCGATTCTTGTGCGAAGAGCTCGGGATCGAGCATCTTTGTTTTGAAGTTCCTGATCTATGAGATAATCGATGATTTCGATTGTCAGATTGTCCTTCTTTTGCCGCAAGCTCCAGATAGTTGTCCAGAATGGACTCAAAGGTCGTTAATTTCAGGAGTTTGAGATTATGATGAAGATGCTCATAGACAAGGCCGTTCATTTCCAGGCCTCCCTGCTGAAAGCGTCGTAGAAAGATAGCGGCCTCTTTTCAACTTCAGGGTCTTTAAAACAGATGATGCTCTGGCTTTTTACTCTAGAAGCTGAATTTTGAGTAAGGATCTCTGAGAGCAATCCTTTAAAGTGGTCCTTATTGCGCGAAACTTTTCCGTGTCCAGGTATGATATCATGACGGCAGACCAACTCTTTTCCGACAAAGACGGCGAAAGTTGTCTCTTGGATCTGAAGTCTAGCAGTTCTGCCAGCAAATTTATAAGGAACAGAATATCCATTACCAAGATAGGATAGAAATGCATCCTTTGATATTTTTCTTGATTCTTCCTTAACAATTTCATACGGCAAAACGCCATCGATCTGATTGAGGCATTCAATCTTCAGTCTCTCAATCGGTATCTCATGAGTTGTTCCTTGAATGGTTGAGTTAACCCGCAATAACCATTGCTGGAGCTGTGAGTTGAGATCTGAGAAGGAGTTGAAATTTCCGCCCATGAAAAAGTCTCTCTTCACAAATTTAACCATATTCTCGATCTTACCCTTAGTTTGAGGTCTATAGGGCCGGCAAAGACGAGGAATAAATCCATAGTGTTTGAAAAAGTCTTCAAATTTAGGATTCCATGTTGAATCTGAGGAAACTGGTTTTCGATCGATGACGATCTGTTTCATGTTATCGTAGAGAATCTCTTGGGGATAACCCCCAAAGTATAGAAACGCATTCAGGTGGCATTGGATGAGAGTAAAGACGTCTATTTGCAGAGTGAATTCGGCAAACCGCATTCGAGAGAAGCCTAACACCATCGTGAAACAATAGAGCTTTCTGATTTGGCCGTCAATCTCGATTTTGCCGCACTCGGCCCAATCCACTTGACCCTGAACGCCGGGCTTTGTCTCATATCGATATACTGCAGGAACTTCGATCTTGGGTCTCACTTCTCGGATGAAGTTCTTGACTATTCCATACTTGCCTGTGAATCCTTTCTCCTGAATCTCACGATAAATGCGCGTAGCCGTCAGAGGATGTTCATTAAGCCTGCTGATAATATACTCCTTAAAGGGAGCGATCTTCCCTGGATCGCGGGATCTTTTATTCCTCATTGGAGGTGTTTCTGAATTTATATATTTTCTTATTGTCTTACGGTCATAACCTGTTTGCCGAGCAATCTCGCTGATGCTTAAACCTTCGTCGAATGAATCTCTCAACATGTGGAACTTCCTCCCGGTTAGCATCTACACAACTCCTGAGTTTTGATGTCAGGAATTTGCAGGTGGGGAATTTTATTTTGCCACTATTGAGGAATTTGAGATTGCCATT
>CAWCSK010000002.1:0-34847 GCA_963798205.1 uncultured Methanosarcinales archaeon
TAATATTTCTTTCACCTACCCCGAGCTGCCGTCAAATTAGTGGCATTTCCTGGGGAATATGAAGCGGTATTTGTCACATTGACCCAGAGATGAAGGTCTCTGTAAGATTCCGTAAAATTTGCTTCTTTGTAGAGCAAGAACTCCAGCTTCTGCCGGTCTCCGGTATTATTGAGAATGTAAGTCACCGGCCGCTCCCACGTCTCGTTGTTTTGCAGAGTCAGATTCATGCTCAATATAGGATAAATGACCTGTGAGTTATCTTCTCAGAGACGCGTTTTCCATCAAAGAATGGTTCACCGTGGCGTCTTGCATCGAGGTATTGTTCAATACGATATTGCTCGCGGACTACTATTCAATGAGTTACTATTCAATAGAGTACCGTTCACTGGAGTGCTGTTTATAGACGAGTTGTTCCTCAAAGCATCGTTTATCGGAGTATCATTCAATAAAATGCGCATTGTATAATTTACCAGCATGTATTCATGGTTTACCACTCCCACAATCACTGTGCTCTTATTGCCTGCCTCAACACTTGTGGGGTAGTCATAGGCCTTTCCTCCCGGCCCCAGGATATAGAATTCCGTGAACTTCTCGCCCTGTTTTGGGGTCACTATGACGTAGACCAGAGCGGCGATGGATATTATTATAGTTAGTATTAGTATTACCGTCAATGCTTTGTCCAGCCGGCCCTTCTCATCGGCCAAAATCTCCTTTTTCAAAGAGCTTATTTTTTCGCTGAATTGGATGGAGAATCTCTCTTCAAGAGGAAGATTCATGCGCCGCCAATAGGCTGCCGCCGCCATGGCAATGGTAAAGATGACAATGGAGATGACAACCGGAACCAGCCTGATTCCCCAGGGGGTGTAATTGAGGGCAAGGCCTATGAGCGGCACTACCGCAATGCTCAAGCCGAAGCTCAGGGCGATCCTCTCAATCCCCTCCAGATCCCCGATCTTCGGAAAAAGGGCGGCGATGAGCGTATATCCTGGCACAAAGAGCACCATAACAAGGCCCAGGGGTATGCGCACAGGAAGATCATTCAGCGGCGTAAGAGTGAAGACCAATGTCGCCAGTGCCAGAATTACCGCTGCCAGCAGGTCTAGTGGTCTCCTCTCCAATTTCTTTTCAGCTCTATCAGCCTGCCGGCCCTTTTCGTCTGCCGAAATCTCCCTTTTCAAAGAGTCTTTTCTTAATACTGAATTGGATGGAGAATCTCTCTTCCGCAGGAATACCCAGGCGCCGCCAGTAGGCTGCCGCCGCCGTGAAGAGGGTGAATATGGCCAGAGAGGCTGCAACCGGAACCAGCCTGATTCCCCAGGGGGTGTAGTTGAGGGCAAGGCATATGAGCGGCACTACCGCAATGCCTAAGCCGAAGCTCAGAGCAATCCTCGCGACCCGCCCCAGATCCTCGATCTTCGGAAAAAGGGCGCAGGTGAGCGTATATCCCGGCACAAAAAGGAGCACTATCGCCAGGCTCATGGGTATGCTTACAAAAAGGTCAACTAGGGGCGGAAGAGTGAAGACCAACGTCGCCAGAGCCAGAATTATTGCTGCCAGCAGGTCTGGAGGTATCCACTCCAATTTCTTTTCCATTTCTTCATCCACTGAGCCTAAAGGCCGAGCATCTGCCGGATCCAGTCCAGGAACATGCTCACAAAGCTCTCTCTGCTGCACGGGCTCTTTTGCCTGAGGCGGGTCTCTGTTTCGATGGAATGGCAGGAAGCGGAGTTGCATTTACGCTTGAATTATTCGAAGAGCTGCTCCCTCTCAAGACCAGATCCCTATCTCTGCAAGCCGTGCAAGCATCAACGCCTCTGACCAGGCAATATTCTTGTTGGCAGTTGCCTGCCTCCTCGGTGAGCGGTTCCCCCTGGGCGATTATCTTCCAGTAGCCTCCTCGTAGCCTCTCTTTTAGGAGCTTTTCGGCGGTGTCATACTGGCTGGAATTCTCATACTTCAGGCCGATCTGCCGGGCATACCAGCGAACAGTCTCCTGATCAATCCCCACCGGTTTTGCCGTCGGCTCGATAGAAGGCTTTTCTCCTTTTGCCTCTCCACTATTCGATTCTTTGCTGACGGCTCCTTCGCTCCCTTTGCCGGATGTCGATACGGAGGATGAGCTTCCGTCTCCCAGGCGGACAACCTTCGCGTCTCCTGCGCCCGCGATCCTGTATTCACCGGCTGGTATGCCTGAGGTGTCGATGGCCAGATTATATTTTCCTGACAGAGTCGGCCTGTACCTGCGTCTCTGCCTCGACAGTTACGGGAACCTCTGTCGATCCTGGCAGAGCCGTACCGAATATCTTCAGGTTGTACCTGCCTGGCGGCACATCTCCCTGAGAGATACGAGCCGTACCGCCGCTGGCCTTGAAGCTCTTGGTGATCCAGATGCCGAACTTGACTCCTGCATTGAAGTCCTGTACATTTCGGGCCGCAACCGTAAAGCGGTTGGGTTTCTGAGGGATCTCTACCGTCGCCTCATACTCGTATTTTCCTGCCGTAACAGGCAGATTCATGGTGAAGCTGGACTGAAAGGAGAGCTGGCTGCCTGGTTTCGCGATCCCGGTAAGAACCATCTCTTCCCCTGGCTTTATGCTGGCGGGCGTTAGCTCAAAAGAAAGACCTGGTGATACAAAGATAGAAACAAAAATGGTGACCAAGATAAAGGCGCTCTTCATGGCCTCCAACCAATCTGCCCTCCTCAGAACTAGTCTTTCACTCATAAATTGCATAACAATTTAGTTCGTGGCAATTAAAGGGTTTGGTCGTTGAAATTGATATCATCAAAATTGAATGACCCATTCAAGGCTTTCGCACTGACGGAGTAGCTGCCGGATGGGAATCCTGTTGTGTTGATGACAAGATTGAAGGGACCATTTATGACGAGCTTTTTCACCACAGACATCGTCAGATCAACCTTTGTAGCATTTTCCAGAGGCATCTCCGAAGATCTTGACGTGATAGGACCCCATGGGAGAGATGAGGTCGGTGTCCACCCTGGCCGTTCCCGAATTGTTTGCCGGAAACTCTGAACTGACCCAGGTGCGCTCCAGATTCCCCTGCAGCTTCATCAGGCCCACATCGATATTCTTCACAGGACTTGCCATGACTGTAAAATTGTTGGGCTTCTTGGGCACAAAAATGCTCGGCATGCTTAGGTCGTATCCCGTCTTGGATCCCTTGACGCTTACGGGGGTTGATAGAGGCGGCATGTTCAGTCCCACAATATCGTACATGTATCTTCCAGAAAATACAGGCACGGTGGTCTTGATGAAAAGCGTCAGGAGGAGCTCGCCCTTTCCTGATCCGCTGAGGTTCTTATCCGGATATACCGGGATCCACAAAATCCGTGGCGTTATAGGGGCGGGTCCTGTAAGCATCGTCACGCCTGGATATCGGAATCAGTCCCATTGTCGCAGATCCCCAGGTGAAGGAGAGATTGCCAAGGCGATACGGGCCATTCAGCTTCATCTTCTCGATGGTCTTGCCGTCAAAGGCCAGCTGCATGATGTGGTCGCCATAGGTAAAGTTTTTGTGATCAACTGACCATACAACCTCTCTATTGTCTCTGTCGTAGAGAAATCCGTGAAGGCTGTATTCTCCAGGATATACTATGCTGACACCCACATCGATATTAAGATACTCAAACAACCCATCGTGATTGATATCCAGGCCGGAATCATTGTACTTTCCTGTCAAGCTGGCAAAATCCGCGCCGTCAGGCAATATCTGGCCGGATACATTCGGAATGTGGAGGGCCAGGAGGAAGACCAGGGCTAGCAGGGTTCTGTGCAAGATTGAACATCGTTTGCATCTTGCTCTGCAATTTGCCTGTAGTTCCTCAGCGATGGATTTCATATTCATCAGGGAGCTTTTGCCTCTTGATACTGTCCTGTGACTTGACAATATATGGCTCCTGGAGGCAGACCTGGCGTGGTCGAGATATCCTTAGATATCACATTTCCATTTGCATCCACCTTAATAGTAAGGGTATTGTCGGTTGCCAACGAGGCATCCTGCACGATTTCTGTCTTTGTGCCATCGGAATTGCTGATCTCCGTGTACTTCTTCAATCCGAATGGCTCGAAGGTCTCAAGCTTGGCTACCTTTCCATCGGGGTTGTAAGTAATTGTCAGGACAGGCCCATTGCCTGGGGAGATGGTCATGCTCTTGGCAAGTTTGCCGTCCGGGCTACGAAACTCTCTCAATATGCTGCCGTTTTTGTCCTGATATACGGTAACTCTATAGGTGATGTTGTTCTCCGTCACTTGCACATTCGTCACATTCGAGCCTGCTTTATCGAAGTTCGCATTTTTTCCAAGCAAATCCGCCTGCTCGACTTTCATTCTTGTTTGCAGCTCCTCCAGAGAGGCAACCTTTTTCGTTTGATTTTTAGCCTGATCTTGAGTCCAGGCGGCCTGGCTGAGGGCCAGCAGAACTAGGACAATCAAGCAAGCGATAATAACCTTAACTCTTTTCATAAATTATGTAACCTCAGTAGACATATCTCCCGTCTTCGTATATATATTTATTTGAGCAAATACGATAACTATAGGCGTTAAACCAATCTAATAATTAATATTCGAATGAGGCTTGAGATTTTAAAATACGCTTTAAACTTATTAGTATTTTCTTTACATGAATGTATTAAGTCAAATGGTAGGCGGCGCACCCGCGCAGCGTGGCATGCAGGGCGTCACCACATGAAAATGGAAACCGCCCCATATGATCCATCCCTAAATTGGATACTACGTCCTTTATCCCATCAGCAACGAGTCGCGGGGTATTACGTTTAAAACGCCCATTAGCCCCAGGACTGGCTCATAGTGGCGGATGAAAATCGAAATGCTTTGCCATCATGGAACTTGACTTACATGGAAAAATAGATGGTGAAAGATTAGGATACTGCATTCTCTCTTGGACATCTCTTCCCTATTTGCATATCCGCCCTCGGCAGTTATTAGGTTTTTACTTCAATATTAGTTTGCTTTATTCCAATCAGACCCTTTTCTGGCGAATAGATGCCACAGGTCAATACATAATATCCAGTCCTCCACGGCAGATCTGCCATAAGAATAAGATCGACTCCCGGCTGAGTGGATTCCTGCAGGCCGACAGCACTGTTTGGAGGTAGAAGCGGGAGCAGGTTCATGAGAAGCTCTGAGGATATTCGTGGAGAACCATGCATTTGCATAGATTTGGAGCCTAGCGATAGATTCAGGTCGAGAACACCCGTCGTTTTATTGTTGGAAAGATTAAGGCTGGCATTCTGGTAGTCTTTGCTGGGGATCATGAATGCGGCGAAGAACTTGCTTTGATTTTCAAATACGGTCGAGTTCATCTTAATTCGGATGAATGGCTCCAAAGATGCCACTGTATAATTCATCTCCAGGACGACTTCGCCCTCTGTAACCAGGAAAGGCTGTTTGGAGATGATAGTTGAAGTATTTTCATCTACAACAGATAGAATATACATACCAGCGGGTTTTTTCGGAATCCTGAAAGAGGCAGCACTGCTGTTATTTGATTCAACAGGGGTCGCTATGCAATCTCTCCCGGCAAAATGGCGGCTTTCAGGCAGGCCGTTCGTATACTCAGAAATGTTAAAGGTAGAGACGCACACTTTGATTTTGGACTTTGCATCGATATGGGGGCTTCTGTCTCTCCGGAGAAGGCGAGAATGTTCCATTTATGGACTGATTCGCGGTATATACTGGAAGACGATCAAAGAGATATGTCTTGTCTGCGGCTCCAAAGAGGCTAATGTCGGGTACCATCAGCGCATTGCTGCCATTGAGGTCTATACGGCCTCCCATCTCAGTGGCGCTAAAATCGGACCGCGATGAGTTATCCAGTGCTATGGAGCTAATGGGAAACATAAACATAAGCATCAAGAGCAAAACTAATTTTCCAACCATAGTTCCGAATGCGTTTTATAAGGTATTTATGGCTTCCCAGGTCGAACTGATGCACGTAGTCTCGAAACCCTTGCCCCTATATTCCCGTCAATATTCTCGTGAAATACATTTGCGCCCATAATAAAGTAGAGAGTAATAACCACAATCGTAGAAAAACTGGATAAAAATAGGAGGAAAAAGTGGTGATGAAATTTACGCTTTCTATTTTTCCCTAAAGCGTCCCGGGAGTATTCAACGTCGTCCAGGAACCTGGCTGGCCTATCCTTAAAGAGGACCTGCTCTGGGCGTACTTCAGATTATCTTCCGTGTGCCCGCCAAAGGTTACTGGAAACCGGCGCCATAGCGCCTGGACCCTTGCTTCCGATCTGAATGGTGTTGGTATTGTTGGTGAGGCGAACTGGAATGGCATCCTTGTAGAACCCCTGGCCCAAGAGTGGGATATAGGGTACACCCACGATTTCCAGATTCGGCACGTTAGCCGGCATGAGGCTGGCACTCTGGACGGGTGTGCCCATCTGGAAAAAAGTGGGATCGGTGTAGAGCCACATCGTTCCGAGGGCGGAACCTGCCATAATGAAGAGCATTGCTAAAGGAATTAGGAATTTCATCATGAATTGTACCCAAGCTTCAGGTAGATTTAAAACTATCTGATCTGCAGCACAAGTACTGCTTCGTGCTATGGCAGCCTCTGTCGAACCGAAATTTATTGGGGGTAAAATGATGGTTAACCCATGCGCCATTCAATACAGAAAAATATTTGAAAAATTAAAAAAGAGATGAGATGGGCATGACTCTTGCCCATCTCAAAGCTGTATCAAAGCTATCTTATTCTAATTGACGATTCGTTGAGCCGTTCGCATACAAAGCTCAATCACCTGACCTTTCCCAATGTGACCACTTTTTTGCTGATCAGGCTGACCAGGGTGTAGTCCTGGCCCACCGCGCTATCGTAACCAGTTAGCGGAGCATGCTTCCCGTCTCTGACGTAGACAAAGATCTTGTAGTTGCCGGCATCAGTTGGAGCATTCAACCAGGTCCACTGGTTATTGGTCGACCAGTCCTGCACTATCCTCCAGGCGTTGCCAGTAGAGGGGCCTTTCAGCCAGAACCGGTAGAATATCGGGTCTCCATTCACATCAGTGGCCGTAGCCTTCCATCTCACTATCCCGCCGGCACCCGTTAGGGTGGGCCGGTCGGCAGTGAGGGCAGTCAGCCTGGGTGGCTGATTGGAGATGAGGGTATATGGTGCTCCCAAAGCGCTGTCATAGCCGGTTGCAGCGTTATGCAGACCGTCCCTGACGAAGACATAGACGGAGTAGGCGCCTCCATCGTTGGGGAGGCTGGACCAGATCCACTGGTTCTTGGTCGACCAGTCCTGCACTATCATCCAGTTGTTGCCTGTGGAGGGGCCCTTCAGCCAGAATCTGTAGAGCAATCGATCTCCATCCGGATCTGCTGCCGTTGCGGTCCACCTTATTGGCACTCCTGCAGTCTGCGAGCTTGGCCTGTCCGACCCGAGAGAGATGAGAGTGGGCGGCAGGTTCGGCCGCTGCACTGTGAACAGGGCTCCCGCATCGTCATCCCATCCGGCGGGGCTGGCATGGAGGCCATCCCTCACCTGCAACTGAATCTCGCTTGTGCCGACGTCAGCAGGAGTTGTGGGCCAGACCCATGTTGGATCAGTAGACCAGTCTCGCACCAGCCTCCAGAATCCGTTTGTCGAGGGTCCTTTCAACCAGTACCTGTAGAACACTGGGTTTCCTTCCGGGTCAAAGGCGCTAGCTGACCACCTGATAGTGGCGCCCACAAGCTGCGCATTTCCTGAATTCGTGCCAAAGCCTGTGATAACCGGCGGCTGGTTCAGGTTGATGATGAAGTAATCTGCGAGATCGTAGTCGTCCGAGCCTCCCGGCCCGGCGTGCTTGCCGTCCCGAACAGCCACTAGCACCTGGCTGTAGCCCACATCCGTCGGATTGGTTCTCCAAATCCAGCGGTTGTTCTTGCCCCAGCCGGTCTGGTCCATCCAAAATCCGCTCGTAGAAGGCCCGCGCAGATAGAACTTGTACTGCAGAGGATCGCCCTCTGGATCGGAGGCTATGGCTGTCCACCGGATCCAGCTTCCTGCAAACTCTGGTGCCGGCCGGTCTGCGAAGAGCACCTGCACTCTCGGAGGCAGGTTGGCGCTGGTCAGGGAGAAGGAAACGGTCTTCTTGACGTCGAAGCTGTTCACTCCGGCGTGCTTGCCATCTCTTATCCAGACCTCAACCTGGTATGTTCCCGCCGCCTTGCCGGAGGTGTCCCAGGTCCAGACGTTATTTCCGGAGTAGCCGGTATCCTGGTTTGGCCCGGGTCCTCTCACAAAGAACCTGAACTGCAGTGCGTCTCCATCCGGATCATTGGCCCCTGCCGTCCATACTATGGGCGTTCCAGCCTTTCGCGGGCTGCTCTTGTCGGGGCTCAAAGTCGGATCCTTGGGCGGCAAATTGTTGTTGAAGTTGCCGAAGTCCTTTCCTACGGCACTGGTCGTGGTTGCATCCAGGGTGACTGTATACTTGCCTCCCGCTGGTGCCTTCTGTGTCCAGCCGGTTTGTTGGACCTCGCTGATCAGATAGGTTCCAGGCGCGAGACCTGTGAAGCTGTACGAGCCGTCTGCAGCCGTGGTCTTGGTCTGTATGACGGTCCCGGCGGGCTGCTCCAGGTTGATGGTCCAGCCGTCCATGCCCGGTTCACCAGGATCTCTGGCGCTGTTTCCATTCAGGTCGTTATACTTTACTCCCGAGATGGTTTGAGCTTCCACCCTATTTCCAAAGTCGTTGTTCTTCGATTCTTTTGGCCCTCCGAAGGTGAAGGTTATGCTGTAGCTTCCGGTCGGCGGAGCCGTCTGGGTCCAGCCGGTCCTTGAGGTCTCGCTGACCTTGTAGGTGCCGGGCAGGAGCTTATCGAACTTGTAGGTTCCATCTGCGGCCGTAGTTGTGGTGCGGGCAGGAAGTGGCTTGCCGAACCAGGTAGTTCCTGTCAAGACCATATCCCAACCGGACACACCCGGCTCGCCGGAGTCTCTGGCTTTGTTGCCGTTCAGGTCGTTGTACTTCATTACCCGAGATGGAATAAAGTCCGACCAGCCCAAAGTTGGCCTGGACCACCACAGTCGTCGTGACCGTCACGGTGATGGAAGACGATGTGGTCAGGATCAATCCGCCCGGAACGGGATCGTTTATGGTGTAGGTCCCGGGAAGGATATTCTTGAAGCTGTACAGTCCATTGTCGTCGGTGGTGGTATTGGCCACGACCTTGCCGTTCTCGACCAGGCTCACAGCGCTGCCGGGAATGCCCGGCTCGTCAGCATCCTGAACGCCATTGCCATTGATATCGTAGTACTTCTGGCCGGAGATGGACAGATTTCCGCGGCTGCCAAAGTCCTTGCCGGTCACACTGGCATCCTTGAGCTCCACGGTGTATGGGCCCTGGGGTGCTGTCTGTGCCCAGCCTTCCTGGGCAATCTCGCTAATGGTGTAAGTACCAGGCGCGAGGTTCTGGAAGGAATAGGACCCATCCTGTCCGGTTGTGGTGGCGTTAATGACATTGCCATTCTGGGATAGCTGAAGGCTTCGGCCGGCCTGGCCGGTCTCATCGCTATCTTTCACGCCGTTGCCGTTGGTGTCCACGAAACTGGTGCCGGATATGGAAAAGGACCCATGGTTGCCGAAGTCTTTGCCGGTGACATCGCTGTCCTTGATATCCAGGGAATAGGACCCCTCTTTGGGTGCGGTCCTGGTCCAGCCGGATTGCTCGACCTCAGCCACAGAGTAGCTGCCTGGTGCCAAGCCCGCAAATCTGTAAGATCCGTCCTTGCCGGTCGTGGTGGTATTAACGGCGCTCCCATCTTTGGAGAGCTGGATGGTCCAGCCTTCCATTCCGGGCTCGCCGTCGTTGGCGCCATTGCCGTTGAGGTCGTTATACTTCATGCCCGATATGCTGTAGGATGATAGCTTATTAGCAAAGTTCTTGTCCGTGGCATCAGTGTCTTTCAATTCCACTTTGTAAGCATCCTCTTGAGGAATCGTCTTGATCCATCCGGATGGCAAGGATTCGCTGACGGTGTAGCTCCCGGCTTTGAGTTGCTCAAAGCGGTAAGATCCATCGTCTTTGGTCAGGACGCTGACCTGGCTGTTGTCGGGCTTGACAAGCTGAATTGTCCAGCCGACCAGGGCCTCGCCGCTGTCCATCTTGCCGTTGCTGTTCTTATCTTCATAAGCCGATCCCGAGATGTTCAGCGCGGGCTCGCTAAGGGTGAAGTAGCCGGATAGCTCACTATCAAAGCCGTCTACAGAGGCATGTTTTCCGTCTCTCACCTGGGCTTTGATCTGATTCTCGCCCGCGTCACCCGCAGATGTCTTCCATGTCCAGGTGTCGGTTGTGCCCCAATCCGTCTCGGGCTGCCAGGCTCCGTTTGTTGCCGGTCCATTAAGGAAGAACCGGAAGAACAACTTGTCCATATCCGCATCAGTGGCGTTGGCAGTCCAGGTTATGGTCGTGCCCCGGCTTCTGGGGACTGGCTGATATCCGGCGTCAGAGAATTCAGGTTGGGTGTCTGGTTCACCACAACAGGTGCCACGGGTGCCGCGGGTTTCGTCTCATTTGCAGTAGTTGGTGCGGTCACATTCTCAGGCACAATTGGGGTGGTGATGTTCTCAGCCGCTGGCGGAGTTACGGTCTCTGGCGTGATTACCACAGGCACGGTCTTGTTTTCTGCAGGAGCGGTACATTTGTTGCGGGTGCCACTTCAACCGGCTTTATTTCAGGAGCTGGAGCATTTATGGTGAACTCCGCGCTCTTGTTACCGTTCGCACCCTCCGGCCGTCATGCCGGTTATCTTTTACCTGCACAGTAATCTGGCTGGTGCCGGGCACCGCTGCCGTCCAGTTAAATTGATTTTCGGCTTGCCAGTCCGAGTTTGGCGTATCGTTAACAAGGAACCGGTAAGAGATTGGATCGGATTCAGGATCACTGGCTGTTGCGGTCCAGTTAACTGTGGTTCCCAGAAGCTGCGGGCTCTTTTTATCTGCGGCCAGGTCAGTTATGCTTGGCGATTCGTTGAGCTTGACCGGCGCGACAACAACAGGCACAACTCAGCTTAACAGGGCTACTATTGGTGCAGGCGCAGTTATGGTGAACTCCGCGCTCTTGTTGCCGTTCACTCCCTCTGGCCCTTCATGCTGGTTGTCTTTTACCTGAACAGTGATCTGGCTGGTGCCGGGCACCGTTGCCGTCCAGGCAAATTGATTATGGGACTGCCAATCCGAGTTCGGTGTATCGTTGACCAGGAACCGGTAAGAGATCGGATCGGATTCAGGATCACTGGCTGTTGCGGTCCAGTTAACTGTGGTTCCCAGAAGCTGCGGGCTCTTTTTATCTGCTGCCAGGTCAGTTATGCTTGGCGATTCGTTGAGCTTGACCGGCGCGACAACGACCGGCACAACCTCAGCCTTAACAGGAGCTACCACTGGTGCGGGAGCATTTATGGTGAACTCCGCGCTCTTGTTTCCGTTCACTCCCTCCGGTCCATCATGCTGGCTGTCTTTTACCTGCACTGTGATCTGGCTGGTGCCGGGCACCGTTGCCATCCAGGCAAATTGATTTTGGGACTGCCAATCGGAGTCGGTGTATCGTTAACCAGGAACCGGTAAGAGATCGGATCGGATTCAGGATCAATGGCTGTTGCGGTCCAGGTAACTGTGGTTCCCAGAAGCTGCGGGCTCTTTTTATCTGCGGCCAGGTCCGTTATGCTTGGCGATTCGTTGAGCTTGACCGGCGCGACAACGACAGGCACAACCTCAGCCTTAACAGGAGCTACTATTGGTGCGGGCGCATTTATGGTGAACTCCGCGCTCTTGTTTCCGTTCGCACCCTCCGGCCCGTCATGCCGGTTGTCTTTTACCTGCACAGTAATCTGGCTGGTGCCGGGCACCGTTGCCATCCAGGCAAATTGATTTTTGGATTGCCAGTCCGAGTTTGGTGTATCGTTAACCAGGAACCGGTATGAGATCGGATCGGATTCAGGATCCTTGCCGATGCGGTCCAGGTAACTGTGGTTCCCAGAAGCTGCGGGCTGGCCAGGTCTGATGCCAGATTGGTTACGGCTGGCGGATTGTTTGGCGGAGCGCTAATGACGAAATCGATCGCCTTGGAGCTATCTCCATCCGGGTTATGTTTACTGTCCTTTGCACGAACCTCGATGCTATGCGATCCGATATCAGTTGCGGATGTAGTCCATGTCCAGCTTGGATTATCTGCCCAGCTGGTCTTCGGCTGGTTGTCCAGGAGGAACATGTACTGCAACGGATCGTTCTCTGTGTCAGATGCGGTTGCGGTAAAAGTTACTGCGGCTCCTGCCACCTGCGGGCTGGCCAGGTCTGTTGCCAGATTGGTTACGGCTGGCGGATTGTTTGGCGGAGCGCTAATGACGAAATCGATCGCCTTGGAGCTATCTCCATCCGGGTTATGTTTACTGTCCTTTGCACGAACCTCGATGCTATGAGATCCGATATCAGTTGCGGATGTAGTCCATGTCCAGCTTGGATTATCTGCCCAGCTGGTCTTCGGCTGGCTGTCCAGGAGGAACATGTACTGCAACGGATCGTTCTCTGTGTCAGATGCGGTTGCGGTAAAAGTTACTGCGGCTCCTGCCACCTGCGGGCTGGCCAGGTCTGAGGCCAGATTGGTTACTGGCTGGCGGATTGTTTGGCGGAGCGCTAATGACGAAATCGATCGCCTTGGAGCTATCTCCATCCGGGTTATGTTTACTGTCCTTTGCTCGCACCTCGATGCTGTGAGATCCGATATCCGTTGCGGCTGTAGTCCAGGTCCAGCTTGGATTGTCTACCCAGCTGGTCTTTGGCTGGCTGTCCAGGAGGAACATGTACTGCAACGGATCGTTCTCTGTGTCAGATGCGGTTGCGGTAAAAGTTACTGCTGCTCCTGCCACCTGCGGGCTGGCCAGGTCAGAGGCCAGATTGGTTACGGCAGGCGGATTGTTTGGCGGAGCGCTAATGACGAAATCGATCGCCTTGGAGCTATCTCCATCCGGGTTATGCTTACTGTCCTTTGCTCGCACCTCGATGCTATGCGATCCGATATCCGTTGCGGCTGTAGTCCATGTCCAGCTTGGATTATCTGCCCAGCTGGTCTTTGGCTGGCCGTCCAGGAGGAACATGTACTGCAACGGATCGTTCTCGGTGTCAGACGCGGTTGCGGTAAAAGTTACTGCGGCTCCTGCCACCTGCGGGCTGGCCAGGTCTGAGGCCAGATTGGTTACCGCAGGCGGATTGTTTGGCGGAGCGCTAATGACGAAATCGATCGCCTTGGAGCTGTCTCCATCCGGGTTATGCTTACTGTCCTTTGCTCGCACCTCGATGCTATGCGATCCGATATCCGTTGCGGCTGTAGTCCATGTCCAGCTTGGATTATCTGCCCAGCTGGTCTTGGGCTGGCCGTCCAGGAGGAACATGTACTGCAACGGATCGTTCTCGGTGTCAGATGCGGTTGCGGTAAAAGTTACTGCGGCTCCTGCCACCTGCGGGCTGGCCAGGTCTGAGGCCAGATTGGTTACCGCAGGAGGATTGTTTGGCGGAGCGCTAATGACGAAATCGATCGCCTTGGAGCTGTCTCCATCCGGGTTATGCTTACTGTCCTTTGCTCGCACCTCGATGCTATGCGATCCGATATCCGTTGCGGCTGTAGTCCATGTCCAGCTTGGGATTATCTGCCCAGCTGGTCTTTGGCTGGCCGTCCAGGAGGAACATGTACTGCAACGGATCGTTCTCGGTGTCAGATGCGGTTGCGGTAAAAGTTACTGCGGCTCCTGCCACCTGCGGGCTGGCCAGGTCTGAGGCCAGATTGGTTACTGTAGGCGGATTGTTTGGCGGAGCGCTGATGACGAAATCGATCGCCTTGGAGCTGTCTCCATCCGGGTTATGTTTACTGTCCTTTGCTCGCACCTCGATGCTGTGCGATCCGATATCCGTTGCGGCTGTAGTCCATGTCCAGCTTGGATTATCTGCCCAGCTGGTCTTCGGCTGGCCGTCCAGGAGGAACATGTACTGCAATGGATCGTTCTCGGGATCAGAGGCTGCTGCCATAAAGGAAATTGTGGCTCCTGCAACCTGAGGGCTCGCGGGAGTTGAGGTCAAGCCATCCGCAGTTGGTGGCTGATTTACTGGTAGCCGTCACGACAGGAGGTGCAGTCTGTTCAGGAACCTGTATGGGCACGTTTGCCGGCGGGAGGTTTTGCTCGGCATTCGTTACCGGCGTGATGACGGCGGAAGCCTGGGGCTGAGTAATTGTATAGTCAACAATCTTCTCAGCCGGTTTGAAATCCGTCCCTGTATGCGCCAGGGTCTCGGACCCATACACTGATCTGGTATTTTCCCGCGTCTCCTGGAGCCGTGTTCCATTTCCAGGTATTATCCAGGGTCCATTGAGTCACAGACAGCCATACGTCTCCGGTGGAAGGACCTTTTAGCCTGAACATGTAGGATATGGGGTCATTCTCCGAATCAACTGCTTTTGCCGTCCATTTTATCGAGCTGCCGGCATCCTGCGGTCCGGGCTTGTCGGGCTCGAGGCTGATGATATTGGGCATCTGGTTGAGGCTTTCCCCTGCCACGGAATTATCCTGAGAGGGCAGACCGAGCTCTCCAGGAAATCCCGGCGGCTGGTCTTGTGCGCTGGTCGGTGCATTGAAAAGCACTCCTGCCATCAGAACCAATGCAAAGACAAGAAATACATTCATGTAACGCTTTTTTAGAAATTGTTTGAATTTTGCTTTAATTTCGCTCTTGCTATCCTGTTTATACATATCCTCACTCTCCACTTCTTCTAACCCACTCGATGCAAATATTCTTCACGACCAAAAGACCGTTCCGTAAGATTATGAATCTATTTTTCACATTGAAGGCTTATTAATTCCAGTGGCGTCCTGCAATCTCATGTGATTCCTCTGTGAATCTTGTATGAGATTGCATGAAGGCCAAAGGAGGCCTTGATCTTCAGGCGAAAGGATGCTTCGCGGAATCTTTCTTGGCCACTATCTCGATAGGCTTCGGCTCTTTGGCAACCGCGCGTTCGATGGCAAGCTTTGTAGCCTGATAGTTATATTCGTAAACCTTCAACTTGTCTTTTGCATCCCATTCTATGAATACTGATACTATTATGAACAGATCTTCGGCAAGCTCTTCTGGCAAGGTCCCATATGCCTACACAGTCCATCACCGCTTTTGCCACTGCCGCCTGGGCTGGGCCGAATATAAGTACAGCCTGCCCGGCACCTTTAATGGTAACCTTATTCACCATCAAAGTGTATGGCTTCGCAGGCAAATTGGGCTCAAGAACTGCCAATAAGGGCGTATGTCCTACCGTTGGCGATGCCAGAGCATTAACAAATGCCTGTTCCACAGTGCTGCCTCTGGGTCCGATTACCAGATCTATATGCGCGACTTCGGGTCCTTCTCCCACCAGCGCTTCTCCTATCAGTACTCTTTCGAAAGCATGCATCATAGTAACGTAGGTCTTCTTCCTATAAATTTGTGCTCCAACCTGCCGATAAATATTCCTAATATTCTCAGTATTATCATAGAGCACATTGTCGCATATCACTAAAGTATACACATGACAGTATTTTATCTCACATATTCTTAACTTCAGAGCTATTCCTCGACGCCAAAAAATATATCATTATAATGCTATCCATTGATGTTCCAATGCGAATACTAGTAGTCAACAACTATGGACAGTTCAATCACCTCATTCGGCGCAGCATCAGGGAGAAGGTGGAGACTGATCTTATCTCCAACCAGACGCCTCCGGACGAAATCATCGCGGACGGCTTGATCCTTGGCGGAGGGCCTGCATTGGAGCGAGCCGGACGCTGCGGCGATTACCTGCGGGATTTGGATATCCCTATCCTCGGAATATGTCTGGGCATGCAGCTGATGGGTACGACCTTTGGAGGGCGGGTTGAAGCGGGCAACATCGGCGGCTATGCAGAAGTGGATGTGGAAGTCATCAAGGAGAACGATATCCTGAAGGGATTTCCGCCTACTTTCAAAACCTGGGCATCGCACATGGATCAGGTAGTGGAGCTCCCGACCGATTTTGAGATTTTGGCCTCATCCAAAGTCTGCAAGATCGAGTCTATGAAGCACTTGAATAGACCCCTGTACGGAGTGCAGTGGCATCCCGAGGTCATGCACACCGAATTCGGGTCCGAGCTCCTGGACAATTTCATCAATATATGCAAGCGATGATATTATGAGATGACTGCCAGGAATATGCACCAAAAGGATTTGCAGATAGCGGACCTGCATGCGGCTCTGGAGATGGTGTTGAGCCTTTCCGCGGATGCATTGGCCACCCAGATTCTCGATATCGGTTTTAAGTGCCTGGGCTGTGGCGAATGCTGCTCTGGCGAAGATAATAGTGTAGTCGCTTTTCCCGTAGAGGTAAGAAAGATTCAGGCGGCCACAGGCCTCGGATGGCTGGAGGTCGTCCAGCCTCCGGACGCGGGCGAGTGGGATAAAGATGGAGGCTTTCATACACTGGAGTGGCGGCTGAAAAAAGAGGGCGAATCCTGCCGGTTCTATGAAGATGGAAGATGCGGTATTTACCCGTCCCGGCCTGGCCTCTGCAGCACATATCCCTTCTATCTGGATGAAGGAGTCCTGCAATACTCCCTGTGCCGCGGCATTGGCGGCGTTATCGAGCCGGCAGAGGCAAAGGAGCTGGCGGAGCGAGTCCGTCCGCCGCTCCGTCCTCGAACTTATGGAGGCCATCGCTCTAACGGAAAAATTTGAGGACTTTGAGCGGGGCAGATCCAGCGAAAGCGGCGACTATGTCGTTCACGATAGCGAAGGAGAGCACCGGATCTCCGGAGCGAGAATAAATCCGGATGGCAACCAAATAGACTACAATCAAAAATAGATCGCGACTCAAGAGAAGACCGCGGAAAAAATGGAAAGGCAGTTACTGAACTGCGCCCTTTACTTCATCCACAATCTTGTCGATGATGCTCTTCTCCTTTTCGCTTGACGGCCGCTTCTTTTCGCCAAACTCGAGCGCCAGATGCCTCAAGGAGCTGCTTTTGCCGGGGCGTGAGCGATGCCGGTGTTTTGATCTTAACCTTCACATGCAGATCGCCAGACCCCGCGCCCTGCAGCCTGGGCATGCCTTTTCCCCTTAATCGAAAGACGGTTCCCGTCTGTGTTCCTGCCGGCACTTTTATCTTGGCCCGGCCGGTCAGTGTCGGGACCTCGACATCCGCACCTAAGGCCGCCTGGGTGAAGCTGACGGGCATCTCCATGGTCAGATCGCTGTCCATGCGCTGGAATCGCGGATGAGGCTTGATATTGATTACGACATAAAGGTCGCCGCTTTCGCCCTTAGGGCCGGCCGCATCTCCCTGGCCGCGCAGCTTGAGATGCTGTCCGTCCTCCACGCCCGGTGGGATCTTGATATTGATCTTGCGGGTTTTGCGCACCCTTCCCGCGCCGCTGCATTCACCGCACGGGCTGGTGATGGTCTGTCCTCTTCCGCCGCACTTGCTGCATGCTGTGGAGGTGACCATCTGGCCGAAGGGAGTATTCTGGGCCCGGGTAACCTGACCCGAGCCCCGGCAATTGCTGCAGGTGACGGGGTTGGTGCCGGGCTTTGCACCGCTTCCGTGGCAGGTCGGGCAGCTTTCCGTTCGCGGAACATCGATGTTCGTCTCCAGACCACTTAGCTGCCTGCTCCAGAGTCAGATTGACATCATAGCGCAGATCGCGCCCTCTGGCCGGGCCGCGACGCCCACCGCCACCGAAGAACATATCGAAGATGCTATCTCCGCCGCCCCCGCCGCCAAAGCCCCGGAGCAGATCCTCGAAGTTCACTCCCGCGGAAGAGATCCTCTTGCGAGTACTGGCTATTGATTCCTGCATGGCCGAACTGGTCATACTTCTGGCGCTTATCCGGATCGGATAAGACCGCATAAGCCTCTGAGAGCTCCTTGAACTTCTCTTCGGCTTCGGGTGCGTCCGACCTGTCGGGGTGATGCAACATGGCGAGCTTGCGGTAGGCGGTCTTGATCTCTTTCTCGCTCGCCTCTTTGGATACCCCAAGCACTTCGTAGTAGTCCTTCTTCTCCGGCATGGTTTATTCAGTTCCTTCTGGCCTATATTCAGGCTCAGCCTTACTTCTTATCGTTTACTACCTCGTAGTCCGCATCCACGGTCTGATCCGATGATCCAGGCTCTTGGCCTGGCTCAGTCCCTGCGCCCTGGCCCGATTGGCTCTGCTGGGCCTGTTGCTCCTGCGCAGCCTTCTGGTACATAGCGCTGGACAGCTCGTAGATCGAGGTTTGCAGGCTTTCAGTCTTGGCCTTGATCTCTGAGATATCGCCCGCCGGTTTGGGCGTTCTTCAGGTCTGCAATAGCCTTCTCGATCTTATCCTTCTGCTCAGCCGTCGCCACATCGCCCGCCTCTTTGAGCATCTTCTCAGAAGCGTAGAGCAGAGAGTCTGCAGCGTTTTTGACCTCTATCTCTTCCTTTCTCTTGAGATCGTCGGCCGCAAACCGCTCAGCATCTTTGATCTTGGAGTCGATATCTTCCCGGCTCAGCTTGTGAGGTGCGGTGATGGTTATTCGCTGTTCCTTCTTGGTGGCCAGATCTTTGGCGGAAACATGAATGATACCATTGGCGTCGATATCGAAGGTGACCTCTACCTGAGGAATGCCCCGAGGTGCCGGCGGAATGCCTACCAGAGTGAATCTTCCCAGGGATACATTGTCCTTGGCCAGGGGCCGTTCGCCCTGCAGTACATTTACTTCGACGCTGGTCTGGTTGTCGGCGGCCGTGGTGAATACCTGGCTATTGCGAGTGGGAATGGTGGTATTCCTCTCGATCAGCTTGGTAGTAACAGCTCCCAGGGTTTCAATGCCGAGTGATAGGGGTGTGACATCCAAGAGCAGCAGATCCTTAACTTCTCCACCCAGTACGCCCGCCTGAATGGCAGCTCCCATTGCAACGCATTCCATGGGGTCCACACCGCGCTCAATGTCCTTGCCCATGAAGCTCTTCACGAACTCCTGTACGATCGGCATTCTGGTTGGTCCACCCACCAGGATGATCTTGCCGATGTCGGCCTTTTCCAGTTTGGAGTCCTTCAGTGCCTGGACCATGGGGCCGCGGCATCGCTCCATCACATCTTGGATTAGCTCCTCGAGCTTGGAGCGGGTCAATGTCATGCTCAGATGCTTGGGGCCGCTGGCGTCAGCCGTGATATAAGGAAGGTTGAGGTTGGTCTGCAGGACGCTGGAAAGTTCGATCTTCACTACTTCTACGGCTTCCCGCAGGCGTTGCATGGCCATGGAGTCGCCGCGCAGGTCGACCCCCGACTCCTGCTTGAATCTATCCAGGACGTAGTTCGTCAGCCGCTCGTCCATATCCCTGCCGCCGAGCTGGGTATCGCCGGATGTGGATCTGACCTCGAAAACTCCCTCGCCTATCTCCATGATGGTGACATCTAATGTGCCTCCGCCCAAATCGAAGACCATTATTTTATGCTCGCCAACCTTATCCAGACCAAAAGCAAGAGCTGCGGCTGTCGGCTCATTGATGATGCGAACGACCTCCAGGCCCGCGATTGTGCCCGCGTCCTTTGTCGCTTGCCTCTGGTTGTCATTGAAGTAGGCAGGGACTGTAATTACAGCTTTGTCCACGGTATCAGCCAAATATGTCTCAGCATCCGTCTTGATCTTACGCAATATCTGGGCGGATACATCTTCCGGGCTGTACTCCTTTCCGTAGACCTTGACCTTATAATCCGTGCCCATCTTGCGCTTGATTCCCTGGACGGTGCCTTCCGGATTGGTGACGGACTGCCTT
This sequence comes from uncultured Methanosarcinales archaeon, assembly GCA_963798205.1. Lineage (GTDB taxonomy): Archaea > Halobacteriota > Methanosarcinia > Methanotrichales > Methanotrichaceae > Methanothrix. The sequence continues at coordinate 19,836 of CAWCSK010000002.1, forward strand.
TTTGCAGGCTCGCCTACCAGAACCTGGCCCTCTTTGGTGTATGCGACATAGGATGGAAAAGCCTTGCCGCCGATGCTTGTCCCTTCTGCACTGGGAATTATGGTGGGCCGACCACCTATTAGAACTGCAGCAGCCGAGTTGCTGGTTCCAAGATCAATACCGATGATTTTTGACAAGATCTCATCTCCTGAAATTAAATGCTATCTACGACTTTGTAAATATTTAAGCTTATCATCATTCTGTTGCGAACGTCTCTTCGATCATATCTTCGCTGCATTCAACGGTTTCGCCACCGCAACCTTCGAGAAGCGAACGACCCGGGAGTTGAAAAGGTAACCTTTTTGTATCTCTTCTGCCACGGTGCCTTCCTCCAGCTCCCCCGTTTCTACTTGAAAGAGAGCCTCATGCTGATATGGATCGAACTTCTTGCCGACTGCATCAATGGTAGTGAGCCCCTCGGCCGACAGTATGCCGAGCAGCTGTGCATAGAGCACCTTCGTGCCCTCATCGTGCTTCGCCGCCTGGTCGAGGCTGTCGAGCACAGGAAGCAACTTAATGATAAGCTTCTCTGATGCGTATTTCACATTTTCTTCCTTTTCGCGGGCCGATCTTCTCAATACGTTATCCAGGTCCGCCCGGCAATGCATTAGCAGATCGAGGCGCTCATCTGACAGGCTCCGGGCTTGGGAAAGCTGCAATTCAAGCTCCTCGATTTTTGCTTCTGGATCGCACTGATCTTCTTTCTCTTCAGGACTCATATCCGCATCTTCTGCCATTGTATCTTTCCACCCGAAGTTAGTCCTTCTAGAAATCACAGGGAGGATTCGGACCGGCTTTGTCTGCCGGTAACCCTTGGTTTTTTAGTAATGGGGCATCTGCATCTATTGCATGGTGTAGTCATGCGGGCTTTGCCCTGGCTTTGGTGTCATCTCTTCCCTCTTAGCAGCTATGACGTCGTCCACTCGTAAAACCATGGTGGCAGCCTCGGTTGCGGATTTGATCGCCTGAGTCTTTACCTTCAGCGGCTCCACGACGCCCTGTGCCAGCATATCTGCGGGCTCGCCCGTTAAGATATCCAATCCAAAGTTCTTCATGCCCTGTCCATGCTTGGCTCGAAGAGCTGCCAGGCAATCCACCGGATCGAAACCTGAGTTCTCGGCCAGTGTCAATGGAATGGATTCGACTGCATCTGCAAAGGCCCGAATGGCCAATTGCTCCCGGCCTTCCAGTGTGGATGCATACTGCCTGAGCTTCTCTGCTACCAGGATCTCAGGAGCGCCGCCTCCGGGCACGATCTTTCCGGAACGAATGACATCCAGGACCACATTGAGGGCATCATCAAGTGCTCGTTCCATCTCCTCCAGGAACTTATCCGAGACTCCGTGCAGAATGATGGAGACCGCCTTGGCCTTCTCGCAGCCTTCCACGAAGATCATATGCTTATCTTTGCCGACCTTGCGCTCTTCCACGAGGGCTGCCGATCCCAGATCCTCTGGCGTGACCAGCATTACGTCTCCCACCTGTCTCGCGCCCGTAGCCAGGGCCAGCATCTTCATGTCCTCTTTCTTGACCCGGCGGGCAGCCAGTATTCCGAGATTCGCCAGTTCGTTTTGGGCAGCAACGCCAATGCCCTTCTCGCAGAATACCACATTTGCCCCGGCGGCTTTAATGGCATCTACCTGAGCTTTGATGACCTTCTCTTCGCCCTCTTTGAACGAATTGAGATCCTTGGCTTCGGTTATGGTGATCTTGGCATCCGTGTCCAGCTTCTTCAGCTCCAGGGTGCCTTCCAGCAGCAAAATCCTGGCATTAACAATACGTTTCGGCATCTGGGATGATGTTCTCTCCTTCTCCACAACAATGCCGTAGTTTATAACGGAGTCCTCGATTCTGCCACCGGGGATTCGAACCGTCTTGACATTCTCCTCAATGTCCTTTCCCTCAGAGCCGACTACAGCCATCGCTGCATCTACGGAGATCTGAGCCAGCTTATCCATGGCGATCTCAATGCCCTTTCCTCGCATGGCGGTCTGGGCAATCTTGAGAAGTATTTTCTGGTCCCCGGAGGCATCTATAGCCATCTCCTGGAGCACGCTTTGCGCCTTGGACTGAGCTTGCTTATATCCCTGCACTATGACTGTGGGATGAACATCCTGATCAAGGAGCGCTTCGGCCTTTTCCAGGAGCTTGCCGGCGATTATTACTGCAGTTGTGGTGCCGTCTCCAATCTCATCGTCCTGAGCCTTGGCCACCTCGACGATCATCTTGGCCACAGGGTTCTCGATGTCCATCTCTCTGAGAATGGTTGCGCCGTCATTGGTGATAGTGGCATCTCCGCTGCCATCGACGAGCATCTTGTCCATACCCTTCGGTCCAAGAGTGGTCCGGACAGCTTCAGCAACCGCCTTTGCCGCTAAGATGTTCCTGCGCTGGGCATCCTTCCCTGTATCTCGTTTGCTTCCTTCTTTCAGTATAATTATCGGTACGCCGCTCAAACCTGCCAAACCTTAGTCCTCCCCGACTTTTTCTTACTACCAGTTTGTAGTTCTATATAAAACTTTGCTTCATTACAGCTCGCATTTGTATGCAGCCCAACATATATATAGTCTATATAGGAAGATCTATATAGTTGTCTATCGATCAGGGCCAGGATATCTGCTGATTGAATTTTCCAATCGGCGCAACAACCGTGCAGCAGAGCGATAACGAATCGGCAATAACGCTAAAAGGGATATGCGGTGACGTCGAAGATCATCTCTAATAATTTGAACCTTTGGTACGGAGAAAAGCAAGCCCTAAAGGACATTTCCCTGGAAATTCCTGAGAAAAGAATTACAGCTCTCATCGGTCCATCCGGCTGCGGCAAGTCCACATTTATTCGCTGCCTGAATCGGATGAACGATCTCGTGGCCAAAATTCGAATCGAGGGCCAGGTTCTTTATGATGACGTCGACATTTATGGAAAAGATGTTGATGTCGTGGAACTTCGCAAGAGGATCGGCATGGTATTTCAGAAGCCAAATCCTTTTCCTATGTCAATCTACGACAACATCGCCTATGGCCCCAGAATTCATGGACAGAAAAATGTCGATAAAATCGTAGTGCGCAGCCTGAAGGAGTCTGCACTCTGGGAGGAGGTCAGCGAGAGGCTGGACCAGCCTGCACTGGGCCTATCCGGCGGGCAGCAGCAAAGGCTATGCATCGCCAGGACCCTGGCCATGCGGCCGGATGTTATTTTATTTGACGAACCTTGCAGTGCACTGGACCCCATCTCCACAGGCAAGATCGAGAGCCTTATGGAGACCTTGAAGGACGACTACACCCAGGTGATAGTGACCCATAATATGCAGCAAGCCGCCAGGATCTCAGACTACACTGCCTTCTTCTTGCTTGGAGAGATAATCGAGGTCGGGGAGACAAAACGCATCTTTGAGGTGCCGAAGATGAAGAGCACCGAGGACTATATCACGGGAAGGTTTGGATGAGGTCTATGTGGGGGAGAGAAGATGAGCCCGTATAGAGAGCGGTATCATAGAGATCTCTCAGAGCTGAAGAGTCTGACCAAAGAACTGGCCGATCAGGTTGGAGCCGCCATAGAGAAGTCCGTTGTTGCCTTGATTGATTCAAATGTGGAACTGGCCCGAGAGGTCATCAAAAGGGATCAGGACATGGACGATCTGAGCCTCAGAATCGAGAATCTATGCATGGAGCTTCTGGCGCTGCAGCAGCCTATGGCCAGGGATCTCCGAAGGATCATAGGCATTCTGAAGATCGGCATAGATCTGGAGAGGATAGGGGATCTGGCGGTAGACGTGGCCAGAGTTACCGCCCAATCACAAAACAAGATCCCGATAACGAAGCTCGAGTATATACCACGCATGGCGGAGATCAGCAAAAAGATGCTCACGGAGTCCATGGAAGCTCTCATGAACAACGATGCCGATATGGCCCGTCAGGTCACCAAATGGGATTATGAGATCGATGGGCTCTACGTTAAGGCAAGGGATAAGCTTCTGAAGATCATAATTGAGCGACCCGAAACAATAAAGGAAGGAACCTCTTTGCTGATGGTGAACCGGCATCTGGAAAGGACCGGCGATCATATCTGCAATATTTGTGAGACCATCGTCTACATGGTGGAAGCGAAGAGAGAACATCTTAACTAGGAGTCTTATGGACACGAGAAAGGTGCAGAGGACCGGCAAGTCTACCTTTATCGTCTCCCTTCCCAAGGCCTGGGCGACGAAGAACGGTATTTCAGCCGGCTCGATAATTTACATCAATCAGGGAGATAATGGAGCCCTGACCTTATCCACGGACCGCTCCGAGAGAGACTTGCGAGCGAAATTGGATATAGGCGACAAATTGGGCGAACATCTGGTAAGAGACATCATTGGATGCTATGTGGGTGGCTATCGAACCATTGAGGTGACAAGCAAACACATGTCCTCCGCCCAGAAGAAGGATCTGCACCAGATAGTCAATAAGCTCATCGGGCCTGAGATCTTGGAGGAGACCATAAACAAAGTGGTCATTCAGGATCTATTGAGCTCGGAGGAGCTTCAGTCTGAGAGAGCGCTGAAAAGGATCAGGACGGTAGTAAAGTCCATGATTCAGGACTCCTTCTCCAGCCTCTTGAACAACAACGAAGAGCTGGCCATGGATGTGATTCAGAGGGATAATGATGTGGACAGGCTCAATCTTCTCATCTCCAGACAGTTCACAGAGATCCTGAGATCCGGATCGGTAAAGCAGGAGACTCTGAACCCCATTACCGCCTTCAACTATATGCAGGCGGCTTCAAACCTGGAGCGCATCGCCGACCACGCCCACCGGATTGCACAGATCGCCAAGCAGTGCAACTGCAACCTGGCCGAGGACCTGAAGGAGGAGCTGTCCCGCATGGAGGCGTTGCTGTGCAGCCTCATTGACGACTCCATCTCCTATCTGCTGCAGACCAACTCCGATAAGGCCAATGAGCTGATCGATCGAATTCGTGAGATTCAGAAGCGTGCCGAGGGGATAACAGAATCCACCGGCTCCCAGGACAAATCGGAGATGCTGGTCCGGCTGGTTCTGGCAAGCAGCCTGGAGAGAATGTTCGACTACATCATGAACATAGGCGAGCTGACGATCAACCTCAGCCATGCCACCCGTCCGGCTGAGAAGACTTGATATTTACGCAACGGTGAGTTGCATTTGCCAGTAAGTCCGAGTGGCCCCGCGACTGTTAGTGAAGTGCGGCAGTTGAGTATCTGCGAAATTGATAGAGCAGTTTCGAATGGTATGTGGACCCAAGGTAATGGCGTCGGATTGTCACGCTCTCCAGGCAACTAACTGTCTTTCAAGTTCTACTTTCCTCCTAAGTTTAGTAACTCTGGGATAATGGCTAAAGTATAATATCAGTGAAGAAAATAGCTTGCTGTTATCTTGTGAATATGAAATTGGATCTTGCTATTAGATATTACTATGAATAATTTGCTTCAAAACTGCACGCTACCTCCTGATTAGGTTAGTGGGAGTATGATTCATCTGCACGAGCCCTATAAATATAAGTTGGACGATATTTGAATTCGCACCTTGATTTTGTTGAAATTCGGAAATTTATGAATATCCAATTACCTGATGAATTGCTACAAACAAAATAAAAATGCAAAAATGAAAAGTAGGCACTACTTGCTGTAGGGCCTAACGTAGTTTATACGCCGTATTACCCTGCAAAGTCAATTTTTGGCGGTTACTGATGGAGCTGGATATGCTGTATTTGCCGCGCTTAATGTAGATCCTGCTCCCAATTGTTTGAATAGCGTATTTAGGAATGGAGTGGTGTCAACAATAAGCACCATACCGATGAAGTCCCACTAGCTTTCACATTTGCTAACGGTATACTTACTGAGTTGCGTCTTCGCCCATCGTTCATGTTCGTCGTGTACTGAATTTGTATGAAACGCATCCAGGCAGAGAGCCATATCATGTGCATTGTGTTGTATCATACTGCTGAAGTTCCGATCCATGATTTCTGTGTACCAGAGTCCTATGCCAGTCAGTGATCATGCTTAGGTAATAGCTAAGGTTCGGATATTGCTGTGGTGGATTGTCAGATACACCTTGTATTTCACGCAACATAGATTTGTGTATCGTATACACCTTATCTCCATTTGAAACCGCTGCGTCGCTATAATAGGTGACTGCGTAGCCTCCGTTCAGGTTGTTCTTGAGGGAGTCATCACAGGTCGCTGAATCTCCCCACCAACATCTGTTACAAATTCCCAGCGTCGGGGTCGAGAATTAAAGCGGTATTGGCGCCGAATCCAGTTGATGCAATGTTGAATCATTCTGCGTTGTACGAGTAGTAACTGCGACACTGCTAAACTGAGCATTGTTTGTCTTTGCTTTGAAATCCCCTTCGCCTCGTGCAACTTTCGTCTTATCCGATCCCAGGACCCCTTTTTGGAGTTCCAAGCATGTTCTTAATTCCCAGAGCGTTATCGAGCCCTTGGGAGCTTATTTCCGCGATTGTTCCATATGCATTCGGTGCTACCTCGTTTTAGTTCCTGCGTAGAAATTGTTGGATTAATCATGAAATTTCCGCGATTTGTCACTTGCCATGTAACCGCCAGGCTAAATTTAGTAGCTGTCTCCCTTGAGGTTAGAAGCATATGCATCAATAGTATCTCGGTCCCTGCGGTAATTGATCAGCGAAGCCGTAGGATAGGTCCAAGTGCTCGTTTTAGCTGAGAATACATTTGTTGTTGGGCTGCTAATCGTTCCTGTGCTTGTAGAAATTGTAGCTGTAGTATAATCCTTTTCTGCATTATTTGAATAACCTGTGACAGTGATTGGGCCTGTGCTCGTCGCAGAGTTCGCACTTTGATATGCACGAGCTTCGTTAGTAAACGCAGTAGGATTTGCATAGTAATTGCTGATAGATGATGTAGTATACGGACTGGAAGATCCGACGTTAGTATATGCACTGGCGACGTCGCCTTCTTTATTAGAGGCATATCCACCACCATATATAGCGTAGGCATTGTTTGCAGTTAGCTTCAACGTTGCCCCTACACCTGAACCCGCCGTAGATGAAGTCGGCGTGTAGGTGCTCCAATCGTAGTTCCATGTCGTAGTTCCAGATTTTCCGGAAACGCTCCTAGAAACATAGACGTAGTTACCCTTTGTGTCACTTTTGCTTATTGAACTTGATGGCAAGCTGCCCGATCCTGAAAAAGCATTGGACAGCGTGCCATCACCCGGGTTAAGTCCTATATGCTCGTTTGCATAGTCGTCGACAGTAGATCCATAAACGACATGTGTTGAAGAACTACCGTCATTGCCTCCGGTCGAAGCTGAGAGTTCTAAACCAGAAGTCAGCGAAACACTGATCAAAAAAAACAGTGCGAATAATAAAGCTCCTTTAATTAGTTTCACACCATTCCTCCTAAAATTTTTCCTAATAGTAACTACAATCCGTAGTAGATAAACTTAACTAGAATCCTAACTTTAGGTCTTTATATGATACGTAGGGATTGGGGGATCCTTCTCATTAGTATTTGCACTGAGCTCAAACGTCTTCGGTGTCTACTGGTCGAGTCACGTTGACACCAACTCGTCTCACTGGTCCATCTATCGTGAGAGCAGTAATATCAGCTTCAATCTCTCAAGCTCAGTCGAGGGCAAAATATCACCCGTAGAATCACGTTATAGAAGCATGAATCCATACCAATCCTACTATGAAGAAGTTGGAACTAATGACGTACGGCTCAGACAGAGGACAAATGCTCTGGAAGGGAGCTACAAGTCCACAGATGAAATAATGATGCAGTCAACTGTTTATCCGAACGATATCGATATATTGGTCGATAAGCCCAATGGAACGGATATATATGCAATCGAGTATGAAAATGAGCAATGGCCAGTCTTCATAAAAGCCGGGAGAACTCTAGATTATTCCGGCCGGCAAATAAATGACCGAGATTTTGAGGGAAATAACGGAGACTTTGTGGGTGCGAACTTCCTATACAACCATGAGTTGTCCAAGGAGCAAAGGTCTGTTATTTGGCTTCAAAGAATGAATGCCACTGTGTTGGCTACCAATGATACCATCCTATCGGCAGAGTTCAAACCTACAAAATATTTGGGCTACCAGATCCAGGCCAAAACTACAGGCATAGCGGATTTAAGCTATAGGCTCAGAGATTCGCAGTACGATGTCAAGCATCAAAACTATCCCGCCCTCAGCGAGGGAGAAGAACGATATTACGGTACATACGATCTGGCACGAAAAATAGAGATGAAATCCGTATTCGAAAAGTCCAATGATACCGATGATGAGGTCGATAGTTGGCTGCCATGCTGCAACAATGGCGGCTGGAACGATCTGGCGCAATTAGATCAGAAGGGCTTTGGAACTGATGCCAAAGAGATCTTCGATTGCACTTGCCATAAAGAAACTACGAAGGATTAGATAGACTTGCAACTCTATTTTGAGGTATTATCGTGCGGGTTTCTCATTCTCCGTACATGAAGCTATGGTTGGCCGCACCATTCGACCCTTTCTATTAATTATTGCGAAGGCGTTTTCTGTTAAAGACTATTTTTTGCGCCTTGTGCCTTGCACTCTTGACTGTGACTACTGGATCGCTCACCTTTCTTGCCTTTACTATGATTCTGTGGTCGTGGATGGAGTCGCCTACCTCATGGCCCAACATGCCAACAACGCCAGCATCTGCGATCCTTCCTGGCGACCGGGGGTAAATGGTACGAGATGACGAAGGATTTCGTATCCACGGCCCGATTTGCAGCGCGCGCAATTTGAGCCGCCTTTTTTGTTCAACTAACCGCCTCTCGTAACCAAAAATTCATTCCTCTACCATCGCCCTGATCCACTCCTCTGTCTTCATCACCCTGGCGAAGAGCATCGCCTGCGTTACCATCACCGCCCTGTGCAGATCTGTCGCCGAGATGTCTCCCACGCTATTCTGCACCGCCAGAGTTCCTACCGCATCGGAGAGAAAGTCCACCTGGAATCCCAAATGAAAAGCCTGGCGTGCTGTCGTGTCGCAGCACATCTGCGCCATGTAGCCACAGATAGCTATCCGGCTGACTCCTTCTGTCCGCAGCCACTTCTCCAGAATCGTTCCCGTAAAGCTGCCGGGCAAGCTTTTTTCAATCAGAATGTCGCGCTTCCTGAGCTCAATTTCCGGGTGAAGTTTCCACTCATCACTGCCTTTTCTGAAGGTCGGCGAGTCCTTCGCTGGCGGCATAATGCTGAATGACGGCCACGGGCATTCCCACGCTGGCGGCAAAGTCCATGGCCTTCAGGATATTATCCAGGCTGCCTTCGGGAAAGGTCACGGGCAGATGCCCGGTGAAGTATTCATTCTGCACATCGATTACCAGCAATGCCTCTTTAGCGTTGTTCGTTGTCACTCCTTCATCCATCCATCAAAATTCCCTCTTTGCAATTGCGACTCTTCCTTCTCCAGCTTCTGCATCTTCTCTTTTGTCTCCAGGCCCCAGGCAAAGCCGCCCTGGCCGTGCCTGGCGACCACGCGGTGACACGGCACCAGGATGACGAAGGGATTCGCGGCCATGGCCCGACCTACGGCGCGCGCGCCCTGGGGGCATCCGGCGCGGGCGGCAACCTCTCCGTAGGTCATGGTCTCGCCGCGCCTGATCTCCTGCACCACTGCGTAGACCCTCTTCTGAAATGGCGTGCAGGCCGAGAGGTCCAGCTCTACAGTCCGGGCGGGGCGCGCCTCTCTCCAGGTAGGCTGCGATCTCTTTCCGCAAACTCGGAGGGCTCTGCCGGGCTCTCTCTGGAAAAATAGATCCTCCTCACTTTTCTCTCGGACCCAACCACTCCACCAGGAGATAGAGGCCCAAAGAGGGGACGAGCGCGCCTTCGGTCATCCTTTGATGATCTCCCGGAAGGTCTTGAACCGGCCCAGCTCGATCTTCTCCACCGACATGTTGGACGTATCCAGGATGGCGACAGTGGAGAGGCCGGTGAAGTGGCCCCAGATCTCTCCCGGATTGACGAGTAGCGTCTTGCCGTGCTGCGTCGCCTCGAAACGGTGGTTGTGGCCCCGGACAACTATATCGTAGATCTGCGAGGCGACGACAGCCTTGACCAGCGGCTCCTCAGTACCGTGCATGAGGGCGATCCGCAGGCCATCCGCCTCGACCTCTCCGAAGTCGCCCAGGTACTCGCCGCCCACGCGCGCGAACTCTCTGAAGAGACCCACACGGTCTCCGTCGTTATTGCCGTAAACAAGCTTTATGGGGATGCCGAAACCCTCGAAGGTGTAACAATTGCCGGAGCCTATCATGTCTCCGGCAAAGAGAACCATACTCACGCCTCTTTGAGAAAATATCGACAGAGCATCCTTGACTCCTTGAATGCTGTCGTGTGCATCGGACATAATACCTATGAGCATAAAACCACCGGGTCTTAGTTGTAATGGCATTGGATCGCATGCAGTCTTTATCAAGCCATTGATGGGGTATTGAAGTCATCCTGGGACGGAATAGTTGAAATGATATAATATTCAGAAGTTTGGGAGTCATTCTCGAGTAATACAATTCGAAATTGACTTATACAACCACCAATTCAGCGTTAGACGGCCTGAGTGTACTTCAGAAATCATTAAATAATGTTGGTGGCCTGGATCTATCAAAAAGCAACAAAGCAAGCCAAATGCAGTCATGCGTTGCCCGAAAGGTCTAAGTACAAGGAGTAACCTGGTAGCGAGAGGCCCGCCTTAACTCAGCCTGGTAGAGTGCGCGGCTGTAGTATGTCTCGCACCGTAGAGGTGCTACGCGCAGTCACCGCGATGTCCCCGGTTCGAATCTGGGAGGCGGGATCTGTAGTGTCCGGATGGTGTAGTGGCCCATCATGAAAGCCTGTCGAGCTTTCGACCCGGGTTCGAATCCCGGTCCGGGCGTTTAATTACAGGTAAGGAACGGAGAAGAACTTGCTTCTCCAATACCTTTCTCTACCTTTTCTCCGATTGAGTTCAATGCTATCGATTCCGAAAATGCAGAACTCTGGGCGTACCATCATGGGGAGCGAGAGCTCGAAAGTATCCTTATGATAATGTTTTGCGGTTTAATGGATATCGAAAAAGAGAGATTGATTCCAGACATCGGAGGCCAAAAGCCTGGATTTATGCAGCTTCCCTGTCCCAAGCCATTACAGCACCTGCGGGGCAAACAAGACATCTCCAACAACCATGTTCATAATATCATAATATTGCCGTCTGAAGTGAAAATCGCGGCTATTCCTATAATAAACAATGCTCCGCCGGAGGATTCCTATAAACCTGCCCAAATTTTAATATCTATGAGATAATATAAAAAGAAGTATTTTAACTTAATCTAAAGCGTTAAATACAACTAAATTATTTGCACGTATGAACAGCAATTCACATGTTCACCAATTAGAATAAGGAGAACATTATGTATGACACCAGTGGCGATAGTTGCGAAGTATACTGTATACACTCCGATCTGGTAAAAAAGGCAAAAGCAAGAGCTCTTACCCATAAAGCACTGAACCACCTATCTGAGATCTTCAAGACTTTGGGCGATCCTACCCGGCTTCGAATAATAAACACGCTATTATCTGGGGAAATGTGTGTCTGTGATCTATCGGCAGTGCTTGGTATGGACAGCTCGTCTGTATCGCACCAGTTGAGACATCTAAAAGATAGACGCGTTGTCAAGCTCCGCAAAGATGGTAAAATCGCGTATTATAGTCTTGATGATGATCATGTGGTCGCACTCTTCAGTGAAGGTCTAAAGCACATCGATGATAATGGGGCGTTAGGGAAATGAGCGACGAGAATGAAACCTTTGATGGGAAATGGTACGAATATCCCATAATGCGGAATGCGCTCATATCGGGCCTGCTGACAGTATCGGCGTACGGCCTCGCCCATCTAGGTGCGATTTCCTTCCATGTTGAAACTTCTATATTTATTATTGCCATCTTAATCGGCGGATACCACTGGGGCCTGGAAGGTATTGCAGAACTGATCAAAGAGAAGAAGATCGGCATAGAGATCCTTATGGTGGCCGCCACAATAGGCTCGGCTCTTCTTGGAATATGGGACGAGGCAGCCTTTTTGGTGCTCCTCTACAGCGCAGCAGAAGGTGTGGAGGACTATACCTATGCTAAGACAAGAGGCTCCATAAGAGAACTTCTCGATCTAGCTCCGAAGGAGGCAAGGATCGTTGAAAGCGGCAAGGAAGTGACCATACCGGTTCAGGATCTGAAAGTAGGTGATATCTTCGTTGTCAGACCAGGGGATTCTATTCCCACAGATGGCGTTATCGTGAAGGGAAGGTCCAGTTTGGACGAGTCACCGGTTACAGGAGAGTCCATACCTGTCGAGAAGAGCGAAGGCGCAAGAGTTTTCGCGGGTACCCTCAATAAAGAAGGTTTCCTGGAGGTCAGGGCTGCTACTTCTTTCGAGGATAACACTCTTTCGAAGATAATTCGGCTTGTAGAAAAGGCGCATGAGGAAAAGGGCAAGTCGCAACTCTTTATAGAGTGGTTCGGAGATCGGTATACTCCACTGGTCCTCCTTAGTTCATTCCTTTTGCTTTTCGGCTCGCAGGTTTGGGGAGGTAGCGCATCGGAATGGGCCGAGAGAGCAGTTGTTCTCCTTGTCGCCGCAGCTCCATGTGCCCTTGTCATGTCAACCCCTGTAGCCATTGCCGCTGGGATCGGAAAGTCTGGCAGGAACGGTGTCTTGATCAAAGGAGGTATTCACCTTGAGAACCTGGGAAAAATCCGAGCTGTTGCCTTCGACAAGACTGGTACGTTAACCAATGGAAAGCCGATTGTAACCGATATTCTGGCTAAGAACGGAGATGAAATTGAACTCATTAGATTGGCTTACAGCCTAGAAAGACTTTCAGAACATCCTTTAGCCAGGGCAATAGTTGAGAAAGCCGAGGAGATGAAGGTTGAGGCATCGAGTGTGGAGAACTTCGCCTGTCTCATCGGAGCAGGTGTCAGTGCCAATGTAGATGGCCAGACACTCTATGCGGGCAAACCGGAGTTCTTTGAAGATCTGGGGGTGGGTATCTTCGATAAAATTGATATCGATAGACTTAGAGGCCAGGGAAAAACTGTCATCCTAATTGGGAACACCGAGGGCATCAGAGGTGCTATAGGGATCAGAGATGAGATCCGGCTCAATGCGAAGCAGGTCGTTTGGGAACTTCACACAATGGGAATCAAGACTATAATGCTGACCGGAGATAGCGAGATAGTAGCCGGTGCCATCTCGAAAGAACTGGGCTTGGACGAATTCAGAGCTAACCTCCAACCGGCGGGCAAGACAGAGGCGGTAAAGGAGTTTGAGCAGAAGTATGGTGACGTGGCGATGGTCGGAGATGGGATAAACGATGCTCCTGCCCTAGCGCAAGCAACCATAGGAATTGCCATGGGGGCCGCAGGTACTGATGTAGCTATCGAGACTGCGGACGTCGCTCTCATGGCCGATGATCTGAAGAAGATACCTTTTGCCATAAACATAGGCAGGAGGACACGTCGGATTAGTCGCCAGAACATCACTTTCTCTCTCTTCATCCTCGCCATACTAGTTCCAACTGCCCTCATTGGTCTTTTGAGCGTAGCCTTGGCCGTCATCTTTCACGAGAGTTCTGAACTCTTGGCAGTGTTGAATGGGCTGAGGGTGGCCAGATAATCTATTGGAACGACCTTGCTCCCAGAAAGGGGCTCACACTTGGCGGATGGAAAACCACATCTATCGACACAAAAAATGAGTTTTCCATGGGAAACGTCTGATGGTGATCTGAGTTCCTTGTTAGGCGGGCAAAACCCGCACAGTTTCTCTTTTTTGATATTTCTCGGGCCCCCTTCATTCAAAGGCAGTTATCTCTCTAACATATCCTGGCTATTCTACTCTGGCGAAACTCGAAAAATATCAAAGAAAGTCTTATATATTCTTCAGAAAAACCTATGCATAAGGATAAACGGATTATTACTGGATAAATAATGAAATATATTGGGTTGAATTGTGAAAAATGTTCTGAATTTCAGACCGTTCCTGCATCTTTAATCGGTGATAGTTATGAAATCGAGTAAGTCGAAGTCTTGGCTGTTGGTCGTATTTGCGTCACTTCTAATTCTATTGGCCTTTGTATATGGCACAAATATCCATAAAGAGAGTACCTCCGAAGGATTTTTAGGAAAAAGCAATGCAACTCTAGAAAGGAGCGACGAATTCAAGCAGATGCTTGTGCCCATCACTGATGTCTCCAGCTCGGATTTATTGCTGGACATAAGCGAGAATTCTACGAGACATATAGCGGGTTCCGTCGTCATTCCATATACTAATTTCATCGTTGGAGGTCTCCTTAAATCCGTACCTGATATTGCCCAGATTTTAGGTGGCGCGGGGATATCTAGAGACGACTCAGTAGTGATCTATGGCGAGTGCATGCCATGTGGCGGTGGCCCAGCACCAGCAACTTTTGTCTATTGGATAATGAAGTGCTTGGGACATAAGAACGTCAGGGTGCTGGACGGGACTGTCGATGAATGGGCTGCATCCGGGCTTCCTACTGCAAACGAATCAACAATCAAGCCTCCTAAGAATTACACTCCTACATTCAACCCAGATCTAATTGCCACCTACGATTACGTCAAGAGCGGTGAAGCCACAATTGTAGATGCCAGATCATTCCAGGAGTTCAATACAAGTTCTATACCCGGAGCCATCAATATACCCTATGATAGCGTCATCAATAACCGCGCAATCAAGAACGAGACCGCCCTGAAAAGAGTCTTCGCCGACCTGAATAAAGACAGACCTGTTGTTGTCTTCACAGATACGGGCATAAAAGCCTCCGTGGTGTGGTTTACTCTGGAGATGCTGGGCTATGATGCCAAGCTCTATTCCTGGCGGGACTGGGTTGGTAAACCAAGCTAATTAGGGCATTTTCAACATGTAAACGCCTGGCGATACAATTTGCTGT
>CAWCSK010000003.1:0-116251 GCA_963798205.1 uncultured Methanosarcinales archaeon
TTAACGGCCAGAAGCTGGTAGAGAAAGAGTCAGGCTCCGGCAACGTAATCACCGAGAGAACTGAGCTCGAGGCCGAGAGGCAGCTCAACCGTGATGGAACCGTTATTGGCCCGGACATGCATGTTCCCAACCGGAAACTGCTGCCCCATGGACTACATCAACTTCACCAAGGAAGCTGAGTTCGAGTACATGCCCGTCTCATACCAGACCGGCACCTACGACCAGAAGTGGGTCGAGAAACTCTGCGTCCAGAACTACAGGATCGGCGCTGTGCTGACTGAGATGTACACCCACGCTGAGCACCTGCAGAAGACCACCGAGGTCAAGACCAGGGGATACTCCACATTGAACAATGGATGCCCTGCTTGCTGCACCGGTGTTCTTGAAGCTAACCTGAACAGCAACGTAATCGGCGTTGCCCACATCGGATGGATCTCCAGGGACCCCAGCGCTGACAACCAGCTCAAGGGTCGCCATGCCGAGTACGGCAGATCTGTCGAGGACCTGACTGGTGTCTTCTCCATCGAGAAGTTCATCCAGCTCTGGGGCAACTCCACATGCGGCGCAATCAGCGTTGACTGGCTGCCCTGCGTGTAAATAGATAAAATCTGCGACACTAGAATCCGGCTCCGGGCGAGATAGCCCGGAGTTCACATTATATTTTTTACATCATTTCATTAAGTTTGTCACACATTCATACAAATTCTATTGAAATGCTTCTTATGAATCGGATCGCCCGGCTAATAAGAAATGTAACTGACCTCTCAAGCTCGATAAATTTATATGAATCAGTTCTAAGAGCAAAAATTGTGCTTGAGTAACATTTTTTCAAATACAAGGTGACAGTAATGGGACCCGGGCATTTTGAACAGGAGGGGAATAAAATGAGAAAAATGATAGCTGTTTTGGTTATTATCGCCATGGCCGTAGTAGGCATGGCCGGTGCAGCCAACTACATGTACGAAAAGGCATCGGTCAAGGGCGTTGGATACAAGAACGTAGAGATGATCGTCTCCACCCAGACTGGCTTTAACGGCCAGAAGCTGGTAGAGAAGGAGTCCGGCTCCGGTAACGTAATCACCGAGAGGACTGAGCTTGAGGCCGAGAGGCAGCTAGAACAATTCAAGGTTCGGACTTCAGTCCGATGTTCAGGCCGACGGGCGAAGCTATCCGTCGGCGATTGGGTTCCAATTGGATTTCCGTTTGTAGGGTGCGCATGGCCAACCGGACAACTGTGCCCCATGGACTACATCAACTTCACCAAGGAAGCAGAGTTCGAGTACATGCCAGTCTCTTACCAGACAGGCACCTACGACCAGAAGTGGGTTGAGAAGCTGTGCGTGCAGAACTACAGGATCGGCGCTGTGCTGACTGAGATGTACACCCATGCTGAGCACCTGCAGAAGACCACCGAGGTCAAGACCAGAGGATACGGCAATTTGTCAACAATTTCGCAACGTGGATTTGAAGCCGATCGGCTGCCCTGCTTGCTGCACCGGTGTTCTTGAAGCTAACCTGAACAGCAACGTAATCGGCGTTGCCCATATCGGATGGATCTCCAGGGACCCCATCGCTGACAACCAGCTCAAGGGTCGCCATGCCGAGTACGGCAGATCTGTCGAGGACCTGACTGGTGTCTTCTCCATCGAGAAGTTCATCCAGCTCTGGGGCAACTCCACATGCGGCGCAATCAGCGTTGACTGGCTGCCCTGCGTGTAAATAGATAAATCTGCAACACTAGAATCAGGCTCCGGGCGAGGATAGCCCGGAGTTCACATTATATTTTTTACATCCTTTCATTAAGTTTGTCACGCATTCATTCAATCCTATTGTAAATGCTTCTTATGAATCGGATCGCCCGGTTAATAGGAAATGTAACTGACCTCTCAAGCTCGACAAATTTATATGACATTAGTTCTAATAGCAAAAATTATGCCTGAGTAACATTTTTTCAAATACAATGCTGACAGCAATGTGACCCGGGCATTTTGAACAGGAGGGGAATAAATGAGAAAAATGATAGCTGTTTTGGTTATTATCGCCATGGCCATGATAGCCATTCCGGTGCAGCTAACTACATGTACGAAAAGGCATCGGTCAAGGGCGTCGGATACAAGAACGTGGAGATGATCGTTTCCACCCAGACTGGCTTTAACGGCCAGAAGCTGGTAGAGAAGGAGTCAGGCTCAGGTAACGTAATCACCGAGAGGACTGAGCTTGAGGCCGAGAGGCAGCTCAGAACAATTAAGGGTCTACGGAATTCGGGAGATGTTCTAGCCGGCGATCAACTCGAACGATCCGTCGGCGAATGGGTTCCAATTGGATTTCCGGTTTGTAGGGTGCGCATGGCCAACAGGACAACTGTGCCCCATGGACTACATCAACTTCACCAAGGAAGCTGAGTTTGAGTACATGCCAGTCTCTTACCAGACAGGCACCTACGATCAGAAGTGGGTCGAGAAGCTGTGCGTGCAGAACTACAGGATCGGTGCTGTGCTGACTGAGATGTACACCCATGCTGAGCACCTGCAGAAGACCACTGAGGTCAAGACCAGAGGATATGGCAGTTTATGAGCTTCAATAATTTCCGACAGGTGCGATTTGAAGCCGATCCGGGCTGCCCAGCGTGCTGCACCGGTGTTCTGGAAGCTAACCTGAACAGCAACGTAATCGGCGTTGCCCATATCGGATGGATCTCCCGGGACCCCAGCGCTGACAACCAGCTCAAGGGTCGCCATGCCGAGTACGGCCGAGCGTTGAGGACCTGACTGGTGTCTTCTCCATCGAGAAGTTCATCCAGCTCTGGGGCAACTCCACATGCGGCGCGATCAGCGTTGACTGGCTGCCCTGCGTGTAAATAGATGAATCTGTGACATCTGGAATCCGGCTCCGGGTCTATGAAGCCCGGAGTCCACATATAATTTTAGCTTCTTCATGATTTTCTAATATTGTCTATATCAGTTTCAGACTTCATTATCAAATATAGGTGACAGTGATATCTACAGAGCGTATTCTCGCTCGCATCTCTCAAGAAGCCTATTTAGCAAGGCGGCTCCCGGACACCTGCTGACTTCTGTGTTGAATACAAACAACAGATAGATTTATATCAAATAAAAGCATCAGCTTATAATTGTAGTTCAAGTCTCGGCTTTGATGCCAGAAACGAACCTACATCAAAAGGGATTAATAACTGTTATGTCAACATCGGGGGTGAATGTAGCATGAAGGGAGCAGTAATAGTAGTACTTGCAATTGCCCTTATGGGGCTATGCGGCACTGTGATGGCCAATGCGCCTATAGTTCCGCCCGTGCAGTTTGAGCAATTCTGTGATAACCAAAAAGTTTCCGGAACAGGGGTTATCGATGTCAGCAACTCGGTAATCGACAAGAAAATCGCTCTTGAGTACTATAATACCATGAATGGCGACGGCGACCTCGAACTCGATCAGGAGACCGCTTATTCGCAGGATGCCGACAAGCTCAAGAGGAATGTTTCCTCCGTCAATGGTGGAAACGAGTCCAACCTGAACCTTGTCCAGGCCACTAAGATGACCTACAAAGGCGATACACCTTTGACCGGCGGAAAAATGCTCAATTCCAAGGCCTTCTATGGAGGCATTGGCGCCAATGTACAGGAGCTGTACTCGGTGAATGAGATGGAGCAGGATGAGACCGCGTTCTTCTCCTCAACCACGCCATACAATCCACCAGGAATGACGCCCGAGAATCTCGTCGGCGCGCTCAAGAGCGCTGGAAGAGATACGGATGCGGTTGGTGCAGCTTATGGGCAACAATCCGGCTCACTTGGTTGGAATAGAGACCAAGAACACTTTCAACGGCACATGGGGCACCGATGCAACATGGCACAAGATATTCTACAAGGATATCAAGGCTCACGAGATGTTCACAGGAACATTCGAAGCTGAGAAGACCATAAAGTTCCATGAGAACCCCGTACCCGAGAAAGAAAGATTAGCGTGTGACGGTATAGACTGCTAGGCTGAGATAGCTTAGCTGTTTTTTCTTCTTTTTTTGAAGCTTTGTTGGGGGATTATTATGAAAAGATGTCTGATTGCGATAATGATACTATCTTTCTTAACGGCATGTCAGGCAATGGCAACCGTTGAGGACACCGGCATAGGATCTGATGATGTTTCGGGCAACACCTGGAATGGCCCCTCAACACCATCTTTGCCCACATATTTACCAAGTCCATGCTCCGGAGATTCGGGTTCACTTTCCGTGAGCATCAGCATTACCGGGCCTGAATCAGAGCCCGACAAATCATATACGACCCAAGGAAAGCCACTCGATTTCATAGTTACTATAAAGAATGCTGGTGAAACGGATGCAGAGACTGAGGTAAACGTCAAGCCAGAGGGCACGCCACTGGAATGGTTTAGCTGGACGACAACATCTATACAGATCCCGGCGGGAGCAACTCGTTCCCAGAACCTGGAAGTCCTGCCTGACATAAATGCGGAGGCCGGAGAATACAAGTTTGCGATCGAGGCCTCAGCCAAATGCCGTAGCCCCGGTGAATGCGAGGCCAAATTCAAGGTGCAGGCATTCGACTACGCCTCAGAAACCTCCATCAGCGGCTCCGGTCAGTTCCAGATGAATAAAGATCTGAGCTCGATGAAATCGGGGATAAAGTCAACCAAAAATGTGATTTTCAGCGGCACCGTGGACGCGCTCGTAAAGAATGAATACATGGTGGATCAGGCAAAGGGCAAAAATGCCAACTTCCAGGAGCAGGATGCTGTTGACAACTACAATGCCGTGTCCAGTGGAGATGCGCTTGTGGGAACAGAGAGCTTCAAGAGCTCCGCGGTCTTTGGTGGTGTAGGGTCAAAGGTAAAAGAGAGCTATGACCTGCAACAGATGGATTTCAAGAGCCAGGACTTCACACTGCATCAGACAGGATCTCTAAAGAAGTCTGCGGAGTTTAAGACGGCGGATAATTTCACAGGATATTATCTCATAGACGCCAAGCAGACAATTCCTGGCCAAAAGAGTCTGAAAGAGCTTGAGGAGTACTTCGGCTCCTTTGAGATCAACAGAAGGATACTCTTCCGGGATGATACAAAATCCAAGGCGCCATGCCAGGAAGCAGATTGTCTCAAAGCACCTAGCGTAAAAAGCCCAAGCAGTCCGGCCTTCACCAGTCCCTGTTTGAGCGGCTCATGCAATGACTTCGTGAATAGGCTGAACACTTTCACCAAGCCCGCTTGAGCCATTCTTTTTTCCTATTTTTTTGAAAGTTTCCGAGAAATGTGCCTTCAAGTCTCAATATATTTATCATATGTTATATGATATTATTATCCATATCCAGGCTCCATTCTCTTTATAAACAACGGCCAAAACCTTGAAATAGGCTCCAGAGAACCTGATAGCGGGTGTTAGGGTTCATCAGGAGAGTTAATGGCCCGGACTTATGGGATTTCTGGCCTTGATTATGCATATACAAGATCAAAAGATCCCCCTAAAACCAAGGTGCCTGGCCAAAAGGAGGTAGTGTGGATTGAAGCGAAACTTGATCGTTCTGGCGGTTATTGTCATGGCTCTAGTGGGCATGGCGAGCGCTGCCAACTATATGTATGAGAAATCCTCGGTAAAAGGGGTGGGTTATCGGAGCCTGGAGATGGTTATCTCCACGGAAAACGGCTTCAATGGACAGAAGCTGGTGGAGAAGCAATCCGGTTCAGGAAATGTAATCACCTCCAGGATAGAGATGGAAGCTGAGAGGCAGCCAACGAACCTGGAATGTGCCTGGCCGACCGGCAGCGTACCCCATGGACTACATCAACTTCACCTCGGAGCAGGAGCTGGAGTATATGCCCGTATCTTATCAGACCGGCACTTACGACCAGAAATGGGTGGATAAGCTCTGTGTGCAGAACTACAAGATAGGCGCTGTTCTGACCGAGATGTACACTCATGCAGAGCACCTGCAGAAGACCACTGAGGTCAAGACCAGGGGATACAACGACCAAACAGTTACCCCATGCTGCACAGGAGTACTGGAAGCCAATCTGAATAGCAACGTCATCGGCGTTGCCCATATCGGATGGATCTCCCGGGATCCCAGCGCTGATAACCAGCTCAAGGGTCGCCATGCCGAATACGGCCGCAGCGTCGAAGACCTCACCGGTGTCTTCTCCATCGAGAAGTTCATTCAGCTCTGGGGCAACTCCACATGCGGAGCCGTCAGCGTTGATTGGCTACCCTGTGTGTAAAATCCCTAAATTGAGATAAATGAGAAGCGCCGCGGCAGAATCCGGCGCTTAGTCTCCTTTTTTTTGGGTTATGATTAACCTAGCGTGAGATCGCGATTGACTATTTCTTTGCCTGAACCGGGTCTCTAATTCAATGCCAAAACGCCCTGGTGCAATGTGGTATTGGACACATCTTATTATCGGATCCCAAAATCAAGGCATCAGGGACCCGTATGCAATTATATATTCGCCTCCTCGCCGTATCGAGTGGATAAATAGCATAATAATAGACGCCTCTGTGAGTCCTCCCCGCGCTCTGTGCCTCTGTGGTGAACATCCGCAACCGCTGAGAGAGCCAGCGGACTCGAGACGTTTCAACCATAGAGTTCACGAATCTCACAGAGTACGTAAGGAGACGAACTAAAAACTGGAAAGCCATAGTGACCTGAGGTTAGCCACTGGAAAATGGCAGAAAGCCAATTATTCCATCCCGATGCCGTCAGGTTATACGCAGTGTGCCTCTAAAGAGTCACTGCAATAGTTCTTCCTTTGAGAACATCTTCCTCACTCACGTTAAGGTTCATCATCTTCACGCCATTTTCATTCCCGGAGAATACGAGATAAGGACTGACTGCATGGGTTTCATACCGGTTCTCAGTTGAATAAGGAACTCGTATCTCAAATGCGCCTCCATTGGGCGTGGCCTCATTGACATAATTGAAGGGTCTTCCCTGGTTGGAGGTCATATTCAGCAAGGCGCCAACCTTCTGGTCCGGTCCTGCCTGAACCCTTATTATGGCTCCTGGAACATACTCGAAGATCTTGACTTTGCTTTTTGAGGGGTTGTCTCCGCTTCCGAGAAATGTGCTCGATTCATGAATCAGCCGGAAGTGGCCTGTGCCTGCGCCATCGAAGAAATAGAGCCTTCCTAAAGTCGTATTGAATAGCCTTTGCTGAGGTATGGCGGCAATCTGAGAACCTTCATCCTCCATTCTCATGTAGCTATTTATATCTACATTCGCCCAGGAAGTAAGAGCCGGAAGCTTGCCATAGACCAGATCGAAGTCAGCCAGTATGTACTTAGCGCCCCTGGCATCCAGTACGGCAGTGGCATTCTCCTCGCTCTCCGATAGATAGAACTTTGCAGCATCCTCTACGCCTGCCTGGAAGTTGTTCGCTACCACCGGCCTTTCAGCCAGATACACAATCCAGTTTCCATAATCCCACCAGCTCATGACGCTATACTCCGGAGCTTTTTCCGGAAGTTCATAGTAGCTTGTAGTGTTGCTGTTATCCTTCAGCCAGATGAGAGACTGCTGCCAGTCACCTGATACTGCTGGAGGAGTTCCCCCGGCATAGTATACCGTATTCACCGCATCCGTCAGTGTAGGTGATATCACAAGCAGTAACAGGATTATAGCCCATCCCTTTGGAGCTTTTTGTGTTCGTGCTGCCAATTTCCTTTCAACCAGATCTTTTGCCCAGAGAGAAGAATATGCTAATCAGCACTCCCATGGCGATCATTGAGATGTAAAGAAATCTGGCCTGCCCAAAGGTAAGAATGATGGTATATATCGCCCAGACAAGAAGAAGCAGCTGACCCTGCTTCCTTCCACCGTCACTTCGTTGAATGTATATTATGGTGGCTGCAATCCCTGCCAGGGAGATAAGAAGATTCAACCCCAGGGGGGAGAAGACCACCTCGTAAAAAGTTTTTGCATCGTACACGAGAGGCTCCGCCTCGGAAATCTTTCCGATCATCCCGCCTCCCCATATAAGGTCCAGTCCATTCTGGATCAAAGCACCCAATCCAAATAGTCCGCCAAAAACCCTGGTAGATAAAGCGAAGACAACGACCAGGACCAGGATACTGACCGGAAACATCGTCCAGGACATCTTCCTCTCTTGCATGATGTAAGATAGACCAAACATGATGGAAAGGGCGACTATTATGGCCGCAATTCCCAGGAAGGATGGCGAGAGCCAGGGAGTATTCCAGAACGGCAGAACAAGCACCAAAGCTAGACCAAAGGCGATCAGAAGCATTGTCACAGTGTCTGTAGATGGTCTTCCTTCTTTTAGGTCCAGTGTCATCCTGATAAATGCATAAATCAGGAATATTCCAAGATAGATATCCGCACCCTGCCAGGTATAGGCCAGAGCTGCCACTGCAACTCCTGCCGCGCATGCAAATAGGTATCTCTTCTCGTTCCGGCAGATGGCCATGATTATGAACAGGATAGTGGTGAGCTGAAGCAGAACCTCCAGGCAGTGGTGATCTGTGGCCGCAAACATCGTATTTAGGATATAGTTGGGTGCGAGAGCCGTCAGGAAACTGGCCATTAGAGCGACTCTGTGGTCGAAGAGCTCCCTTACCAGGTAATAGACCACCACAATCGCCAGGATTCCGGCGAGCATGGGAACAAAGGATGACACCATCTCCACACCTCCTTTTGTATGCTGGCCCAGGACCACACACAAGGTTGCAGAGATCTGATCGAAAAGAGGCGGCCAGGTTATGGACAGGCCGTGAGGATAGTTCAAATACGAGTCGAACCAGAGCGTATTGGGAAAGTGGTTTACAGTATATAGAATCCTGCGCATGTGGTAATACTCATCATAGCCCGGCAACAGGATCCCATTTTCAGTGAGAGAGCTCCTTCCCGCAAACAACCTCAGCAAAAAGCCGAAGAGAACAACAGCCAGAAGCTCTGCCGGTTCACTCCTCTTCCCTCGATCCATTTTCTCGGTAAAGAGATGCAATATATAAAAGTCTTTTGCAGTCGGCGCATCTTCATCTACGACGGTTATGAGTTTTCCAACTTTCTTAAGGTCGAAACGGAATTTGACCGTGGCTCTGAAATTATTTTCAGGATGATCTAATCGGATCGATATTATTTCGCACAATGATTTCCAATTAGACGATGTTTTACGATGTTTATTACTTGAGCAATCTTTAATAGGTTCCGTGTCAGATCTCCGCGCCAAAGGGATTTCTTTGGGCGCAGATGATCAGGAATTAGAAGAGAGGCTGAAAAGAATAGTCGAAGGCATGATTGCGGCCAAAGACCGGGTGGCTCGTGGAGAGATCGCCGAAGGTTGCGAGGTCTCAAGTAACGGATTCCGGTTCTATGTGGGAAGATACTTCGGTCAGATTGGATCGATGGAGATGGATAAGCGCTCAAACGACGAATTCCGTCAATCGGTTCCTGTTCTACCTTATATCGTCTCCTTCCAGGTGGGAAGAATGCCTGACCGAAAGAGGCCGATCCTCTCCATTATTTGCACCATCGGCCTCGACGATATTCTAACAAATTTCTCTCTAGGCCCTGAGGAGAAAGGAACTCTACTGAGAGACATCGGGCTTGGCAGACGGCCTAATAGCGAAATTGGAAATGAGATCTCTGGCCTGGAACTGAAATTGGCAAGAATGGATGTGAATTTGGATCTCTACAGGTTTTCAGAGCTATACTATGTCGTTCTTTCAATGCCCGTAGGTATACGGAAACCTAAGGAAGAGAATCGGCGCTGATAGTGAGCTAATTGGCAGAGTCTTCCTCCTGCCAGACCAGGTTGCTCATCTGGCTATCATCAATATCTTGGCTGTCAAAGACCACCAGCTCAAAGAGGACTTCATTCTCGCTCAATTCAGCCCGGATTTCGTAGCTGTCCTCAATCGCTTCGAATACCTCTTCATCCATATCCAGGCCGTGTTCGATCTCAAAGCCCACAATCTCCTCCAGAGAAAAGCCATGATCTGCCGCCGCCTTTGCCTTGATAAGTTCGAAGACCTCCAGCTCCTCCGCTGCTGCGATATAGATTCTGAAACCACCGATCTTGTCATCGATGAAGTCTATCTGGAGCCTTAAGTGCCAGGGATCATCGGCTATCATAAGGTCTCTTTTATTTTTCAGATCATCGATCAGGGACCGAGAGATCTCGATCTCCTCCTCCGCCTGGTGCATGGCCATGAAGAGAGTTGAGTGCTCATATGCCACATCATCGATGATCTCCTTCCAGAGATCGTAAGTAAGGCTGTTCACGGGTAAGAGCTCCCAAGGATATTAGGTTTCGATACTGATTTTGTCCGAGTATATTGATTAATGTTGTTGCTATTGGCTATTCAACTTTTTCCCAAAGATCACCCTGACTCGGATGTCTCCTTATTTCACTCTGGCCTTTTTGAGGTCAGAGACGAACTCTTCCATCAAATTTCTATTCCTCAAAACCGCAGCGGGATGATAAGTGATAAGAAAGCGGCCCTGTTGGATCTGTCCGCGCAAATTTGTTACGCCCTGCATACCCAGAACGGCCTGAGTTGCAGTGTTTCCCATCAGGCAGACAATTCTGGGATTTACCAGATCCATCTGGGCCTGCAAATAGGGGTGACATAGATTGATCTCTTCTTTCTTTGGCTTTCTGTTTTCCGGGGGGCGGCATTTAACGACGCTGGTTATGAATATCTCTGACTTCTCCAGACCTGCCTGCAATAGGGCCTTATCCAGCAGCTTTCCCGCTCGCCCAACGAATGGCAATCCTTTAAGATCTTCCTCCCGGCCAGGGGCTTCGCCCACCAGCATGATCTGTGCCGGAGACGGACCACTGCCGGGGACTGCGCATTTTCGGCCTAGCGATAAGGGACAGAGCTGGCATGTGCAGATCTTATCATGAAGAGTAGGGAGGTCTATTAAGCTCATGATAGTATGATCAATCATTTCGTCATTGATAATCTTTCTCCAAAATCAAAAAGCTGCTGGAAAATTTCCCGGAACCAATTTCTCGCTCGAGAACGAAAGGTTCTTATTTGCTCAAATCCTGTAGCGAAAGAGGAGGGTACTGATGCAGTTTGCAGAGTGGACATATCCCCTGAGGAAGTTCGACGACATATATTATACAATTGAGAGGATTGTTTATGGCAAGGGCGAGCTGAAGGGCTTTACCACGGAAGATATATACAACAACCTGCGGGATAAACGATTTTTCCGGGACGTGCAGGATCTGAATCGATACTTACTGGAAAATGGAAGAAAATACAAGATCAATAAGATAGAAGCCGGCTGGGAGCGCTACTACTAGCGCTTCATCGAGCCTTTTTCTGTGAAGTAGATATTCCGGTCATCGGTTCCGAGTTCCACGAATCTGCCCGTGGCCAGAATGCCGTGGCTATGCTTGAGCGGGGCCACCCTTACACCTGCAGCCACTACTGATTCAGGCGGCAATACGACATTCTCGCCAATTACGGCGACGCTTTTTCCTCCAAAACCATTTGATGACCCCAAAATGCTGTGCTCTTCCAGGGTGGAGTGGCGACCTACGATGGTACGGTTGATATTGACCCTGTGATGGATGTGGGCGAAGCTCATGATCATGCTCTCTCTGATCTCAACATTGCGATCGATGAGGCTGGTGTGGCCTATGTGGGAGTTCTCGATTACCACGCCCTTTTCGATGCTGCAGTTCCGGCCTATAGAGACGTTACCTTTCAGCAATATATCGCCCGCTTCAAGCATCGGCCCGATCTTGGCCAGCGTACTGGGATGAATCCACTGATTGGGCTTATAGTGGTACTTGCGGTCAAAGTGTCTGACCCGGCCAGATAGACAGTCCATAGCCGCCTGATGCAGCCTTTCCGGCGTGCCTATATCAATCCAATAACCAGATACAGGAAAACCGTAGACCGGATATCCATTCTCAGTCAGATAAGGGATCAGGTCGCCGCCTATATCCCGGGCTCTGTCGCCCATCTTGCCAGAACCTCGCGGATCTGGGGGGAGAAGAGATAGAAGGCCGTGTTTATCATGCGGCTCGGCTCACTTCCCGATTTTGGCTTTTCCACGAAGCCCCGAATGCGCATATCCTCGTCCATGCGCGCGACGCCGTAGGAAGAGATATTCTCGTCCGGCCCCAGCTCTTTCAGTGCTACTGTGAGCAGAGGCTTATGCTTCCGATGGAACTCGACGATGCTCTTCAAGTCGATGTCGATGAGGTTATCGCCCGAGACTACGAGCAGGTCGTCATTGATATCGAAATAGCTCATGCAGTAGCGCAGGGAATCGGCGTTGCCTTTATCGTCATAGAGCGGCTGGTAGCTGAAATCCTGGTGGTCGGTGATTCCCAGGCGTTTGAAGAAGCCCTCACCGGCTTTAAAATAGTTGCTCAGGTTGAGGGTGTTGCTGGCACCCTTGCTGCCCAGGATGAACCTGCGACAGCCTTGACTGGCCAAGACCCGGAAAAGATTGGCAATGATAGCCGTGTCACATAGTTCTACCAGGGGCTTGGGCTGGTCAAGCGTTAGGGGATATAGACGCGTTCCTGAGCCGCCAACGGTTGCGAGAACCTGGGGAAACATGGCTCACTATAGGTGCACAATGAATATTAAGACTATCCCTTCATTCAGCTTTTAGCTTCTTCAGTAGCCGCGCATGATCTTCATGATGATGCGGGCAATCATGAACGCGAGCACGAACAGAATTATGTAGAAAGCAATCGTTACTATATCCATAGCAGGGAGCATAGAGCTTTCTGGTTTATATCTTTGATTGAAGCAAAATGATCGGATTGCCTAAAATTTGTCAATTCAATATGATAATTCTTGAAATTATCATTTCAATCCTTTTTTGCCTTCTCCCCGTGGATCTCACATTCCTGGTTTCCCATCTCGCAGACCCGGCATATCTCTCGCTCTTCATCCAGATGACGGGTGGCTGTTGCCAGCACACTGGCATTCACGAGGTTCCCGGCCAGGAAGATGGCTGCAGCAATCTGTTCATCGGATACGCCCAGATTGGAGGCTACGTGGATATGCAGCTTCAGACAATGGCTGCACCTCATCGCGGCACTGACAGCGACGGAGATGAGCTCGATGGTCTTCGCATCCAGGTTTGAGCTTCTCAGTATGGCGTTGTTGTGAAGAATCTTGGTTATAAGAAGCTCAGGATGGTCCTTCATGAAACCAAAAACATAAGGAACCTCTCCATAGGCGTTATCCACGGCCTTGATCATATCTTCCGCTGAATCATCCACGCCCCTTTCGATGATTCGTTCCAGGTCATCAACGAAACTCATATTTGCACCCCGGGTCCTACCCACGCGATTTACCAAATAAGCTCCGGGTTCCTAAAAGACGAACCCGGTCTCGGAACTGGGTAATATCCTTACCAGTATATAGTCTTTCATTCGCGACGGCCTGATGGTAGCAATCTCGCCGAGCTTCACTCCTTCGTCGAAGGTTACTGCCGCCACCTTATCCTTGTAGCCTTCGTAGGGAAGCTTCACCCGGCATCCGGTGAGATTCAGGGCAATTGGCAGCGGCGAATAAGAGAACTCCACCTCCGGCACCTGCTCACGCACGGCATCCATGACTCGTGGCGGAGAGGTCGTGAGCGGGATCCTTAGCTATTGCGGTCCTGGTCTTATCAAGAGCCCTGCCGACAACCTCGACGATCTTGTCCAGGGTTCCGATCTCCGTGGCCTTACGGGCTCTGTGAGCAACGCGGCCAATGGACGGAACATACTCGAAGGCATAGGGAAGGTCGCCCGCCATGCATTTGCGGCCCGCCTGTGACGACGACAGGCACGCTGATGTTCCTGTAGAGGCACTCTTTCTTCTTAATGCACTCCTGGAAGTTGCCGAAGATGAACACGGCTGCATCATGTTCGTTTATTAATGCCGTCTCGTATTCATTTATCTGGGCGATCTCCCGGCCCACTCCTCTGGCCAGACCGAGCATGTTCGTCTTGGAGCCATGCCGGCGCAGGTATTCGGCAATATCGCAGGCTGTGTGAGGCAGATGGTGGATGGCCAGCGTCGGCGTCACAACCGCTACCTCTGTTCCTGCTAGAGGCGCTCTCACCAGCTCTCCTCTCAGCTCACGGCTCAGGGCTTCCAGCGCCGCCATGTCTTCCGAAGGAATCAAGATTAGCAGGATGATCTCGGTCTGTGTCACATTCTTCTGCAGTACATAGCCGCCCAGGTCCTCCACCAGCTCTACAACCAGGTCGTGCTTGTACAATCCTCCGGTGAACATCACAGGCTCAAGCATTCTCCATCTCCCCGATCTTCTCCTTTATCTCCGAGATCATTTCCGGCTTAAGGCTCTCCTCAGCCGCTATGAAGAAGAAACTGTCTTTGGTCATAACGTTTCGACGATTGCGAAAGCCTTCCGGTGCTATTCTGACCAGGGCATCGGTCAGATCCTGCAGGAACTCTGCCTCCAGGTCCGCTACCATTAGATCGGCAGGCGACGCATCTGAGGCTATGATTACAATGTCTCTTGCCGGCTGTTCTACCCGCTCTCGGCCATAGTGGTTCCCCAGGACACGGAGCATGTCCGCCATATGCTCTTCATCATTGATCTTGACCTGATAGCCGCCCTGAACCTTCAGCACATCACCCACATCCTTGACGGTGAGTGGCGGAATGCCGGAACGAAGGAGCCCGTAGACGGCGAAAGACCGGCTTCATTGATGTCGACATAAACATACAGCTTGCCGATAGACCTGATGAGGCCGAGGTCCTGCAGAATGTCCATGATGAGTTCCCGGTACTTCTTAGCTCCGAACTCCTCCTGCCCCGTGACCTCTATCTTGAAGACCTCCATGGGGTCCATCTCAGCCCTCCAGCAGCCCCGAGACCAGGAGCGCGGCACCTACGGCGCCAATGTACTGGGCATACGGGGGAACCGTCACCTTGACCTGAAGAAGCTGCTCCATGGCCTTTGGCAGG
The DNA here is from genome assembly GCA_963798205.1 of uncultured Methanosarcinales archaeon. Classification (GTDB taxonomy): domain Archaea; phylum Halobacteriota; class Methanosarcinia; order Methanotrichales; family Methanotrichaceae; genus Methanothrix. Next base: position 14,944 of record CAWCSK010000003.1, read on the forward strand.
CCCTCAATGAGCGAGGTTCCGCCTACCATGATCACGGGCTCCTTCACCTCGACTTCCTGCAGCTGCTGCTCGTAGACCTGCTCGGCTACAGAATGGCAGGCAGCCATGGCCACATCCTCCGGTTTTTTGCCCATGGATAGGCTATTGACCAGGCTTTGCGTGCCGAAGACTATGCAGTAGCTGTTCATGGCCACATTCTTGTAGTCTCCCTTCAGTGCCAGCTTTCCTAGCTCCGTGATGTCGACGCCAAGACGCCTGGCGGTCAGCTCCAGGAACCTTCCTGAGGCTCCGGCGCATATTCCTCCCATGGTGAAGCCGCCCGGAATTCCGTCCTGCACGGAAATGGCTTTGTTGTCCATGCCGCCAATATCGATAACTGTGGCAGGCCCCTTCTGAGTATCGGCCAAAAATACTGCGCCTTTGGAGTTGACGGTGATCTCCTCCTGGATGAGCTTGGCGTTGATGTCTTTGCCGACAAGAAAACGCCCGTATCCCGTTACACCCACCGCGGAAACCTCTTCCTTCTTGACGCCTGCCATCTTGAGAGCTGCCTGGTAGGCATCCTCGGCGCTCTTCAGGACCTCGGTAGTAGGAACCCAGCCGGTGCCTATCACCTTATTATCTCTCATTACTACGGACTTCGTCGTCGTGGAACCTGAGTCGATTCCTGCAGTGAGGCCGGTCTGTTTCTCGCGGGCCAGGAGACCTCTGTACTTGACAGTCGTGACCAGGGCTTCCATCCTGGTGAGCAGGGTCTCTGCCGTCGTCCTCTCTGTGAAGGAGTAGCTCAGGACGGGAATCTTGGAATGCTCGTGAATGAACTTTCGAATCTCCGATCGAATGATGGCAGCCTCTGCGCAGCGGAAGCATGTCATAACAACAACGGCATCGGCCAGATCCGGGTTTTCTACGATCCGAACGGCCCGGGCCATAGCCAGGTTCAGGTCTCCGGAGGCAACACTGACGCCAAAAGTCTTCTCTACGCCGAGGATATCATCGAGAGTTACCTCAGGATAGACGATTTTCGCTCCCACTGTTTCTGCGGCTCGCTCAATCTCTTTTTGAATGCCGCTGTACTCCGAGCCGCAAGAGAGCTGGGCTATACGTATCACTTCAAACCCTCCAAAAAGGCGCGAATCTTCTTCACGAAGTCCCTGGCCTCGGCATCATTTGTAGGATATGATAGATCCAGGATAGGAACTCCTTTCGTCCTGATGAGCAGCCTGACCAGCTCATTGGTTCTGGAGCATCCTGCGCAACCTGTCAGGCATCCGGGGTCCTGCACGATAATGGCCGCCTCTGCCTCTTCGATGAGGGGGCCAATCAGAGCCATGCGGCCCCGCACGCCGGAAGGAACATCCACTGCCGCATAGCGGAGACCCTTCTTCGGCTCCTCGGGAGTGACGTTCAAAGGCGGCGAATCGATCCCAATTTCAGTGACAAGCTTTCTCACAGCTTCAGGAACCACAAGCGCTTTGTGGCCCATCCTCTCCACGAGATCAGAGAGTATCATGCTGGTGGGAGGATAAACGATAACTTTTGCCATTGATTTACCTCAAGATCATCCATCTTTAATTATCTCATCCAGCCTCTTGATCGAGAGTGGTTTCTTCTTTTCCGGAATGGTTTCTGTCTCCTCGCCTTCTGAGGCCAGCGCCCGGGAGATCATGGGCAGCATCTTAGACTCAGACTCGATCATGTAAAAGCCGGGTCTCGCTCCGCCGCCTCTTCGGCCGCGGCAGCGTCTGGGGTCGCCTGGCGGAAAGCCCCGGTCCTTGATGAATATGCCTGCCGGGTCCAGACTGCGGATCTCTTTTATCAGAGCATTTACTACATCCTCTTCGCCATTCACGATGACCCCAAAGCACGTCTCTTTTACAAGAACATCGTATTTCGAGCCATAAATCTTCATGGCAATATCTGAGGGTAGAATATTCGACTCTGAGGAGGTTATCACATACTTTGTGACCAGCATTATCGCTCCTCCAGAATGTAAATCGTCTCCCCTTCCAGGACGCCCTTAAGCTTCTCCGGTTCCAGAACCCGGCCGATGATGTTTGTTGCCTCGAATTTCTCTCCTGACGGGCCGTAGCGTTTATCCTCTGTCAGCCTCACTCCCACGAGGCCTATCTTCTTTGACACCTGATTGGAAACGCCGATGGTGCCCGCAGGCACAATGCCGGATGGCTTATTCTCGGGCATCAAATCCTTGTAGCTGACCGCATCTATTTCCGGCTTGAAGAGCAGAGTATTTTCATAGACAAAATAGACAGGCAGTGGACCCACAGGCCTTTCTTTGAGGCCTGTGACATGCCGGAAATAGTCCAGAGTCTTGGGGGCTTGATCATCATAGAGCTGGATGGCTACGAGGCGGCTGGCAGGGATGGAAAAGAGCGTTACCTTCTTCTCTTTCAAAATCGCCATCGTCGCTCCGGGCTCCTGCCTCACGACTACCGCATCCTCGCCAGCATAGCCTTCTACCTCTGCCTCAATGCCTCGCTCTTTCATCTGCTTCAAGGCTTCTTTCAGGCTCGTGCCCATGAGCATGATGCGTTCCGGCTTCACCTGTACAGTTATCAGCTGCCCGGGTTCTGCCAGCTTCACCATATCCATTCCGAGAGTGACGCGCGCCACAACGGAGTGGCTGGGGTTGCTGGTTCGATCTTGCTTATAGACGAATAGGCGGCCTAAGCCCCGTCCGCCGGTTCTTACGGTCACCACTCCTTCCAGGCGCGGCTCACGGTGCTCAAAGGCTATGGGCTCCGTCAACAACTGATCACTGGAGATGTAAGAGCTGGAGACGGAATCGACCTTTAAGGTGCCTTCTCGGGTTAAGGCCAGGAAGAATTCCGCGCCCAGTGGGGCATCCTCAATGAGCTCCGCCTGGATCCGGGTGTAGATCTCCATGCCTTCTTCCAAAAGAAGAGTCAAGTCCCGGGTGGCCAGCTTTTCGGTCAGGTCCTGCCATTCCACGATGGGCTCGATTCCCTGGATCCTGTCGCCCGCCTCCAGCCGGTCCAGAGTATTCTTGCCGCCTACAACGTGGGCGAGCACACCACCATCTGGCGGGGTACCATAGGCTGCCGTATGCCTCCTCTGCACGAAGATGAGCTGAGTATTTTCCGCATCAAAACCTGCGGCACCAAGGACAATTTCCCAGCGGTTGTACTCGTGGGCATCACGGCCGAAAGAGAGATTGGATTTAAACGGCCCGAAGGCGATGGCGTCTGCCGAGGACCACCTTACACGAGACCCCTGGATCTTGTCCAGGTTCTCATGCCAGATCCCTGCAGACTCGCTTTCCAGAAGCTCGATTCTGAGTTTGCCTTTGGTGGTGTTGAGCCAGTAGGAGTTGGTCTGGCGCGACTTTTCCCCTCTGCCTTTGACCACCCCCACAATTGCGCCAGCGGCCGGACTGGTGCCGGCCTCTTTCAGGGCATCAACCAGCCGTGCGCCAGCCACTAGCTCGATCTCTCTCTCATCGACGAAGACTTTCAAATTAACTCCCCAGCATCTCCTTCTCTTCCTCTTCTGTAATCTTTGCCAGAACTTCATCGGGAAGGCCTGTGAAGATCGCCTTCCCATTGCGCATCAGCATGGCCCTGTCACAGACATTCTTAACAAAATCCATGTCGTGGCTCACAATTACGAACGTCTCGCCCAGCTCTTCCCGAGCATTGAGGATGGATTTTGTGACTTCTATCTTGGTTATGGCATCCATGGTTCCCGTGGGCTCATCCAGGATGACTATTCGCGGCTCTTTTATCAATACCTGTGCCATAGCAACCCGGTGCCTCTCACCTTCAGATAGCTCATCAGGCATCTTTTCAAGCACAGCCTCTGCCTGATCTTCACTAAATCCTACTGTCTCCAGAGTATGTATGGCTTTCCTCTCCGCCAGTTCAAAGGGCAGAGATAGGCCAATGGCCTCGGTCAGGTTCTCGATAACGCTTCGGGAGGGATAAAGGGTGTACTCCTGGTGGAGAATGCCGATGTATTTGGTGGCGCGACCGCGACCGTTAGGCCCTAAAACGGTCATGTCCACCCAATCGTCTCCTACCCGGACCGAGATGCTGCCGCCTGTGGGTGTGATAATCCCGCTCAACATCTTGGAGAGTGTAGTCTTGCCGCCTCCTGAGACGCCGACCAGGCCGAAGATCTCACCTTCATTTATTTCCAGGCTCGCATTATCCACAGCCTTCACCACACCCCGGTCGATGCTGATGTACCTCTTTGCCAGGCCGTTGGCCTTGATTATGGGCGCTCCTACCTCGACTTTTTCACGCAGCCCCAGCTCTCCTGCCATGGCCAGGAATTGAGCCGCTACATCTTTTGGCTTGCCTTCCGCTTTGATCTCGCCCTGGTCCAGAAGGATCGCCCTTTGGGTCAGCTCAACCATGACATCTTCCCAGTGGCTGGTGATGATAAGGGTCATCTTGAAGTCACGAACGGCGCGCTTGATGGATTCGTGCACAACTTTGGCCGTAGCCGGATCGAGAGTTCCCGTGGGCTCATCTGCCAGGAGGACCATGGGCGACTTGGCGAGCTGGCGTGCCAGAACTACGCGCTGCTTTTCTCCGCCGGATAGCTCTCTGGCGACGTGCATCAGCCGGTGAGAGAGATTGACCTCATCCAGGAGGTCGGCGGCAACGTGAACGCTCATGGTGTCTCCTGTCTCCTCCACAGCCCGCATGACGTTCACTATCACTCTCTCATCCCCGTAGAGAGCAAAGGTCCTTTGCAGCATTATGGCGATACGTCTTACAATATCGCGCCGCAGAGGATCGTTGATGTCCATGGCCACAAAATCGGCATCAATATGGTCCAGGACGCCTCCACACTTGCACTTCTCGCCGGTATGACTGGGCGGCTCCACATGGCGGCATTTATTGCACCTGGCCACATGGAAGATCACGCTTCCGCTCATGCCCGGGAATGACTCTACGCCACGCAAGACATGCATCAGTACGCTCTTGCCGGAGCCGCTCCTTCCCAAAATACCTACCGACTCGCCCTCCTCTATAACCAGATTTATATTGCGAAGAGCTACAACATCACCGAATCGAACTGTCAGATCCCGAATCTCGATAAAAGGTGCCAAACTATCATGCCCCATAAACTCATTGTAATGTAAGGTTCATCCGTGTACCAATTCATGGCACAATGCTACTTAAGTCTATCCGAAGCTTTAAATGTGCCCGGCTGATAACGATCGTTACAGCATTCGGTCCCGAAGATAACGGGATTCGGCGCCAGGGACAATTTCTTCATCTTGAAGGCTCACAATCAGGAGACTGGAGGGCCGGATCCTGGCAGAATCAGTATCCACAAGCCTTTCCCGTTAGCTCCTCTATCTCGACTTTGATGATGACCGTGCTCTCCAGGGTCTCTTCGGAATAGGTGAAGGGTTCTTGGCGATAATGGCGCATTATCAGGTCCAGAGCCTCTGCCATATCATCTCGTTCCTCCACAATTCTTGCCAACCCGGATCCAATAACGCTCCTGTATCTCATGCTGCAGCGATCTATGGACCGGATCAGCTCTTGATCGATATCCATCTCAAAGCATAACCCGGCGATTATTGCGAATCATATCCAGCTTTCTTCCCTCCCTGGCAGAATGAAAGTAGACTGCCCCTCGCCGATACCCAAAGCAGAGCGGTACCACGTAAGGTTTGCCCCTGTCGCAAAATGCCAGCCTGCATATGTCTGCCCTCTGAATTATCGACTCAATTTCTCCGAGATCCGAGATCTCTCTATCCTTTCTTCTCATATCATATCTCTACCTGCCGAATGTCTCTCTACCTTCTAAAACCTTGGCAAATTCCCATGCCCAAATGTGCCTTAAATGCGCCCTAACCTTAAGCCAAGAATAACCTTCGGAGAGATTAGACCAACCGAACTGAGGACATATTGACCGGATCGTGATCAGAACTCGCGAGTCAGCATATAGATTTATACAAACAAGATCAATGTCTATCATATTCAATTGAAGGTATTAGCAATGGAAACTCTGGATGCTATCAAGACTCGCCGGAGCATCAGGAAATTTAAGCCTCAGCTTATCTCCCGCGAGACAATAAAAGAGCTGCTGGAGGCGGCAATGTTTGCGCCCTCCGCAGGAAACGAGCAGCCATGGCAGTTTGTGGTATTGGATGATCGTACGATTCTGGATGAAGTGCCGAGGATCTGCTCTACAGCCTCCATGTGCAGGCAGTCGACAACAGCAGTTCTGGTTTGTGGAGACGCGACACTGGAGAAGTATCCAGGATTTTGGGCGTTGGATTGTTCTGCTGCGGTGGAGAATCTTCTTGCTTGCCGCCCATGCCTTGGGTTTGGGGGCGGTTTGGGTTGGCGTCTATCCTCTGAGCGATCGGGTAGAGGCTTTCCGGAGGCTGCTCGCTTTGCCCCAGGGAGATCACCCCATTTGCCCTGGTGGCGCTGGGATATCCGGATGAAGCGCCAGCTCAGCCCGAGAGGTACAAAGAAGAAAGGGTGCACTACAATGGATGGTAGACGCCTATGGATCGATATGAATAACGCCCATTCAATTGTGTGGGGCAAGAAATTGAAGTATGAATTACGTGGGATGAGTTGTCAATGAAAAAATCTCTGGGAGCGAAGACCCTACTATACCCCACGCCTGTTTGCGTGGTTGGAACCTATGACCCAGCGGGAAAGCCTAATGTAATGACTGCAGCCTGGGTGGGCATCTGTTGTTCCAGTCCGCCCTGCATCGCGGTCTCTCTTCGCAAGGCCACTTACACATACGGCAATATCATGGAGCGAAAAGCCTTCACGGTTAGCCTTCCAACTGAAGATCACGTCAAACAGGCGGACTATTTCGGCATGGCCTCCGGGAGGGATGAGGACAAATTTTCCAGGTCCGGCCTCACTCCGATGAAGGGCAAACTGGTGGATGCGCCATTTGTGAAAGAGTTTCCATTGGTTCTGGAATGCAAATTGCTTCATTCGATCGAGATAGGTCTGCATACAGAGTTCATCGGGGAGATCCTGGATGTAATGGCGGATGAGGAGTGTCTGGGACCGGACGGTCTCCCGGATATCGAGAAGATCAGACCGATTCTCTTCTCTCCGGATGGACGAGTGTACCACGGTGTGGGAAGACTTCTGGGCAAAGCCTTCTCCGTGGGAAGGGAGGTTTGAAATCGCTCCACTTCCATTCTTCCCATATTACTCCCTGTTCATAATGGTCTTATTGCCCTCCCCGGATCATTTTCTCTTCTTCTTTTTGCGACAATAATGGCCTTCTTCCTTCTGGTGTAGGTTACAAAGGTGATGACGGCCGCAATCGCGATTGAGCCGAAAAGGAGCAGCATGGCCGCGATTACTAAAAGAATGATGCCTTCAACGACACCTTTTCCCACTGCCAGAACAACCTCGGGACCGGGCGCTTTGGGATAAGATGCGTTGATCCAATAGATGCCAGGCCTCTCCACTCTTAAAGGCCGTGATAGACTGGCCGGAGCGGCTGCCAATGGAATAGGTGGTGCCCGTAGCCGTATTGGTGGCCAGAGTCTGGCCTGACGCCTTCTCAGATACACTGATCTTGAGGCCCGGTATCTGCCCACCTGTATCGTAGACCCTGCCATTGAAATAGCTCTGGCTTTCGTAATAGATGGTGTAGTCGCCCGGCTCCTTGAGATCCATTTCTGCATTTCCGGGTGCCGCAATCTGCATTAAGCCGCTTTCCAGACTCGAGATACCTGTGAATATATACCCGGCAAATGCGACAAATCCGATGATTATTATCAGCACGGCCAGGCCGTAATACCAGATGCTTGGCTGAACATTGCTATTATTCATGAAAACCTTCTCCCGCCTCAATCCGGCCGAAAAGATGAACGGCCTTTTTTAATGCAGTTATTCCCAGATATATTTAGATATTTAGATCTATATGGTTGTTCTTCGGGTTCGACGGATTCTTCACCATTGTTTCCGGCTTGTTTTCTCAGACTATTGGAGTGCATCGTGTTTCCAGGTATCGATATAAGCCTGCACATCGAATTTTCTCTTCGAGCCGCTGTAGCTCATGTAGCGCACCTTGCCATAGATCGGCCTTTCCTTCCAGGCGCGATCATGAACTCCGCCAATGCTCCAGGCCGCTCCCACATAACCATTGGGATCTCTGCCATCCAATTCGTACCGGTCATTGAGATAAATGACAGTGCGGAGCGCCTCAGCTGGAGACTCCGTCCACTCCAGGATCTTTTTGGCCCAGTACATCCTCATGTAGCCATGCATCTTACCACGCCGGACCATCTCCAGTTGGGCCGCATTCCAGAGATCATCGTGAGTCTTGCCCATCTCCAGCTCTTCTATTCCGTAGAGGTACTCTCGTCTGTCTCTGGCATGCTCTTCCAGGGTCAACTTCGCCCAGGCCGGGAAACCCTGCATGTCGTCGTAGTTTTGATTGTAATAGCAGAAGTTGTCCGAGAGTTCCCTGCGCACTACCAGCTCTTCCAGGAATGCCCCTGCGTCTTTCAGGCTCTTTATGGCCTCCAGGGCCACTCTCGAGGCTCCTATCTGGCCGAAGTGCAGATAGGGAGAGAGATCTGACTGGCCATCCCGGTTGGGATCATTTCTATCCGTATCATAACGGGAGAGCTTCGTCTCTAAAAAGTTCTGCAGATGCTTTGAGGCGCTGCTCTCTCCGGGCTTAATCCAGCTCAAATCAGGGGAGCTGTCGGCTTTGATATTCCTTGCCAGGGCGTCCCAATCGTTTCCAACCACCCCCTGCGACGAAGGATTCTGGTGCGTCGCCGGGAACTCTTCCAGGAACTCGAAGAGCAGCCGGTGGACCTTAGGCCGGAAGCTGTAGGCGGCCCACTCCTGTTTGGGTGAGGCAGACCAGCAAGGGATGATGTTATGGGCATCAACCTCGTAAAAGGGAAGACGGATATCGTTTGCCACAGCACTCTTCCATTCCCGGCTCTGCCTCAGAGGAGAAAAGTCGGATACCAGCGCACCTGCCTCGATCTCGCTCAGGAGATCCGGAATCTCGTGCCCGGGATCGCCCTGCATCAGGAAAAAGGGAATATACAGATCCTGCAGTCTCTTTTCTACCTTTTGAGCCCTTGCAGCATGAAGTGGTAGTGCCTGCTTGTCGCACCCAGGAATTTCGGGGTTAGGCAGAAGGCGACAGCCAGGGCAGAGTCGTGCTCGTCGGCCAGCTCCTGGGCGTAAGTGAGTGCCCAATTGTCGCTGACCCGCTGGTCACGGCTCATCCAGTAGACCACCGGGCCTTTCTCTTCTTCCGCCTGATGGAGGGTTCTGATCCTCCTGGGATTCACGGGCATGGACAACACCACAGAACTACAATTTTCCAGTACATTAATGCATAAGGCGATTTGGCGATTGTCAATTCTGTGATTGTCTCCTGAAGGTTTTTCAGAGATGAAGCAAAGAAGAAAGGAGAGGAAAAAGGAAAGAAGAGAAAAGGAAGAAGAACGAGAATGGATTGAGGTAAATCATGCAATATTCAGAAGGAAATCTGGGGCGGATTTTTGTCCTGAGGATGGACCACGGTGAAGACCTGATCGCATCGCTGCAAAAGTTCTTGCGGGAGAAGAAGATCGAGTCCTGCATGGCTCTTTTCATGGGAGCTCTCCGCGACGGCCGGGCTGTAACGGGGCCGGAAGAGCCCGTAATTCCGCCCGTCCCGCATTACGAAAGCTTTGAGAGCGCCTGGGAGGTCTTCGGCATGGCTACAGTTTACCCATCAAGCGAAGGACCGATGCTGCACATTCATTCCGGGATGGGACGGGGCACTAAAACGATCGTGGGCTGCATCAGGGAAAAGGCCGAGGTCTACCTGATTGTGGAAGTGGTCCTGCTGGAGTTCTCCGGGCTGAAGGCAGAACGAGTCTGGGACGAGAAGATGGGGCTGAATCTGCTCTCTCTGGAGAACCGGCTGTGAAAGAGATTCGAATTGTTAGTTAGTCTCCGTGCGTACTCTGTGAAATCTGTGTCTCTGTGGTGAAAACGCCGTTAGACGCTGGTTATAGACCAACGGTTACGAACGCCCACCACAGAGACACAGAGCGCACGGAGGACTCACAGAGGACTCGATTATTCTTGTTCTCCACTCGATACAGCGAGGAGCCAAATTTATTCGGATTGAGACCAGGTTCACCGCTCGTTCATCCCGATGAGCTGAAATCGATGAAAACCCCCACCAATTTGTTGCCACTGAAGTATCCGTAAACCGGATATTTGCCCGGACCCGGCTTCAACTGAACGCTATTGCCGCCGTCGGCTGCAATAATCAAGCCAGTAGTCACGTCAAGGTATCCTATGATCCGGTAAATGGGGGATGGATTCAGGAGACCATAAGTATGGCTGTAGTCTGTACCCTGGCTTGAGCCAAAAGGATCGCCGCCTACCCACGGTCCTCCGATGCCTTTATTGAAGAGATTCTCTGCAGCCTTTTCTGCAGGTCTGTATTCAACATTGCCGACTCCTGCAGCCAGTGCCGGCAAGAGTATTGCGGCTACCAATATGATTAATATCGACTTTCCAATTATCCTCATTGATTGCACCACCGAAATGTCAACTTTCTTTAGGATGATAGTGCGCTCCACATTTATTTTGTTTTCCCTGAATGCGTACAAGGGCCACCGAAGAAGCACCCCGGAGAGCTAGTCGCCGGACGGAGGATGTGCAAATGCGGGCAACTTCTTTTAGCAATCCAATAGACTTATCTCTAAAACATTCAATCATGTTTCGATAGAAATGGTACTAGATCCAGTCAGCCTAGCCGCTCTGGCCACTCCCTTTCTGGCTAAGGGCGCGGAAGCCTTCACGAAAACCGCCGGGGAAAAGCTTGGGGGAAAAGTCGTCGAGCTTTGCCAAGCTGTTGGTCATGGTGATCGCGGCGATCAGCTCATCGAAGTCGTTATATGGTTGGAGATTGCCCATTGCCTCCTTGGACCAACACATAATGAGAAGACAGAATTTTTCAGCTAGGCTGATATGATTGGCGCCATTGGTCTGGCGAGATTGTCTTCACTGTCTGAGGACAGCGCTTCAGAATCTCTTGATCCCAGGAGATCAGTATTGCATCAAAAACTACCGCAACGGCAGCATAAACAGCGTCAGCACCTCTCAATCGATTCCTTAGTGCAATCTTTGCAGCCTTTCGGGCTAATGGAGGTCAAGAGATATGATATTGATGCCGGGAAGATCTTCAATTATGCAAACAAGCTCTTCAGCCAGCGACGGATCATCAGTCTGCCTGGCAATAGCCGCAGCGCATTCTGCCAGGACGAGTGAGGGACAATAGATCTCATAAGCTTGTGCCTCTCGCAAGAACTCTCGGCTTATGAGGTAGCCAGGCTCATCGTACCGTGCAGAAGCGACAAAGACGCTGGCATCGATAGTGCACTTCACCTTCGCATCTCCGAAAGGACATCCACAGCGCTTTGTTCTCCCTTCCAGGCACGGCTCACCTTTCGGGCCAGGTCATCCATCCTGGTATCCCAATCTACATCTGGCTTTTTCACGATATTTCCTGGATTGAGCGATACAAGCAGGGCTACAGGGCATCCTTCCGATCCTATCAGAGTAATGGATTCTCCAAGAGACAGCCCTTCGAGGAGCTTTTCCAAATTGCGTCCGGCACTCTTCAGGGCGATGGCTTCAGACATTTGTTCTTCCTTTTATCCAATTGTATTCTTCCATTCCATTTAATTCTTTTGAATTTCTTCTTTCCGGCCAAAGGTCGAGGATCTCAAGCAAGAACCATCGGCTGCTTCGAGCACAATAATTCAATCTATCAACCGTTCCCTGCAATGGTATCCAAGCCTGCCCGGCGTTGGGGGCGCCTGGCTCTTCTCTCCCGCGAGCAATACCCGCGCGCGGCGTCTATTGCAGGCAGATGCTGCGGATCCATAGAGTGAGTATCGCAAACGATGTTCAGGAAGCCACTTGATGAAACATCATTTCATCCATCTGGGCAAGCCTGTCAAGTCCGTCGAATATTACCCGCAGGCTCTGAAGATCGACCGCGAAATCGGCGACCTCAGGGGCGAAGGAGTGGGCTAGGCGACTTGGGCAGTGCCTACCCCGCCCTGGGAGAGCCGCGCAAAGCCATCGAATATTACGAGCAGGCACTGAAAATAGCTCGCGAGATCGGAGACCGACGGGGCGAAGGAAACTGACTTTTCAACATGAGCCGATCTTTAACAGGCTCGACCAGCGGGCAAAAGCCATCCCATTGGCAAAATCTGCGTTAGAGATATTCGAGCAGATCGAGAGCCCCAATGCAGAAAAAGTGCGGCAACAGCTTGAGGAGTGGCAAAAATGAAGGCGACGCCAACCAAAGCCATTCCCTATCCAGAATCCGAATCACTTTGCAGCTCCCAGAAATCTGCCCTCCCAAAAAATGCAAAATCCGGCAACCTTTTTATCCCCTCACACCGCTATCCCTCTCCATGATACTTGTCTATTCTCTAGGCGGCTCCATCCTGGCAGGCCGCGACGCCGCAGAGCCTGCGTGAGTACGCCAATGCCCTCCGTCAGCTGGCCGCAGAGCACCAGATCTATCGTCGTCGTCGGCGGCGGCAGGATCGCCCGCGAGTACATCGAAAAGGCGCGCGCCCTCGGCGCCAGCGAGATGTTCTGCGATACCATCGGCATCGGCGCGACCAAGCTCAACTCCGCTCTGCTCGTGGCCGCCCTGGGCGCAGCCGCGCCGCAGGAGATCCCGGACTCCTATGCAGAGGCCGCCCGCCTGGCGCAACCGGGCAAGATCGTGGTCATGGGCGGAGTAGCCCCCGGCCAGACCACGGACGCCGTCGCTGCCCTCCTGGCGGAGTACGTTCACGCCGACAAGCTGATCGTCGCCACATCGGTGGACGGCGTCTATACTGCCGACCCGGAGAAGGACCCCACTGCCAAAAAGCTGGAGCGCATGACCCACTACGCGCTGGCGCGCCTGGCCATGGAGACCGAGATGAAAGCAGGCTCCCGCTCGCCCGTCGATCCGCTGGCTGCCAAGATCATCGAGAGGAGCTGCATCCCCACATCCATAGTCCTGGGCAGCAAGCTGGAAAACTTGAGAAAAGGTGCCCTGGGAGGGCACACTGGTACTGAGATCAGGCCGGAGTAAGCGACTTTACCAGGTCTCCGGGAGAGATGAATCCCCAGAGCACACCCTCTTCCGAGACGACCAACTGGCTGGCGCCGGTCTTGCCCAGCATCTTGATGGCTTCGTAGATGGGCTCCTCAGAGTCGATGGTGAGGAAGCCGCGTGTCATGATCTCTCTGGCTTCCTGACTTGTCTTGCCGTCCGCCACAGCCCTTGTTATGTCGGCGAGGTTGATCAATCCGGGTGAGCTGTCGTCCACCAGGGCCTCCTGAACGCCGTTGTGCACCAGAATGCGCGCCGCCTCCTGAAGCGAGACGCTGGGCGGGATGCGCACGGCGCGGCGGGCGATCTTCTTGATGGCAACCTTTGGCACCGATATCATCTCATCAATGTGCAAGATGAGCCGGCTCATGGTGTCGTCCCTGCCCCGAACAGTACCTCTGATGTAGAGCTTGTTCACGGGAGTCGGCCCTACCTCTATCTCGTCTCCCACATTGAAGTCTCTGATGTTGCCGATGACGCGAACCACGCCGTCGCACTGCTGCGAGTGCATGACCTTGTTGAAGACGATCTCGCTGGCAGTGGCGCCCTCCATCAGCACGCCGTTCCTGATTACGGGAACGGTTACAACGTCCCCGGTGGCTTCGATGTTGAGCGCCTCATAGGCGCCGCCTGTCGCCCGGTAGCCGCCTTTGGGCCCCGGCACGCCTTCCACCAGGTTCAGGGCCTTGAGTGATTGCATCTGGTTTCGGATGGTACCTGGATTGCGGTCTATCAGCTCGGCAATCTCCTCGCCCTTTACTGCTCGTCCTTCAATGCGATGAATGTTGATCAGTGCGGTCAAGATGTCTCTTTGAACAGGTGTTAAATCCATAGTTCGATCAAACATTGTTCATGATTAATGTCCTATATAGCCTTATTGATCATGATGTCTCTAAACAAATTCAGATTAATTCTGATCCGGCTTTCAGACCTTCATACTCGAGCAATTTTGCTTGAAACAGGAAAAATAACTTCTTATTTTCTCATGGGGCATATTTTGCTTCCCTGGTAGGGAAAACGCCCCATTCGTTGCCAGATCTTCTTCACCGGCTCCAACAGGATGTTGCCCCAGGACTCCGGGTAGCAGGAGCAGGGATAGACCTCTCCCGCCGGTGTCACATGCATCCAGCTGCGGGCCGCAAAGCAGCCAAAGCGCTTGTAGGCATCGGGAACCGAGAATATCCTGGGCGCTCGCGCTCTTCTGCTCAGGACGAAGTCTGCCAGCAGGGCATGGTCGCCGGGGGTCATGGCCAAACCCTCTCGATCGGACCAGCGCCCCGTTGAGACCACCTCGAAGAAGGTCAGCTCATGCGCGCCCACGCGTTCGAGCGAGGTCATGGAACGCTTGCAGATGAGAGATGTTCTCGCGGCGCAAGACGACGTATAGGTCGACCAGCAGGCCGGCTTGAAGAGCATTTTCCACAGCCTGCATGGCCTCCCGAAAGACTCCCGCCCTTCCGCGCATGGCATCGTGCTCTTCTGCCACAGGGCTGTCCAGGCTCACATTGACGGCATAAAGGCCCGCCTCCTTCAGCCGCTTGGCGAGCGGGGCGGTGAATCCCGCGCCAGAGGTGAAGAGGGTGGAGATGGCCCGGTCGTCCACACACCGCACCAATTCCGGCAGCTCCGGATAAAGTGCTGGCTCCCCGCCGTCGAATATCACCAGCGTGGTGCCCATCTCCAGAATCTGGCGGATGAGGTCCCGGACCGTGGGCGGGGAAAGGCGAAGCTTGTTTCCGGAATTGGGCAGGGCGCAGTGGGCGCAGCGGTTGGGACACTCTTCCGTGATGGAGATGGTGACCTGGTCCGGGGTGCGCAGCCCCAGCATGGCCCGCATGCGGCTGTCCGCCAGCCGGTCGAAGGCCCGGCCGGGCAGGGGAGGAATCCAGGTGGAGAGAGAGAGCTGCTCCGGCCCGGCGTGAGCCGCAACCTGTCCCTCAAACATCTCCATGCTGGATTTGATCAGGGGCAGATGAGCCAGAGGCCCCGCAATATCGACCTTTACCCGGCCTTCCTGCACGCTGGCCTCTGCCTTGAGCAGAGGATTGCGGTAGAGGAGATAGGACCTGGAACTACCTCCGGACATATCGCTACAGGGATCATCACTACAGGATCAAATCATGACAGGGAACATCATGACGGGACGCATCACCGGGAGGGGCATCTTTTGCCCTCCTGCCCACGGACATCAATAGACATCCTCGGGATCGAAGACCTTCTCGCCTACAACCTGTTCCGTCTATGGTGCGGTAGAAGCAGGATCTATAACCGGTATGGCAAGCCCCGCCTTCCTGCTCGATCAATCAGCAGTATGGCATCTTCATCGCAATCGACTCGTATCTCCCTGACAAGTTGAAAGTGCCCTGAGGACTCGCCTTTCAGCCAGAGCTTCTTTCGCGAACGAGACCAGTAATGGGCCTTGCCCGTCTCTCTGGTCCTGGCCAGAGCCTCATCGTTCATATAGGCCAGCATCAGCACCTCGCCTGTCTTCCAGTCCTGGGCGATCGCCGGTATCAACCTGTCATTCATGGCAAGAATGGTAGTGGATATATCCTATAAGGGTCTTGCTGAAAGTGCGATGAAATGCATCACCTGCAAAGGCCGGGGAGACTGCGGCAGGCCGGTCTGCCCCATACTGCGGAGGTTGGAGGAGATCTCAGCCCTGCCCAAAATAGGCAATAGCATGGAAGGAATGTCTCCTCCCGAGGTATTCGTAGGCAGGTACGGCTACCCGCGGGTTCGAGCCGGGCCCGTCATCCCATTGGGCGAAGCTCGGACGCCGTCAATGCTGGGCATGGACATAGGGGAGATAATCGCCAGTGCGTTCGCAAATGGTACGCTCAGAGACGAAGATTGGTGTAAAGGATGCACAGGCACCGGGAAAGCTGCTGGAGGCCTGCCAGCAGATCGCCATGTCTTCTGAGCCGGTAGGAACAGAGGTCTCTTTCTTCAAGCCGCCCCAGGGACGTCTCCAGTTCGACGGCGTGCTCTCCCCCTCCGGCCCATCCGGAGAGCTGAAGAATATGGAGATCACTACCAATCCGCTCATTCCTCGCAAGGTGGACGAGATCGTAGAGGACAGGGATGCGGTCGCTTCCGTTGCTTTGGGCGAGCTGTATTCCTCGGGCATCGGAATGGAGCACATCTCTCGCATGCTTTCTCTGGGCTTGCTTGGCAGGAAGAGAAAGCTGGTGCCGACGCGCTGGTCCATAACCGCCTCGGACGACATGATCGGCAAAGAGCTTAAGGAAGCCGTGTTGGACAAACCGCAGGTTAACGATTATTATCTCTTTTCCGGAGAGGATTTGGGAAACCACTTTGAGATCCTGCTCCTGCCCCGTCCCTTCAGCTTCGAGCTGATTGAGATCTGGCGGCCCCGCTCCGTCTGGGCCGAGGACGGATTCATAGGTGGGGACCGGGAGGATGCGCGGCCAAAGATTGGATATAGCCCTCTTGCCGGCGGCTACTATGCAGCGCGCCTGGCGGCGCTGGAGCATCTGGCCCTGGTAGGGCGCCAGGCTGCGGTGTTGGCGGTGCGGGAGATCTCGGAAGCTTACTATGCACCATTGGGCGTCTGGGTAGTGAGAGAGGTCGCCCGTAAAGCAATGAGCTCGCCACCAATACGCATGGGGAGTCTGCCTGAGGCAATGGCGGAGATGCAACGAAGGATTAAAACCCCTGCCAGTCAGTGGCGTAAGTCCGTTCAGCTTTTGGAGAAGCCCGTACAAAAGAGTCTGACAGAGTTCTAACCGGGACTGCAAATTCCCGGAAAGTCCTAAACAATGTTTCTGATCAACATACAGAAGAACTATTAAGGACGCATGTGTATAATTTTCAGTAAGATCTAATCGTAATCGTCTATATGATCACTTAAGCTATATCTTATTCATATGGGATGGGAAAAATATCTTAAGGCAATAATCGCAATTGGCCTAGTAACGACATCAATAGGCCTGGCATCACCGGTTGCCGATATCTCTGATGTGATGAACTTAATTTTATCCTCTGAAAAACCCGTCATGAGTTCTCAGGAAATGTCTGCCTTTCTTACGGCTCATGGGTTTGATGCCGCCGCCAAAAACGGCTACACAGAGCTGGCACTGACGGGCAAGATCTACAAGATCATTCCCAGTGCCGACAAGCCGGGATCGTACGACACGGAACTCATAATACAACAATGTCCAAATACCAAAATGTACGAGGAAGACCAGATATATCTGAAATCCTAGGGACATTTGGAAGTGGCGCTCCTAATTAAGCCCAATATCCATGTTTTGCAGTAATTTTCGAATACAGATGGCAGGCCGTTATATCTCTAAACAGTGTGTTTTGGTCAGGATCTCCTTGCTCAACCTCGCCCTCTGGGAAGCAATGGGCTCAGACAACTCCACCTTTTACGGACATGAAATCAAGTGGGAGAACAATGTACGCTGAAAATTTTTTCGGATTGATACCAAGCAGACGGCAGCGGATGTTGCGCTTTTTGATAAATGACCCAGGAAATGGGCCGGGCCATCAAGCCCCGTCACTTCGTTTAACCTTCCATTTGGAGTTGTTGCACACTGGAATTTTCAGGTTGGCGGGTGATTATTGAGGGCCGAGCCCGACCAAAACGAGATGCTTCACTTAGAAATCATGAATTAGGAGGGAGGCAAAAGTCATTTGGATGGGAAAGAAATGAGTTTCGACCTTTGCCATGTACTATATACGTCAATTGCCGAGATATAAGCTTTTCGGCTATGGCATTTTCTTCAAGAAAATCGTCGAGGGGATAGAGGTCCAAGAGGGACCTATATCGCATTCATCGAACATTTGAAGTACCAATCACTCAAAAATAGAGGATTTAACATCGCACCAGGGCCCATGATCTCGCGACAATCAGGCAAAAATGGCATAGCTTGAATATCTCGCTATGCCTCTCTCGGGACGAGAATCCATACGTTTACCATCAACGCCCCTCCATCTCGCTATCGGTATTGTTGCGCATCCTGGCCTGATTTGGACTGGATACGTCCTCAGAGACTCTGCCTAAATCAGGGCAGCCTGTCTTATGATCGATATTATGCGTGGGCGGTTACGGTGTCAGGGTTCCTAGGGAGTAAAGCATTTAATCTCAAAAATGCGTTTTCTATTTATGGAATTAGATGCGTGCATAATGGGAAGGAGAAGCATACGCAGCTATAAGGACAAAGCTGTGCCAAGAGACGTCGTCAACAAGATATTGTCTGCCGGATCTTGGGCGCCTTCGGGCATGAACGGCCAGCCATGGCGATTCACAATCGTTGAGAATAGAGAGATCATCAACAAGCTGTCCCGCAGGACAAAAGAGCTGGTGACCGTGAAAATGCCACTTCCTGAGAACCTCCAGGCGGCATTCAAATCGGATAAGGATGTGGTCTTCTACGGCGCGCCGTTCTTATTTTCATCAGTGTCCTGAAGAATGAGGAATGGAGAACAGTGAACCTGCTGGACTGCGGCCTGGCCGCACAGAACATGTTCCTGGCTGCCTACCAGGCAGGTTTGGGCAGCTGTTTCATCGGTTTTGCCGCCTTCCTGAACCAGGATCCAAAGGCATTGGCGGAGATTGGGATACCTGAGGACCATGAACTGGTCGCACCGCTCATATTCGGCTATCCGAACGAGACGCCTGTTTCCAAATCCAGAGAAGCTAAGGTGCTGAAGTGGATTTAAGGCGGAAGCTGGCTCATTTGTGCATGGTCATCTTCGCATCTTCCTTTTTTATATTTGCTCCTAAAATTCCAAGAAGTTCCCCCCAAAAAAGGAGAATGACGAATGAGCACGATTCTGGAAAATCGATCCAGAATTCTCACCGAAAACTGCTTTATAAGCTGTAGGTTAAAAAAAATTTGGTTAAGCATCGAACTTGGTTGAGAACTGAATCAACTTTGAAGGTCGAGTCGCAACAGTCAGAGATGAAACCCGGAGAGTGCTCCTGGGTTTCTAATTGACTCATGCATCTCGATAGCTCTTAATGGCAGAATCTTATCCGAAGATCTTCTGGAGCTCTTTCAAGAAATCCAGCTTGGCCTGCACTTTCTTTATCTTAAAATCCAATTTGGCTTTTATGAACATCTTCTTCTTGTCTTCGCTCATATGTTCCCAAAAGCCCTTCATGCCTTCCATTTCGTGTTTATCGGATCCTTCAGACTCTTTTCCATACATCATATTTCACACCTCGCTTCGTATCCAATTTTTATCAGATACAATCCAATAAGTCGTCTATGAATTTATAACTTTTGGCATCTGCATTTATAGATACTATAAGATGCCGTATCTGCCAGAAAAAGCCCTGTAATCTGAAAAACATCTGAAATTCGCACATTCATTCCCAGACAGATACAGGTCAACCGCTCCCTGCAGCATAGTGCGGTTGCTGCAACGATTCCCAGGCGAATACATAACCAAAACCAATCTTCAGGCAATAGCTCGGATATACGTCTATGTCGTTGATTATGTGATTGTTCAAAGGTACTTTATACTTTAAACGGATACATAATATGATTGTCAATACAAAAGAGCGCATAGTTCGCCAGCAATTACTGGTGACCGGCACAGCAAATCCGGGAAAGTCCCGGGACACTGCAGCCTGAATCGATTTCGTATACTGTAGTATTGAGATGCCCCTATGGCTTAAGCCATCCCGCAACGAGGAAGCATGCACAGGGTATTGCGAAATCAACCAACATTTTGAGGAGACTTCAAAGAATTGAACCAGTCAAACAAGGCAAGCCAGCAAGAAAAAGATAACCCGCCAAACGAGGGCATAGTGACCTCTGTCAGAGGCAGCGTGGTGGATGTTCGATTCAAAAAGCAGCTTCCCTTAATCAATAACCTTCTCAAAGCGGGCCACACGATGATCGAAGTATTGATCCACCTCGACCCTGAGACAGTACGCGGGATTGCCCTCACGCCCGCGCAGGGGCTTGCTCGCGGTTCCCAGGTTTTGGACACCGGCCAGCCTATAATGGTGCCCGTGGGCGAGAAACTTCTTGGTCGTGTATTTGACGTCTTCGGCAAGCCCATCGATCACGGGGGGGCTGTTGAGGCAAAAGAATTCCGTTCTATTCACCAGCAGCCTGTGTCCTTATCTGAACAATCGACTACATCCGAAATCTTCGAGACCGGTATAAAGGCCATAGATGTTCTGGCGCCCCTGGAACGCGGGGGCAAAGCCGGACTCCTGGGTGGTGCCGGAGTCGGCAAAACGGTCTTGATTATGGAAATGATTCAAAATATGGCGGGCAGATATAAAGGAATCAGCATCTTTTGCGGGATTGGCGAGCGGTGCCGTGAGGGCGAGGAGCTTTACCGTGAGATAAAGGATGTGGGCGTGCTGGATAAGGCCATCATGGTCTTCGGCCAGATGAACGAGCAGCCTGGCGCCAGATTTCGAGTTGGCCACTCTGCCCTTACCATGGCGGAGTACTTTCGGGATGATGCCAGGCAAGATGTTCTGCTGCTGATCGACAATATCTTCCGTTTCATCCAGGCAGGATCTGAGGTCTCAGGGCTCATGGGCCAGTTGCCATCCCGGGTTGGGTATCAGCCAACGCTTGCGACAGAGCTCGCAGAACTCGAAGAGCGGATTTGCAGCACCAGGACGGGAGCCATAACCTCAGTTCAGGCGGTTTATGTGCCTGCTGATGATTTTACCGATCCTGCCGTGGTTCATACCTTCGGCCATCTCTCCAGCTCCATTGTCTTATCCCGGAAGATGTCTAGCCTCGGCTTGTATCCATCAATTGATCCCTTGCAGTCACGCTCCAAGATGTTGAGTCCAGGGATCGTTGGAGATCGGCATTACAAGATTGCCCAGAGAATCCGAAAGTCCCTGGCAGAATATGAAGAGCTCAAGGATATCATAGCCATGCTGGGGCTGGAGGAGCTATCTCGGGAGGATCAGAAGATCGTGAATCGAGCGCGCAGGCTGGAGCGATTTCTGACCCAGCCCTTCTTCACAACGGAGACACTTTACCGGCCTCAAGGGAAAGAGGGTGTTGCTGGAAGACGCTCTTGACGGCTTTGAGCGCATCCTCAACGACGAATTCAGGGATTACCCTGAAAAGTCGCTCTACATGATCGGAGATATCACTGAGGCGAAGAGATGAACCTGCGAATCTTTCTTCCCACGGAAATCGTCATCGACCAGGAAGTGACGAAGGTAGTTGCCGAGGCCGAAGATGGTTCCTTTGGCATACTTCCGAAGCACATCGATTTTGTCGCAGCTCTGGCTCCCGGGATATTTTCTTTTGAAGGCAGAGAAGGAGAGGTTTTTCTGGCCATCGACGAAGGCATTCTGGTAAAATGCGGCAATGACGTCTGGGTATCCACGAGGAAAGCGGTGCTGGGCAAGAGTCTGGGCGAGCTGAAAGAGACCGTGGAACACGAATTTCGCTTACTGGATGATCGGGAAAGGAAGACTCGTTCCATTCTGGCAAAATTAGAGGCGGATTTCACCAAGCGATTTATGAATATGCAAGAGACGGGATGAATTGGGAGACGGGAGATCGAGTAGAGAAATGGCAAAGCTGAATGGAGCGGACGAAGGCGAATTTGCAGAGAAGATCGGCTCGAGAGAAGAGCGCAAAATGTTAGCCCGCCGGAACAGGTCCAAAGGCGTCTGGTTTGGCCTGGGAATGATGGGCATGATCGGCTGGTCGGTGGCCGTTCCCACGCTGATTGGTGTTGCTATTGGAATCTGGCTGGATATCAGGTATCCCGGGCATATCTCCTGGACGATCACCTTCCTGTTTGCGGGTCTTGCAGTTGGGTGTTTTAATGCCTGGTATTGGGTTGAGAAAGAGAGGAAGAAAATTGATGGATATTACGAAGAGAGCCGCGAGAACGGACCTGAGGGGAAGTGAAAGCGATGAATGAATCCATAAATATGGCTCTCAGTCTGGCATCAGGCATCTTTTTAGGGATTTTCTATTTTGGCGGGCTCTGGCTGACACTGAAGCGTCTTTCGCAATCACGGCAGCCGGCCCTTTTGACTCTCGCCAGTTTTCTGATGCGATCATGATTATGCCTCTTTGGCTTTTACCTCGTCGCAGGTCACGGCCTG
The DNA here is from genome assembly GCA_963798205.1 of uncultured Methanosarcinales archaeon. Classification (GTDB taxonomy): domain Archaea; phylum Halobacteriota; class Methanosarcinia; order Methanotrichales; family Methanotrichaceae; genus Methanothrix. The sequence goes on from CAWCSK010000003.1 coordinate 37,181, forward strand.
GAAGCATTGGCCTTCTGCCTGGCAGGATTCATAGCATTGAAGTTTGCGTTGATTTATCGCATGAATTCACCCCATAGAGAGGTGGGTCGATGGTAGAGCTGAGTCCTGATGAGGTGGTATTCTGGCAATGGGATTTGTTACCATCAATGAGACCATAGTCTTCACATGGTTGGTAATGGCATTGCTCGTCATTTTCGGCTGGCTGGCTGCCCGACATCTGTCGATGGATCCGCCCCTTTCGCGCTCGCAAAACCTCTTCGAGACTCTCATAACCTACATGCAAAGCCAGATAAGAGAAATTGCCCAGATGAGTCCAGATCGATATTTGCCCTTCTCTGGAACTCTATTTCTCTTTATTTCTGTCGCCAATTTGCTGGACATCATCCCTGGTTATCGTACTCCTACCAGCTCTCTTTCCACAACGGCAGCGCTGGCGATCTCTGTCTTCTTTGCCGTTCCTATTTACGGAATCGCTCAGTCGGGCTTTGTCGGCTATCTCAAACATTACATGGAGCCGACACCCTTGATGTTTCCGTTCCATGTTATCGGAGAGTTTTCCCGCACATTGGCCCTGGCCGTAAGGCTATTTGGGAATATGATGAGCGAGACCATGTTGATCGCGATCCTTCTCACCATTGCACCTCTATTTCTGCCTGTGCTTCTGGAATTGCTCGGGCTTCTTATCGGTCAGGTGCAGGCATACATCTTCGCGGTCCTGGCCACCGTGTACATCGTCTCGGCGAGCACAAATGAAGGAAAAATCGAAAAAAGTTCTGAGGGAGGAATTTGATATGGCTGTTGATATGACAAGTGTTGATACGGTCGCCATGGCGTCCATTATTGTAGCCGGTTTGACCATGGCCATCGGTTCGATCGGCCCGGCTATAGGTGAAGGCTGGGCCCTGTCCCGGGCTTTGAGCGCTATTGCTCAGCAGCCCGACGAGGCAAATAACATAACCCGAACTCTATTTGTCGGTCTGGCGATGGTAGAATCGATTGCGATCTACTGCTTTGTAATATCTATTATATTGATCTTCGCCAATCCCTTCTGGAGCTATGTAGCAAAATAGGAGGTCAATGTGCAGATCGACTATTTCACAATATTCGCTCAAATCATTAACTTTCTAATACTGGTCTTCTTGCTCCGGCATTTCCTTTACGGGCCGGTAACTAAATTGATGGAAGAGCGAGAGCAGAAAATAGTCTCTCGACTTCAGGAGGTCGAAAAAAAGAAGCGCGAAGCAGAGCAAGAGTTGGAATCTTACCGCAAAATGTCACAGGAGTTATCAAATAAACGCGAAGAAATGCTGGCCGAAGCCGCCAGAGAGGCACAGGTCTTAGAGGCCGATCTGATGAAAAAAGCGCGTGAGGAAGTTTCGGCGAGCAGCGCCAATTGGTATCGGGATTTGCAGGCCCAAGAGGGCAACACTGCTCGAAGATCTGAACCGGCGTGCTGGCATAGGAGATATTCGCTATCGTTCGCCGCGCTCTTCAAGATCTCGCCAATGAGGATCTGGAACGCCAGATCATAGATCTCTTCCTCAAACGTTTGCAGAATATTGATAAATCGGAAAGTGAGATGATCTCAGGAATTTTATAAAAATATCGATCAAGAGATCACGGTGAGGAGCAGCTTTGCTATCAATGAGGAGATGCGCCGGAAGATCCAGGAGACTGTTCGCGATCAAACCGGCATCGACGCGATTATTCAGTATGAGATCGCTCCGGAGTTGATCTGCGGTGTGGAGATGGACTCCCATGGCACAAGAGTCGCCTGGAGCATTGCCGGTTATCTGAATACTCTGCAATCAGATCTGTCCGAAGTGCTAACGAAAAGAAATGACTGATAGTCGACGGAGGGCGCTGAGTAATGGTGAAGGACGAAAATAAGAAACTTCAGGATACGAATGCCGGCAACTTTGCAGCTATCAGTCAAAGACTGGAAGGCTTTCAGCCTCAGCTCCGGTTTGAAGAGATCGGGACTGTATCCTTTGTTGGCAACGGCATAGCTCGCATAAAGGGTTTGTTGCATGTAAAGTCAGAGGAGCTCATCAGATTTCCCGGGGAGAAGTTCGCCATAGCCTTCAACCTTGATCCTGAAGAGGTCGCAGTTGTCATGCTGGACAAAGGCGTTGAGATCAAAGCCGGACAGGAGGTGCGCCGGACCGGAAGGGTCATGGATGTGCCTGTGGGCGAAGAGCTTCTGGGAAGAGTGGTAGATGCTACCGGCTGGCCGCTTGACGGAGGAAAACCAATCATCGGTTCAGAAAGACGACCCATAGAGCGTGTTGCACCCGGTATTATGGACAGAGCTCCTGTTGAGGTTCCTCTTCAGACCGGAATCCTGGCAGTAGATTCCATGATCCCTATTGGCCGAGGCCAGCGTGAATTGATACTGGGCGATCGTCAAATCGGCAAGACCGCCATTGCCCTTGATGCAATAATCAATCAGAAAGAAAAGGGGCTGGTTTGTGTCTACTGCGCGATAGGGCAGCAAAAGTCTGCCGTCGCCAGAGTGATCGCACAGTTGCGTAAATATGAAGCCATGAATAATTGCATCGTGGTCGTTTCCACAGGAGAGGACACCCCCGGTTTGAATTTCATTGCACCATACTCCGCCACTACCATGGCCGAGTACTTCATGGAAAAAGGGCGCGACGTTCTGATTGTATATGATGATTTAACCCATCATGCCAATTCCTATCGTGAACTTTCTCTGCTTTTGCGAAGGCCTCCGGGCAGAGAGGCCTTTCCCGGAGACATATTTTACATTCATTCTCGTCTCCTGGAAAGGTCCACACACCTTAAGAGCGGTGGGTCTCTCACGGCGTTGCCCATTATTGAGACTGAAGCGCAGGACATTTCCTCCTATATTCCTACCAATCTTATCTCTATTACCGATGGCCAAATCTATCTCTCCCCAAAGCTGTTCGAAGATGGCGTTTTGCCTGCCGTTGATGTGGGCAAATCGGTCTCACGTGTGGGAGGAAAGAGCCAGCTTCCAGCGTACCGTGATGTCAGCGGCAATCTGCGCCTCTCTTACTCACAGTTTGAGGAGCTGGAGACATTTGCACGGTTCGGCACCAGGCTTGATGCGGAAACTCAAAAGACTCTCGAACATGGTCGGCATATTCGTGAGGTATTACTGCAGCCCCAGTTCGAACCAATTCAGGCGCCTGAGCAGGTCGCCATTCTTCTGGCGACGATCGCGGGCGTCCTGGACGGGGTCCCTCTGGATGAAGTTGCCTCTGTGAAAAAGAAAATAATAAAAACATTTTCCGAAAGGTTGCCTGAATTGCATAAGCGGATTCAATCCTCCGAGAAGCTCACGCCTGAGGATCGGGATATGCTCTTGAATATGTCTCGAAGCTTTCTAAATGTGGAACGTAACCCTGGGAAAGATACCACGGAAATCTCGATGAAATGACTGCAAGATAGAGGGAATGAATGGAAGAGCTGGAAAGCCTGAAAAGAAAGATCAAAAATGCCGAAGATTTGCAGTCGGTTGTAAAGATTATGAAGACGATATCGGCGTCCAACATTCGAGAGTACGAAAAGGCAGTCGAATCGCTCAATGAGTACAATAAAACCATTGAGATGGGGCTTCAAATCGTAATGATGAATAAGCCTGATGAATTTCAACTCACAAAATCCCAAACCGTAAGAACGGGTCTGGTTGCCGTGGTCTTTGGTTCCGACCAGGGGCTATGCGGCAGTTTCAATGATCAGATCGCGAATTATGTAATCGATAAACTTAAAGGGATCGAGAATGAAACGCGTTCGGTCCTTGCCGTTGGAGAGCGCGTTATCTCTCGTCTGGAAGAAGCAGGACTGCCTATTGATGCCCATTTTTCATTCTTTGGAACTCCTCAGGGCATAACGCAGGTTATGCTGGATGTGCTGGTTGAATTAGAGGAATGGCGAATGAACAAAGGAGTGGATCAGATCGTCCTTTTCTACAATAAACCCGGTCCGGATGCCGCTTTTCGTCCTCATATGGTCTACTCTCTTCCCGCTGGATATGGGTTGGCTACGGGCCCTGGCTGAGAAGAAGTGGCCCTGTCGTACATTGCCTACATTCTCCATGGACGCAGATAAGCTCTTCTCAACACTAGTGCGCCATTATCTATTTTTCTCACTCTACCGCGCTTTCGTCGAATCGCTTGCAAGCGAGAATGCCAGCAGATTGGCATCCATGCAGGCGGCAGAAAAAAATATAGAAGAACATCTGGAAGAGCTAAGTGCTCAATTTCATAGACGGCGTCAGGCGGCTATCACTTCAGAACTGCTCGATGTCGTAACGGGATTTGAGGCCATAACCGGCGAAGATCACCGGATTTAGCATGAAAATGGCTCCTGACTCTCCACGGGTCTCGCACTGAATCCGGTTCCTCCTCTCGGACGGGGGGCCCAATGGCGGCCTCTATAATTGGTCTTGTGGCATCAAACCCATCCGTTAGGAAGCATGGCGGCCTAATCGCCTCTCTCTGCCATTTTCTTCATCCAATCGTGTGCAAATATTTCAGCGTCTCCATTCTCGATGCCTTCCAGTATCTTTTGCGCTATATATTCTGCCGTATCCGCTGGAGTTGGACTATCTCCTGGCAGCCAGTCTTCGCCTTGTGGATCTTTGATCGTGTTTTTTCCGAAATTGGTGAGAGTAATGAACGGATACACCACACCGACAATAATATTATCCTCCTTCAGCTCTTCACGCGCGGTCAGGCTGAGACCTGCCAGCGCACGTTTCGAAGACGAATACACGCCGAGGTTCGGCAAATGCATAAGAGCAGTCCCGGAGCTAATGTTGATAATTGCACCATGTCCTTGTCTTCTCATAATAGGAACGACCTGCTGCATGGCAATGAGTGGTCCCGTCAGGTTCAGATCGAAGATATGATGGAATATATCAAGATTGGTTTTTTCAAGGGAGGAATAATACCCTTGACCGGCGTTATTGACCAGGATATCGATCCGCCCAAAATGAGCCATCGTTTGTTCCACCATTCTCTTGATCTCATTGGGCTTTGTCATATCGGCAGGAATCGCTATTGATTCGGGAAGCTCTTTTGAGAGTGCCTCCAACTTCTCTTTTGATCGGGAAATAAGTGCGAGTTTTGCGCCTCGTTCTGTGAGAAGTTTTGCCGTGGCAAGGCCGATTCCTGATGAGGCTCCGGTTACAACCACTATCTTATTCTTAACATCCATAAAATTCACTTCTGTCCTTCAATAATACGTCATAATAATTCTTAAACTAAACGGTTTGTGGCTCTCGTTTGCCAAATGGCAGCCTGGGCCTAGCCGGAAACAACTTCTGCTCGTCAAGTCCTGGAGCCGCTGAGTTCAACATGGAACAAATGGTCAGGATCTTTCTTCAACGTCGAGAGCCTATCTGGAGACTTTTTTTAGTGAAGAAATTTTGCAATGATCGCTGTCCTTGAAAGCCATATTATGTTTCTCACTTTGTACCATAATTCGCAATATGTGTCATAAAAGGCTTATATGTACATGCCAAACAGCCATGTACAGAACAAGTGTGACTTCATTCGATGCATAACCCTGCATTGGGTGAATGCGAAAAATCGGAGGTAAGGGCAATGAGTGAAAGTGAGGCACTGATTCAAAGGCGTGAGCTGCTCTTAGAGAGAATCTCGAAGATGAACTATGAAATCGAAAAAATTGACCAGCGCATGGCTTCTTTACAGGGGATCGCGGGGTCTGGGCTCGTCGATTTATTTCAGACACAGGAGCGGTTAGCAGAGGAGGTGTCCTGATTGAATTCGTTGTCGATTAATGAGATAGATAAATTTGCATCTCGTCGAGGCGCACATAAAGCGGATGTGGAATATTTCTTGAATACGGTTGGACAGGCCGGCACAGAAGAAGGCGCTCTCATGAACCTCTACTACGATGCGCGTCTCTTCAGCTGGAATATTTCGACGATAAGGGCTATCGAGGCAGGCATTAAGTCAGCTTACGATGAAGGCGCGGAAGTCGGAGCGCATGTAGTGGAAAAGGCAATTGAGACTCCTCTGCCCGGGGGAGCTTACTCGCTTTGGCCGCAAATGAGCTACAAGGCTCAGGCAGAAGTGTCTTCGCTCGTTAGTTGACACAGGTCTGCCCTCTAACTTCCTTTATATTTTCGTGTCTTCGCTTTACTTCATTCAGTCCCGCTGAAGGCACCTTTCCGTTTCCATCCAGATGGGGTCCAATCACGTGTTTGATTGTTTGCCTTAAAAAATATTTGCAGTTCAGGGTCGGTCTGGAGGTCGAGGCCATATTATTATTGATTGGGGGCTCCGAATATGTCGCGGGCAGAGTCGTGGGAAATTGAATGAAATCGCAGGATGCCGCATGTGCATGCCCCTATCGCCAACGCCTGTCACTCGCCCGCCCCCACCTCGGCTGCCGCCTCTTCGTCCTCCTTTTCTTCCTCCAGCGGCTCTTCGAGGCCTTCGAATGCTTTCTTCAACAGGCCAATCGCAAAATCGATGACAGCCCGGCCACGCTGGTCGGGACCTGCATCCTCATCGAGCAGATCTTCATAGAACTCTTTAGTCACTTCCTCGTAATCATCATCTGTGTACTCCAGGTCGCTACTATCTTTTATCTCCTCCTGTAGCATGATCGTGGCATCTTCCAGGAGAGCGCGGTCTTCCTTGGTGGGAGTGCCCAACTCGAGTTTGGTAAAACAGCTGTCGAGCGCCTGCATGCGATCGTAATCATTGGCTCCCAGGATATCGTTAATATCTCTCTTCCTCGAAGCAACTTCGTCCTCATTTTGTATTTCATCATTTTTCAGCATCTTTCAATCACTTCCTTCTCTTTAGAGCCTCTATTGTCAATCGCACTTCGCCGGGATTGTTTTCCTCCAGGAGAATCTCAATAGGATCACGTTGTTTCATACCTCATTATTATCTATCCATCTTGCTCAGCCTCGTGTGCCCGCAAGCGTATGTGAAGGCGAAAGCTAGCGATTCTTGTCACATTTGTACCCACATCAAGACTCACAATCGCCATCCGATTTCTGAAAGTCTCAAATCCTCAATTCTTGATTGTGGATTTTCGTTCCCATATAGGCCAATACGTCATAAGATGCTGGATACGGCTTCAGGCATTTGCAAGACCGCAAAGCTCCGATGAGACGACTTTATGTTCCTGGAGATCTCCGGTTGCGTACCTTAACGATAGGCATTCATTTTATAAGAATATTATGAGATCACGATCCAGGATCACTACTCCAACCATAAGGAGAATTATCTCTTGCCAACGATTGTTTTCCTTCGACTGGTATTATGGGACTTTGTTGATGAGAGAATATGGGCGGCTTCATTGTGTTGCTAGCTGAACCGTAAAGTCATGAAAAAAATCCAAGCCTGAATAATTCTTTTTTCAGGGAACGAAGTGGATTCAAAAAATTCCACTAATTTTGCCTTATCTTGCACCTATCGATTCATTTTAATGAATGAAAATATATAAAAGCTAACTTCGGGAAAACCTCGCGACTACGGCCATCATCCCCAAAACCTCTTCGTCCTGGCGTATTCTCTTTCCGCCTTCAGGATGTCCCTGTAGAACTCCAGCTCATCACTCTGCCGTTTTCCCACCACGCGTGCTGCCGTCTCCGGTCCCAGGCCCCGGCTTGCCAGCGCTATTGCGGCAGTTTTGCCGTAGCTCAAGACCAGATTGGCATTCCGGAATACTCTTTTTGTTCTGCGCTTCTCCTCGGCGGTCTTCTTCTTCTCCGGCTTCTTGACGACCTTGATCTCCTCCTCTTCCCAGGGCTTGAGTGCGGCCACCATACGAGATCCGCATATCGGGCACTCCGGCTGCTCCGGCACGCGTTCGACCTGGCGCATGGACTTCCACTTCTTGCAGTTCACGCAAAAAAGCAACACCCGGTCGTTCATGATCCTGTTCTTGAGAAGGTTGATGACGGCAGCATCGGCATGCTCCGGCGAGGTGACATCCCTTCCTCCACCTCGACCACTGGTTCCTATAGGCGAGAGCCCGCTGGTCGTGATGGTGATCGTTCCATCCCGGATTTTCTCCAGCACCCATTTAGCCCGCTTTATATCCAGGCGGTCATGGTAGATCTCCCGCAACGCTTCGCGGTACATGGGTGTGCCCTCGAAGACGGCCAGAAGCTTCGCCATGCTCACCCTCTGGTAGTCCACGTCCCTGGAGAAGGCGCCGAACTTGCGGGCCACATGCACCATCTTCCAGCGCAGGAGGGTGGTGTTCTTCAGGGTCATCTCCAGGATGGGCTCGACGTATGTCGGGTCCAGATCAAGGATCATCTTCTCTATCTCCTCCGCCAGCAAGACCTTTGGCAGTGTCAGCTCGATTCGATAGGGATCAATCTGCAGGGCTACGCTGCTGCCAAAGCGAGCGGAAAGAATGGATGTGATGACCCTTCCCAGGGTATCATTGGTCTTGTGGCCAAAGCAAGCGTTGATGATGACACCTTCACCGCCGCTCTCCACAACTATGTTTGATTCATCAGGGACCGGCAGGTTCTTTTCCATCTGTTTTTTTATGAGGTCGACCAGCTCCTCTGCCGCTTCCTGGTCTACAGGATACAACCCTTGCAGCTCTTCAATGGCAAGCGTGCTCCCGCCCTCACCCTTTTCCTACCTCGTCCTTTCTCCAGGGTCTCACGGATCCGCCGCCTGATCCGTCCGACCTCCTGCGCCACATCAAAGGGAACGGGAATCTCCTCGCCGGTCCAGCTGGGGATCTCGCCGCTGCGATGAATGGGCACGACCTTGATCTCGTTCTCTCCGATCTCAGTAATCTCCCAGATCTCACCCTTGGTGACGAAGGTGGCTCCGGGCTGGGCGAAGCTGATCACGAAAGCTTCATCCAGGGTTCCCACAGACCGCCGACCCACGATATCATAGACATTGAACCTCTTCTCATCCGGGATCATGGAGAGATTCTCAATGTAATACTCCCGCGCCTTGCGGGTTCTCTGCAAAATGCCGTTGTACTGTCGAACCAGCCTGTTCTCTTCCATCTGGTCGGCGACTCCTTGCATCTCATCGAGTGCCAGATCCCGGAAAGGGTAGGCTCTGCATACAATCTGGTAGGCTCTTTTCCAGGCTGATATCTCCGAAATCCATCTCCAATCCCACAATCTGGTTGGCCAGGACGTCGGTGGGCTTCTCGTGGATCTGGATCGACTCTAACTCGGCTGCGCCTGCCCGCCGGGAGATAGCGCAGGCTTCTGCCACATCATCGGCGCAGGTGGCGATTATTGTCCCGGAAGAGATGAGGCCGATCTTGTGTCCTGAGCGGCCCACTCGTTGCAGCAACCTCGAAACCTCGCGCGGTGAACTGTACTGGATGACGTGATCCACATCGCCGATATCGATTCCGAGCTCCATGGACGATGTGCAGATGAGCCCCCGCAGGGCTCCGTCCTTGAAGGCTTCCTCCGCCTCCACCCGCGCTTCCACAGAGAGGCTGCCGTGATGGACGCCGATGGGCTCGCCCAGTTGCCTGAATCGTGAGCCCAAGAACCTCTGCCGCCTGGCGGGTGTTGACGAATATCAGGCACTTTCTGGTATGCACCATTTCCCTGATCCAGCGAATCTGCGCCGCCAGGCGGGGATCGCACTCCAGATGGGCTTGCCATAGCATAATCCGGTCGTGTAGCCTGAGGGCTGACTACTCGAAAGTCGCTCGCCCTTTCCATCTCCGTCTGGACGATTTTGCAGGCACGACTTGATCCGACAAGCAATTTAGCCACGTCTTCTGGCGAGCCGACTGTGGCCGAGAGGCCGATACGCTGAAAGTCTCCTGCCAGCTCTGCCAGCCTCTCCAGGATCACGGCGAGCTGCGAGCCGCGCTTGGATGTGGCCATCTCGTGCACCTCATCAACTACTACGATCTTGGTGGTGGAAAGGTTTTGGCGAAGCGCTTGCCGGTCAGCATTATCTGCATCGTCTCTGGCGTCGTGATCAGCAAATCCGGGGGCTTGAGCGACTGCTTCCTCCGATCACTCTGGCTGGTGTCGCCGTGACGGACTGCTACGGTGATATGAAGCTGCTCTCCCCATTCATGAAAGCGGCGCAGCATATCCCTGTTCAGTGCGCGCAAGGGCGTGATGTATACTGCTTGGGTGCCCTTCCGCTCCCCTGCGAGAATCCGGTGGAAGATCGGCAAGCTCGCAGCCTCGGTCTTGCCGGTGCCGGTGGGCGCTATGAGTAGCACGTTTTCTCCAGCCAGAATTGCCGGTATGGCTTGCTCCTGCGGCAGCGTTGGCTCGGTAATAGACTACTCCACTAGCCTCGACCTGATCTGGCTATCAAGCTGATCAAAAGCGTTCACAAATGGTTATTTCCTGGAATCGGGTATGAAAACCTTGCGGCAAATTCGACAAATGATTACGTCGATAAACGATTGCGATAAGCCTTTGAGGAAAGGTGTTTCATATTTATGGAAGGGTTGTTTTATTCGGCTGTTTCATTCGTCTCGCTTGAAGAATGTCCATGAAATTCCCTTTCGAGCCGCTAAATACAAATTCGCGGCAGGTATCATATTTAATTTTTGTGAAGACTACTAAACCCGTCGCTATTGTGCTCTTAGCAGATGATTGCAACTACCTTACCATCGGAATAGGCGATTTTTTCATTTTAAGATGCGATTAAAGTCTTATTTATCTATCGAACCAATATCAACAAATATTTTAAAAAACAGAACCATTAAATGCATATGGATGATCTTCTAAACCTTCCTTGACCTTTAATTTTGGAGTTGTTCGAAGTTCGTTGCATGGTCGTTCGGTCCTATCTTTTTATATCGTTCAAAGAAAGATGCATGTACAGGAAACTTCTCAATGGAGAAATGATCCTGAGTGGAGGTATATTAAATGAATTACGTTAAGTTCTTAGTGGCATTGGCCGCTATATGTGTTCTTATTATCCCGGCCTTTTCAATGCCGGACAATGGAATAGGAAAGGATGCCAACCAGATGTGGCAGGGTCAAGATGGCAAGCAGATCCAGGGCCAGGATAATACTCAAAAGACCTGTGGCTGCCAGAATTCTATGATGGGCCAAGACAGCGCTCAGAAGACCTGCGGCTGCGAGAAGTCCATGACAGGCCAAGATGGCAAGCAGTTGCCCCAGGGCCAGGACAACACCCAGAAGACCTGCGGCTGCGAGAAGTCCATGATGGGCCAGGATGGCAAGCAGATGCCCCCCATGATGGGCCAAGACGGCAAGAAGAAGACCTGCGGCTGCGAGAAGTCCATGATGGGCCAAGATGGCAAGCAGATGCCCCCCATGATGGGCCAGGATGGCAAGAGAAGACCTGCGGCTGCGAGAAGTCCATGATGGGCCAGGATGGCAAGCAGAAGGCATTCGGCTGCGAGAAGTCCATGATGGGCCAGGACGGCAAGAAGATGGACCATAAGAATGTGAAGTCCATGATGGGCGGCAGGGAAAAGGGCGAAAATGCTGGCGTCAAATTAGTTGTAATCAATATAAAGGTTTAGGTTTATTAGGAAAGATCAGTGAAAATATCACTGATCATCCACTTTTTTGGATGATGAATTTCATAGTGGTGGATAAAAAATAAAGTTGGTAATTCAACATCCAACATAAGAACGAGCAGCAGTTTAAAAAATAAGCAATAAATTGAACGAAATTGAAACTAATTGACTAAGGGGAAAACTGATATGAAAAATGGTTATTGTTTAGCGGCATTGATGCTGTTAATGTGCAGCAGCACGCTGCTGGTCGCATCCGCCCAGGATCAGGTCGTTACTGACGGTCCATGTATACGAAGGGGACTTCAATGGGAGCCTGCTTTCGGGTGTCACGGTAATTGGACAGGACGCGGCGGGCAGCAGCTTTCAAACAGTTACAGATTCGAACGGAGCTGCGATGGTCTCAGGACAACCGGGTGCCTGGCAGTTTACATTTGCAAAGGACGGATATGACCCCTGACTCTAAATTATGATGTCACGGCGACCGGTGATGGTTCTGTCTATCTCCAAAAAGCCACTCCTACGCCTACTCCTGCGCCTTCTGTGGATAATGTCGCTCTGACGATCTACGTTCATGAAGGGGACCTTAACGGGACGATACTATCGGGAGTCCAGGTCACAGGACAGGATGCAGCAGGCAACAGTTTCCAAGGGTTTACGGACTCAAATGGATTGGTGGTCGTTAGCGGACAGCCTGGAACCTGGCAGTTCAATTTCACTAAAGAGGGTTATAGCCCCCTCAGCTTGAATTACGATGTCACTCAAACGGACGAAGGTGCAGTCTATCTGGTAAGTGCTGATCAGTCTCAAGGGTATCAAGAAGGGGCCGTCTCCTCCCAACCGGATCTACAGATTAATCCAGCAACATCCTGGACCCAATCCAGCCAGGCTGGCGATGCTAAGAGAACGTATCAGAATTGATGTCGATCGAGGATCTTGGAAGCATTCTGATCGATTAACAATTTTTTTTAGATTTGGTTTTCTTTTTGATTCTTGCTCAACTCTACCGGATCCAGCCTTGCGTCTTAGTCTTGCTCTTACGGGATTCAGCCCGCCGCCGGAGGGCAGGGTGCGCTTCTTATGGCCCAAGGCCGTCGACCGTTCTCCGCTACAATGGAATCGCGGCTGTTTGCCGTCTAGGCTTCTCAAACACGTTCAAGGAAAAGGCAAAGCTTCATAGATTGTTCCCCGCGGACGCGGGGTCAGGGGGGCCGCCACGGCCTTGAGTGGGCCCCGTCACCCAAGCGCGTAACACCCGCGCGGAACCCCGGAAGAAGTGGTGGGATCAATTTTTGCGGCTTAGATGAAAGATACGCCAATGTCATTCAACTGCAGACTGGACAGAGTAGATGCAGACGAGGACAGCATCTCCTTCTTCCGGGGTTCCGCGAGTCGGCCCTGCGGGCCTCCCGCGCTATGGTGGGGGCGCCGCTCAAGGCCGCGGCCGGCCGAGCGACGGTGGTTAAGCTGCAGACTATTAGTATGCATCCAATGTCTTGTCGAAAATCTGCAAAAAAAAGTTGACTCTCCTATCCCACTCATCCTCTCATGAACTTATCCCAGACCTGGTAGTGCTCTTTCAGCACCGTGCAGATTTCCTCCATCATCGCGAAAGGTATGCCTATCACGACGTCCTCATCCTCCAGCCCGGCGTTCTTCGCAGATCCGTCGCAGCCCAGAGAGAAGTTCACCTCGCCTTTGAGGTAAGGGGAAGCGGTGGCATCCACGCAGAAGGACTGAATTCCGGCTGTGTTGAAGGTGGAACGACCTCCCTTTTTGTACTCGACCGCCTGGACGATTCTCCTGGCAGTAAGTGGATTCCCCACAAATATCACTACATCCGGGTTCATCACCATCTTGTCCAGCGGGGCGACGTAAGTGGCGACTGTGCTGCCGGGAAGAAGGCGGGGCATGGATGCTGCGATGTTGGAGCCCACATCGCGGGTCTCGCACTTGTGCAATTTATCGAAGTACAGAGATCCGGATTTGATGTTCTCGGGACATGCCTCCAGACCGAGGCCGGATGAGCCTCCCTTGCATTCGTGGTAGTCCGCGTGCGCCAGGAAGCTGGTTCCCTGGAGCCTTGCGGCCTGGACCATGGAGCAATACCGGAAGGGCCTCTCAATCTGGTCGAGATCTTTGGGGATCTCCTCCTCGCTCTTGAACAATCGCACGCCTACGATATTGTCATGGATTCCTAAGGAGGACTTCAATACATCCGACATCTCTTCAAGATTCATCATAATACACCGGAGAATAAGTGGTTAAGATGGCATTTCTCACTTGCGCTCTGGCGCGGGCATTTAAGGGTGATGGAGATGGCGCTTTGAATGATTTCAGGCTTTGCCAAAAGTGGGATTATAAGGAGACTGTGATCCGATCGTTATGAGGGAAAAATTGGGGTTTTCAGGCCCCTTGTGATTCTTTGGGATAGCGGGAGACGATATTGCCCGCGGCATCCATCAAAGTTGCCACGTCCCCTGAGTTGTTCCAGATAGGTGTTTTCTTGTTCCAGAAGAGGTCTGCAGAGGTATCATTTCCAAAACCGGTTCGGATCTTGGCTTTGGCACCTGCTTTGAGACTGAAATCCGGGATGGTAAATGTGTGGTTCTGTGCATCCTCAAGAGTCCAACCGGTAAGATTCTCATCCGAAGTACCGTTATTGGAGATTTCCACCCATTCCTCATTCAGGTTTTCCTTCTCCGGGCTGGGAGCTATGAAATTAGCATTGCTTATGGCGATCTGGCGATCTATGCTGCTGTTCTCTTCCTGACCTAGTGCCGTCCCAATGAACAGGACGACGAGGGAGAAGATAAGCGTCCCTGTAAATATTCGGTTATTCATCTCTATTTCACCTATACACATCTTATTTAATTTTAGTATGTTCTGTACTGAGCAAACTTCTGTATATAAATTTTTCTAAAGAGTAGTGTCACTTTGGAGCTTACTATATTTTTATCACTTCTATATGATATCTCAAAAAGTGGCATCCGTAGCTATTGGGCGTAGCATCAATGTACAATCGTGGATTTATTTACTGAAGAATTGGCCGATGGTTTGCCAACAAATTATTTCAGTTTCTGCTGTAAACCTGCGCGAAATAGTGACCGCATGTCAATAGCCTACCAGCCCCCAGGTGCCCGCAATCGGCTCCGCGACCGCTGACCCCGGGGCCACGCACGCGCGCGAGCGAGCCCGGGGCCGCGTGGGAGGGCCAGGCAGTTGGATGGACTGCGCCAGCATCAAACTGGGTCAAAGTCCACAGAGTACCCACATTGAGAATAACTACAAACTGGAAAGCCATAGTAATCAGAGCTTTGCCACTGGAAATATTGACGCGCTTAATAGTTCTTTATTCGTTGGATGGCCAAGTCTTGGGCAAAGGGAAGTGGCAGCCACGTATGCGCCTCTTGTGCGCCACACGAATATATCAGTTGCAACAAAATAGTTGGTCATGAGCGATGATATAATTTGCGAAAAGGCTATCGAAATTCTCAATCCCGGGCGGCTCTATTTTGCCATCAAAGCCATGAGGAAAACGCCCGTCAAGATATCGTTTGACATGGGCGACTTGAATATATCATCGGGAGCCGTCTCTTCCCTCATAAGTATTGAGGGCAAACTGCCGGAAGAAGTGCGCACCATGGAGTGGCAAGTCTCGCTGGAGGACCTGAAGATCCTGGAGGATTTGATCCCGCAGGATACATATTATTGGGAGAACAGGGCACTGGTCTGGAGTGGCAGTGCGATCTGATTGTTAGCAGCACAATCGATGAAATAAGCCCTCTGGACTCCATCGAGCAGGAAGAGGAGTACAAAGATCAGCTCCTGATCACCAACAAAGAGTATCGTGAACTGCAAATGGCACTGGATGACTGCAACTCGCACATACCTCAGGTCCTCTTTTCGATCTATCCCGACCGGCTCAATTTTGCCGTCAATTGCTCTGAGCACGATGAAATCGTAGGAACGATGATCCAGTTGAAGAGCCAGAAAGAGGAGTGACAAAATTCATAAAATTTTTTTGTTCGCATCATTTTGATTAATTTTGATTGATGAACCAAAAATATGGGATGTGCTGCCACTGAATGCAGCACAGGGTCGTGTACAGAATTTCCTGATTCTAGTATCTAGTACTGAATTTGTCTTGCCAGCGGGTCGACATATCCGGTTGATACTGGTTGCGGCGGAGATGTCGTATGAGGATATCACACTGCCCGTAGCATCCTGGAGAGCGACAACATTGTCGATCCATAGAGGCGCTGTGCTGTTGGTGTACATATCGGTAGCAGTGCCGGAGCCGTTGCCCTCATGCACTTTGACCGACATGCCGTTGTCCAGCGAGAACGCCGGGAAGGTATAGGTTGCATTTCCTGCCGAGACCAGCTTCCATCCTGTCAGGTCCCAGGCGCCTACGGCCAGGTTGGCTATCTGGACATACTTGTCGCCCACTGTATTTACTTTGGTGATGTTGACCTTCACGGAAGGAGCGGGAACGCCTGCCTCACGGCTGAATACTACATTCGTGTCTGCGGCTTTTGTCACATCTGAGTATCCGCTCTGTATTTTCTCACCCAGGACGGCGTTAGCTCCACTGGTATAGTTGGAGAGCTGCTTGAATCTTGTTGCTGGCTCTTGAGTTGGGACAGCGGGTGCCGTCTCCGTAACATTTTGTGGAGCGGCATATGCTTGTGGCCTCAGTAGCATTCAAAGTGTCAATGGCGTTTGTTGCATTTGTGGCATTCGTGACATTGAGTGCATCCAGCGACAGGACCTGACCTGCCGAGAAAGTCATCAATATCGCTAATAGTATGAACATACTTGTACTTCTCATATCCTTACCTCTATCAAATCGTAATCTCAGAAAAATATAAGCCTTTCTAAAAATTGCTTTGTATTCATCAATTATGCTGACTGATTAATGCCCGCGCTTCAGGATAAAAATGTTGACTGGCAGGGGAAACCCAACTCAGAATTCGCCCAAAGGACGGTTTCAAAGTTCCTGCCCGGGTACAATACTAAGCCTTGACAGGCTCAGTCATATTGATTGTTGCGTTCTCGGCGATGATGGTCACGTTTCCAGTCGCGTTGATGGTTACGTTCCCAGTCGCATTCATAGTTGCGTTCTCGGTGGCGTTCTCTGTTGCGTTCTCTGTCATCATGCAGCCTTAACCTCACTGAAGGCAACTCCCACAGAGAGAGCCATCAGGAGAGCGAAGAGCATGAATCCATTTGATATTTTGCTCATTGCAAACACTCCATTTACTTTATGGTGCGTATTAGGACGTAGATCTGAATTTAAACTTTTCTCCAGGATGGATCTATATAATATATAGTGCGATGACCATTTGTCAATCGGGACTGTGTTTTCCCCATAGAAATATGGATTAACACAAAAAATATAGCTGATATTTCTTTCAACATTTAGAGATATGCCAAGAATGAAATTATCCACTGTGGATGGCACAGGGCACTATCCTTGAAAACGAAATTCGTGGAGCAGAAGCCAGCATTCGATTCCATGTCCTATTTCATTTCATCAATCAACTTCTCGGTAGAGCTTGCAGCTCTCGATGAATCGATCTGTCGAAAAGGAATAAAAGTGTGCATGCAGGTACCCGCCAAGGGTATTGTGTTCCACCAGGCCATCCCGGCCGTCAACGATTCCTTTGCCCCTGCATAAGCCTGTATGCATAGGATGCGTCTCTATCGCAAACACAGCGCGAGTAATGAAACTCGTGCCCGCGAATGGTTTGACCCATCTTCGCTATGGGATTTTGCCCTGTTACCTCTGCTTTCACATACCCCAGCGCCACAAGCCGCTTCTCCATTATAGTCGTGCAGGGCAGGGCGCCCACCATTCTAAAGGAGCCCGTCTCCGACTCTATGCCTTGACCCAGATACATCAGGCCGCCGCACTCTCCATAGATAGGCATGCCGTCTTCAGAGGCTGACTTTATCTGCCTGAGGGCGGGAGCCGTTTCCAGCCTGGAGGCATGGAGTTCAGGATAGCCTCCACCAATGTACAGGCCATCCACATCCGGCAGACTGTCCCGCAGAGGGCTGAAAGAGACCAGCTCTGCGCCTCGTCTCTCCAGCTCGCGCAGGTTCTCATAATAATAAAAACAGAAGGCTTCATCCTCCGCAATGCCTATGCGCACCGATTTTTCTCTCCGTGCTGTCTCCCTCTGAAGCCGGAACGGGTTTGGCGGAGAGCAACAGGATCTCATCAATGGACGCATTCTCTTCCAGAAATGAGGCCAGAGAGTCCGAATCGTGCTCCTTCTCAAAACCCATCACCAGGCCCAGGTGACGGCTTTTCATCTCCATCTCCTTTTCTCGGGGCAAAGCTCCATAGACTGGCTTTTTCAGGCAGCTTTTGAGCATGGCAAGATGGCGGTCGCTTCCTACTCGATTCAGTATCGTTCCCACCAGACGCACTTTTGGGTCAAAGCCGGCAAAGCCCATCTCCATGGCAGCGGCGCTGCGCGACATGCCGTGCACATTAATGACCAGGAGAGTCGGAATGTCCAGGATCTTGGCCACCTGTGCAGTGCTGCCCATGTCAGTCCCATCCATGCCGTCGTAGAGCCCCATTACACCCTCAACCACAGCCACGTCTGCTCCTTTAAGGGCAGAGCTGAAGGAGCGACGCACGCCATCCTCGCCCATCATAAAGGGGTCAAGATTGAGAGAAGGGCGACCGCAAATGGCCGTATGGTGGGATGGGTCGATGAAGTCCGGACCGACCTTGAAGGGCTGGACCTTCAGGCCACGCTTTCGCAGAGCGGCCATGAGGCCCAGGGTAACGGTGGTCTTGCCGACGCCGCTGTGGGTGCCCGCGATGAGCACAGCCGGGATCTTCGACAACGTATCTGACGGGCTCATAAAATGTCCTTCCTCCGGCAAGGATATTAACACGCTGGAAGATGTTTTTCGACATGCTGGTTGGCGTAATTAAGAGAGGAAAATATGGCGAACGCTTGCTGGAGACCATAAAGACCAGGACGGACTTCCAGACGGTCTCAGTTGACGTGCCCGAGGTGCTGCCGGGCTTCATCGAGGACCCGGAAGAGTTTATCAGGGAACTAAACCTCGACCCCAAGATCTTCCAGGCGGATCTGCTCATCCTCTACACCTTTCACCCAGACCTGACTCCGGAGATCGTGCGCCTGGCAGGCCGGGGTGGGGTTAAAGCGGTCATAATTCCCGGCGGCATCGGCCGGGCCGGCTCCATTGGAGAGCTGGAAAAGATCGCCGAAGAGTACAACATCCATATCGAGGTGGATGAGATCTGTTGCACTCTGGAGGAATGCGGAAATCCGACCATCGACGAGTTCGCGAAGCAACTCGGCAAGCCCGAACTGGAGGTGGAGACAAAGGATGGACGCATCAGCAATGTCCGGGTTTTGCGCGGCTCGCCCTGCGGTGCGACCTGGCATGCTGCGCTGGGCGTTGTAGGCAAAACAGTGGACGAGGCGCCTTCCATGACCGGCCTGTTCTGCCAGCAGTACCCCTGTCGCGCCGTGCGAGGGGGCCCTGGCGGCATCCACACCTCCGGAGACCTGCATAAAGATGCCATGGAGAGGGCTCTGGGTAAGATCACACAGCTAAGACTGCCGGAACAGTCCAAGCCCATCAAGATCGAGCCGGGAAAGAGTGGAGAGAAGGCATGAGAACGAGGGTAATAGAGGCTACTGTGCGTGCTTTGACGCAGGCTGAAACCCGTCTGCCATCCTGGGTCATGCAAAGGATCGAGGAGGCGGAAAGCCTGGAGACAAATCCCGTGGCGCGTTCTCACCTGCAGTTCATGCTGGAAAATGTGAGGCTTGCCAAAGATCGGAGCCTCCCCATCTGCCAGGATACAGGCCTCCCTATCTTCCATGTGCAAATGGGCCGCGACCGGGTTTTGGACTTCAGCCTGCACGACGCCATAGCCGAGGGCGTAAGGATCGCTACATCGACGATCCCTCTTCGACCTAATACCGTCGATCCAATAACCCGCAAAAACAGCGGGGACAACACCGGTCCGGGGATGCCGGACATAATTCTGGATTACGTAGACGGCCAGGGCCTGAAGATAACGGCTTACCCCAAAGGAGCAGGATCCGAGAACATGAGCCTGGTGGGCATGCTGAATCCGGCAGACGATCCATATGATTTCATTCTCAAGACCGTGTCCGAGCGAGCAGCCAATGCCTGTCCGCCCCTTTTCTTGGGAATCGGAATCGGTGGAAGCTTTGATCTGGCGGCACGCCTGGCAAAACGCGCTCTGTTCAATATGCCAGGGAGTTCGCCCCAGGAGCTGCAATTGTTGGAACGGTTGAACCATCTCGGCATCGGCCCCATGGGTCTGGGCGGGGACACAACCGTCCTCGGCCTGAAGATCGAGACTGCCTTCTGCCACACGGCCTCATTGCCCGTGGCCATAAATTTCCAGTGCTGGGCAAATCGAAGCGCAACCGAGGTGATCATATGACTGAGTTTCACCTCAGGACGCCGTTGAAGCGCAGCGGATGTGCAAAAGCTCAACGCCGGGGACGTTGTATTCCTGAGCGGAACGATTCTTTCGGCTCGCGACAAAGCTCACGCCCTCATGCGCGAGAAAGGTGCTCCGATCTCTTTAGAGGGGGCTGCCCTCTACCACTGCGGTCCGCTTATCCGTGGAAATACTGTTCTCTCAGCCGGGCCGACCACCAGCGGCCGCATGGCACGCTACACAGAAGAGATCCTGGCGCGGGGGGTGCGGGCCATCATAGGCAAAGGCGGTCTGCCGGGTGTTCCTTTTTTGAACAGGGCCGTCTATCTGGCCTATCCTGGAGGCTGCGGCGCAGCTGCAGCTCTGCAGCTCCGGGTTATGGGTGTGCATTGCCCGGAATTGGGCATGGCCGAGTCTCTCTGGGAGTTCGAGGCTCTGGAGTTCGGCCCCATGATTGTGGCTGTGGATTCCCATGGCAAGGATCTTTACCGGGATGTGAGACGGTCGGCAGAGAAGCAGATGACGAGATGAGGCGAGCGGCAGACGAGGCAAGGTATCTTGTGAATCGAGGATACCCCAAGGACTCAGCCATTCGCTTTGTCTGCGATCACCACCGCCTGCCACAGGCGCAAAGGTTTGTGCTCACAAGAATAGTCGTTGCCGCGACTCTTGCATACTCCAGACGGGCAAAGGCTCAAAGCCTGGAATCGTTGCGTTTAAAAGGGGTGTTCGTGGACGGCTACAATGTTCTCATCACCACAGAGAGCCTTCTGGCAGGATATCCTGTCTATTCATGCGACGACGGCTTTCTGCGCGACACGCGAGGTATCTTCAGCAGCTATAAAATCTCCCATCACACGGCTCCTGCCCTTTCCGGTATCCTTGATCTTCTGGCGGAGGCAGAGCCTGCCCATGTAGAGGTGCTGCTGGACCAGCAGATGAGCCGCAGCGGAGAGCTGGCGGAATTGGTGCGAGGCATGATGGCAGGGCGGGGCCTGCCGGGAACGGCAAGGACTGCCGGGAATGTCGACCACCTTCTCAAAGTCTCTGAAGCCGTGGTTGCAACCAGCGACGGAAATGTGATTGACGCGGCAAAAAGGATCTATGACCTTCCCGCGGAGATTGCGAAAAGGCGAGGAATAGTTCCTCTATTTGTTTGCTAGTCTGCAGAAGAAATAGACAATTTCGAGACCCGCGCATGAGGTCGCGGAGTTGGGCTACCACATGGCATTCATTTGTGTTAGCGTGTGCGTCAAGAGACCTTCCTGGAGCGTTCATGTCGCTATGAACGATTCCTTCTCTGGGTAGAACCGCCAAAGAGCCTCGCAAGCGGACTATCCTGTCCATATCAATCGTCATCTTTTTATGGTATTGTTAATTATTATACTATCAGGGACGCAATAAACTTCCAAAGTAATGGGTGAGTGGCAATGAGATTGAGAGTTGTAGCTTTAATTGTACTGGTATTGTTGTTCATGGGCGGGCTTGGGGCATCCAATCCCTTGTTTTTTCCGCTCAGCGAGCACACCATAGCCAAAGAGATTAGCCCGAGCGGAATGCCGCTCTACAGGACGAATACGTTTTCTTCCGACGACGAGCAAGTCGCCTCCTGGCTGCTGATCTGGCGAGACGCCAAACCGCACACCGTGGAATGGAGATGGTACTGGCCGGAGGGCAGGACATATGCCCGGTCTTTCAGCAATGTGCCTCCCATCGATGGATTCACCGGAATGTGGGCGGCGCCCGTCTGGAGCAATCTCAAGATCAAGGGAACCGATGTTGCTCGAATGCCGGGAACGTGGAAGGTGGATGTAATAGTGGACTTCAGAAAGATCCTCACAGAATACTTCACCATTAATAGTCCTGAGGCTTACTGAGGCCGCATTCAAGGGTCCGGCTCGGGGCACAATAGATTGAGGCCATCCTAATTTGGCTCGATCTTAGCTTTGCCTTCAATTTTTCTATTCTCATCTGTTTGTATGAACGAACCGCCACGAGAGGACAATCATATTAAATCTTGGAGATACACATTGGTATGGGATTAAGAATATGGAACTGGAGTTTGGCGGCAAGAGGCGAGAGCCGGATATTCGCCGGCTCAATGATATGCGCGAAGTGATCTTCGATCAGGGCTGGCTGGCAGGGGCAAAAGACTTTGAGCTCTATTTCATGTACCGCGACCTTTTCCTGAGCAGGGGAGACGGGGAAAAGCTGCAGGAGCAGGGCCTCAGATACGATATTACCGTCATTCCGCCAAACATGCTCGGTCGAGAATATATCAAGACGGCCGGACATTACCACCCGCTCGTGCCTGAAGGCAGCGTTACCTATCCTGAGCTTTACGAAGTCCTGGAGGGTGAAGCGCTATATCTCCTGCAAAGCCAGGATCTTGGCGATGTTGTGGTGGTACACGCCTCTGCCGGGGACAAGGTTCTCGTGCCGCCGAATTACGGCCACATAACCATAAACCGCTCCAATAAAACCCTAAAGATGGCCAACTACGTGGCCAGGAATTTCTCTTCACTTTATGATCCTATCAAGGAAAAGGCCGGTGGTGCATACTTTTTCACAAAAGATGGCTGGATAAAGAACGAACGCTGTCCGGAGGCCTGCGGAGCTTCGGCGCGTCGAGGCGCCCGACAACAAAAAATTGGCGAAACTCGGCTTGACTAAAGGCCGGGAGATGTATCCGCTGCTAAAAGTGCGAGGCCAGCTGGAGTTCCTGACCGATCCCGGGAATCATCTGGAGCTCTTTGAGGGAATGATCTGATGCATGATTCCTGAACCTGATTCCATGAAGCACTCGAAAACCGGATTAATGCCTGTTCCAAAAGCTTTCACCAATGCAATCTCCAATGCATCCAAGCCTCTCCCGATTTAGGGCGCATATTGAGCTGCTCCGTCCGCCCTTAGCCGCGATGGACCTGGCCATGCCTGCCGCCTCGGCTCTATTGGCGGTGTATGCAGTGGAGGGAAGGCTTCCGCCCTTTTTGCCTTTTCTTGCGGCCGTTGTAGGTGCCTACTGTGCCATCACGAGCTCTTATGTCTATAATGACTGCTGCGACATCGATGTGGATAAGATTGCCATGCCCAATCGACCGCTCCCATCCGCCAAACTTGGCAAGAGGGAGGCTCAAGCCTGGTCGCTCTTTCTTTTTCTTGTGGCCGCAGCGGTTGCACTTCAGCCTCAATCCTGAAAGCCTTGTGGCCCTCATTGCCGCCACGCTCTTGATCACCATCTATTCTGCCTGGGCCAAGAGAAATACGCCCTTCTCCTGGATCTTCGTGGGCTTATCCTTTGGGATGGTGCCTTTGGGTGTTTGGCTGGCCATGGAGCCGGCCGGGTTGCTTAGAGCGGGCCCCGGCCTTCATCCCGGCTCCCTGATCCTGGCGGCGATGATAGGCATCACCGATTGGGGCTTTACCAACTGTGATGCCTCGCGCGACGTGGCTGGTGACAGAGAAGAAGGAATTCCGACCATGCCCGCCACTTACGGCATTCCTGCGACCGCCAAGATGGTCGCCCTATTTTGGCTGATCGGCGTCCTTCTTTCTCTTTTGCTGGGACTCTCGGCCGGACTGGGATGGCTCTACCTCTTCATAGCCGTCATTGCAGGTGGCTGGCAGATCCGGCAGACTCTGGACTTCGTGCGCCATCCAACGGCAAAAAGGGGTGATATGCTATTTTACCAGTCTGCCAACTATCGCGCCGTGCTCTTCATGGCCATAATCGTCGATGTGCTGCTGAAGACGATCCTACCAATATCAGAGTGGGCTCTGATCCACCGCAAAGCCCATGAGTTCGGTGTTTCCAGAAATATCAATGAATAAGGAGGGAGGCAAAAGTCTTCAGCACATAGGAGGGATCGAGATTGGCCATCGACTTTCGCCTATGTACTAACGTCAATTGCCGATACTTAAGGATTTCGGTGAGAGAAAATATGAGGACTGGAAACTTCCCAAAAAAGAGAGAACAGAAAATGGGATAATCGATCTCTGCGGTGCCCCTGTGCTGCTGCTCGATGATAACCCGAAGCTTGGCAAGGACGACGAAAGCTTTCCGAAAGGATTCCCCATGGCAGACGGAGCATTATAAATCAAAAATAATCAAAATCATCGGCAGTTACTCTTCCCTGGATCTTGCAATGCACACATGAAGACCTTTAATGAAGTAACTGCCTTCCGTCATAGTTCATCCTTCGGTCGTACTCTTTGTCATGATGGTTCTCTTTATGCTTCCTTTTTCGCGGGCCGGTAGCAGAGCAGAACGTTCCCAGAACCAAATGTCTTCGTTTCTAGGAGCCTGAGATTTAGCTTATCTT
Source organism: uncultured Methanosarcinales archaeon (assembly GCA_963798205.1). Lineage (GTDB taxonomy): Archaea > Halobacteriota > Methanosarcinia > Methanotrichales > Methanotrichaceae > Methanothrix. The sequence continues at coordinate 61,478 of CAWCSK010000003.1, forward strand.
TTAAGCCTTTGAACAAAGGTTTGCCATTGCCAAGTATCACAGGATTCACTATAATCCGGTACTCATCGATCAGGCCCAGATTCATAAGAGCAGATACGATGCTGCCACTGCCGTATACCACCATGTTCTTACCTGGCTGCTGTTTCATCTTCACTATTTCTTCCGGAATAATTTCTTTAAGCAGCCTGGCATTTTTCCATTCAACACTTTCCAGAGTACTTGAAAAAACAATTTTAGTTATATTATTTATATCATGAGCAATTTCAAGATCGCTCTTTGAGGTGAGGGGTTTGTAGCGCGCAGGCCAGTAACCCTCAAAAAGCTGATAGGTCTTGCGTCCGAATAGAATAGTATCGACCGTATTCAGTAGATCGATGGCATACTGGTTAAATTCTTCATCCACGATATGCCAATCTATTTCTCCGTTTGGTCCGGCAAAGAAGCCATCAAGAGTTACCATCTCGGATACGATTATTTTTCTCGTCACGATCTCCTGCTCTCCTGGTTCAGCCATAAGGTTCGTTTTTGTCATGTATTTGTCTTAGCTTTCAGCTACAATTATTTTTGTATTATTCTTAATTTGTCTCCCGAACTGTTTGACGCATGCTTTCCTCAGCTATCCGACTGTTTGGTAACCACTCCCTATTGACCCTGCAAATGATGATCGTCTTCGCCCATCAATTCACGCCAGCAACAGCTTCATCCCCAAACCCGTATCTAGAGCTTTTTTATAAACGGCATTTCCCGCTGCCACATCCTGGATGCCGAGGCCCGTGGAGTCGAAGATTGTGATCTCTTCGTCACTGATGCGTCCCGGTTTTTTGCCGGTCAGGATTTCGCCTATCTGGGCGTAGATATCCTGGGGCGCCAGCAGTCCCTCTGAAATGGGAACATTCACTTCGCCGGAATGTACTGCCTGGGTCAAATCGTCTACAACAACTTTGGCCCTCTTTGTCAAAGACGACTCCAGCTCTTGCTTACCTCTGGCATCCGCACCAATGGCATTGATATGAGTCCCAGCCCTGATCCATTTATCCTGGACCACGGGACGGCGCGAGGGGGTGGTAGTAACCAGAATATCGCACTGGCAGGCATCCTCTGGACTGGAGGTGGTCAGACAGTCGCAATTAAGGTATGGTCTGACATCGTCTCTAAAGGATTGCGCTCTTTCCAGGGAGCTGTCGGAAACGATCACCTGCTCAATCCGGAAGTGTCTGGACAGGCCCAAAAGCTGTGTTCGCGCTTGCACTCCTGCCCCAATAATACCCACCACATGAGAATTTTGACGGGCGAGAGTTCTGGCGGCCACAGCGCCTGCAGCTCCCGTGCGCATGCTGGTGAGATAGGTCGCGCCCATGATGGCAAGAGGTGCGCCTGTCCTGGAAGAGTTCAACACCAGAAGGGCCATAACTGTAGGAAGCCCTATTTCCTGATTCCTGGTATGAACATTGACGATCTTCACCCCAGCCAGGTCTTGCCCCTCCAGATAGGCGGGCATGGTTCTCAGGTCTCCGTCATATCTGGAGAAGTAAAGATAGGACTTGGGCGGCATCTGGGTTTGGCCCATTCCGTGATCATAGAAGGCCTTCTCTACGGCAATAATTGTATCATCCATGGTCAAAAGCGACCTTACTTCCTCCTCCGTGAGCCAGAGTACTTCCATTAAAACACCCGGGTTTCATGGAGGCAGTGGAGGAGAAATAAGCTTTGGCTGCCAAAGAGGAAATTTGTTGAGACGATTTGTGGACGAAAAGAAGATTCGAAGAAGTAATGGGGGCTTGAGCCTTCGAGATGTAAGGGATAGCAACTCATCGGAGGCTCCAATAGATTACTAGTATTTTTAACTATTTAAGTTTAATTAAATGTGCGGCGGGCACATTCTTCCTCCGGAATAGTCGTCATAGTAATATCGGTATTATCGATATTGTTGATAGTAATCAATCTTAATCATGGGGCCTGTAGAATAGGACTGAAACTCCCATGAGCCTCCGAGGGACTCATACGCGGCAATAAAAATCGAAATGTTTTGACAACCATGAAATTCGATTTTACCTGGGAAACACTCTGGATTCATAGATTCAGTTGAGGCGAAATCGGCTGTGGCTGCCAAGAGGAAATTTGTTGAGAAGATTAGAAGAAGTAATGGGGGCGTGAGCCTTCGAGATGTAAGGGATGGCAACTCATCGGAGGCTCCAATAGATTACTAGTATTTTTAACTATTTAAGTTTAATTAAATGTGCAGCGGGCACATTCTTCCTCCGGAATAGTCGTCGTAGTAATATCGGTATTATCGATATTGTTGATAGTAATCATTCTTAATCATGAGGGCTGGAAAATACGATTGACGAGCGAGATTTGCAGTGCAGAGAGATCCTCTGTCCAGTACTTTGCTCAAGTGGCCAGGGGTTATGAACCAGAAGGCATGGCTTCCCGTGGCTCCCGGAGAGTTGAGAGAATAAGTTATTTTACAAATCCAACCGCGAAAAGAGAAGTGACAAGGAAATTTATCTCGAAAGGCTCACGCCTTGCGAGTCCTCGCCACTCTTTAAGAAAAAAAGATAGGCTCTAAAGCTCTTCCAGCTTCTCAACACCGGTTTTTTTCACTCTCGGCTTCCAGATCTCATCCGGCATCCAGGCTGGCGCCCCTTTGGGCTTCTTTACCTGAACTCTCTCGCCTACGAATATGTGCACCTTCTTTGTGCCGCGCTCTCTAAGCCGTATGTCTGTGTGACCTCTATTGGCTGCCTTCAATGCTGCCTGTCTCGGCTGCTTTCCCGTAAAGACACCAATCTCATTGCCCTTTTTGTCTCTAAGTGCGAAATTCCTTGTCTCAGCCATTAAATCCCTCCGTGCTTCCCGACTGCACAACTCTATTTGGTTATATTGTTATTCCGAATACCATTATATTAATTTTATCTAGATGACGAGGAAAACAGTTGGATTTTTATCTCCAGTGGAGCAAAGGAGTCCAAAATAGGGCTCCAATTCACCGAGTGGCCTGGCAATGCGCAGAATCCGATTCAGACTTGAGAGCCAAAGACATAGTCATGAATCCATGCGTTGCGAGCACTTCAAACTCGATAATTCGTTGCGGATGAATGCTGTCATCACCATATGTTCGTGATGAAAATGCAAAGATGCCGATAAGGTCACAAAATCAGGAACAGGATCGAAAAAAAGGGCGACTATGAAAGGCTCGGTCACTCCTCTTCCAGCCGGCAGAACTGGCAGCTATGATGCCATATCGGCTCTGCCTCTATCTGGACATGATTCTCGCTGCTGTAGTGGCCTGCATTCATCTCCTGGATGAACTTATGCGCCTCTTCTGGTGACATGCCCTTGGGCTTGATCCTCCCCACCTCGCGGCCATGAACCCCATGATGGCCTTCCGTCTTGTCGATAGTCATGACTGCGTATTCGGGATAGTCCTCGCTCTCGCCATCGCCCAGGTAGAGCAGATTTCCGTAATAGAAGCCGTAGCAGACAGGCCACTTGTGGTTGATCATAGCCTCTACCAGATCTTCCTCACTTTCGAGCTCCTTGAAGGAGAATACGCGGTCGGGATGGATCATAATCTTCACCTTTCTTAAGGATATCAGTAGTCCTTCCGCCATTAAATAGTTTCGTGAAAAAACAGAGAGGAAGATCTATTGATGATGGACTCAATCCGACAATAGAGGACAAAAGATACGAAAGAAAGGTCTGCAAGGAGTAACCTATGAGCAAACATCAAATAGCAACGGTATTCGTCTCTCATGGCGCGCCGACATTGCTGCTGGAAGACATCCCGGCCAGAAGGTTTCTGGCGGATCTGGGCGAGAAATACCGCAATATTGAGGCGGTGTTGTGCATATCAGCCCACTGGGCGACAGAGGAGGCGGCCGTCACCGCCGCAAAAGATCTGGAGACCATCCACGACTTCTCTGGATTTCCCTCCCAATTGTACCAGATAAAATATCCTGCCCATGGCGATCCCAACCTTGCCGGGCGAGTGGCAGGATTGCTCAATGATGCGGGGATTGCTTGTGATATGGACCGCAAACGCGGCCTCGATCATGGTGCCTGGGTGCCCATGCGGCTCATGTTTCCAGAGGCGGATATGCCTGTAATTCAGCTCTCCATCCAAAAGGGGCTGAACCCGGAACGGCATTACTCCCTCGGTCAGGCCCTGGCTGCTCTGCGAGAGGATGGCGTCTTAATTTTGGGTAGTGGAGGCGCTGTTCACCCTCTGGGTTATGCAGAGCTGTCCCCGGGGGCGGTCACGGACGGCTGGGCGCTGGAGTTTGACGACTGGCTCACAAAAGCAGTAAGCCAGGGTGACAAAGTTGGCCTTCTGAATTATCGAGCGGCTGCGCCCTTTCCAGAGCGGGCTCATCCATACCCGGATCATTTCATGCCTCTCTTGACCGCGTTCGGAGCTGCTGGAGCCGGGGCTAGAGGCAAGGTTCTCCACCGCAGCTGGCAGTGGGGAGATCTGGGTATGGGAGCTTACGAGTTCGAGATCTGATCGAGTCACTATTTCAATGGACTGTTATGCGCCCTTCCATAAGGCCGATAACCTTAAACAAAAAGGAGGACACTAATATGCGAACAATATGAACAATAAGAACAAAATGATGATCGATGAAATTATTGATATCCAAATATAAAGTTCACTCAGAAAGCGTCACGAATCCCGAAATCAGGATCCGAGACCATGCACTCCGCAGGAAGAACACCTACCCGAGCTCATCAGGATGTCTTTCTGATTCCTCGATCGTATATCGAAACCCAATTTTCCTTTTCGTAGACGCACAATATTCTTTTTGCACTCTACGAAATCACTCTCGAAGCCAAGCCCAAGCCTTATCCATATCGGCATGGTGGAAGAATTTGGCATCATGAGCATAGAAGGGTTTAGCCAGATGTGTTATCCACTTCTCCCAGGTCAAATCGCCGACTATGGCCATTTTTTGGATCTCATGGCGAAATTCAGAGCCGAATTTGAGATCTGGTAGCCAGGCCTCCATCTTTTCCCATTTGAACTCGCACAGATCAATCAACATGCGTATGCTGCCTTCCTTTTCCACCAGCGCCTTGACTTCAGATTCTAGCTGCAGGTAATCGGAAGCTGTTATCGTTCCAATTGCTTTGTAGCCAACGACGTTTCCTGAACTTTCCACTATTTTCTCAATCATTTGGAATTCCTCTAACTCTAAATTTATGAGCATTCAAACTACTTATTGCTGTCGCAAGTCCAGGTTCAATAATTTGATTACGATTCTATTGCCTTTCATCTTGCTGCTTTGATGCCAGGTACCTAAAATCTTCAATATATATTACAAAAAGAATAATATATTTTCTGGGTGTTTGGGTGTGGATTCTATACTCTTTCCTGATGAAGCCAGAAATTAACGGTTGCTAATTCAAATTCTGTTAAAATTTTCACGGTGTTGGGTGTTGATACACTTTTCCTCAGCGTTAACATTTTCTGCCATAAAGTTTATTACTAAATATCATCGGTATATTAATCGCGATTATATATGGAACAAGAATTGATGCGAATTGGCGTTTCTCTGCCTGAGAAGCTGCTTTCCAGGTTTGACGAAATAATCTTGAAGCGTGGCTACTCTTCGCGCTCTGAAGGGATAAGAGATGCCATTAGGAACTATATTGTCCATTATGAGTGGATGAGCGACGTCCAGGGCGAGAGGGTGGGCGTCATAACCCTGGTCTATGCCCATTCTCAGAGGGGCCTGGTAGACAATCTGACGGAGATTCAGCACGAATCAGGAAGCATCATCCAGTCCAGCCTGCATGTCCACCTGGACCACGAAAACTGCCTGGAGGTGATCGTCCTGCGGGGCGAAGGCCAGGATGTAAGAAAGGCCGCAGAGAAGATGATGTCTCTGAAGGGCGTAAAACATGTCAAACTCAGCACAACCTCTCTCGGCAAAGAGCTCTGAAGAGCAAAATCTGGGAAATATGAACGTGACCGATTCCGTATCCGCTCAGGAGATAGTACCTGGCGTCTTTATCCTGGAAGTGGGAGGGCAGACCAGACTCGCCACCAGATCGACTGATCCGGCGCCCGTTTACGGGGAACGCATCCTGGGTGGCTACAGGTTATGGGACCCATTCCGCTCCAAGCTCGCAGCCCTCCTGCTCAAGAGCAAAGGCCAGGGCCTCCGACTGAAACGTGAGGCTAAGGTCCTATACCTGGGCGCAGCCACGGGAACCACGGTCAGCCATGTCAGCGATATTGTTGCCGACGGACTGGTTTATGCCGTGGAGTTCTCGCCTCGCTCCATGCGCGACCTCATCCGCCTGTGCGAGCGGCGCAAGAACATCATTCCCATCCTTGCCGATGCGGCACGGCCTGAGACATATGCCGCTCTTGTTGAGCCTGTGGATCTGGTCTACCAGGATATAGCTCAGCGAAATCAGGCCGAAATTGCTTCCCTGAACTGTGCGCGGTACCTGCTTTCCGATGGCGAGCTCCTCCTTATGCTAAAGACGCGATCCGTGGACACAATAGCCTCGCCTGAGGCCGTTCTCCAGAGAGAGAAGAAAAATCTGTCAGGGCTCGATCTAATTGATGTCATAGATCTTCTGCCCTTCCATCAGGATCATTGGGCGATGCAGGCCAGAAAGCCTTAACCCAGGATTTTGTGGATCTCAGTCGGAGATGATGTTCGGCAGCAGTCTGACGTAGCCCACCAGCGGGATTTTCGCCCTTGCGACTCCAATGACCCACTCCTGTTTTACAGGCGTAAGGTAGCTTATCCCATCTCCCACAAATGTCCCATTTTCTGTCTTGTAAAGGATCGCGCCTGTCTCCTTATCCAAGGATATGTTGCTCCCCACATCAATGATATCATCGCGGTGCGATTCGATATAGGACGTTTTGGCCAGGCCGAACATTTGCCCCGCCATCTGGTCGATCACGTCATTATGATCTCCTTTGGTGATGTATCCTGAGAAGGGCGCACGGGGGCCATCCTTCCACATGGGCTCACCCGTTTTCACATATCTCAGTGCGCGGTGTATGATGGGTGTGGCCTTCTCCTGGCCCGGTGATATTCCTATAACCATTTTGAACTGATCCAGGAGGTTCATGCTCTCTTTGCCATAAGGCCTGTAGAGGATGACATCCCCCGGATGATTGAAAGCCGTATAGTTGACCTTCTCTGCTTCATCCCAGGGAATCACAGTGGTGCGGGATATTCCCTGAACCAGAATTATATCCCCTATGTTCAGATTCGGCACCATGCTCCCTGACTCCACAGCTACCATGGGCGTCCAGAGGCCCAATGTCAGTTGAGAGAGGAGGGATATGGCTCCCACTACCACGATTACGAAAATTATGTCCTTGATCAGGCCCGGAAGAGGCAAATTGTCAAACCATTCTCCGATCTTCATCAGCTATATTTATCAGTTGGTACATTCTTATACTCCTTTCGATGCTACAGATATCGCGCCATGGCTTCCCGAAGAGCCTCAAAGTCAGCCGAGATGTAGTGCAGAGATTTGCAGAGCTGGGCTATCAATTGGAGCCGGAAGCCCTTGATATCATCTGCAGCTATCCGGGAAGCCAGGACGATCTTTTCCGGCGTATCATCAGCAGCACCGATCGATCCGTGGCAGTGATCAGGAGCTCTCAGGTCTCATGCCTTCTCAATTCGGTTGATTCAAAGGAGACGAACACAAACGCTGTAGCCCTGAAAAGGCATGCAGTTTCTTCTAAGCTCCATGATTCTGTCTCGCCGCTCGCGCCATCCATGCCGTTGCCGTCGCTCACTATTTCGCCTCCACAAGATTCGTATGCCGAATTGAAATGCGATATAACCGGCCGGTCGACTTGCGTCGGCGATTACGACGACTTTGTGTGCTATTTTCGCGACAGATACTCGAAGATCAGGGAAATCCTCTCCCGTCGCCTGAACTCCCGGCCCATAGAGTCCCTGGGAAAGAGCACATCGGGGCGTGAGGTATCCCTTATCGGTATGGTTATGGACGTCAGAAATACCGCCAAAGGCAATCGCGTAATTGAGCTGGAAGACCCTACTGGAATGATCGTTGCCGTCATCCAGAAGGACGCAGAGGTGTATGAGCAGTCAAGCCTCATCATACCGGATGAGGTAATAGGCGTCACAGGCGTCTCTGACGGCAATGGAAGGCTCTTTGTCAAGTCTTTGCTCTGGCCGGATATGCCCAACCAGACCGCACCCCTGGAGAAGGGAAGCGGTTATGCTCTATTGATCTCTGATCTCCATGTTGGAAGCAAATATTTCATGGATGATGCCTGGCAGAGATTTGCGCAGTGGCTCAACGGGGAGGTCGATGATCCTTCCGGCCTGGCCTCGCAGGTAGAATACATGGTGATTGCCGGAGACCTGGTAGACGGCATAGGCATCTATCCCGGTCAACAGAATGATCTGGCCATAATGGACATATATGATCAGTACAAAGCTGCCGCGGAAAGGCTCAATGCCATAAGAAAAGGCATAAAAATCATTATTGCTCCCGGCAACCACGATATTGTGCGCCAGGCGGAGCCTCAGCCGTCGCTACCTGATGACGTGCAGAAGTACTTTCAGGGAGACATGCTCTTTGTTGGCAATCCTGCCTGGGTCACCCTGAGCGGGGTATCGGTACTGATTTACCATGGTCGAAGCATAGACGACCTGGTTCTGCGGCTGCCTGGCATCTCCTACGCTGCGCCTGAGAAGGCCATGATCGAGATGCTGAGGAGGAGACATCTCTCTCCAATTTACGGCAGCCGCGTATCCATTGCACCAGAGCATGAAGACCATTATGTCATCTCCCGGCCGCCTGCCATCCTGCATTGCGGACATGTGCACACGGTGGGGATCGCCAGGTACAAGGGCGTGGCAGTGATAAATAGTGGGACCTGGCAGTCTCAGACCGATTTTCAGAAGAAGATGAACATCCAGCCCATACCTGCGGTGGTTCCCATTGTCGATCTGGCAACCATGAAGGTCCGCAAGTTGATCTTTGCATAGGGTCTGTTCTATAAAAATTGAGGCGCATAAGGCAAGCGCCTTTAACTGTAGATGTTTTTATGGATCGTTAATCATTATATAATGGTATGAAGATTTTTATTTCCTCGATCCTTTGCTGCAAGTATGTCTAGCCATGATTCGTTCTCATATCAATGCACTTTTGAGCTGTATTGAAACTGGAATGGAAAACGGCGTGCATCGATCGATTAGCAGTCGAAAGATCCGGATCTTTTCTCTTCGGTCACTAAGTCAGAGGTGTTAACCATGAGATAATTTAACGGCAAGATCTCTCCCGGCCATGCCGTTAGTTTGTGTCTCTTACCAAAAAAGATAAATATTATCGAAGCAAACAGTTGTCGATATAACACAATGAATGGGGTGAAACTATCAAACAAATAGGAGTTCTATTGGTGCTGGCTATAGCTATGCTGTCAGTTCCTGTGATGGCGCAGCAGGGCATAGCCGGCAATGGCGGCGTAGATATCCTTGGACAAAATGGTGGAATCTTTGAGACAGAAGGGTCTGCTTTCAGGTTCCCCGAATTTCAGGATACGAACGTCGGCTCGGTAACCGTTGGAAATGATAAGGCTTTGGCCTTTGGAAATGCCTGGCAACAGGTCTCCTCTGACCCTTGCTACAAATAACTTGGAGATCAAGAAGAATCAGGATTCCGGGGAATGCAATTGCTGCAGCAGTGGCAATGCTTCCTGCCAGGACTGTTGCATCAAGGTCAATATCGACCAGATCAAGATCGCCAACAGGGACGCCATGGCATTCGGATTCGCTTCCGCTACCAATAACGACAAGATTGTGACCAATCAGCAGTAGTTTGGGTCCTTGATCCGATAAGGTCTTAAATGAATACTAAAGCCGAAATCCACTAGCGCATTGTTAGTGGGTTTCCTATTAATTTTTTTCTTCCTGGTCTGGTCTGCAGCTCGGTCACGGAACGGCTCGATGCATTGAAAGGATCTCTTCTGATCTATCAGCATAAATAGTTATAGGCAGCTCAAAATTGGCAACGAAACGATCATTTTTCCCTGGGCTATGCGATATATTCCGGACATATACAGTCCTCATTCCAGTTCTATATCTCTCTCACTGCCTAAAAAAGATGATATTATAATGAATAGTACCAATTCAACTGCAATAGTGCAGGATCTGTCGGCGGTAAACTCTGCGAAAGTGAGAGATCTTCTCTATAATGATTCCCAGAATGGCGATCCAAATTATCAAGGCGTGTTTAACACTGTGGGCATAAGTGTGAGTGGAAATGGTAAAGATGCAGTGGATGGCTGGGCTTCTGAAGGGCCAAAAAAATAAATATCTCGAACAGCTCACAGATAAAGCCAGCCGCCTTGGGGTCCCGCAAAGGAATGCTACTGATGGAGATCAGAAAACCAGCCGCGAGAAGAGGGACCTTTACGGAAATTATCTGGGAATCGACGTTCGCGGCATATCTGTCAGCGCCATAAACACCATTGACGGGGGAAGTGCTGTGGCCACCTCCAATATTATCATAAATCCGGTGCAAATCATCGACCTCGCTCCGGAGGTTGAAGAAAAGCTGAGATAATATGGGGTGAAGTGTCTTGCACAAACAGGAATTCTAGAATTTAGAATTCTATTTTATATTGCACCATTTCTCCCGGAGCGAAAAAGAAGGACCCGAAAACCGTTTTCCCGTCGTACCATATCTTCCAGATGCTTTACTACAACTTTCCATAATTGCGTGATCATATAAGTTCGAGACGATATCTGTGACGCTCATCCGCAGTGCATCTCGACGAAAATCCCCAAAAATGGAAGTTCTATCCTCCAGGCCTTTTCACTCTAACCGAGAGTCGGGTCAGAATCGGGCCGCAATGGTGGCTGTCCCATACCAAATTTCGCGACTTTCAAATCTGATGGTTGCATTGCTTAGATAATTGAGGATGATTGTAATAGTAGTAAGCAAAACATTATATCCATAGCGATAAATATTACTGGCAAAGGGGGATCTAATGGTACAAGTAAATTTAGCTGTCGTCATGGGTGTGCTCATAATCCTGACCGGCATTGCTCTGGTCGGGATACAGGTTATGGATAGCAAGAGTGGTGAGATGCAAAACCAGAGCTTCAAGCTCATCGGGGCGGAGGCCGGGGCTACAAAGTTCCAGGTAGAGACTGCATTTCCGGGTGTGCCCATGATCGCACTGGGAATGATACTGCTGATCGCGGGCGCAGCACTGTCGGGCAGGACTTGAGTGCCATTCCCTGGGTATACCTCAGGCCTTAGCAAAAGCTAAAAATCCAGGAGATCTAATTTTAGAGCATGAAGCCCAGGGAATTATCCAAGGACGAATGCTCAATTCTTCTTTCCTCTGCCAGGTATGGACGGCTGGGATTGGCCGGGAATGGCTTGCCTTATGTCGTTCCAATGTCTTATGTTTATCACGGCAATGTGATCTACCTTCACTCTCGGGGAAATGGAAAGAAGGTCGAGTGCGTGACTGAGAACCCTAATGTGTGCTTCCAGATAGATGTTATCCAGAAAGACCGCTGGTCAAGCGTTGCCGTATTTGGCACCGCGAGCCTATCGGATAGTGTTGTTGCCAAGCAGAAGATGTTCGATGCGTTCACGGAAAAAGGCCAGGGCGGCCACGGCGGCAAAAAGTTCTCTCGCGAGGAGCTGGAGAAGATGGATATGACCATCTGGGAGATAAATATCAAAGAGATTACGGGCAGAGAGGGCGTCTGGTAGAATGCCTATTGCCACGAAGTGGACTGAGAAGTACCGGCCGGAGTCCCTTAAACGGGTTTTGGGCAACGGCAAGGCCATAGAGGAGCTGCGGGGATGGGCTCAGTCCTGGGAGAGGGGCGAGCCCATCACCGGTGCTGCTATTCTGTATGGGCCGGCAGGGACGGGCAAGACCTCAGCCGCTCTCGCGCTTGCCAGCGAGTTTGACTGGGACTACATTGAGATGAACGCCTCGGATGCTCGCACGGCAGGCATGATTCAGAAGATTGCGGGTCCCGCCTCGCAGAGCCGGACCTTCTCAGGAAAGCCCCGGCTCGTTATTCTGGATGAGGCGGATAATCTGCATGGCACTGCTGACAGGGGTGGAGCTGCGGCCATGTTGAAGCTGGTACGGAACGCTTCGCAGCCCGTCCTGCTCATCGCCAATGAGTACTATGAGATCGAGAAGCCTCTGCGGGACGCAATGAAGGGCATACAGTTCCGGTCGGTTCGTTCCACTACCATTGCACAGGCGTTGCGGGAGATCTGCAGACTGGAAGAGGTCGAATGCGATCCTGATGCTCTGATGCTGATTGCCGAGAGGGCAGGAGGCGACATGCGCTCAGGGATCAATGATCTGCAGGCGGCTGCCCAGGGCCAGACGGAGCTGAAGCTGGAAGATGTGGCCACTGCCGAGCGGGATGTCAAGTCATCCATCTTCAAGGTTTTAGAGGTTATTTTCAAGGGCAATAATGCCCACGAGGCGTTGCAAGCCTCTTACGCCCTGGATGAGAGCCCGGAAGACCTGATCAACTGGGTGGACGAGAACCTGCCCCTGGCGTACAAGGGTTTGGACCTGTTTTGGGGGTACGATCGCCTGGCGCGGGCGGACATCTTTCTGGGCCGGGTGCGACGGAGGCAGGTCTACGGTCTGTGGCGCTATGCCAGCTTTCTCATGACGGGTGGTGTGCAGGCTGCCAAGACCACGCGTAGCCACGGCTATGTTGCCTTCCGGCCGCCCAGCCTCTGGCGCAGGATGGGACAGACGCGCAAGGCGCGCAGCATTCGAGATAGCGCTGCCCAAAAGATCGGCCGGCGCTGCCATGTCTCAGCAGGCTTTGCCCGCTCGGAGCTGATGGGCTTCGTGGGGCTGCTGCTCAAAGACAAAAAGACCGCAGCTCCGCTGGCCGCAGAGTTGGATCTGGAGGCGGAGGAGATCGCTCTGCTTCTGGGCAGCGCTACTACTACCAAGAAGGTGCAGACCCTCTTCGAGGAGGCTCTGAAGATTCGAAACGCTGAGGAGATAGAGGATATCGAGATGGCCTGGCATAGCACAGCGCAGCATTCGCTCACGGGCGCGAGCGAAGCGCGTGCGACGCCTGCGCGCACTAGCGCGGGCGAGGCGGATGAGGGCGCGCCGAGCATGAAGATGGGTGCTGTGCCGGATGGCACTTTGAGTGCAACTTCGGAGTCCATCAGGGACGATCCAGACCTTCCTGCCTCTGCGGTCGGCCCGGGCCAGGCGGAGCCAGCGGCTGCTAACCGGGGGCAAGAAGGGACTATCGCAAAGCCCGAAGGCAACAGGCTGGGCAGCCCTCGCAAAGAGGAGAACGTGGCAAAGGTCGAGAAGAAGGAGGCAAAGCCGACGGTGGGAAGGGGACAGAAGTCTCTGTTCGACTTTTAAAATTTGGAAAAAATTTAAATAATTTTATCATATGCGACCATGCTGACAAAATTTCGTCTTCTTGCGATCTGCCGTCCTCTCGCATTAAATGAAAAAATATCTAAAGCTTGAGCGCATGATCTATTCATATGCCTCAATTCCAGCCGATCTTCGATTTTCTGCGCCGCCTCCGCCAGAACAATAACCATGAATGGTTCGAATTGCATCGTACTGAATATGATCTGGCCAGGACGCTCTTTGAAGAGTTTATTCAGGGCTTGATCTTCCGCTTCGACACAATCGAGCCCCTGGGAGATCTGGCAGCCAAGGACGCCATCTTCCGCATCAATAACAACCTGCGCTTTGCCAGGAATATGCCTCCCTACAAGGACCATCTCTCAGCCGTGCTCGCGCCCGGCGGCAAGCACTCTCTGCAGCTGCCGTACTACATTCACATCATGCCCGACGGAGGCTCATTGATCGCCGGCGGTGCCCACATGCCGACATCGGCGGATCTGCAAGCTATCCGTTCCGCCATAGCCCGTGATCCTGTCAAGATCGGAAAGGTGATCGAGGCCCCGGCTTTCCGGAAATATTTTGGAGGCATATCGGGAGAGAAACTCAAGACCGTGCCGCGAGGATATGCTGTCGACGACCCTCAAATCGAATTGATCCGGCATAAGCAGTTCATGGTCCACCATTCGCTCAGCGATGAGCAGGTGCTCAGTCCCGATTTTGCCGACCATGCCATGGCGGTCTTTGCCGCCATGAAGCCGTTCCTCGATTATCTCCAGCCTCTTGTGGGGCCGCAGATCCGTCCGGCAAGGGTTCCGCCGAAAACAAAAGCAAGTCATGGATGAAAATGAAGGGTCTGCAGAAATAATGCTCAGCCAGGACATGTTATATCAAACCCCTTAATTTTATATTTATTATATATCAAAGACAAAATACTAAATGCGGAATTTCTATTATGTTAATTCTATCAAATAATACGTCTATATGATAATTATTTTAGTAAACTTTTTATAGATTGAGAGACATTATAAAAAATGAAGTTTAGCAAATTCACAAACTAGCGATCAATCAAAAGACAAAGAGATCCAAATGGCATTTCCAGGGAGAGCCAAGTAAGCGTTCTTCGCAAGTGATTGCAAATTAATTGAGGGGGAATGGGAAATTAGCTTCGATCATAAACAAGTTACAGTTTACTATCCAGGAGAGCAGGAATTCATACAGGTAGATGAAGGAATTGCACCCATTCTCCAATCTCTTTGGGACGCTAAAATAAGAACCTGCAATTCTTGCCAAGAAAATGAGCCGGGAATAATTTGGATCGAGTTTTATTCCATGAAAGACGTAGAGCGCCTCCTCACGGTAATGATAAGATCACTGGGAGATCGAATTCAGAAACATCCAGAGGTCAATGATTGGTTCTGCTACAGAATATTGGGTCATGAGGGCGAAAAGCTCACGCCATGGCATTTTGATGCATATCCCAATTTATCCCCAACAAGGCCTAACCAACGGAGTATATATCCCAAAAGGATATTCGATAGCAAGATAGAGCTTTCCGTCTCAACACGATTTCCATGTGAGGATAAACAAATGGTCCTGGATCTTGTCAGCAAGTATCTGAGAAAAGGCTTGGACAACTTCGCTGAATTGAGTGACGACCAATGGAGTTACGTGAAGCAATATATTCCAGATACAACCTTGCAATGAGAATATAAAAACAGAAGATAGAAGAATTATCAATGGTATTAGATATGTATTGGAAACAGGTTGTCCTTGGACAGAAGTTCCTCGCAAATACGGATCATATCTATCAATTCATACAAGACTGAAAAGATGGTCTGCGGAAGGTGTCTTGGAACCGATACTCAGCAACATTGACAGCGACGAGGCATATAAAGAGAGACTATCAAATTATTTGATAGCGACAGATGATCAAATAACCTCTAAACGAAAGAGGTCTTCAAGCAGCATGATGTCCGCAAAAGGAGAAATGGCACCAATGTCCATATCTCAATGATGCGAATTGCTTTAATCCATTTAAGTTAACTGCCACCTCAGTTACTCTTCAAAATATCTTTATAAATATATTACATAATAATCATTTAACCTAACTTCCTGTAATGATTACTTCATAATTGTCATTTTATCAATTAAGTCGGTGTGCAGGATTTCAAGATTTCAAAATGATTGTTTTACCACAATACCGATGGCAAAAGACTTTAATACTTAAAAGATCTTTATTAAGTTATTAATTTGGTAATGCCATGACCTCTACTGAGCGATCTACCTTTCCCGGCTCTTCTTTTTCTTACATAGCGGCGGCAATGGAAAAAACATTATCCAGTTTGAACGCGAATTACAAAAAGCTATCTGTCAACGTCGATACTTGCCCAAATTCATTCTATTTTCCATAAAATTATCCAAAAATCTAAGAATAGGGATGAAGGCCCAAAACGAGTTGCCAAAGATGGCGATTACAGCCAAGAATTCGGTCTTACCTATAGAAGGGACATTGTCCAAGATAACACTATAGATCCAGATCCTTCAATAACCCAAGAACAGAATGTGAGAATACATCTCTAGAACCACTCCCTACTATCTATCCAGGAAATAAAAACATCTATGACAAGGCAGGAGAAAACAGTTCTTCGATAGAAGTTTCCTGGTGCGAAAAGGGCCTGACACTATCGGACTTAGGTCAATTTGAAGATGCTCTGGAGTCCTATAAACGAGCTCTGGAGATAAATCCACGTTCCTTTAATGCCTTCAAGAATAGAGCCAATGTACTCTACAGAGTAGGCAGATATGATGAGGCTATTGACGACTTCAAGAAGGCTCTCGAGATAAATCAGCAGCTCATAGATGCCTGGTACGGCATGGGCAATGCCATGAACAAACTGGGCAGATATAAAGATGCAGTATCAGCTTACGAAAATACGCTCAGGATCAACTACTCTTTTATCGATGCCTGGGTGGGCAGAGGTGCAGCTCTGGGGAACATGGCCCGCTACCAGGAAGCTGCAGAATCGTTTGACAGAGCACTTGAGATCAACCCATCGCTGAAAGAAGCACTCTACGGCAAATACCTTGCTCTACAAAAAATCAAGCACGGAGAGGAGCTCATAAGGATTACCGAGAAAGTAATCGCAATGAAGAGGGCCATGGTGCCCCTGCCCATCCCTGCAGCCGGTAGCACGTCTGGAAACTTCTTAGTTCCAGTAAGAGAAGATTTCGCAGCCTATTTTTTGAAGGCCGGATCAGAGTTCTACAAAAATGAGCGTTTCGAGGATGCAGCAAACTGCTACGAGAGAGCGATAACGATCAACCCACTCATTCCAGAGTCGTGGTATGAAAGAGGTTTAGCGCTATACAAATTGGGCTCTTATGAAGAAGCACTTCGGTCTTTTGAAGGTGCATTGAATATAGATAAACGCTATGTAGATGCCTGGAATAATAAAGGAGTGACCCTCGATCAAGCTGGGAAGATACGAAGAGGCCATAAATTGCTACGGAGCGATTTTAAAAATCAATCCGTGGGATACGAAGGCTTGGCAAAATGAAGGTCTCCTTAGAAGAAAGCTTGGTCAATATAAGTCGGCATTTCCCTGCTTCGATAACATCACCAAGATCGATCCTAGGAACTTTTCCAGCTGGTGTGCAAAGGCTGAGATTCTCCACAAGTACTTGGGTCGCCATGAAGAAGCTATAGAATCTTACGATGAGGCCCTGAAATTAGATCCGTCCAACAGCTCCACTTGGTTCGACAAAGGCGTTTGCCTCTACGAATTAGGTCGGTACAGTGAAGCCCTCTACAACTACGATAAGGCGATAGAAATAACCCCAGATAGCTCGAAATTCTGGAATAATAAGGGAATTGTTTTAAAGAGATTAATCCGCTACAGCGAGGCCATAAAGTGCTTCGATAAAGCGAAGGAGCTCGACGAAAGGAATACCTCATCATGGTACAATAGAGGTCTCACGTTGGATGAGATGGGCCAGTATGAAGAGGCCATCAGATCCTTCGATAAGGCCCTAGGACTGGATCCTGAGAATGCCGATACCTGGAATAACCGTGGAGTTACCTTGAAGAACCTGGAGCTCTACGACGAAGCCATCAAATCTTTTGAGAACGCCATAGAAAGTAACCCAAATTATGCCATGGCCTGGAACAACAAGGGTAATGTCCTCTCTGCCTTACATAGGTATAATGACGCAGTGGACTGCTTTGAGCGAGCTACAGATATCGATCCTAACTATTTCGATGCCTGGAACAATAAGGGCAATGCTCTCGCCCAATTGCAAAGCTACGAAGATGCCATCTATTCCTACGAAAAGGCAATTGAGATAGACCCCTGTGATACAAAGACATGGTTCAACAAGGGGATAACCTACATTAATTTAGGCAGCTATGAAGATGCCATTCAATGTTTCGATGAAGCTTTGGATGATTGATCTATCATCTATTCCAGCTTGGATTTACAGGGGTATTGCTCTGCATCGACTTAGCAGATACGAAGAGGCTTTGGACTCCTTCGAAGAGGCCTTGGAGATCAATACCTCAGATCCTGCAGCATGGCATTTCAAGGGGGAGGTCCTCAATAAGCTCGGGCTTAAAGAAGAATCAGATGATGCTTTTGCCAAGGCTGCATCAATGGGGTGGAAGTGGGAAGTTGCTCTACACTGAAATTAAAATAAATTTCAATAAAATAAAATATTTATGAGCTCAGTAGGTGCTGAGCTCTCCCCTGAACAGCATCTGCTGCAGCTTGGGGATATTGGCCAGCCACTCATCCAGGATCTCTATCGCTCCCGCTTCTACTGTCTTCAAGTCCACTCCCTCTTTGGGAACAATCTGCACGCTGGCAATGTGCGGCTCGTCGATGGGCTTTCCGATCTGAGAGAGCATCTTGATGTAGACCTCATCGATGCCCTGCACCTCGGCTGCAATCTGTCTTGCCGCCTCAATGGAGAGCAGGTTGTAGATCTTGCCCACGTGGTTGATGGGGTTCTTGCCGCAGGTAGCCTCCAGGCTCATAGGCCGATTGGGGGTGATGAGTCCATTGGCCCTGTTGCCGCGGCCCACCGCTCCGTCGTCTCCCATCTCTGCCGAGGTGCCCGTGACGGTGATGTAGACGGATCCCTGTTCGATGTTGTCGGCCACGTTCATCTGCGCATTTACCTTGCGGTCGGTAAATTGCCTGGCATATTCGATGACATGCTCAACGATGTCTCTCTTCGTGTCCGCGTACTGCTTGAGGTTCGCCACATGCTTGTCGACCATGGCGCAGGCGATAGTGAGATTGATGACATCCCCCTGGCGCATGCCCATGACTTTGATATCCTCTCCAATGGCCGGGATGCTCGTCTTAAGCCGCATGAGCTCTCGCTCCGTGTTGAAGACGATATTCTCCGTCTCCGAGAGAGGCGCATACCCCACTCCAAAGGAGGTATCGTTGGCCGAAGGAACCTTCCTGCCGAAGACATCTCTCAGATCAGAGGAACCCATGCCGATCTTGGCATCAAGGATTACGTGGTTGTTGACATCCAGGTTGGAGAGCGACTCTGCCAGAAGCTTGCGCGCCGCCTTGATGGCGATGGTGTCCACAGGAATCTCCTCTTCTTTAAAGACCCTCGTGGCCCGTCCGGTAAGCAGAATGTAAAGCGGGCAGATGACCTCGCCTCCGCCAAAGGCCGGTTTGGATCTTCCGGCCACGATCTGAGTCTTATCAGTGTTGTGGTGCAGCACCGCTCCAAATCTATCAAGGTATTCCTGACATAGAGCCCGGCTGATGGACTCCGCGAGTCCGTCTGCAACGCTGTCCGGGTGGCCTATGCCCTTGCGTTCTACAAGCTCTATCTCCTGTTGCTCCAAAGGTCTTTGATTGAGGCGTTCAACCTTGATATTTCTCTTCATAACCGTTCCTCAAATGCGATTTTCTCGTTTGATCTCATAACAGCAATTCAGATATTGGAGAAGTCCAATGCCATATTAATGCTTTGCACTTGCGGCAGCCAAAGAACATCGAGACGAATTAATAATGCAATTGAACCTCATCAAAATTGAAAACGATGAACTCCGTTGCCGGAAGCAACTCCCATATGCCAATCATCGGGCCGCACTACTGCGTCAGGCCCACCTGCCACTTGAGCAGCTTCTCTTCCACTACATAGCGGAATGTCTTGTCGATTAATAGGCCCAGAAGGCCCAGCATAACGATGTAAAGCAGAACATAGTCCATCTCGTGCAGGTAGTAGTAGGACCAGATCTTGTAGCCGAGGCCGCTGGAGCTTACTCCGAACTGCTCGGCAGCTACGAGGCACATCCAGGCGATTCCCATGGCTATGCGGATTCCTCCTGCAATGGAGGGCATTGCATAGGGAAAGGCGACGTATCTCACCAGGTCGAGGTCTTTGGTAGCTCCCAAAACCTTGGCCGATTCCACGTAAACTCGTGGGAGGCTGCGAAAGCCCACGTAAGTATTGATGAGGATGGGGAAGACGGCACCGACAAAGATAATGAAGCCTGCAGCCGTATCGGTCAGGCCAAACCAGACGATGGCGAAGGGAATCCACGCCAGCGGTGGTATGGGCCTGAAGATCTCCACAATGGGGTCCAGTATTCTGTCTGCCGCTCGAAACCAGCCCATGATCATGCCCAGAGGCAGAGCAACGAGGAGTCCGCCTGCCATTCCTATAAGAAAATGCAGCAGGCTGGTGGGAAGATCCTCTGTTAATATCGTCGGCCACTCTTTGGAGAAGGCTGCGGCTACCTGGAGGAAGCTTGGCAGCAGCAGCTTGTCGTTCACTGCCGCGGCCCCTATCTGCCAGACGAGGATCAGGCCCAATATGGATAGGGCCTCGATGCCTCGCCCGGCGACCAAATTCCCTGGCCACTTGGTCTTGACCATATCTTGCTGTATCCGTCTTCGTCCTCAGGCCAACGCCTTCGCGTAGAAGTCTGGTGTCGAACAGATCGTCCTTGCTGAGGGTCTTGTTGATGTACCCCAATTGCTGGTCGATCTTCGCGTATTCCACCGTCGACGGGATCTGGATCGTGGGATCGCTGACCCACTTTCCGTCCCAGCTCTTGAAGGATTCTTTCACCATCGTGAGGTTTTGGCCGGTCTTCTTGGCGTAGATCTGTGCAGCCTCATCCGGGTGGGCGTTGACATACTCTGTGGCCTTGATGTGGGTCTTGATTATCTGCTCCACCAGAGCTGGCTGCTCCCGGAGCAGCTTTCCGCTGATGAGGAGGCTGCAACAGGCGTGATTAGGCCACATCTCTCCCGATTGGACAACCGATCTGCCTTTGCCGTCCAGCGCAATCTGTGCGGGGGATGGGTGAGGCAGGAAGACACCATCGATCTTTCCGGCTTCAATGGCGGTCACGGCATCTCCTGGTCCCATACCGTGAATTTGGACCTTGGAGATGTCAACCCCGTTATCCCCCAGCCATTTCTTCATAACTATATCCTGAATAGACCCGGGCGGGAAAGTGCCGATGCTCAGGCCTTCCAGGGACTTGGGTCCGCTGTATGCTACGTTCGGCCTCAAGACCAGGTCTGAGCCGTTGATATTTACAGCGGCCACGATCTTTGCATCCAAGCCCTGGGCTATGGCCGTTATTGGCGGAGCCGTGCCCACGTAGGCAATGTCCAAAGCTCCTGCGAGCATGGCCTGCATCTCAGGAGGTCCGCTCTGGAATACTTTCTCATCGACGTTCGCTACTCCAAAGGGCTTCAGATCCTCTGCCCACCAGCCTTTCTCTGATGCTACCATCTCAGCAATCTGATGGGTACTGGGCTGGTACCCGATATGAATAGTGGTTATGTTGACAGTCGTCTTCTCCGATGAGGTGGCATTGCCACTCTTCTCCGGAGATGAGATGCAGCCCATGGTCACCACTACCACTGCTGCCAGAAGGGCTATGAATATGAATTTCCTCAAATATGATCACCTATACCGGCTTTGCCCGCTATATGGAGACGGATCAGTATAAAACTGTTTCCAGCCGTAGGTATTATTTTCCCAAAATGGACAATATTCGAGAATAATGTTACAATTGTATCAACAACTGTTCAGCCGGGGCAAAAAACATTTCTAGAACTGAAATATTTATGCTATCCATGAGTTCTATGGGCCCCAATCCTGATCAAATTGAAGGCATAATCCAATTGTACAAATAGGCAGAATCTTGGAGACAATAATGCCAGGGGCTTGAATCGACAGGTTAAAGCGAAGTGATGCTGTAAAGGATGCAGGTTCCATGGAAAGATCGCTTTCTCATTCGCATTCGGAAATTCTGAACAGGATCGAGCGCGGCGAAGCCGTAGTTATGACTGCTGAAGAGGTCTCCCGGCTGGTGGAGTCAGGGGACAAATCCCGGTTGGAAGGGAGTGGACGTTGTCACCACGGCCACGCGGGCGGTGATGAGCGGCACCTACGCGATATTCTCCTTCCCCGTAGCCAGGCCCGCATCATTTCTGAGGGCGAAGCGGGTTTGGATCAACGGCATATCCGCCCAGGTGGGCCCCTGTCCCAACGAAAACCTGGGAGTACTGGACCTGGTGGTCTTTGGAACCGCCCACAGCCGCGATCGGCCCAATTACGGAGGCGGCCATCTCTTTCGTGATCTTGTGGAGAAAAAGACGGCGCAGGTCGAGGTCGAGACGGACGATGGTCAGATCGCTTCAGGCCGAGGTCGGTCTGGATGATATGCCATATGCTCGAATCTATGGATCGCGTCATGCCTTCAAGAATTACTCGGCTTTTGTCAATCCAGGGGCGGAGCCGGTCAACACCATCTTTCACGCGCGGGGCTTCGAGCCTCATTGCCGGGGGGCGACATTCTCCGGCTGCGGCCAGATAAATCCCTTAAAAAATGATCCGCTGCTGGAAACGATCGGCATAGGAACGCGCATTCTCCTGAACGGTGCTGAGGGCTATGTTTTGGGTACGGGCACGCGCAGCACAAGAGAGCGGCCGAACCTGTCAGGCTTTGCAGATATGCATCAAATGTCGGCTGAGTATATGGGCGGCTTTGCGACCTCTGCAGGCCCGGAGTGCATCTGCTCCTGGGCTGTGCCCATTCCCGTGACGAGCGACACCATCCTGGCGGAGATTGCGAGGCTTGACAGAAGCATTGCTCTTCCTGTCAATGATATAAACACCAGAATGGTGATCGGCCAGGCTGACTACGGCGACGTCTGGCAGGGGGTGGACCTGGAGGTGGAGTTCGATCCGGAGAAGTGCCAGGGCTGCAAACGGTGCCGGGTTATGGAGGCCTGCCCCATGAAAGCCGTTCGTTTCGATAGCCAGGGTGAGCGGCGCCCTCCGTGACGAGTCGCTGTGCTTCCACTGCGGACTATGCGTCAGCGAATGTCCAAACGGTGCCTTTCAATGCCGTATGGGTGCCATCCGGCTGAAGACCGCCTCAGGAAAGGTCAGGACCATACCGGTGGTCTTGCGCCAATCGGATAAGCTGCGAGCGCTGCGCCTCGCGGAGGATCTGAAGAGAAGGATACTGGACGGCTCCTTCAGGATGGCTCTGCCGATCGAGCGGATCTCATAAATCGCTCGATTATCTCTTCGGGAGCCAGGTCGATGATGGGAACGTCTGGCATTGCCCGCCTCCACTTTCGCGACCACTACTCCCTGGCCAGTAAGGGCCAGAGGCAGATCATCGAGATTGTCGACTTTTCTGACAGACTTGACGCCTGCTGCCAGGGCGAGGGCGGCAAGGTCGGTGCCAAGATGAGTGCAGGTGGGCTGAGAGCCTGTGGAGCCGTAGCAGCAGTTGTCCAGAATCACCAGCAGGTAATTCTCCGGTGCATAATGGGCGATGGTGGCCAGCGTCCCCAGGTTCATGAGCACTGAGCCGTCGCCATCCAGAACGATCACCCTTCTCGCGGGCAGGCCCTGCGCCAGGCCCAGAGCTAAGCCGAGGCCGATGGAGGAAGCCAGGCCCATGGAGCCGAGCATGTAGAAGTTTTCCGGGCGATCTTTTGCAGCATAAAGCTCCCGGCTGGGAAAGCCGATGTTCGAGATCAGCAGGGCGCCTTGGGCCTGGGCCGCCTCCGCTGCCAGAGCGATGGCCTCCATGCGCTTCATGCTCCCCTCCAAAAATCAAGGTCCAGGAGTATGGCCGCAGGCCTACGGCTCGCCGCTGCCAGGTTCCAGGCATCATTCACCGTATCCTCAGCTTCTGCACAGGTGGGCGAAAAATGAGGGATCTGCATGGCATCCAGCAGGGGAACCGTGAGCCGTCCCATGGGCACCTGGCCGACAATCGGCTCGCCCTTGCCGCCGCGGTGGCTTATGATCATGAGCAGTGGGATGCCGTAGAGGATGTCAAGCGACGCCAGGGCATTGATGCAGTTGCCAAGGCCCGAATTTTGCATGAGCAGCGCGGGCCTTCTGGCCCGCCATCCAGGCCCCGGCACAGAGGCCCACGCCTTCCTCCTCGCGGGTAACGGGCACGTGGATGATCTCTGGATCTTCGCCGACTAGCGTCAGGAGTTGTTGCAGGTTGACGCAAGGGACGGATGTGGCGAAGTCTATCCCGGCGCGCTTCAGACCGCGATAGATGGCGAGGCTGGGGTTCATCATTGTTGAGTTCGCATTGCCTGGACAAAAAGCTTGTTGCAGCTTCTTGGCTTTTATGCATGCTCACGAGAGAGTTCACTGCACATCGTAGTTCGCTCTCGCATGTAAATCGAGTCAATGATGTCAAAGCATCTCGATCGTTCTCCATCAATAATGGGATGTGAACTTTAAGGAAATGCACTACTTCTGGGGCCTCCTTCGTAAACACGTTTCAAGGATAAAGGGCAAAGCTTCATAGATTGTTCCCCGCGGCCGCGGGGTTAGGGGGGCCGCCACGGCCTGGAGTGGGCCCCGTCACCCCAGCGCGTAACACCCGCGCGGGACCCGGAAGAAGTTGTGGGATAATTTTTGCGACGAATTAGAATTCATTTAATTGCAGATGGATCTATCTGATGCTTGCAGGGACAACGTTCGCACATTCTTCCGGGGTGCCGCGAGTCGGCCTGCGGGCCTCCCGCGCTATGCTTGGGGCGCCGCTCAAGGCCGCGGCCGGCCAAGCGACGGCGGTTAAGCTGCAGACTAATCGAGAGTTCCAATGTCTGGATGTAGCCCAGGATTGTTTCAGATCTGCTTCCTGTTGAAGATGCCATCCTTCCAGAATTGCAGAGTCTGTTGGATTTTATCCTTTCGCGGATATTCTATCACTTAATAAGAAAGTTTAAATTCTTAAATTACGCAGTACTTAAAATAGGGGGCATCAAAAGATATTTAGGATGATATGAAATGACCTTTGTTCTGATTAAGGGAACCTTCCATGTGCTGGGTTATCGTCTGGATGGCGACTCGATCCGGTTTCGAGCAGACGATTCCGCTAACTGGAAGAAGCTCTCGGGTCCCGCGGTGGCTCTGAATGCCCTGGGCCATGCCCAACTACGCATGGAGGCCGTCGATGCCCTGGAGACTCACTATCAGGGATTCCACCAGCCTCTGCGGCTGGCCAGGCCTGCGGTACGCTATATCCTCTCCAGCCTCGGGATTCATGAGGTCGTCTGGGATGAGACGCAAACCAGAGTGATCAAGGCTGAGGACGGGACGGAAGGGTACATCCTGGCCCGCAGTACGGAGAGCCTTCGCCGTCCTGTGGCCTTCGTCTTTGCGGGCGGCAGCGAAGAAAAAGATGGCAGTGAGATCTCACTGAATGAATCGATCCTCACCAAGAGTCTCAACTATGGGCTCATAGTCAGGGGCCTCGCTTATCCCATGTACTACAGCGGCCTTTTCTCGGATCTTCGACATCCTCTGACCTACGCATCGATTCGTGCCAGGGAGGAAGGTAGGGGAATCTGGCCTTATGATCTGACCACCAAAGGGTTCTCCGTGACAAACCTTGGGACCATTACGAATGAGGTGGCCATCCTTCCCAAGCTGTTCCGCCGCATCGTCGACTACATGGGTGAAGGCGGGAATATCGATGGTTTCATAGATCACCTCAGGAACGGGTGCGAGCCTCTGGTCAAGGTAGCGCAGGTCCAATTCACCCGATTCGACTCCATCGTTGAAGTAAAGGGTGACAGGGTTAAGCTGACGGAGTCGCCTGAGAATCTCATATTTCTGGACAAGGTGCTGTGCGAGGAGCTGACGGGTTTGTTGGCCTGGCAATAGTGCCGCATACGGACCGATGAATTGTCTCATGGCCCGGTCAAATTATTTATTCTAATAACGACTAATGTTATATCATGCCCATCCTTCGAGAAGATAAGGACCTGAAAAATGCCCTCCAGAGCTGCCGCACCATCTGCGTCGTCGGCATCTCGCCAGATCCCTACAAGCCCAGCTACTTTGTATCCGATGTCTTGCAGAGCCACGGCTTCAAGCTCTATTTTGTAAACCCTAATTATGCCGACAGGATAATTCTGGGTGAGAAGGTTTATGCCTCCATCCACGATGTTCCGGATGAGATCGACATACTGGATGTCTTCCGCAGGCCCTCGGCTGTGCCGGCTCTGGCAGAGGAGGCCAAGGAGAAAGGCTTCAAGGTCTTCTGGATGCAGCCGGGAGCGGAAAGCCCCGAGGCCATAAAGCGGCTGGATAGTGAAGGATACAGCGTAGTGGCAGGAAGATGCGCCAAGATAGAGTCCAACCGGCTTTTATAAATTTTATAAACATTTTTGAATTTAATGGGGCAATCAATCACGATTTTTTCGCAAGATTGCATCAGCAAAAGCTAAATAGCCCGGCCTGTAGTACCCTAATCGATGTTCTCCGGCTGGGATGAGTACTACCTGATCAACAGGGAGCTTGCCGAACTGGCAAGGGGCTTACCCGATTCCCCTTTGGGAGAGATAATAAGCTATGTGCTCTCGGCTCCTGGAAAGAGAGTACGGCCCCTTGTCCTGATCTTTTCTGCCCAAGCAAAAGGGGTTACTGCATCCCAGGCCATGAACGCCGCTCTGGCAATTGAGCTGGCGCATGCTGCATCTCTGGTGCATGACGATATTCTGGACTACGGCACTGAGAGAAGAGGCTCACCGAGCGCCCTGCAGCGGTTCGGGCCGGAAGCCTCGCTCCTCGCGGGAGACTATCTCATCTCCCGATCAATAGAGCTGGTCTCTCACTACCCAGCGCCCGTGATCTCTGCTTTTGCCAGGGCCTGCATGAACATGTCCGAGGGAGAACTGATGGATCTGTCGAGCGCAGGCTCCGCCAATGATTATTATCAATGCATCTCCAAAAAAACCGCCTCGCTCTTTTCTGCAGCCGCGAAGATGGGTGCACTCATAGCCGGTGCATCAGAGGAAGAAGTGGCGAGACTGGAAACCTATGGAATGCACCTTGGTTTGGGTTATCAGGTCCTTGACGACCTGGAGGAATTTCTGGGGCTGGATCAGGGAAAGTCATCCAAAAAGACCTCCGTCACTCTTCCCAGAATTTATGCCAGCCAGTATGGGGATGAGGCGGCTCAGAAGATGTGCATAAAGGTCATCGAGGATCACAACACCGAGGCCAGGAGAGCCCTGTCCGGGTCTTCAGCGAGAGAGGATATCAAGTCCCGTCTGGAGAGCATTGTGGACGAGATGACCTGCCGGGGATTGCAAAGATGCAGATTGCAAGAAAGCCTCTGCTGAGAATTTTTGCCTCGGCAGACGGATCCGGCATCCAGCTTAAAGCCCGTGGCCCGGCGGCCCCTCTGGCAAAGCCGGTCATGGACCGGATCAATAAGATCTTTGCCGACGAAAAACCCATCCGCTCCGGCCCGGATAAGTTCATCTTCTCTACCTGGATTCCACCGGCCCCGAGCCTGGCCTTCGACCGCATGCTCTCCGCCCAGGTAGGGGCCATGATACGGCGGCCCGTGCCCGATCAGTTCTCCATAGCCATCATGAAAGCCTGCCCCAACGACTGCATCCATTGCAGTGCCCCCGCACGACAGGGAGAGATACTGGAGAGCGCGATCGTCAAGAATGCGATCTCCCAGGCACTGGATATGGGATCGTATCTTATAACCTTCGACGGAGGCGAGACCATGCTGCGCCGGGATCTGCCGGAGCTGGTCGCGTCTGTGGACGAGCGGGCAGTGGCTACGGCTTTTACCAGCGGCTACCATCTCACACCAGAGCTTGCCAGGCAGCTGAAAGAAGCCGGGCTATACGCCGTTCGCATCAGCATCGATAGCCCCTTCGAGAAGGAGCACGACCGGGTGCGAGGCCGTGCGGGCGCTTTCCAGGATGCCCTCTCCGGCGTTCGGAATGCGCTGGCGGCGGGCCTGCTGGTGGACCTCTTTATGGTGACTTCTCCTCACAATATCGATTATCTGGAGGACGCCTTTTCGCTTGCCGCAGATCTGGGTGCGCATGAGCTTTCCCTTTACGAGATCGTGGCGGTGGGGCGGTGGGCAGCTCATGAGGACGAGGTGCTGGACGCGGACGATGTGGCAAGGCTGGAGCGCTTCCATAAGGAGAAGAATAGAACGGGCGGCCCGCGGCCCCAGGGTCTCGGCACTGCCCTATCTGCAGAGCCCGGAGATGTTCGGATGCTTTGCCGGGCGCCGGTGGATTCATGTGGATGGAAACGGCGAGGCTCTGCCCTGCGCTTACATGCCCCTGAGCTTTGGGAATATCAAAGAAAAAAGCCTGAAGGAGATCTGGAAGGAGATGACCCGCTACCAGTGGTTCAAAGGGAGATGCTCCTGCCAGATGAAGGAGCCGAAGTTCAGAGCGGAGCATAAGAGGATTTTGGGAAAATAATTTTGGTGAATTCTTATCGAGCTCTGTGATCTTCTTGTCAGAACCGCATAAATCCAATTTCCAGAACGCTTATATGATTTGAGGCATGTAACTACAATCATGAAATTTAACATTGTCATAGAGAAAGACGATGAAGGCAGATATGTAGCCGAGTGTCCCGACCTTCCAGGCTGCCTTTCTGAAGGAGAGACTCTTGAAGATGCTTTGGAAAACATAAATGAGGCAATAATCGGATGCATGAAATCCCGACTCAAGAGCGCAGGAGAAAAGCTCAAGATAACCTCATTTGATCGCAGGCTGGACATATCGGTTGATCTGCAAGGCAACTCATATGTGCAAGCTTCCACGAGCTAGCGGAGAAAAGCATCTGGCAGCATTCAGGAGAGCGGGCTGGACAATAAATCATATTGAAGGCAGCCACTATATCCTGGTCAAAGAAGGAAGCAACATCCATTTATCAATACCGGTTCATAAAGGGAAGGATCTCGGGGTTGGCCTCCTCAAGAAGCTAATAGAAAAAGCCGGACTCACAAACGAACAGTATGTAGCTTACTTCTGCGATAAATGAGGAGCGCGTCGATTGGATCTGGGCGAACTGCATGGCAGCGAATCTCTGTTCCTGCGCGGTTTCACAACTCCGGGCAATAAAATAATGGTTTTTACATTTAAGCAACTTAATTATTTCGCACCAATTAATTAACAAAACCGTGAGGAGCCATCCGGATTATTGGAATGCCTGGCAGAATTTTGAAGTTGTCATGCTCGCCTCTTTCCCGGCCTCGCCCGGAGATTCTCCAGATATTTAGCATCCTTTTCTGCATCCGGATGGCCGAGAATTCTCTCGAATTCGACACAGACCTTCATCAGATCTGCTGAGCCCTGATATCTCCTACTATCCCATATTCTAGTCCCAGATTTCATAACTTTGAAACAATGACCCAAGGTTAGCCGCATAAACCGCGAGAAACCAAAGAAAAAGCCAAGACTCTCAATCTATGCCTTGCTTTGCACAGTAATCATCGAGAGAGATGTACTGCTCCTTTTCCCTTTGCAGCTTCAGATATTTCTCTCTAACACGACTTGCCTCTCCGATGATAAGCTTCTCTTTACAGGCAGCCATTTTTTGTCACATATCTCCTTTCAAACTCCCAGCGCCAGCCGCAGCGTATTCCTCACCGCCGGCGCCAGGCCCAGCGTAATCAGAGTCAGTTTGGTGAGATTTCGCAAAGATGGATCCTCAATGGAACGATCGATCATGCTCAGCACCGGCAGGAGTATGATCAGCTTGAGGGGAAACATGATGGCTGCGGAGCCCGTCAGATCTATAAGAAAAGTGGGAACGACGTGCTTCTCGTAGTAATCGAACCAGTCCACTCCGATGTAGGTCGAGCTGGCGTCCAGCATGTGGGCGTAGATGATCATGAGGTTGAATCTGTCATCCAAAAACCCTAGGGCGCGGCAGAGCCCGACGGCAGAGGAGTAAGCCTCCTGTAATGGCTGTGCCGATGACGAAGACGGCGCCAATGACCCAGGCGTTCCTGAATCCCTGCCGTGGACAGGATGGCGAGATTGAGCAGGGTCCAGGCAATGCCGACGGCTGCATAGCTCCGGTAAAACTCCTCGCCCCGGATCTTTCGGGTGATAGCCAGCGAGGCCGCAGTTATCAGGAAGACCACGAAGAAGATGATAGGTGTGATGAGCAGGTACCGCCAGGGTGCGTCAACCAGATCAGCATCCTCGATCACTCTAAGGCTGGAGCCTGCCAGGATGTAAGGCAGGGTGGAGAGCACCAGCCTCTCATCCATAGAGATATGCCAGTGGCGAAAGAGCCTTATCAACCCCAGGATCGCCAATCCTAATACTACCGCCCACGTGACGGTATCCACCGGGTTATAGCTGGTATCGTAGATTATGGGATTGATGTAGTACCTGTAGATCCAGGCGGCGGGGTCGAACACATCAAGCTTTTGGCACGGCCTCGTATTTCTAGCGTTCGCATGCCCATTTTATTTCCTCCACTTTATATGGCTGGGCGGCGGCGGAAAGTATTTATATCGCAGAAGGACAAGCATAATTGTCCGTTTTCTGATTTTAGTTGAGGTAATTAGATGGTCGAGGTGTTCAAAGGTACAACTACGGTAGGTGTACTCTGCGATGGAGGTGTGGTCCTTGCATCGGAGAGCCGTGCTACCATGGGCAGTTTCATAGCCAGTAGCCAGGCCAAGAAGATCTATCAGATCGATGACCTGGTGGGCATGACTACCGCTGGCGCAGTGGGCGATGCCCAGTCGCTGGTGCGAATGGTTCAGGTTGAGGCCAGGCTCTACAAAATGCAGAGAGGCGAGAGAATGACAGTTAAAGCCGTAACTTCTATGCTGGCCAATATACTGTCATCCAGACGCTACTATCCGTTCATGGTTCAACTCGTCATGGGAGGCGTTGACAGATACGGCCCCAAGATCTATTCGCTCGATGCGTTAGGCGGGCAGATCGAAGAGCGGAGAATCGTGTCTACCGGATCCGGTTCGCCCATTGCCTACGGCGTTCTGGAATCCCAGTACAAACCCGGGATCAGCATCGAGGATGGAACCGTGCTGGCTGCCCGCGCAATTCATAACGCCATGAAGCGAGATTCCGCTTCCGGTGACAAAATCGAGCTCGTTAGAATCACAGATAAATATGAGGAGGTAGGCGAGCCGGAGTTTACGGAGATAATGAATCTCCTCTAAATCTTTTTTGGATGTGTAATATTGTCGGTAGAAGATGTTCTTTTTGAGCTCAAACGTAAGGTGCAGAGCAAGCTGCCGCCGGACATCAACGTCACGGGGCTGGAGTTTGAGGGTCCGGAGCTGGTCATTTACACAGATGACCCCAAGAAGCTGGCTGATGACGGCGAGATCATACGAAACCTGGCCAAGGAGCTTCGCAAGCGCGTCGTTGTTCGGCCGGACCTGAAGGTATTGGCAGATCCTGAAATTGCCAAAATTAAGATTCAGGAGGTCGTACCAAAAGAAGCAGTTCTCACCGACTACTACTTTGACGGCGAGACCGGCGAAGTGCAGATCGAGGCTGAGAAGCCCGGCCTGGTCATCGGCCGCCATGGTGCAACTCTACGCGAGATAACCAAGTTGATTGGCTGGACTCCCAAAGTGGTCCGAACCCCGCCCGTGCGGTCGACCACCATCGCCAACATCAAGGATTACCTGCGCAGCGTGCAAACGGAGCGAAAGAACATCCTGCGCACTGTCGGCAGGAAGATTCACAGAGACATCGCATCCAAGGATCAATGGGTCAGAATCACCACCTTGGGAGGCTGTCGTGAGGTAGGCAGGAGCTGCATGCTGCTGTCCACGCCGGAGTCTCGCATCATCATCGATTGCGGCATAAATGTGGGGTCAGATGACTCTGCCACGCCTTTTCTCTATGTGCCTGAGGTCTATCCTCTTAACCAGATCGATGCCGTGGTCTTGACGCATGCTCACCTGGACCATGCCGGTCTCGTTCCCATGCTCTACAAATACGGCTACGAAGGACCTATCTACTGCACACCGCCTACCAGGGATCTGTTTGTTCTCCTGCAGCTGGATTATCTGGAAGTGGCCGGTCGCGAGGGAAAGAGGCTGCCATACGACTCCGGCATGATTCGCGAGGCCCTCAAGCATACCATCACCCTCAACTATGGCGATGTGACAGACATCGCTCCCGACACCAAATTGACCATGCACAATGCCGGGCATATCCTGGGCTCCTCCATTGCTCATTTCCATATTGGAGACGGCCTTTACAATGTGGCCTTTACCGGCGACTACAAGTTCGAGAGAACCAGGCTCTTCGATCCGGCCGTATGCAATTTTCCGCGATTGGAAACTCTTGTGACTGAAGCCACTTACGGTGGGACCAATAGCATCCAGCCCTCTCGCAAAGAAGCCGAGGTCAATCTGATAAAAGTGGTCAAGGATACCATCGCTAAAGGCGGCAAGGTCATCATCCCCGCCTTCTCTGTAGGTCGCAGCCAGGAGGTCATGGTGGTCCTGGAGGAAGCTATCAGAAAGAAGGTGATAGACGAGGTGCCGGTATGCCTGGATGGCATGATCTATGAGGCCACTGCTATTCATACAACCTATCCTGAGTACCTTAATAACGACCTTCGAGATCTGATATTCCATAAGGGAATCAATCCTTTCCTGGCCCAGTGCTTTGTGCAGGTGGAGTCACCCAAACAAGAGGACGGAGATAATCGAAGGGCCTCCGTGTGTAATCCTGGCGACGAGCGGCATGCTCAACGGAGGGCCGGTTATCGAGTATCTCAAGCGCCTCGGCCCGGATGAGAAAAATACGCTGGTGATTGTCGGCTACCAGGCGGAAGGCACTCTCGGGCGGCGCATTCAGAAGGGCTGGAAGGAATTGCCGCTTTCTGTAGAGGGCAAGACCCAGACGGTGAAGATAAACCTGGAGGTAACCACGGTAGACGGTTTCTCCGGCCACTCCGATCGTCAGCAGCTCATGGAGTATATGCGGCGCATCTATCCCAAGCCCGGCCGGGTTCTCACCAACCACGGCGAAGAGGGTAACTGTCTTGATCTGGCCAGCTCCATCTATAAGAAATACAGGATTCCAACCATGGCGCCCATGAATCTGGAGACTGTCAGGCTGATTTAAGTCTTCAAAAGCTTTATCAAATCAGAGATATAATACCAATGAGAGGTTCTTTGTGACGGGAAAGAGAACGCGGATCATCAACGATCCTTCAGATCTGGTCCCATTGTTGCAAGCCTTCGGCTCCAATGTCCACAAGAAAATCTTCGATGAATTGAGCCGGGACTGGCATACCGAGCGCGAGCTAGCGTTGCTTGTAGGCGATGAGGCAGGCGTCCACAGGAGCGTAGCATTGCTGCGCAAGAGCGGCCTGGTTGAGACCAAATGGAGGGTACCGGAACCCGGGGCGAGTCCTGAGAAAGAGTACCATTCCACTTACTCTCGCATACAGGCCAACTTCGGGGCCACCATGGAGGATCTGAGCGAGCTGATCAGCCTCACCTTCATGTCTGATGAGGAGTTGAGAGTTGTAATAGATAAGCTGCAAACGATGGTCGAAGGCGGCAATAGTTCTCTCTCCAACCTTTCTCGGGAGCTTGGGCTCAGTCAGATCTTCATCCGGGGTGTGGCCAAGAGGGCGGAAGGGCTGGCGGTGAGGGGCCAGCGCATTGAGCCCTATGTAGAGGATTATTGATGGGCAATGTGCTGCAAAGCAAGAGGGATAGCTCTCGTTTTCAGATTCTCGTTGAGATAGCCGCCCATCAACCTAACCTTCGCCAGAAAGAAGTGGCTGAGAAATTGGGTGTCACTCCGCAGGCGATTTCCGAGTACATCAAAGAGCTGGTAGCGGATGGGCTGGTCACAACGGATGGACGGATGCGCTATCGCATCACCAAAGGGGGCGTAGAGTGGCTGCTGGAGAACGCTGCCGAGCTAAAGCGTTATGCTCGAGTGGTGATGGAGGAGATCATCAGCCACGTCTCGGTCTGGACGGCGATCGCAGAATTGGACTTGGCCGAGGGCGAACGTGTATCTTTGGAGATGAGAGGCGGCCTTTTGTATGCCAATAAAAAAGAGGGCATAGAGGCCAGTGGCGTCGTCATCGGGGAAGCCATGGCTGGCGAGGATGTGGGCGTCTCAGACCTGAAAGGGCTGATTAGCCTGGACGAAGGAAGGATAACTCTCTGCAAAGTGCCGCGGGTGCAGATAGGAGGCTCGAGAAAGGTGGACTTGAAGATCCTGGAAGGGCTTCTGATGGGTGAGAAGATGGTGGGGTGTCTTGGCATCGAGGCCCTGGTGGCGCTGCGGAAAGCGGGACGTGAGCCGGATGTGATCTTCGGGGCCAAGGAGTTCGCAGTAGAGGCGGCATACCACGGCATCAGTTCCTTGATCGTCAGCGTGGATGAGCAGATCCCGGGGCTTCTTGACTCGCCTGGAGTCCGAAGGACTGAAATACGAGCTTATCGACCTTGCGTTAGAGTGACGCCTATTTTGGGATGACTTTTCAGGTTTTAGCTCAGGCAGATAGGTCTCGCATACTGCTATTGCCTCAGAGCGGCAGCAAGATCCTTTTTGAAGGACACCTGCGACTGAAAGATATGCCGCAGGGGCCGAGGGTCTTCAAGTTTTTGGTCAAGAAGGATTCCGAAGCCGAGAAATACCTTCCACCGGAGGATGCGATTGCGTATGCTCCGCAAGGCTGGATGCCATATATCTGGCCCGCGGCGACTCTGTTCTGGAAAAGAAGTTTGTGGAGATGCTGGAGTCCTATCAGCTCAAATACCGGTTTGTTCAGGTCTGCAGCCATTGTCTTGGGAAGCTTAAGGTGACCTATGTGCCGCAGGATGCCATAACCTACAAAGGTGCACGATCTGCGAGAACTGCGCTGCGGCAGAATTGCTGCGAGAGGCGGATTTCCGGCATCTGGGCCGCGCCGCCAAGGCTCATCTGGCCAGGATCTTGAAGAACAGACGAAACCTGGATGATGTGATTGGGCTGCTATCTTTGCAGAGGCTAACGCCGGAGCTGACGAGGTTCGACACTATCCCGGCCAGCAGTGAAGAGGCCACTCTGCCGCTGGAGTCCATCCCTCTTCCCAAAGAGCTCATGGAGTTGCTGCGTCGCAGACTGACCCGTCTCCTGCCCGTCCAGTCCAGGTCGGTGCAGGCAGGCCTCCTGGAGGGTCGAAACCAACTGGTCGTCTCTGCCACGGCCACCGGAAAGAGCCTGGTCGGAGAGATGGCCGGGGTCAAGAATCTGCTGGAAGGGAAAGGGCAAGCTGCTCTTTCTGGTGCCACTTGTGGCCCTGGCCAACCAGAAGTTCGACCAGCTATCCGCTTACAACGAATTGGGCTTTCAGACTTCCATCAAGGTGGGCGTCTCCCGCATTCGCCTGGGAAAGGGCCGCAAGATCGCCCAGAGTCTGAACGCAGACATCATATCAGGGACCTACGAGGGCATAGACCAGGTGATACGCACCAAGAAGAGCCTGGGGCGTATAGGAACTGTGGTGATTGACGAGGTTCACATGCTGGAGGATGCAGAACGCGGCCACCGGCTGGCTGGCATGATCGCCCGGCTGAGGAACTGCTGCGCCGCGAGGCGCAGTTCATCTTCCTGTCGGCAACCGTGGGAAACCCTGGCGCGCTTGCCAAACGTCTGGGTGCGACGCTGGTAGAGTACGAAGTACGGCCGGTGCCCATCGAACGCCATCTCATATTCACCTCAGGACCAGAAAAGCGCAAGCTGTTGAGGGAGCTGGCGAGGAGGCCCAGAAGCTGACCTCGTCCACAGGCTACCGGGGCCAGACCATCATATTCACCAACTCCCGGAAGAACTGCTACAACCTGGCCCAATCGATTCCGGGAGCTGCTGCCTACCACGCCGGTCTGCAGTACCCGGAGAGGAAGAGAATTGAGGAGCTTTCGGCCAGGGAAAGATCCACACTGTCGTCACCACGGCCGCTCTGGCTGCAGGCGTGGACTTTCCTGCCTCGCAGGTGGTCTTCGAATCTCTGGCCATGGGCATAAATGGCTGAACGTCCACGAGTTCAACCAGATGCTAGGCCGGGCGGGCGGCCGGGCTACCATGATATGGGCCTGGTCTACATTCTGGCCGAGCCGGGCCGTAAATTTTCCTCTGCCCGGGGCGAGTCTGAGGACGAGATGGCCCTGTTGCTCTTGAACGGGGTGATGGAGGACGTGGCTCCCGAGTTCGCCGAGGAGCAGCAGCTGGAAGAGGTCCTGGCCAATGCCGTTGCTGCGCGCTACCGGGAGGAGCTGGAGAAGCTGCACGAGCTGACCCTGGGG
Organism: uncultured Methanosarcinales archaeon; assembly: GCA_963798205.1. Classification (GTDB taxonomy): domain Archaea; phylum Halobacteriota; class Methanosarcinia; order Methanotrichales; family Methanotrichaceae; genus Methanothrix. The sequence goes on from CAWCSK010000003.1 coordinate 97,513, forward strand.
CTGGATGACCTGGACAGCTCTCTGAAATCGCTGGCAAAAGCGGGCCTGGTCAAAGGCATTGAGCCCACGCGCCTGGGTGAGGCGGCAGCCGCCCATTTCCTGACCGTCGATCAGGTCACAATCATCGTAGAGCAGCTCAAGAAAGGCAAGGCTCCACTGGATGTGGCAGTGGCCCTGGAGAGCTTCGAGGCCCTTTACCTGAAGTTTGCCGAGCGCATCTCTGTGAAGCTGCGCATGCAGATCTCCCAGCGTGCGCTGCACGGCTCTTTCCTGGACCTCTTGAGCAGCTCCGACCTGAACGATCTGGAGAGGAAGATCCAGAAGTACTGTATGGACTTCTCCAAGGACTTCCTCCGCTGCACCTGCAAGGAGGCGCCTTACTGCGGCTGTGCCCAGAAGAATATATCGCTGCGCATCCTGGAGCTGCGGGCGGAGGGCAAGAGCCCGGAAGAGATCATCGACTATTTCAGCGATAGTACGGCATGTACGCCTACCAGGGGGACCTGATCAACTACCTGGACCAGATGGTGCGCTACCTGGAGGCCATAGGCTCAGTGGCGAAGGTGCTGGGCAAGACGGAGGCGGCAAAGGAGGCGGAGGAGGAAGAAGAGGATTGAGGGGAGTGAAATGCGGGCTACAATGGTTCATTATAGTAGATCTTGCAGCTCTTCAAGACTTAAATCGGCATCCTTTAAAATTGCGTGCAATGTGCCTTTGCGAAGATCTTTGCCGTGAAATGGAACGACGGCAATCTTTTCCGATCGCGAGTTATAGTAATAGTAATGGCTCCCTTTGACCCGTATCAGCTTAAATCCGGCTTTCTCTAAAGCCCTGGCAAGCTTTTGAGGTGTTACAGTAGGGAGTTTAGGCATGGGCAACAACAGAGACTGTGTACTCCAAAACATCGTTATCTGTTGGCACTTCTTTCCCTAAATCGATCAAGGTTTCTATATAGCCCTCAATCGCCTCTTTTGCCATGGCAATGGCTTCCTCTACAGTCTCACCAAAAGTAACGCATCCTGTCAAAGCAGGCACTATCACGGTATAGCCTCCTTCCTCTTCTTTTTCGAGCCGGATTCTGTAATTCAGAGTCTTCATTGCAATATCATAGGTGGTTTTGCTTATTCAACTTTTAGGCTTCGATTCGGGATTATGTTCCCATAGGGTATCATCGAAAGGCTGGATGGCTTAAGGATCGCAGAATTCGGTCTTCTCCGCCTGCGAAATTCCCCACGCCCCCGAGCAGCAGCCCTGCACACGCGCACACGAGCGGCCTCGCCCGAGGGCCGTAGGGAATCGGTTGGCTGTTTTGGTGTCCCCAAAAAGAGCAACGTTTTTAGTGTCATAAAGCCATTAGTGAGCTGGATTGACATGGAAACAATGGATCTCCTCAAAAGCCATATCCAGGATATCAAAGCTAGCTTCGCAGTAAAGCGGATCGGCATCTTCGGCTCATTTCTCTCGGGGAGAGCAGAAGGAATCCAGCGATATCGACATACTGGTGGAGTTCGAGAAGCCTACTTTCCGTAACTTCATGGACCTCTCCTTTTATCTCGAAGACCTCTTCGGAAGGAAGGTGGATCTGGTCACAGTAAAGGGACTGCATCCTCGCATCCGGCCATATGTGGAGAAGGATGTGATCTGGTCTGAATAAGGATAGGAGCTATCGATACATCTTCAAAAAGAAATCTATTGGATTGCCAAAAAAGTTGTTAAAAAGAGTTTTGCAGGTTCTAAGCCTTCTTGTCCAGAGCCTTGACGACCTCGCCAAAGATGGCCTTGATATCGCCCACACCAAGAACGGTGGCGACGAGGCCCCTCTTGTTGTAGTAGTCGATCAAAGGCTGGGTCTGGGCGTGATAGGCGTCCAGTCTCTGCTTGACTGTGGCCTCGGTGTCGTCTGCCCTCTGGTAGAGGTCTGCGCCGCAGGCATCGCACTTTCCTTCTACCTTGGGCTTATTGAACTGCACATGGTAGGTCGTCCCGCACTTGCACATCCTTCTTCCGGTGACGCGCTTGACGAGCTCCGCATCGGGAACGTCAATGTTCAATACCACATCGATCTTCTGGCCCAGAGCCGGCAGGATCTTATCCAGAGCCTCTGCCTGGGGCATGGTCCGGGGGAAGCCATCCAGCATCCATCCGGCCTTGACGTCATCCTTGGCCAGGCGATCCTTGATGATATCGATGAGAAGAGTATCGGGAACGAGCTTCCCTGCATCCATGAACTTCTTGGCCTCGACACCCAGAGGAGTCCCGCTGCGAACGTTCTCTCTGAGTATATCTCCTGTGGAGACGTGCTTTACATGGTATTTGTCGACGATCATCTTGGCCTGTGTGCCTTTACCGGATCCCGGCGGACCTATCAAAATAATATCCATTTCCTTTCCTCCTGTTTCCCTTGACAAGGCAGCTATTGCCGCTTGTGAGCGCTGAAAGCATACAATCCCATGCTTTAAAAAACCTTTTCTATCTCTTTCCATCTACTCCTTCTGGCTCGCAGGACGGCTCGTTCTGAGAATAGCGCTAAAATATGGTGGCTGCAGCAACCATCAGCAGGCCCGAAAATACTGGTATGGTGAAGTTGTCATCCAGACCCTTGTTATGGATGATTATTGCCACGCAATCGGCAATTGTAGCACCAACAGCTCCCGCGAAATAGACCGGGAAGGAGAGGCGGGTGATGCCGGAGGCGAGGTAGCCGATAAAGAGGCATGCTGAGAACATGGCGGCGACAATCGGCATGGGCTTGCAGCACCACATCTCTCTCCTGCTCCGCACATCTGCTTTCGCCAGAACTGAGCCCACCAGGCCGCTTACCGTGTCGCCTAAAGAGAGAAGCAGCATAGCGGTCACAGCGATCATGAGCGGAAAGAGAAGGACGCATAGCAGGCTGCCCATGATATAATAAATGTAGCTGGCTACCTTGTCCTTCTCCTGGACTCGTACCTCGGGAAGGCTGATCTTTCCTTTGAGTCTCTGCCTTTCCAGAACCAGTGCTGCCACCATTGCCAGGGCTATCATGGAGGCAGTAAAGATCCTGCCGAAGACGAGGAGACCAAAGGGTACAGACAGGCCGGAGATGTGGATGGCCTTTCTGCGGATCTCCTTGACAAGCGTTGTGCGCCACTCCGCTGTTAGATTAGGCACAAGCTGAATCTGTATCCCTCTGGGCGGTCTGGGCTGTAGACACTATTTTCACACTATCCGTTTTTCCACTTTCACTCTTTCTTCGCTGAGGCGACCAGGTCTCCTGCCTCATGGAACTTTATGTCGGCATTGAGCAGCGCCTGGAGCTTGTCTGCCACCTGCCACTCGGGAACTTTGACCTGGCTCATGGAGTCCCTGTCCCGGATGGTGACGGTTCCCTGCTCCAGCGTCTCATAGTCCACGGTGACCTCGTAAGGCGTTCCCGCCTCATCACAACGCCGGTACCTGCGGCCGATAGACCCGGATGTGTCATAGTCCACGCGCATGCCCCTGCCGCGAAGCTGCTCCTGGATCTTCCTGGCGGGAGCGACGAGCTCTTTTCGATCCATAAGAGGCAGGACTGCCACCTCAATGGGTGCTACCGCCGGCTTGAACCTGAGAACGGCGCGGGTCTCACCATCTGCGACATCCTCATAGTAGGAGTGGTCCAGTACGGTGTATAGTATCCTGTCTATGCCGAAGGACGGCTCAATGACATGGGGTATGATCTTCTATGCCCCGAACCTCCTCCTCTACGCTCTCAAAGGTGACAAGATCCTTTTCGATCTCGATGGTCTCTCCATCCACAATTACTTTTATCTTGTCGTCTTTTGTGCCACTTTTCAGCTCCTCTGCAGATAGAGCCTTGAGAGCCTCGCCCACCGCCTTAGCCTTGGACTTGAACCTGGGTCCCAGGGCTTTGAAGTCGGGTTTGACAACGAGCTTCTGGCGCTTCACGGGCTGGTCGTAATGCACGAATACCCGGAGGTCGACTTTGCTGACGGACGCATGGGCCTTGAGGTCGAAGTCGGTCCGTCGGCCACTCCCACGATCTCGATCCAGCCCAGCCGATCCAGGAAGACCTCGGCGTCCCAGCAGTCTGCGGCATAATGAGCCATCTCATCCGATTTATGCTGGCGGAAGCGAAGCTTATCCGGAGCCACGCCCACCGCCAGGAGAAACTGGTACGTTCTGGCGACGTAGTAAGCTAGGGTCTGATGGGCCACGATGCCCTTTTCCACAGCCTCGCCAAAGGTCATCTCCTCCTCTTCGCCCTTCTCCTGTGCCTGCTGGGAGTAGAACTTCATCTTGATGTCCTTGATCTCTGAGAAGCGGGGGTGGGTCTTGTCCCGCGGGTCTATGAAGATCTCAGCCTCGGCCTGAGTGAATTCCCGGAGCCTGATCACACCCTGGCGGGGCGAGATCTCATTTCGGAAGGACTTGCCGATCTGCACGGCTGCAAAAGGCAGGGAGTCCCGGAAGTAGCGCAGGAGCCGTGGGGAAGTTGATGAACATGCCCTGTGCCGTCTCCGGCCTGCAGATAGCCCGTCATCTTGTTTCCCGGACCGATCATGGTCTTGAACATGAGATTGAACTCGTAGACCTCGGAGAGCTCTCCGCCGCACTCCGGGCAGCCGATCTCGTTCTCCTGGATGCATTTGTAGATCTCATCGTTATTGAGTGCATCCGGGACCTCGATAATGTGCTTGATGAGGTGGTCCGCCCGGTAGACCTCTTTGCACTCCTTGCAGCCTGTGAGAGGATCGGAAAATCCGCTGAAGTGGCCTGAAGCCTGATAGATTCCCTCCACGCCGATGGTGGGCGCTTCGATCTCGGCAAAGCCCTCTGCAATGACGAAGTACTGCCGCCAGATGTCCTCAATGCGTCCTCTTCAGCGGGCGCGCCCAGAGGTCCGTAATCATAAAATCCCGCGGCTCCTCCGTAGAGCTCAAAGGCGGGCCAAAGGAAGCCGCGCCTGCGGGCGAGTTCATTCACCTTCTCATTCTTGTCCATGCCAATCCTCGTTATGGTTTTAGAACACCGGGTGTGATTTAATCTTTGTTATGCAGAAGGCACTCCTACAAAAATGCAGTGTGAGAATCAGAAATAGAGATGTGTCTAGGGTGATAGATGATGCAGAGATAGATGATGCGGAAATAAATCGGCTTTGGGTTTTTCGTCTGGCAATGCAAATCCCATTGCACCTGATTCATTAATGCCCAAATTTAAAAGAATGTTGGAATAAAGAGGGACATCAATCTTTTGCCTATACCTTAGCCCGTTGCTGAGAATGCCAGAAGAATGCAGAAAGCAACGCCTACTGAGCAGAGAAGAATTATGTCGCCGTATTTGCTCCGTATCAATCCCCTCACGCTCGATAAGATATTATTCGACAAGATATTATTTGTGTCTTCACCACAATCAACACATCCCTGCCCCCAGAACTCACTCATCCGCTGCATGTACAGTACTTGGGATCTCTGTGACTTAAGTAGCTATTTTTCACATTGGTGTTTCATCAGGACTTAGTCCCTATATTTTAGATCATGTGAATCCTATATAGCTCTCGTCTAGGTCAAATCCGGGCAATTTTGCCTTGTAGGCATGAGCAAATCTGTTTAAAAAAGAGTCATTGGGCAGGACTTATGCGTCCGGCCTCTATTCGTCTCAATCTATCTTGATGTCTTTGCCCTTTCTCTTCTCTTTCTTGTCCAGCTCGAGCGTCAAGATGCCGTTCTTGTAAGATGCCTTGGCGCTATCCGGGTCAACGGCCGAATCCAGATTTATCATCTTGTAGAACTTCTTCTCGTCTTCGGTCTTTATCTCCACGCTGTCCTCGGCCACATCCAACTTGACCTTATCTTTGTCTACGCCAGGCAGCTCGATGAAGATCTTGAACTTATCCTTCTCACCCATGACGTCGACCAAAGGCTCTCTGCCCTGGCTTGGCTCTATGCCCCGGTGCGATGGCTTGATATTGCCAAACTCCTGGAAGGTGGGCTCCTTTCCAGGCTCTGCAGTATAGCTGAAGCCATAGACGAAGGGACCGTATCTGCGGGATACTCCACCGGGCGTGTCCTCCTCGCGAACGAAGCTCTTGAATTCCGCAGGCATGGATTCCTCAAACCTCTCGATCATGTCCTCAAATGGCTCTTTGAACCAGTCATCTTCGAACTTGTCCTTCCTCTCAAAGGGAAAACCTTTGGCGAAATTCTCAAATATATCGAATATTGATGGATATTTCTTGTCCCACATTTGATTTCACCTCACGATTACTTCTGTATACTAACCTAAGGGTAGTGATAGGATATAAATTTTTGGTTCAGCCTCTGCTGAAAAGCGAAAAAAGGAGCCATATGCCCTATTTTGGGCCAGACCCCGGTGGAAAATTCGCGACAAAAAATGAGAGGATAGGTGTCGAAGACAATCGATAGCAGGTAAAATAGTGGCAAGACGAACGCTGATCCACAGCGCCCAAAGCATCGGGACAGCTCCGCACGAAGCGGACGTCTCATCCTGCTCACATCTAGTGCGTTAGGATTCGGCCAGGCAGCACTGGAATTTTGCACAGCGCCCTTTTTACAAGGACCCAATCATCGGTCGATGAGGGGCCTGCTCTTGACTTCTCCTTTGACACCCTGCACCGCGTTCTTCTTTTCCACGGACCATGGCGATCACAGATATTGCGCCCATAAAGCGCTTTTCGCCTCTTGCCGAAGACCTGCACCTGGGAAATGAGCGGCGCGTTCCGGTTCCAATTCATCTATCGATCCAAGCTCTGATGGAGGATAAAATCGATCATCCAAAGGCCAGGAAGATTGACCGGATTAGCTTAATCGGCCTCTTGGTCCAATTCCATTCGACTTAATACGCGGTATTATACTTGTTATTCATTATGAATATATCTAGTTTTCGGGCTGCGGGATTGATGGCTCGCGTCAAGGGATCTATGTATGCGCACTTAAATGCATTTGAAATATGCTGGCGAAATAGTTCCTCTTTTTACCATCCCATCGGGAACCATAAAGCACGGCAATCTTCAATAGGAAAGAAGGCCCAATAGAACTACTATAATCCAAATGGTAATTGAAAACGGATATGGCATGGCCAATTATCTCTAAGGTGGCCCGGATGTGATATTATGATAGATGGCTTAGTTCAGTTTGAAGCTGAGGTTCAGAGCCTGAGTCAGATCAGGTCCAGGGTGATATGTCCTGATTCGGATGGTCCCTGGATTGAAGGCGGAATGGAGGATCTGATGGTTCATTTTACCTATGCGAGCTGGACCGCCTATAACCTGGGGTGCGCATTGTCCATGGCTCTGGCCAGCAAAGAGGAAGATCTGGGCAAAACTGTCTCGGATATGATGACCAGGATGATCTCGAGCATGGGTGCCATCCAGCTGGCGGAAATCAGGCTCTCGCGCGATGCCATGGACGAGATGAAGAGAGACCGCCTGGAACCTTGAACTCCTTTTTCAAAATCTGCTATCCCATTCAAGCAGCTTGTGAGTCGCAAAAACGCATTATCAAGCTCTTGATGGGAAATTCTTAGAGATGGAAAGTAGCCCGGCCAGGATTCGAACCTAGGTAGGGAGGTCCAGAGCCTCCTGTGATTGACCGCTACACTACCGGGCTTCGCCTCTAACCTTGCAACAGGTGGTTATTAATCTATCGATCCGCCTCTCCTTCCACGGATCTGTCTCCCTTTCCCTTCTTGGCGCCAGAAAGACAAAACCCTTACCTTGCCCCTCAGATCCATAACGATTCAGCTATCTATTTCAGCTATCTATTCCGGATTCACTCAGGGCTCCATGTCGCTCCCGTCCTGGCTAAGAAGCCGCCTCGATCCGGGCATCGACTACGGCATGAACCATTCCCGGAGAGTACTTCTTGACCCGAACGCACCTCAGGATCTCGGCTCGCCTCCCCAAAATTTTTGCCGCTTCCGTTACATCTTGCACCGCCTGGGCCGGGTGCATCACGGTGGGAATGGTCTGATGGTAGTGCAGTATACCTCCCGGTCGCAAGGCCTGGATGCCCTTCAGCAGATATCTGTCCGTCACCCGGACCATGCCCATCACGACTCTGTCCGCAACGCCTACGGGTGTCACCTCTGCGCAGTCGCCTAAAATTGGCTCCACAATATCCTCGACGTGGTTTTCCCGGATATTTTGGCAGAGAAATTGGTAGGCGTTCGGGTTCAGTTCAATGGCCATGATCTTGCGCGGCCGGGAATGAACTGCCATCTGGAGTGTAAAATAGCCAATTCCGGCAAACATATCTACAACGAACTCGTCCTTGCCAAGAAGGCTCATGCGCATGCGTTCCTTCAGGTTGCCGGCCGAGAACATCACTTTTCTGGCATCCAGATTGAAGATCACTCCATTCTCCCGATGCACCGTCTCCGTCTTGAAACCCGCGATCGTCTCGCGCACAGGCTCCCTGAAACGGCCCTCGATGCCATAGTCGCGCAATACTGTGCAACAACGCGGATAAAGGTCCAGAAGAGCCTGACCGATACGGTATTGGTGCCGTGAAATGTCTGGATGGATCTTGACGACGATGACACTTCCCTGGATATACCAGCCGCGAGGAAGAAGATCGAGATCTGCCTCGGACAACTCGCTCTGCAGGGCTTCGGCGAGATCGGGCGTTCTCTTGTAGAAGTCCGGTTTCTCTTGAGCTATCATCTCGCAGCCGGAGACCGACTTGGTGACTGGGATCTCCACATAGCTGCCTCTTTCCAGAACCTTGCGACTCCTATCGAGAAGGCCGAGTGAGGCTACTCTTTTCAGAGTTGCATCCGCATTCTTTCTCTCCGCTCTTACAGCCAGCCTAATGTTTCCGGAGATAGCTCTGCTCAAATCTTACGCCTTCCCCTGTCAGATTGAACTTGAGAATCAGGGTTTCGTTCTTGCGCGTGACGAAGTAGTCCTTGCCGTGAACCTGGAGGCTGGTGTCATAACCATTTGGCGCGGCAAAGCTGAGTGTTGCAGGAATCGTCGTCCAGTTGCCCTGCAAGTAGATCTTCACGCTGGCATCACTACTGCTATTCATTCGCACCATGGTGCTGGAACCGTGAGAGATGGTCACAATGCCGCCTCTCGCACTTATGCTCTGGTCGATATTGGGCGGCAGCGTCATCTCTATGTCATTGGCCATCCCCTTGGGGTTGGTGATATCCAGGCCAAGATAGCTCTCATTGCTGGAGTTGGAAAGGTAAGCCGAGTACTCGACCTGAATCGGTGACACGATCATCGAGGAACTAATATAGAATACAATGGCGGCAATTGCCAGCAGAGTGACGGAACCAAGCAACATAATAGCCTTGGACGGCATTTTCATTTTCTTGCTGCTGGCCGGCATTTCGGGCTCTTTTGCAGAAGGCATAGTCGCGTCTTTTTCATCCGTCAGGTGCTCGGGTGGGGACGACGCGTCATTCGTCGCGATAGGTTCTGTTATCTCATCAAATATCTGGGAATATGATTCAGGCGTTGTCTCTGGCAAATCATTTGTCGCCGAGACTGCGTCTGACTCCAAGGCATCTTGGTCCGGCTCCGGAGATTGCGGCGCCTCAACTTCTGGTGGTGAAGACGTCAGCGGCTCTGGCAATAAGGGAGTCTTCCTGCGCGTAGGCAGCACCACTGTGCCCTCCTCGAAGCTCAAGATCAGATCGGTATAGGTACCGTTAGAATCGACAAACTTGAGAGCGCGCGGAACCAGATAGGAGACGCCTGAAATCTTGACCTCTTCGAAGAACTCGGTGTTCTTCATCAGACGGTCCTTGAATGCATAGACGGCTCCACTCTCCATCTTAGCATCTATCTCGCTAAGGCTGGGGAAGCGGTCCTCCTGCGCGGCCAGCTCTTTGGTGGCAGCGACGTAGGCTTCGAAGAAGACGCGACTCATTCTATTGAGTCGATTGGTGTAGCGCCTATCGAAGAGGAAGGAAAAGCTATCTCCTTTGAGCTGCAAACTCTCTTCGCGCGAGTGCCGCCAGGCCGAGAAAGAGACGTCCATCAGATAAGCATATCTTCAAACCAAATAAGTATTTTATGTATGGCCAGAGGCCGGGCGTCTTGCCGGCGGAGAGAAAACAGGATCAAAGCATCCAATAAATCTCATATCAACCTCGTATGACAGCTATCTTTAAATCTCGCTGGCGAGAGACAGTATAATCGATGAAGCATTTGGGATTGATGCATATTCTTTTGCTCTTCTTGGGGGCGGGGCTATTTCTTGGGTCGGCAACAGCAGAACTGACGGCCAGCCAGAATGTTCCCCCAACTGCAAATGTGGGCGAGAATGTAATGGTAACAGTGATGTTGACCTATAGCGGCAGCAGTGCCACTCAGGCCTCAATTACGCCTGGACTTTCGTCGGGTCTTGAGACCAATTTTCCAGGAGCCCAGACGGAACTCTATCCAGGGGTAACGGCACCCATCAGCTATCCTATAAGAGCCGTGCAGAGCGGCACATATCTGGTAACCTCTCAGGTATCGTATTCTGAAGAGGGAATGTGGCGAAACCTGCGCCTTGAATCTCCTTTCACGGCCACAGGCCAGCTCCAGCCGGGGCAGCAGCAGCCCAATCAGGGGCAAGGAGTGCCCGTTGCCTGGCCCCAAAGCATCACTCCATTGGGAACAAATCCGTATGGAACTAATCAGAGTGGAATAAATCCCGGAATGAATCCGTATGGAACTGGAACTAATCAGAGTGGAATAAATCCCGGAATAAATCCGTATGGAACTGGAACTAATCAGAGTGGAATAAATCCCGGATAAATCAGGATCTAATCCAGGAATAAATCCAGGAACCGGCGAGATGCCCCCCTCGGGTGGCGTCACACCAGAAGAGATGCCAAATAATACAATGCCCAACAGCTTCCAACCCGGGCAGAGTCCAACTCAAGAATCCGGGCCAGATGGTCGGTAGAGCAGAGTGAGATTCCTGTCCCAAATTCTTGGAAAATCAATTCTCAGGTAATTAGGAAATTCGGATACTGGAGTTAATTGGCTGTATCCGGAAATCCTCTCTTGCTCGCTCCTATTTATTTATATTTAAATCATCGCGAGTGAAGAGCGCCTGCAGCGCGAATCCCCGCGATTCGACGGCAGATCTACCACCTTCCTGGCGGTCCATAATGGTCAGGGCTTGAACGGGCTGGTAGCCCGCGGCCGCGATACGATCGATGGCTCTGAGAAGAGAGGCACCCGAGGTGACTACATCTTCCACCACAGCTACCTTGGCTCCGGTCTCCAGGGCAGGCCCTTCTACGTAATTCATAGTGCCATGTTTCTTGGGCTCTTTTCTTACAATCAAGCCCGCCAGACCTCTGCCCTGTATATGGCTTAAGACCGATATGGATGATACAATGGGGTCTGCACCCAGGGTGAGACCGCCCACGGCAGACACATCCGGCCGGATCATATCCAGCATCAGCTTGGCGGTTAAATAGGCCCCTTCCGGGCTTAAAGTAACGCGTTTGCAGTCCAGATAATAGTCGCTGGTCTTGCCTGATGACAATGTGACCGGCCTCACCTCCAGGGACTTCTCCTGTAGCAGCTCCAAGAGTCTCTCTCTATCACTCACTTCTTATCGCCTCTGAAAATTACCGGAAAAGCATGCGGAGGGAGAGGTAATAACTCTTGCTGCTCAAACGCAGGTCTTTTGAGCCGCTTTTATCTCCAAAAGCCGTCCAATGTCGGTTCCATCCAGCAGATAAAGGCGCGCCTGCTCCCAATCCGCCATTGTAAGGAGCGATCCATGCACATCCTCTTCCTTCAGGTCGTTTAGAGGCAGGCCGCCGCATAGATCATTGAAGGCGGGCGCGATGATGATCTCCAATGAGCTTGCAAAGCCATAATGCTCTTGCACTGCTCGGGGCAGGAGATGCGTTCTGGCCCATACGGGCTGAGTCAGGGAGCGGCCCAAAGGGTCTTTCAGACTCACAGCCGGGTGCAGGTGACCTGCTACCAGTCGATCGGCTTGCAATAGCTTTTCATCAGGCCAGGTGTGGCCATGCAGAAATATTTTCAAACGCCATTATTGTTCAGCCTCATTGTCGTTTTTTTTCTTGCATTTTTAATATTTCATTGATGTTGCTTGTTCCATACTTTTTCGTTACAATAACTAGTAACGCCAGGACTACCCCACTAACGGCGGTATCTGTAGAAAACGCCAATACCAGAAATGCTTGTCCTAAACCTTGACCCATCGAAGAAGGAAGCATCACGAAATTCAATGTTGCGCCAATGGCGATTAGCTCTATTGAGATGAAAACTTTCAGGAGCTGACGATTAGTTAACAAACCGTAGATGCCAATTGCCATCATTACAATGGACATTATAACAAAGTCCATTATTTCCCACCTTTCTCCTTCTCAAACAAAATAATAGCAATTCCTAACGCCACGGTCAAAATAACAAGAGCTTGCAAAATAACGTCTATGCCGCTTAAGTTCCATAAGGCGTCCCCAAAAGAAGTAGTCGGAATATAGTCCTGTTGAACCTGAAACTGAAAGAAAGATTGCAGGCAATGATAAAACTACGCCTGCGCCAATCAAGGCTGAGAGTTTTGTAGGCGACGTTTTCCTTGTAGATTTATCACTCACCATTTCTCCTGATAGGAACAAGATGGCCAATGTGCCTACACCGATGACGAACTGGAAAATAGCCGCATAAATCGCGCCGTTTTCCAAGTAAAGCAATGCCGTGAAAAGAAAAGTTCCTGATAGTGCTGCAACGGAATATACAACTTCATCAAGAAACAGTGCCAGGCAAGCAGAAATTATTAAGCCTATTGAGAAAATTTCAAGGATCATTATTTCGCACGTTCTTTTGCGTTTGGTTGAGGCCTTATATTAGTGAGATTTTGTCGGTTGTTGCTAACTCATAGTCCCATGAGCCTTGTATTGCGTTTCTGGGCAGCTGTCAACGCATTGATTGCAGAAAATGCATTTGTTAAGGTCGAATTGAGGACGTTTTTTACCGTCAACGTCTACTATTTCGATTGCAAATGCCGGACAATCTCGGGCGCATACCGTACAATGCGTATTAACAAGTGACTTACATCGAAACCTAAATCTCGCGTTTTGTCCCTCTAAGATTAATCATGTTGCAAGATGTGATAGTGTAGTCGGTTTTCCTCGGAAATCATCGGGAAGCTCAGGCTTCACGAAGGGATACTTTGTTGTGGCTGGTTTAGTGAAGATGTGGGAAATAGTTCTTTTCCACATTGGAGATATGCGTGGTTTCTTTGGTTTCGCCATTTTTTTACACCAACGGATACACCCATGTTACAATTGCCACAGTTAGCATTAGTGATAATATTGCAGCGGGTAAGATTATCCTCCAATTAGCTGAAAGTACTTGGTCTATACGGTGTCTTGCAAAAAGAGTTGTTATGTATTCTGTAACCATAACGATTGACAGCAGCTTAAGTACAAACCACAAGGAATACCAGACGGGTACCCAAACAATACAGGACCGTTGGCCCACCAAGGAACAATTCAACCACCAGGGCTGCTCCGAAAACGATCTGCACGTCGCGTGTCAAGTGAAGGAAGGCTAATTTACCCCCTGTATATTCGGTTTCTAATCCTCCGACCAATTCGCTTTCTGCATCGGGAACGTCAAAGGGGTCTTTTTCCAGTTCCGCTTGCATTGCTATCATAAAAAGCACGAAGGCACAGGGCGCTAAAAGGATGTATGGAAATGTTTGGCTTGGGCGTATAACGAATATGCTTAAACTTCCAGCGATAAATGCCGGTGTTAATGCTATAAGGAAAAGCGGAATATCATAACCGATGAACTGGGTTAAAACCCTTGCTGAGCTAATGGTGCCATAAGGATTGCCAGATGCCCATCCTGAAAGGAAGAATAGGAAACTAGCAATTGTTGAGAACGCCAAAATAACAATTAAGTCTCCGTTAAATCCGTTTGTAGAAAGTACGCTTGCTCCATCAATAGGCAAGAAACATATTGCAAAAACCATAATTGTGAAAGCTATCAAGAGGAGCAAACTTGAAAACGGTTTTTTTAGCATCTCGTGGCTCAATATCTTCTTTTGTTAGAAGCTTTATGAAGTCGGCTAACGGCTGAAGAATTCCGCCGGTCCTGCGACCATCGGACCGACGCGGTTTTGTATCCTTGCTTCAAACTTTAGTTCAACCCAATCGCAGAATAAAGTTAACAGTAGTATGAATGTGAAACCTGGGAAAATTAGTATTCTGAGGATTAAGTCGAAGTCGATCATTAGTTATCACCCGTCGGTGCATGAGAAGCATGGGTCTAAGCTAACAAAGTTCGGTGGAATATCTGCTATACTTTCTCCGATAGCGGTTTTCAGGAATAATGGGATGTTAGCGAATGTTGGGGTCCGGATTTTAACTCGTTCTGGGGAAACCGTACCGTTGCTTTTTACATAATAGAATAGCTCGCCTCTTGGAGCTTCGATCGGCTAACTGCTTCGCCTCAGAGTACATATCTCGAGACTTGAACTCGGATTGGTCCTTTCGGCAGATGGTCAAGAGCGTACTCGATTATGTTTATGCTTTCTTCAATTTCATCCATACGAACATTCATTCGTGCCCAAGTGTCGCCTGCAGTGTATACTATTTCTTTGAATGGAATTTCACCATATACTTCATAGGGAAAATCTTTACGTACATCGATGTCGTAGCCTGAACCTCGGGCTACTGGCCCCAACAACGCATAGTTTTAATGCATCTTCTCTTGAGAGTACCCCCACGTCTTGCATACGAGCTCTTATTGAACGTTCATCTTGTGTAGAGTTTCTTATAGAACAGAACCTCTTTCTTAGATCAGCCAGAACAGTTTTGATTTTGGGGGCGTCACTTTCTTTCAGATCTCGTCTAACGCCGCCTATAGTCATAAGTGATCCGTAAACGCGGTTGCCGCTGGTTAACTCGATTAAATCCATGATTGGTTCTCGGTCTCTCCAGAAATACTGGAATAAGGTTTGGTATCACAGTTTGTAAGCCTGCATGACCTAAAGTTAACAAGTGACTGTGGAGCCTGTTAAGCTCCAAAGCTATTACTCGCAGGTACTTAGCTCGTGGGGGAACGTCAGTTTTCAATATTTTCTCAACCGCGCCTACGAAGCCATAAGCATGACAGGGATTGCATATGCCACATACCCTCTCAACCAAGTAAATGTCCTGCACATATGTTCGAGACTCAGCTGCTTTCTCTATGCCCCGGTGAACGTAGCCAAGTCGGGGTTCAACCTTAGTTACTATTTCTCCATCAACTGTTACGGAGAATTTTTCTGGTTCCAGCAATGCTGGGGTGTGGGCCAATAATAAGTTTAACAAGTCGCCCAGTCTCTGGCGGCTTGTTTTCTTCCACCGACGCTGGGTTTAGTTTTATTTCGTTTGCTTTAACATCCTTTCTTAATGGATAAACGCCTTGAGGCCAATACTCGGAAAAAAGGAAGTGACGAGGACTTGGATTGCCTTCGAAGACAACTCCCAAAAGATCTGCCACCTCCAATTCATGAAGTGCTGCACCTGGAATAATGTCAATTATTGTTTGGATTTTGGGGTTTTCTTTTGGCACCTCTGTACATATGCCGAAAAAATCTTTTGCGGTATGTATGTGATATAATAAGCCTATATTTGCTCCAAGGTCTAAACCGGTTATAGCAGTGACGCCAGTTTTTTCATCAACCTCCAGCATGACTTTTAGTACATCTCTGTGCAAGCCATTGCTGGTGTTTATGGCGGCTGTGCCAAGGCGACCAAGTTGAATCTGGACTTTATCTTTAAGTTTAGATTCAATCACGCTGATATCAATTTCACTGTTTGGCATCCGGTTTTGTCTCCTTTACTGATGGTTTAGCTTCTATAGATTCACAAGCACTTCTGGTTGGGCAACAATTAGTTTTGCTTCTTCCTTAGGAAACTGAGGCTGTTTTTCCCGTTTCGGTTGCTTCTTTGGTTTAGACGGATTTAAAGCGTTTAGAAGCTTCACTACCCATCTATGATTGCTTCTGGACGCGGCGCACATCCAGGTATGTACGCATTAACTGGGAGAATTTTGTCTACTCCGCCTACCACGTTATAGTTTCCTTCGAAAACACCGCCACTGCAGCGCATGCACCGATCGCTACGACAAATTTAGGTTGCGGCATTTGATCGTAGACTCGCTTTAGTCGTTCTGCACATTGCTGAGTGACGCATCCTGTTACCAGCAAGACGTCAGCATGTCGTGGTGAAGGCTCAAGCTTTATGCCGAAACGTTCAACATCGTACTTTGGCGTAAGCAACGCGACTATTTCGATGTCACAACCGTTGCAGGCTCCTGAGTTAAAATGCAGTACCCAAGGTGACTTTATTCTTGCCCATGTTACGGTATCTGCCATTAGTCGTTACCTCCTTCTAAACAAATCAAGCTTGCGACAAGGATAATGCCAAGATAAGGAATCAAAAGAAGCGGGTTGTGCCTGATAAGAGTAAAGGCAAAAGCGGGTAAAAGTATTGCTGAGTCGAAAATTATCCGAAGTAAATTAGGTACTTATATAGCGATACGTTGACTTTTAACCCTAAGAAGGACGCTTTTCTCCGCAAGCGTATGATGCTTGCTCGTTTTCGCTTGTTGTGGTTTTAGGGGCTGACCTTTTGCCTAAATTGTAGATTGCAAGTGTTGAAATGAATATTAATATAAACGCGATGATAGCTTCAACAATCATGCTGTGTCTCTCCACAAAAACTTTTGTTTTTGAACATTAAAGCTGCCTCAAGGGCGGAGTCAAATTTGCAGCGGGCATAGCCAAGGCGCTCATGAACAAATTTAATTTATCTGCAACAGAACTTTTTAGTGAACCAGTAATATGTTTAATTGGTAGAACGATATTTGTCTGAAATGATAATAAATAATATTTATCTGAAAATAATTGTATATACTTTCTTGTCCAGATTTTTTTTCCCATAGTAGCCTGGCATATTTCTGTGTACACAATACTCTGAGATTTAAATATATACAATGAACAATGGAAAAACAATGGTTAAATTAGATTTTTTGATAGCTCAAAAAATTCGTGTCCGGAGTACTAAAGCGAACAGCTTTGGACAAAATTTTCTTCGATCTATTAATTTCCATAAATGCTGATAGCAAAAATTCAAAAGGCTTAGCCCAATAACTTGATTCTTCAACTTAACCAATCTTGCATTAACACAATTTCACCTGGGGCAAGCCAAATATCCCCGTAAAACTCAAATATCCGCCAACTGAAAAGTCGCCATAGCTCGAGGAAACCCATTCTTCGAAAACCATTTCGGCTCAGCACACTCAAGGCAGGTCTGTTTCGTCTTTGCGTGGAAGCAAAAACTGCTTTTGCACCATCTACTTTGAGACGCTGAATCCCCTCGGTCGTAAGTGTGCTTGCAACACATTTTCGGCGAAAATTTGGGTGAACAGCGATCCAAAGTATGCAACCGAATTTGCTGGGGCCTATTTGGAACTCGATCAGCTTAACAAAGCCAACCGCGGTTCCTTGCGCCTCACTTACCAGCACTTGCCCTTCATCTGAAAATAAGCTGCGGATGGCAAAGAAACCCATTAACTTGGAAAAAGATAAAGCTACTATTTCTCTAAGCCTGCCTGCATCACTCGGCGATATTTGCCTTATTGAAAACTCTGAAGCCATAAGCGCGCGTTCCTCCCATAATGAATAATGAAAGATTAAAACTTAAACGTGAAGGCTACTGTTAAAGTGGGGTGAGGGTGGTCGGCCGGGTTTTGGCTCTGTTTTCCCTCGGGTTTTTTGTGAGAAAAGATTAGGCTTGTTGACTTCGCAATCTGCGGAACACCTGCAAGGTCTTCGAATATGAGTAAGCCCCTGGCTAGTAAAGCGAATACGCCTGCTATTGGAGCTGCAACTCCGAGGACGCCAGGGGTTCCCGACTATTCCGAATTCCTGCACGCCTATGCCTGCTGGAGTAATAGGTATGAAAGCGAGGGCAGTTACTAATGGGTGGATCAAGAAAAAGGCTAGCCACCACGACCACGTTAATTGTGAGATTCCTAAGGCGTAACCTAAAAACCACCATTCAAAACCTTTTATGACCCAGCATGCACTTGGTCAAAGCCAATATTTCCGGGATGGCTTTGCTCGTGCTGCCAGAGCTTTCTTTGTATTCTTCAAGCTTACCCATCAAGCCGCCAGTGAATCTTTTGAGAAATCGCGAGTTGGCGATTCGGTCAAATAAGGAGATGGCTCGTTACGGGCAGGTGAAGCCAGCAAGGACGATTGCGCCAACCATCATCAAACTTATGCCAAGAATAGCGATTATCAAACCTGCATTCACTCCAGCTATTTGCACATGATGGAAAACATTGCCCCATGTGCTTGCTGGGACTGTGGTGACTAAAAGTATTACTGCGCCGATTCCGCCGACGACTTTAATTAGAAATTCAAATGTTTGAATGCCTAGAACGCTTGAGAGACTTTTTGATGTCGGTACATTTTGATCTCTTGAGTTGAACGGGGTGTGAGGATGTAGCCTGAGCGACCGGGTGTGACGTCGCTGGTTAGCATGCCTGCATACTGAGCGAGTAATGTTTTACCAAATGAGGTTTTTACATTGTTTTTGCTTAGGACTCTTCTCAGCCGCACCGTGAATAGGAGGTTTATTCCAAAGTACATTAGGAAAGCAAGCAGCAGAAACGCGATTTTGATGGTGAGAATTGTGGTGTAGATATAGTCGACACCTTTCAGAATGGTCATTTCTCCAGGTTTAAAGG
>CAWCSK010000004.1:0-26094 GCA_963798205.1 uncultured Methanosarcinales archaeon
GATTAAGAGAAGGTATGAAAAGAGATTAATTTGGGGGCTATTAGAACAGAAGACAGGGTTGTGTCAACAATGAAGCTTGATCGTGCAAAGTTCCTGTTTAAAAAAATCGAGTTGCCTTCTCTATTGCATGATGCTAGTTGCACTTTTCAAGAAATTATTTTACAGATCCAACTTATCAAATATTCCAAGATGCTAAGATAATTCTTGAAGGCCTTTGTGTCTCTTGCAGCTGAGGGATCTTCATCCAAAGCTTTTTCGTTAGTATCAACAAGCCAATTGTTATGCAACTTCTTGAACCCTGTATTGAATTGGGGCAACAAATGGAAACACCAAATCAGCCAATTGAAATCTACTGAGGAGGGCTTAAGGTCGCAATACAACAAAGTAAGTCTTTGCTTTAAAGAAAGGATTTTTGTTAAGATGGCTGCCTATTCCTGAGATGTGGTTTGAGATTTTGTTTTGTGATGAGTGTGGATTAGAATATCCAAAAAAACTAACTTCTGCTGAAGCTGACAATCTCTTGCTGCAACAAGGCACCGAATCAATCAGTCAATTGGCTTGAGATCCACGGAATTCCTGAGAATTTTGCGATTCATAAAACACAGTTGTTCCCTAGCAAAGGGAAATTCCGCATGATGCAAAACAGCATCAAAGATCCCAATATCTTAGGTGGAAAAATCACTTTTCCTCAACACGACGAAAAGTGCAATCGTGTTATATTTTATCTTGTAAACTTCAAAAATTTTAGAGATTTAAAACTTGCTGAAAAGGCCTGGACTTTATTGATTGATGAAATCAATTTTACCCAAACATCCCGATGA
This sequence comes from uncultured Methanosarcinales archaeon, assembly GCA_963798205.1. Lineage (GTDB taxonomy): Archaea > Halobacteriota > Methanosarcinia > Methanotrichales > Methanotrichaceae > Methanothrix. The sequence goes on from CAWCSK010000004.1 coordinate 822, forward strand.
TGATTCAAACATTTTAGATGGGAGAATGAGAAAAACAGGTGGATTCATTATAACACACATATGCACTCTGGAACTATTAGGTAAATCTATTTTTCCTCTTTCCGAAGCTATAAATTATTTGAATAAGATCTATTTTTTTACATCTTTTATAAGTGTTACTTGGTGTGGCTCCCATACTCGCTCGCGGAATCGTAGACATGAGAACCATTTGAAAAGAGGGCGTTCCCGAAAGTCTTACTCCTTGGACATATCATAATGGATGCGTAAAGGGGTGGATGGGAGGAATAGAAGACCTATTTAAAATGAAATATGATGTTTTGGGGAGAAAGAGAAAACAAGAGGCGATGAAAAGTCTAGTACAATGGTATGTGGAAGCGAATCTTAATGCGGGTGGTACAGAAGGATCTATTATCTTTGGTCCATTCTCTTTGGACTGCTTGCCAATCTATACGAGTATAACGAAAGACCCGCATATTGCAAGATCCGAAGGCTCATAAAACCCCTTCGAATCAGATCGGAATTGAGCAGTAACCTAATGCGAATATATGATGATAACAAATACCAATTAAGGACAAAAGGGAAACCTGATAAGTGGGATGGTCCCAGCATTTTTTCGGAGATGAGGAATGCCATAGTGCATGCGAAAGACAAGAAGAACTTTAGACCGCAACTTCATGAAATTCCAACGGAGTCAAGAGAGATGGCTTTGGATTTTGGGTTATTATATTTGGAGCTATGCATTTTGAAAATGCTAGGTTATAATGGACAATACTTAAATCGTGTCGATCTAAAATATGAAGATGTCCCTTGGATTTCGAAGGAATGGCGATATGGATCTAAAACCACCACTTTCAATCAAAAACGAAAATCTAGGTTTATGAGGGATGAGTCAATCTATAAATTGAAGATTCCTTCCCTGCAAAGGCGGTCTTTCCGGATGCAAGCCAGCCCCTGACACCAGGCCCGACAGGCCTCCCGGCCCCCAGGCGACAAGACCACGAGGCACACGGCCCATGCGAGAGACGCATAATTCTCGGATCTACGGACATTTTCATGATTGGGGCGTCATTTCTTTATTTATTCCGTTCCAGCCTTTTTGCCAGCTCATATACATAGCTTCGATCGCCCATCAGTTCCAAATAAACATCCTTGCCCCTGATGCTGAACAGCACCCTGTCGTTCCCAATTCTCTTGCGATAAAGCCTATGAAGAGGAGGCTTGAGCCTGATCACGTTGCCTTTGAAAGGGTCATTCCTCATTCCATAAAGGTGTTTTAAAATAGCTTTCTGACGGTCATGGTCTTGAGAATTCAGGTAATCGCTAACGGCATCGGAGAGCAGGACATTATAGCTCATCCTCTTCGAACCCCAGATCAATCATGAGTTTACTTAAGGGTATGGCCTTGCCTTCTTCGTATTGCTTGTCGGCAGATTCAAGCATCTTCATGACGATAGGATCCCGAAGGATATCTTCCGTCTCAGTATCGCCAGCATTCCTACGCAATCCTGCAACAGACTCGGCTGGCTTGATGGTTCTTCTTCCCATGCAATCTCCTTTAAGAAAATGTTTTCATCAGGTATAAGGTTTTGGATCTATACGCACCGAAATATATGATCTTCTGACCACGGTTCTCATCTCGCCAGTCCGCCAGACCACGATGCAGCCCGGCCAACGGCCTTTTGACCCAGAAGCGCGAGCCTTGGACCCGAGGCAAGGATGTTGCACGGCCGATGAGCTGCCCGGCGAGGCTAGCCCACAGCTCGCAAGGATCGTCAAGCCGGAGACTGTTCAGTCTTCCGCCGTTGTCTCTGTGCGCTCTGCGCCTCTGTGGTATTATTCGTAGTTGTTCGGTTATAATTTTCTGCTAATAATAACGAATTGCCACAGCTTCCAAAAACCCAGCCCCCCCCGAGGAACTGCCTTTCCGGAGACGAGCGCACCTGATCGCAGGCCCGACCGGCCTCCCGGTCCCCAGGCGGCAGCCACAAGCGGGCACGCGCGCCCATGCGAGTGCTCGCATGCAGGTATTTGCCAGCAAAACCTGGCAACAGTAATTCCGAGCAGAGGAGCGTAAAAGGGCGTCATCGGTAGCTCTAAATATTGATCAGGTTCATATATCATTTCACTCTGCTCAGATGACGGGTGCCAACATGAAAATAAAAGCAATTTATGAGAACAATGTGCTCCGGCCTCTCGGAGAGCTGGATCTGCCCAACAAAGCTAGGGTCAGCATCACCATCCAAGAGAGCTTTAGCGATCTTCTGGACGAGCTCGGTGAACCAGAAGCCAGGGAAGATATCGATGCGGTCCTGAAAGAGACGCGATCGAGAAGATATTATGATTAGGGTGGTTTTAGATTCTTCGGTCCTAATTAAGGGCATCTTCAAACCGTTACGGTCGCTCTCCTCCGATGGCTATTCCAGAGAATTGGAGACACACGAGAAATGCAAAGTCTTAATCAAATTTATTGAAGAGCGAGATGTGGAAGTTCATCTCCCCAAGGTTTGCATAGTGGAGACTGCTGCCGTTGCCAAACGGCTTGCTGGCAGAGTTTTAGCTGAAAGAGCATCAAAGGGGATCATGAAATCGTATAAAATAGTCGAGGAAGAAGCCATTTTCGACATTGCCTGGGATGTGGCATTAGAGACCGGATGTTCCGGGTTTGATTCCTATTTCATAGCATTGGCGAAGAGAGAGGATGCCATTCTATTCACTGACGATTCCGGAATGCATCATCATGCTGAAGATGTCGATGTGAACTCAATTTTAGTGAGATGCACCGATCTCAAGACGCTGGAAAGCATGCTGGAATGATGCTATTCGTAAGGGGTTGCCTGCAATTCGAGTAAGTGAAGAGATTGCTGCATGGCGGCTCTGCCCGAAACCGCTCCGACATCTGCAGGGCAAGCCCCCCTGACACCAGGCCCGACCGGCCTCCCGGCCCCCAGGCGGCGAGCCCACGCGGGCACGCACGCCCATGCGAGAGCCCGCACGAGCGAGCGCATGCGCTTGCAAGCGGTACTGCCGGGAACCTGGGTCGACGGGCCGAATCGATAGCCCCTCCTTTCATACATAGCGAAAGATATAATTTCATTGGCCGCTCAATAAAAGCCCAAAATGTTCAGCGAGTACATCGAGGCTGCACTGGAACGGGCGGTTTACAAGAACATCGATGATGAGGAACCCATCTTCGTCTCAGTGCCCGAGCTTCCGGGAGCCTGGGCTTCAGGCAAGACAGTTGAGGAAGCACGCAAAGAGCTTATCTCGGTGATTGAAGGCTGGATAGCTCTTCGGCTCCGAATGGGGAGATCGATACCGCCAATTGGCGGCCATACGATAATTGCATCAATTGAGCCGGTGAGCGTTATTGAGTAGACTTATGCCGATTTCTGCAGCAGACGAGGATCCGAGTAGGACGGTACGTTTCAAATCCTTATCTATTTAAACGCAGACTTCCACATGTATTAATGGACAAGCATAGCGAGAAAAGGATACCAAATGAACCGATTTACAGATCTGAGGGACAAAGTATTGCCCATGCTCAGGCCTTATGTTAAACGTATTGCCGTCTTCGGCTCCTTTGCTAGAGGAGAAGAGACACCGGAAAGCGATATAGATATCCTGGTGGAGCTAAAAGACCCGGAAAAACGCCCCCGGCTGGGTCTGGGATGGTTGGCCTTGAAGAAGAGCTCAGCAGTATCTTGGGCAGAGAGTAGAGCTGGTAGCCGAAGGCTCACTTAGCCCTTATTTGCGACCCTACGCTGAAAAAGATCTGGTTCTGTTATATGAAGAAGGATGATTCTGTCTATCTTCACCACATCATTGATGCCTTTGTGCTGATAGAGCACTACATGGATAATGTTTCACATGAAGAGTTCTTGAGAAACAGATTGCTTCAGGATGGAGTGATAAGGCAGTTAGAGGTGATGGGAAAAGCAGCCCGAAATCTATCCGAGGATCTACGTAATGAGCATCCTCAGATACCATGCGCCATGATGGCCTCAGAAACCGCATCATCCATGCCTATTCAATGTAGACCTGCAGATTATCTGGGAGATTGTTCAAGGGGATATACCGGATCAAAAAGCAGAAAATGAAGCAGATCCTTGATGCGATCTGTGAAGAGAGCTTAAGGTAATCGAGATAGTCGTGATTATCGTAACCTATCGCCAGAAAGCTACACAAACTGACACCTGCAGCTGAAACATTGGCCCGAGGCTCGACCTGCCTTCCGCACCAAGGAGGAGCGAATGAATGCGATTAGGCCCGACCGGCCCGGCCCCCACAGGCGGACTTAGGGTGCTCCTTCCTTATTTGTCTCTGAAGAGCCTCAAAAAACATACTTTGCCCCTGAGCTGTCATGGCATCATAAGACCCTTCGGAGATCTGGACAAGAAGTCCCTTCGTAATCGCAGGCATTCCTCCACTGTCTCAGTCTGTCCAGGTTGCAGGCAATCCTGGTCATTCCGCTGGATCGAAAATGCTCTCTGAATCCGGTGTGGTCAGAGGCATCGCACTTTCCGACAAACCTTCGTTTCATCTGTGCGTAATTTCTGTGATGACAGAATGCGGCGTAGGATAGATTCCTGCTCATGGAGCATCTAAATGCAGCTTCGGCTGTTATGGATCTGCTATGGCGGTCGATCAGGGCTTCGGGCGAGACCAGGAATTCTTCTGCCAATCAAAGGACATGGAGCTTATAATTCATAATTTTGGTAAAAGAAAATCTGATGCAGAGCCCAGGGCCGGTTCGAACTCTGCCATGGCTTCATCTAAAACAGTCCAAAATCCGTTCTTCGTAAACATTCTTTCGAATATAAAGTATTGGATATTCATCATGAATTTCTGGATCACGGTAAATCTCCAAAAAGACTGAATTGAAGAAACACTATTGGGGTGGAAACCTATGGTCAAGTGGCAAGTTCTTTCGATCTGTAGGAAATGTGACTGCTGATACAATCAAGCACTATATTGGGAATTTGGGAATCCCAGGGGAAACTGAAAGCGGAGTTCCAATCGTATGGATCAAGGGGATCTGGGCAACGAAAAGCTCGACGATTTCTGGATTCCATAAAACCGGGCGCGAGGGCGTGCGGCCTGAAGCATACCGCATCCTTTAGGTTGGGGTGGCCGCACGCAGTTTGATTTTTAATTTGGTTATTATTTTTAATCCTATTGGCATCAAGCGAAAGCCTTTAGCTTCTCAGCCTGGCCAGCTCTTCTCTCCACCAAGAGGGCAGGGCCGGATGGATGCTATGCTCGCGGGCAACCTGAGCGAGAGGTTTGCCACTCTCAAGCTCAGCTACTACTGATATCTTGAATGCTTGTCGTAGCGCCGCCCCGTCTTTTTAATATACTTCCCTCCGTGAGTTGATGTTGCTTAACTCATTGTCCACTCGGAGGGGGTTCACTCCATTTCAGTCATCCACTCGATTCAAGGAACGCTTGAAATGAAGCCATTCATTACTTTGAGAACTTTGATTGCAGGCGCTAAATATTTTTCAGCACAGTCTGCAGAAGTTCACCTCTATGTTGCCATCGACAAATAAGGCATCTTTCTTCGAAATAAAGTTCTTAAACTCAGAAGTCTCCAGGTAGGAGTTTACAGCAGTTTGGTTCCACCAGTTTTCATGGCAAATAAACAAGGATGGATCATCGATACCCTGATGCAGATCGTATGCTGCATTCCATTCGCCATGGGAACGCGCGAAATCTACAATTGCGAGGAGTTCATTCTTCGCCTGGCCTATCTTTCCAGGCTGAGCTTGCATAATAGAGATCACGCTTATCGTTGAGTTTTCCAATGAGGAATCTTGTGGTGGAGTAATCATTTGTGTTTTTAGTACTTCGATGTCTCCGGAAATGAAGCCATTCTTTGATGCCTCAAAAGTCGCGTATCCTGATGAATTTAGATGGTCACCATAGGCAGTAGCTGAGTTCCAATTCTCGTAGAGAATGTATGAAGAGCTGTTGTTAGATGAACAATTATAAACTTTGAAAATTTCACAGCCATCTTCTGCAAGTGAATTTGCCGCTAATGTAAGCAGCGCAGATTCGGCAACCGATTCCAGTCCGCTCATCACTGGCACTTTCTCGACGACAGCAAATGGATAGATGGCTCGACTAAAGTGTCTGTAACATTTTCAGTAGACTTGACAAGGCTGCAGAAGTTCACCTCTATGTTGCCATCGACAAATAAGGCATCTTTCTTCGAAATAAAGTTCTTAAACTCAGAAGTTTCCAGGTAGGAGTTTACAGCAGTTTGATTCCACCAGTTTTCATGGCAAATAAACAAGGATGGATCATCGATACCCTGATGCAGATCGTATGCTGCATTCCATTCGCCATGGGAACGCGCGAAATCTACAATTGCGAGGAGTTCATTCTTCGCCTGTTCTATCTTTCCAGGCTGAGCTTGCATAATAGAGATCACGCTTATCGTTGAGTTTTCCAATGAGGAATCTTGTGGTGGAGTAATCATTTGTGTTTTTAGTACTTCGATGTCTCCGGAAATGAAGCCATTCTTTGATGCCTCAAAAGTCGCGTATCCTGATGAATTTAGATGGTCACCATAGGCAGTAGCTGAGTTCCAATTCTCGTAGAGAATGTATGAAGAGCTGTTGTTAGATGAACAATTATAAACTTTGAAAATTTCACAACCATCTTCTGCAAGTGAATTTGCCGCTAATGTAAGCAGCGCAGATTCGGCAACCGATTCCAGTCCGCTCATCACTGGCACTTTCTCGACGACAGCAAATGGATAGACGGGCGCGACTAAAGTGTCTGTAACATTTTCAGTAGACTCGGCAATTTCAGCCTTTGCATAAGACCCTGCATTAATAGTATAGTCAATCCTTCCTTCTGTCCTTATGGTGTGTCCCATGGCAGGTGCAATAATAATTAATGCAAGCATAAATGTGATTATGGCGGTAAAGATTTTTCTCATAACGAAACCACCATTTTCTCCGGCACTTTGACTGATTCTTTGTGCAAGAAGACCCATTCCCGCAATACATTTAGAACGTTTACCTTATCGGTTTTCCCTATCCTTAACTTTACTTATAGCCGATCTCATAAATTCAAGTTAGTGCTTAAGTTAGTTTATTACATATAAAAGTTATGGCTTTAGCGAACTAACATTGCACTAAATTGATGTCATGTTAGTTCGCTAAAGCCATAACTTTTATATGTAATAAACTAACTTAAGCACTAACTTGAATTTATGAGATCGGCTCATAAGTAAAGTTAAGGATAGGGTGAACCGATGACGAGAGTAAACGTTCTAAATGTATTGCGGGAATGGGTCTTCTTGCACAAAGAATCAGTTGGAGTACCGGAGAAAATGGTGGTTTCGTTATGAGAAAAATCTTTACCGCCATAATCACATTTATGCTTGCATTAATTATTATTGCACCTGCCATGGGACACACCATAAGGACAGAAGGAAGGATTGACTATACTATTAATGCAGGGTCTTATGCAAAGGCTGAAATTGCCGAGTCTACTGAAAATGTTACAGACACTTTAGTCGCGCCCGTCTATCCATTTGCTGTCGTCGAGAAAGTGCCAGTGATGAGCGGACTGGAATCGGTTGCCCAACTTGGCGCTGCTTACATTAGCGGCAAATTCACTTGCAGAAGATGGTTGTGAAATTTTCAAAGTTTATAATTGTTCATCTAACAACAGCTCTTGATAGATTCTCTACGAGAATTGGAACTCAGCTACTGCCTATGGTGACCATCTAAATTCATCAGGATACGCGACTTTTGAGGCATCAAAGAATGGCTTCATTTCCGGAGACATCGAAGTACTAAAAACACAAATGATTACTCCACTGCAAGATTCCTCATTGGAAAACTCAACGATAAGCGTGATCTCTATTATGCAAGCTCAGCCTGGAAAGATAGAACAGGCGAAGAATGAACTCCTCGCAATTGTAGATTTCGCGCGTTCCCATGGCGAATGGAATGCAGCATACGATCTGCATCAGGGTATCGATGATCCATCCTTGTTTATTTGCCATGAAAACTGGTGGAATCAAACTGCTGTAAACTCCTACCTGGAAACTTCTGAGTTTAAGAACTTTATTTCGAAGAAAGATGCCTTATTTGTCGATGGCAACATAGAGGTGAACTTCTGCAGCCTTGTCAAGTCTACTGAAAATGTTACAGACACTTTAGTCGAGCCCATCTATCCATTTGCTGTCAAAAAGAAAGTGCCAGTGATGAGCGGACTGGAATCGGTTGCCGAATCTGCGCCGCTCACATTAGCGGCAAATTCACTTGCAGAAGATGGCTGTGAAATTTTCAAAGTTTATAATTGTTCATCTAACAACAGCTCTTCATACATTCTCTACGAGAATTGGAACTCAGCTACTGCCTATGGTGACCATCTAAATTCATCAGGATACGCGACTTTTGAGGCATCAAAGAATGGCTTCATTTCCGGAGACATCGAAGTACTAAAAATACAAATGATTACTCCACCACAAGATTCCTCATTGGAAAACTCAACGATAAGCGTGATCTCTATTATGCAAGCTCAGCCTGGAAAGATAGGCCAGGCGAAGAATGAACTCCTCGCAATTGTAGATTTCGCGCGTTCCCATGGCGAATGGAATGCAGCATACGATCTGCATCAGGGGATCGATGATCCATCCTTGTTTATTTGCCATGAAAACTGGTGGAACCAAACTGCTGTAAACTCCTACCTGGAGACTTCTGAGTTTAAGAACTTTATTTCGAAGAAAGATGCCTTATTTGTCGATGGCAACATAGAGGTGAACTTCTGCAGACTGTGCTGAAAAATATTTAGCGCCTGCAATCAAAGTTCTCAAAGTAATGAATGGCTTCATTTCAAGCGTTCCTTGAATCGAGTGGATGACTGAAATGGAGTGAACCCCCTCCGAGTGGACAATGAGTTAAGCAACATCAACTCATGGAGGGAAGTATATGAAAAAGACGGGGCGGCGCTATGACAAGAATTCAAGATATCGGTGGTAGCTGAGCTTGAGAGCGGCAAACTTCTGCTCAGGTCGCCCGCGAGACATAGCATCCATCCGGCCCTGCCCTCTTGGTGGAGAGAAGAGCTGGCCAGGCTGAGAAGCTAAAGGCTTTCGCTTGATGCCAATAGGATTAAAAATAATAACCAAATTAAAAATCAAACTGCGTGCGGCCACCCCAACCTAAAGGATGCGGTATGCTTCAGGCCGCACGCCCTCGCGCCCGGTTTTATGGAATCCAGAAATCGTCGAGCTTTTCGTTGCCCTGATCCCCTTGATCCATACGATTGGAACTCCGCTTTCAGTTTCCCCTGGGATTCCCAAATTCCCAATATAGTGCTTGATTGTATCAGCAGTCACATTTCCTACGGATCGAAAGAACTTGCCACTTGACCAAAGGATTCCACCCCGAAGAGTGTTTCTTCAATTCAGGTCTTTTTGGAGATTTACCGTGATCCAGAAATTCATGATGAATATCCAATACTTTATATTCGAAAGAATGTTTACGAAGAACGGATTTTGGACTGTTTTGATGAAGCCATGGCAGAGTTCGAACCGGCCCTGGGCTCTGCATCGGGATGGCTCTTGGTGACTACAGATTTTCTTTTACCAAAATAAGGAATTATAAGCTCCATGTCCTTTGATTGGCGAGAATACCTCGATCTGGCCTGAAGCTCTTATGGGCAGGGATAGCAGGCCCATAACAGCCGAAGCTGCATTTAGATGCTCCATGAGCAGAATCTACTACGCCGCATTCTGTCATGCCAGAAATTACGCACAGATGAAACAAAGGTTTGTCGGAAAGTGCAATGCCTCTGACCACACCGGATTAGAGAGCATTTTCGATCCAGCGGAATGACCAGGATTGCCTGCAACCTGGACAGACTGAGACAGTGGAGGAATGCCTGCGATTACGAGGACTCTATCGAGATCTCCGAAGGGTCTTATGATGCCATGACGGCTCAGGTAAAGTATGTTTTTGAGGCTCTTAGAGACAAATAAGGAAGGAGCACCCTAAGTCGCCTGCTGGGGACCGGGAGGCCGGTCGGGCCTAATCGCATTCATCCGCTCATGCTCTGGGTACGGAAGGCAGATCGAGCCCGGGCCAATCTTTGCAGCTGCAGGTGTCAGGTTGTGTAGCTTTCTGGCGATAGGTTACCGTAAATGATGACTATCTCAATTACCTTAAGTTCTCTTCACAGATCGCATCAAGGATCTGCTTCATTTTCTGCTTTAGATCGGGTATATCCCCTTGAACAATCTCCCAGATAATCTGCAGGTCTACATTAAAATAGGCATGGATCATGCGGTTTCTGAGGCCAATCATCTGGCGCCATGGTATCTCAGGATGCTCATTGCGTAGATCCTCGGAGAGATTTCGGGCCGCTTCTCCCATCACCTCTAACTGCCTTATCACTCCATCCTGAAGCAGTCTGTTGTGCAAGAACTCCTCATGAGAGACACTATTCATGTAGAGTTCTATCTGCATAAAGGCATCAATGATGTGGTGAAGATAGACTGAATCATCCTTCTTCATATAACAGAACCAGATCTTTTTCAGCGTAGGGTCGCAAATAAGGGCTAAGTGAGCCTTCTGCTATCAGCTCTACTTCTCTCCCCAAGACGCGGCTGAGCTCTTCTTCCAGACCGAACCATCCCAGGCCCAGCCTGGGGCGTTTCTCTGGCTCCTTTAGCTCCACCAGGATATCGATATCGCTTTCCGGTGTCTCTTCTCCTCTCGCAAAGGAGCCAAAGACGGCAATGCGTTTAACATAAGGCCTGAGCATGGGCAATACTTTGTCCCTCAGATCTGTAAATCGGTTCATTTGGTATCCTTTTCTCGCTATGCTTGTACCATTAGTACATGTGGAAGTCTGCGTTTAAATAGATAAGGATTTGAAACGTCCCTTCCCACTCGCATCCTCGTCTGCTCCAGATATCGGCACAAGTCTACTCAATAACGCTCACCGGTTCAATTGATGCAATTATCGTATGGCCGCCAATTGGTGGTATGGATCTCCCCATTCGGAGCCTGAGAGCTATCCAGCCTTCAATTACCGAGATAAGCTCTTTGCGGGCTTCCTCAACGGTCTTGCCTGAAGCCCAGGCCCCGGAAGTTCGGGCACTGAGACGAAGATGGGGTCCTCATCATCGATGTTCTTGTAAACCGCCCGTTCCAGTGCAGCCTCGATATACTCGCTGAACATATAGGACTTTTATTAAGCGGCCAATGAAAATATATCTTTCGCTATGTGCGAAAAGGAGCATCGATCGGCCCGTCGCCGTGCAGTACCGCAAGCGCATGCGTGCCGTGCGTGCTCTCGCATGGGCGCGCCTGCCCGCGTGGGCTTGCCGCCTGGGGGCCGGGAGGCCGGTCGGGCCTGGGGTCAGGGCGCCTTGCCCTGCAGATGCCGGGGCGGTTTCGGTTGAAGCGTCACCATCAATCTCTTCCTTGCTCGAATTGCAGGCAACCCTTACGAAAGAATCATTCCAGCATGCGTTCCAACGTTTTGAGATCGGTGCACCTCACCAAGATTGAGTTCACATCGACATCTTCTGCATGATGATGCATTCCGGAATCGTCAGTGAATAGAATAGCGTCCTCTCTCTCGGCCAATGCTATGAAATAGGAATCAAATCCGGAACAACCGGTTTCTAATGCCACATCCCAGGCGATGTCGAAAATGGCCTCTTCCTCGGCTATGTTATACGATTTCATGATGCCCTTTGATGCTTTTGCAGCTAGAGCTCTGCCGGCAAGCCGTTTGGCAACGGCAGCAGTCTCCACTATACAAACCCTGGGGACATGAACTTCCACATCTTGCCCTTCAATAAACTTGATTAAGACTTTGCATTTCTCATGTGTCTCCAATTCTCTGGAATAGGCATCGGAGGAGAGCGACCGTAAAGGTTTGAAGATGCTCTTAATTAGGACCGAAGAATCTAAAACCACCCTAATCATAATATCTTCTCGACCGCGTCTCTTTCAGGACGGCATCGACATCTTCCCTGGCTTCCGGTTCACCGAGCTCGTCCAGAAGATCGCTAAAGCTCTCTTGGATGGTGATGCTGACCCGAGCTTTATCGGGCAGATCCAGCTCTCCGATAGGCCTGAGCACATTGTTCTCATAGATTGCTTTTATTTTCATGTTGGCACCAGTCATCTGAGCAGAGTAAAATGATATATGAACATGATCAATATTTAGAGCTACCGATGACGCCATCTTACGTTCCTCTAATCGGAATTACTGTTGCCGGTTTTGCTGGCAAATACGCTGCATGTGTGCACTCGCATGGGCGCGCGTGCCCGCGTGGGCTCGCTGCCTGGGGCCGGGAGGCCGGTCGGGCCTTGTATCAGGGGGGCTTGTCTCGGGAAGGGAAGTCTCGGGGGGGCTGGATTTTTGGAAGCACGGGCAATTCATTATTATTAGCAGAAATTACAACCGAACAACTACGGATAATACCACAGAGGCGCAGAGCGCACAGAGACTTAACGGCGGAGGACTGAATAGTCTCCGGCTTGACGATCCTTGCGAGCAGTGGGCTGGCCTCGCCGGGCAGCCCATCGACCGGGCCGCATCTTTACCTCGGGTCCAAGGCTTGCGCTTCTGGGTCAAAAGGCCATTGGCCGGGCTGCATCGTGGTCTGGCGGACTGGCGAGATGGGAACAGTGGTCTGAAGATCATATATTTCGGTGCGTATAGATCCAAAACCTTATACCTGATGAAAACATTTTCTTAGAGGAGATTGCATGGGAAGAAGAACCATCAAGCCAGCCGAGCCTGTTGCAGGACTGCGTAGGAATGCTGGCGATTCTGAGACGGAAGATATCCTTCGGGATCCTATCGTCATGAAGATGCTTGAATCTGCCGACAAGCAATATGAAGAAGGCAAGGCCATACCCTTAAGCAAGCTCATGATTGATCTGGGGTTCGAAGAGGATGAGCTATAATGTCCTTCTCTCCGATGCCGTTAGCGGTTACCTGAATTCGCAAGACTGCGGCCGTCAGAAAGCTATTTTAAAACACCTTTATGAAATGAGGAATGACCCTTTCAAAGGCAACGTGATCAGGCTCAAGCCTCCTCTTCATAGGCTTTATCGCAAGAGAATTGGGAACGACAGGGTGCTGTTCAGCATCAGGGGCGAGGACGTTTATTTGGAACTGATGGGCGATCGTAGCTATGTTTATGAGCTGGCAAAAAGGCTGGAACGGAATAAATAATGAAATGATGCCCCTAATCATGAAAATGTCCATAGATCCGAGCATTGTGCGTGCTCTCGCATGGGCGCGCGTGCCCGGGTGGGCTTGTCGCCTGGGGGCCGGGAGGCCGGTCGGGCCTGGTGTCAGGGGGGGCGCTTGCATCCGGAAAGACCGCCTTTGCAGGGAAGGGATCTTCAATTTATAGATTGACTCATCCCTCATAAACCTAGATTTTCGTTTTTGATTGAAAGTGGTGGTTTTAGATCCATATCGTCATTCCTTCGAAATCCAAGGGACATCTTCATATTTTAGATCGACACGATTTAAGTATTGTCCATTATAACCTAGCATTTTCAAAATGCATAGCTCCAAATATAATAACCCAAAATCCAAAGCCATCTCTCTTGACTCCGTTGGAATTTCATGAAGTTGCGGTCTAAAGTTCTTCTTGTCTTTCGCATGCACTATGGCATTCCTCATCTCCGAAAAAATGCTGGGACCATCCCACTTATCAGGTTTCCCTTTTGTCCTTAATTGGTATTTGTTATCATCATATATTCGCATTAGGTTACTGCTCAATTCCGATCTGATTCGAAGGGGTTTTATGAGCCTTCGGATCTTGCAATATGCGGGTCTTTCGTTATACTCGTATAGATTGGCAAGAAGCTCCAAAGCAGAATGGACCAAGATAATAGATCCTTCTGTACCACCCGCATTAAGATTCGCTTCCACATACCATTGTACTAGACTTTTCATCGCCTCTTGTTTTTCTCTTTCTTCCCAAAACATCATAAAATTCGTAAATAGGTCTTCTATTCCTCCCATCCACCCCTTTACGCATCCATTATGATATGTCCAAGGAGTAAGACTTTCGGGAACGCCATCTTGCCAAATGGTTCTCATGTCTACGATTCCGCGAGCGAGTATGGGACCGCACCAAGTACCACTTATAAAAGATGTAAAAAAATAGATCTTATTCAAATAATTTATAGCTTCGGAAAGAGGAAAAATAGATTTACCTAATCGTTCCAGAGTGCATATGTGTGTTATAATGAATCCACCTGCTTTTCTCATTCTCCCATCTAAAATGTTTGAATCATCATCGGGATGTTTGGTAAAATTGATTTCATCAATCGATAGAGTCCAGGCCTTTTCAGCAAGTTTTAAATCTCTAAAATTTTTGAAGTTTACAAGATAAAATATAACACGATTGCACTTTTCGTCGTGTTGAGGAAAGGTTATATTTCCACCTAAGATATTGGGATCTTTGATGCTGTTTTGCATCATGCGGAATTTCCCTTTGCTAGGGAACAACTGTGTTTTATGAATCGCAAAATTCTCAGGAATTCCGTGGATCTCAAGCCAATTGACTGATTGATTCGGTCCTGTTTGCAGCAAGAGATTGTCAGCTTCAGCAGAAGTTAGTTTTTTTGGATATTCTAATCCACACTCATCACAAAACAAAATCTCAAACCACATCTCAGGAATAGGCAGCCATCTAACAAAAATCCTACCTTTCCCGCGAACACTTACTTCCTTGTATTCGACCTTAAGCCCTCCTCTGTAGATTTCAATTGGCTGATTTGGTGTTTCCATTTGTTGCCCCAATTCAATACAGGGTTCAAGAAGTTGCATAACAATTGGCTTGTTGATACTAACGAAAAAGCTTTGGGTGAAGATCCCTCAGCTGCAAGAGACACAAAGGCCTTCAAGAATTATCTTAGCATCTTGGAATATTTGATAAGTTGGATCTGTAAAATAATTTCTTGAAAAGTGCAACTGGCGTCATGCAATAGAGAAGGCAACTCGATTTTTTTAAACAGGAACTTTGCACGATCAAGCTTCATTGTTGACACAACCCTGTCTTCTGTTCTAATAGCCCCCAAATTAAGCTCTTTTCATACCTTCTCATAATCCCGCTGCACAATTCCGATATCCTCCGCCATCATTCTCAAATAGTTCCTTATAACCCGCCTCCCACTGCTATCTTGGAGGTGAGGCGACCAGACACGAAACGGACACGATCAAGCACTTCATTTCGAGCGCATATCCTTCAAAGTTGGGCCTCCTCCCAACTTTCTGGCATGGTTGAAGTCCGGAGATAAATCCGGGCGTCTCCGGAATAGATCAAAAAAAAATCAAAATTAACAAAAAATGAATTCAGGTGTATTATGAGGCAGATAGCCATTTACGGCAAAGGCGGAATCGGCAAGTCGACTACCACCCAGAATCTCACTGCAGCTCTCTCAACCATGGGCAAGAAGATCATGCAGATAGGATGCGACCCCAAAGCAGACTCAGTGAAGATGCTCATGACACGGAAAGAGGCAGCCTACCGTTCTGGACACTTTGAGAAAAGAAGGCGATGTACAACTGGAAGATGTAATGAGGATCGGCTTTGGCGGCATAAGATGTGTTGAGTCCGGTGGACCCGAGCCGGGCGTGGGCTGCGCTGGCCGAGGCATAATAACCTCCATCGGCCTGCTGGAGAACCTGGGAGCATACACCGACGACCTGGACTACGTCTTCTACGACGTCCTGGGCGACGTGGTCTGCGGAGGCTTCGCCATGCCCATCCGGGAAGGAAAGGCGCAGGAGATCTACATCGTCGCCTCAGGCGAGATGATGGCTCTGTATGCCGCCAACAACATCTGCAAGGGCATCCAGAAGTTCGCCGAGTCCGGCGGAACGCGCCTGGGAGGCATCATCTGCAACTCCCGCGCCGTCGATCGAGAGAGGGAGCTCGTTAGCGCCTTCGCCGAGAAGATTGGCAGCCAGATGATCCAGTTCGTCCCCAGAGACAACGTTGTCCACCAGTCCGAGATTCACAAGCAGACCGTCATCGAGTATGCTCCGGACTCCGATCAGGCCAAGGCTTACCTGGCACTGGCCAAGGCCGTGGACGAGAACCAGATGTTCGTTATCCCAAAGCCCATGGAGTACGAAGAGCTTGAGGAAGTCATGATGGAATGGGGTGTTCTAGAATGAAAATGATCCGGGCCGTCATCAGGCCTGAAGCCGTGGACAAGGTCGCCGATAGCCTGGAGGCGGGCGGCTTCACAGCCCTGACCCGCATCGAGGTCTTCGGCAGAGGCAAACAGAAAGGCATCAAGGTGGGCAACGTGGTCTATGACAATCTGCCCAAAACCATGGTCATGATGGTGGTAAACGACGAAATGCTGGAGTCTGCAATCAAGATCATCGAGGACAGCGCCAGAACCGGAAACATCGGTGACGGCAAGATCTTCGTATCACTCGGTCGAGGAGGCCTACACCATAAGGACCGGCCAGCGAGGGCTGTAGAATGAAAGAAGTTCTGGCCATCATCCAGATGAACAAGATGGAGGCAACGAAAAACGCCCTGGATGTCATCGGCATTCCCTCCATCACCGCCTACAAGGTCACCGGCCGGGGAAAACAGAAGGGCCTCGTGATCCCTCACCCCTCAGAGCTTGCCGGATCGGATGAAAAGAGCATGAAGTACATTCCCAAGAGGATGGTCTCGGTCATGGTGGAAGACGAGTTCGTGCCGGCAGTGGTGGCTGTGATCACCAAAGTGAACCGGACTGGCAACTTCGGCGACGGCCGGATCTTCGTCTGTCCCATAGAGGAGTCGATCAGAATAAGAACTGGCGAGAGAGGGAGCGTGGCCATATCATGAGCGGAGTCGAGAGAGAGCCGGTAACCATTGCCAGGAGCCGCCAGACGGTCGAAGGAATGGTGACGGGCATTCCCAATAAAACCCGGGATATCAGAAAAAAGCATGTGGTCGTCAAGGACTCCTGCGAGATCGAACAGAAGATCGAGGCCAACGACCGCAGCATCCCCGGCATCCTGACCAACCGCGGCTGCGCCTACGCCGGCTCCAAGGGAGTGGTCTTCGGTCCGATCAAAGATATCCTGCACATCACCCACGGCCCCATCGGCTGCGCCTACTTCACCTGGGGAACGCGCCGCAATCTCATGAAGCCGGAAGAGGGCAGGGATTGCTACTCGGGCTACTGCCTGAGCACGGACGTCAAGGAGACCGATATCGTCTTTGGTGCAGAGAAGAAGCTGGCGGCTGCCATCCGAGAAGCCTATGCCATATTCAAACCGCAATGCATCGCAATCTTCTGCACCTGCCCCATCGGCCTCATCGGCGACGATATCGAATCGGTCTGCCGCAAAGCGGAGGAGGACCTCCAGATCAAGGTCATCCCCGTGCGCTGCGAAGGATACCGGGGCGTCAGCCAATCAGCGGGCCACCACATAGCCTCCAACGCTCTGATGGAGCACCTCGTGGGAACAGAGGAGCTGGAGAACCCCGGGCCCTTCGACGTGAACGTCTTCGGAGAGTACAACATCGGCGGAGACTACTGGGTGGTCAAGGATCTGCTGGAGAGAGTTGGCTACCGTGTCGTCAGCCCCTTCACAGGCGACGCCTCCTTCCACGATATCGCCAAAGCCCACCGGGCCAAGCTGAACATCCTGCTCTGCCACCGCTCCATCAACTACACCAATCGCATGATGGAGGAGAAGTACGGCATTCCCTGGCTGAAGGTCAACTACCTGGGCGTGGAGGATACCGTCAAAACCCTGCGGGATATGGCGGCGTTCTTCGACGATCCGGATCTGACCAAAAGGACAGAGGCCATAATCGCCGAGGAGATGGCCAAGGTCCAGCCTGTCATCGATATGTACAAAAAGAGACTGGCCGGAAAGAGGGTCATGATCCTGGTCGGCGGCTCACGGGCTCACCACGTCAGGAATATGTTCGAGACCCTTGGAATGGACGTGGTCGTGGCCGGCTACGAGTTCGCTCACCGGGACGACTTCGAAGGCCGAAAGGTACTATCCAGCATTGTCCACACCGGACGCTCCAAGGTCCTGGAGGATATCCACTACGAGCGCGACCCGAACGTCGTCTCGCCGTATGACAATGCCGCGCTCCAGAAGAAGAAGGAGAAGATTCCGAGGCTCATGGATTACGAGGGACTGCTGCCCCATATGAAAGACGGCCAGATCATGATCGACGACTACAGCCATCATGAGTGCGAGCGGTTGGTAAAGGATATGGGAATTGATCTCTTCTGCTCGGGAATAAAAGACAAGTACGTCTTCCAGAAGATGCACATCCCCTCCCGCCAGATGCACTCTTACGACTACAGCGGCCCTTACACCGGCTTTGAAGGCTTCGTACAGTTCGCCAAAGACATCGACATGTCTGTGAACAGCCCCACCTGGAAATTCATAACTCCGCCCTGGAGGCAGATCAGCAATGCTTGACTATACACCAAAAGAGATGGCGAAAAGAGAAATCCTGGTCATAAACCCGGCCAAGATCTGCCAGCCCATCGGCGCCATCCTGGCCTATAAAGGCATCCACAACTGCATGCCGATCACCCACGGCTCGCAGGGGTGCAGCTCGTACCTGCGCATGGTGCTGGCCCGCCACTACCGCGAGCCGACGCTCGCTGCGACCTCCTCCTTCACTGAGGACTCCGTGGTCTTCGGAGGCAGAAACAACCTCAAGGAGGCGGTCAACAACGTAGTGAACATCTATCATCCCGATGTTCTGGCCATCAATACGACCTGCTCCTCTGAGACCATAGGCGACGATGTCTCCTCATTCATGGAAGAGATCAAAGGAGAGGAGTTCTTCGACCCCAAAGTGCGCGTCGTTATTGCCAGCACCCCCAGCTATGTGGGTTCGCATATCACCGGCTACGACAATGCCGTCAAGGCCATCGCCCAGAGCTTTGCCCGCAAAGGCTCGCCCAATGGCAAACTGAACGTCATTCCCGGCTTCGTTGACCCGGGAGACATTCGTGAGATCAAGAGGATCTTAGGCATCATGGGCGTCGGCTACATCATATTCCCTGACACCACTGACGTCTTCGACGCGCCGCTGACACCCGAGTCCGGCGGCGTCTATCCGCCTGGCGGAACTACCATCCCGGATCTGGTGGACGCCGGCAACTCCCGCGCTACCATTGCTCTGGGAAGGACTGCCGGAGCCTCGGGTGCTGTGGTCTTGAAAGGCAAGTTCCAGATCCCTGCCGTCATCGGCCCCATGCCCATAGGCATTCGCAATACCGATGCCTTTGTGATGAACGTCTCGAGCCTCATGAATGTCCCAATTCCGAGAGAGATAGAGTACGAGAGAGGCAGACTGGTGGACATGATGACCGATGCCCATCCGCACTTCCACGGCAAGAGCGTGGCCATCTTCGGGGACCCGGACACAGTCATCGGCCTGGTGAGTTTGGCCGTGGAGATGGGCATGAATCCCGCATACGCGCTGACGGGCACTCCGGACAAGAAGTTTGAAGAGGAGATTCATAATGTGGCACCCGATTGCGAAGCGATAGTGGGAGACACCTTCCTCCTGCACCAGAAGATCAAGAACAATCCGGTGGATATGCTCATCGGCAATACCTATGGTAAGCTGATAGCAAGAGCCGAGGATATCCCTCTGGTGCGGGTGGGCTTCCCCATCACTGATCGGGCCAATTTGCATTACTTCCCCATCATCGGCTATGCCGGAACTGCTCGCCTGGTGGAGATGATTGGCAACGCCTTCCTGGAAAGACGTGACAGAGACTCGGACGACACTCATTTCGAGATGATCCTGTAAGGAATCTGATAGGAAACAACTACTATGAGCGTAATCAAGACCTTTGAAGGCCGGGAGGGGCATATAGCCCGGAAAGCGGGCTCAGATCCCATGTCCCTTTCCTGCAGCAATGAGAGCCTGGCCGGTGCCGTCAGCCAGAGAGCATGCGTCTACTCAGGAGCCAGGGTTGTACTCAATCCCCTCACGGACGCTCTTCATCTGGTGCACGGCCCCATAGGCTGCGCCAGCTACACCTGGGACATCAGAGGCAGCTCTACCTCCGGACCGACTCTCTACAAGAGAGCTTCTCCACGGACATGAAGGAGCTGGATGTGGTCTTCGGCGGCGAGAAGAAGCTGGCTACAGCCATACGGGAGCTGGCCCATAAATACCGGCCTCCTGCCATCTTTGTCTATTCCACATGCATCGTGGGCATCATCGGAGACGATATCAGGGCCGTCTGCGGCCAGGCGGCAGAAGAGCTCGGAATACCAGTAATTCCTGTCAAGTCCGAGGGCTTCAAAGGAAACAAGAACGAGGGCTACAAGGCCGCCTGCAATGCCCTCTTCGAGCTGATCGGAAGAAGAGACTACGAGCCCAGGAGCCCGTACACCATAAACCTGCTGGGTGAGTATAACGTCGCCGGAGACCTCTGGGCCATCAAGCCCCTCCTGGAGGAGATGGGCCTGGAGGTGGTCGCAACGTTCACTGGAGACGGCCGGGTCGAAGAGATAGAGCGGGCGAATCATGCACGCTTGAACCTGGTCCAGTGCAGCGGCTCCATGACTTACCTGGCCAAGAAGATGGAGGAGAAGTTCGGCATTCCCTACAGGCGCATCAGCTTCTTCGGCCTCGGAGATATGAGCAATGCCCTTCGGCTTGCCGCCGAGCACTTTGGCCAGCCGTCTCTGATGGACAGGGCAGAGGAGATAATCGAGCGCGAGACTGCCCGGGTCATGCCCAGGATCGCCTGCCACCGTGCTCGCGTGCAGGGAAAGAAGGCAGCCATCTACATGGGCGGGGCTGCCAAGGCCGTCTCGCTGGTGAAGGGCTTCGAGGAGCTGGGAATGGAGGTGGTTATCATCGGCACCCAGACCGGCGACTCCGAGGACTACCGGAAGATAAGCTGCATCGTCAAGGACGGGACAGTGATCGTGGATGATGCCAATCCACTGGAGCTCAGAGAACTGCTGCAAAAGCAGAAAGCCGATATCCTGGTGGCCGGCGTCAAGGAGAGGTTCCTGGCCTATAAGCTCGGAATCGCTTTTTGTGACTTCAATCACGACCGGACGACGAGCTTCGAGGGCTATGATGGAATGGTCAACTTTGCCAGAGAGATAGATGTGAGCCTTAACAGTCCCGTCTGGAAGCTGCCCAAACTTAGAGCAAGCACGCTTGGAGCTGGAGCTTACGGCAAAATGAGAGAGTTGATCGCTATGCATGAATCGGGAGCTGCCGCCAATGTCTGAAAGCTATTCCACAGTAAACCCCTGCAACATGTGCATGCCCATGGGCACAGTCCTGGCCTTCAAAGGCATCGAGGGCTGCATGCCCCTCTTTCACGGCTCGCAGGGGTGCGCCACCTATATGCGCCTTTACCTGGCGCATCACTTTCGGGAGCCGGTAGATATCGGATCCTCGGCCCTGAGTGAGAAGGGGACCGTCTACGGTGGAGCTGCCAACTTAAAGGAAGGCATCAAGAACCTCATCTCCGGCTACAGACCAAAAGCTATCGGCATAGCAACGACCTGTCTTGCCGAGACCATCGGAGACGATATAATACAGATCATCAAGGAGTTCCGGATAGAGGAGCCTCTGGCCTCCCATTTGCCCATTATCCCCGTCTCCACTCCCAGCTACTCCGGCTCGCATGAGGAAGGCTATGCCAGGGCACTTCTGGCTCTGGTGGAGGCGCTGGCTAAAAGGGGAGAGCCCAATAACAAGGTGAACCTGGTGATAGGATCGGTGCTTTCACCAGCCGACGTGCGCTATCTCAAGGATATGTTAAACGACTGGGGCTGCAGTGACGAGTTCATCCTCCTTCCTGACATATCGGAGACCCTTGACGCGCCGCTGGTCGAGGATATGCCCGCTATTCCCGAAGGCGGCACGCCCTTGCAGGACGTCGCAGAGACTGCCAATAGCCGCGAGACACTGACGATCGGCGGAAGGTTTCAGAAGGACTTTGCTGGCGCCTTTCTGGAGGAGACCTACGGCGTAAGAAGCAGCCTTTTGCCCTTGCCAATAGGTCTCGAGCATACCGATCTCTTCATGTCCAGGATGGAAGAGCTGACCGAAAGACGCCTTCCCAGAAAATATGAAACCGAGCGAGGCAGGCTGCTTGATACCCTGGCGGATGTGCATAAGTATCTGGCCGGAGTCCGGGTGGCGGTATTCGGAGATTCAGATATTGTCGCCGGCCTGACCCGTCTGCTCACGGAGGCGGGAGCGGTGCCGGCAATCGTCGCCACGGGCCACAGGAGCCCCGGGTTTATGGCTGAGATCAGGGCGACTTCGGCGGAGCCAATCATCCTCTGCGGCGCAGACTTCACCGATATCCATGCCCATGTCGGCAAAGGGAGAATCGATCTGTTGCTGGGCACCTCCAATGGAAAGCAGATCTCGCAAAAGGAGAAGATACCGCTGGTTCGGGTGGGCCTTCCCAATCACGATCGAGTTGGGGCGAACAGGCAATTGATTCTGGGATACGAAGGTGCAGGGAGGCTGCTGGATGCCTTGACCAATGCGCTGTTGGAAGAGAGGTCGAGGAAGTGAAAGTCAATGATACGAGATTGAAGCGGGATTGAAGCTTTCAGAATTGAGGCGCGATTGAGGAGTAATGAATGAGAGCAACCGTCACAGGCCCGGGCGCAAGGATTAATAAGTTAAACGTTTCAATTAACATAAGTGCATAATAGTAAGCATATATGCTTACATCAATAGCGTGTAGATAAAGCAGGAAATGCACAGATTCGCCCGTATTAGTCAGGTGATAGTCTTTGATAGAAAAGAGAATAATTGGAGTTATGCTTGCAGCTCTGCTTTTAGCGGCATCTGCAGGCTATGCACAGGAGCCAAAAGAGCTCACCGTCTTCACAGCAGCCTCGCTGACGGGAGCCTTTGGCGAGATCGGACAGATGTATAAGAATGAAACCAATATCAGCGTGGCATTCAACTTCGACGGCTCGCAGGCGCTTCGCACACAAATGGAAAACGGAGCTTATGCCGATGTCTTCGCTTCTGCCAACCAGAAGCAGATGAAGGCCGTTGAGAATGACGGGCTGATGAACAACAGCAGCGTAGTTATCTTCACAAAAAACAAGCTCTCACTCATCGTTCCCAAGGATAACCCCGCCAGGATCATTAACCTCTCGGATCTGGCCAAGCCGGGGCTCAAGATCGTCATGGGAACGAAGGATGTGCCCGTGGGCGACTATGCCCTGCAGATCATAAGCAAGCTGGGCAACGACTCCGCCTATGGTCCCGAATACAAGACAAAGGTGCTGGCCAATGTCATCTCTCAAGAGACCAATGTCAATTACGTGGTGACAAAGGTTGCCCTGGGCGAAGCGGATGCCGGATTTGCCTATGTCTCCGATATCACAAAGAATTTGACGAGCAAGGTGGATAAGATTGACATCCCGGATGAATACAATGTCATCGCCCAGTATCCCATGGGAATATTGCTGGAATCCAAGTATCCGGTCGAGAGCCAGGAGTTCATGTCGCTGGTAATGTCGGATAAGGGTAAGGCCGTCCTGGAGAAATACGGCTTCGCTCCCGTTGACGTAGCGGCTGCCAAAACAGCCGGAACAGCTCCGGCGGCAAAAGCTGCAGCTTAACCGGAAGTTCTTTCTTTGAGGCCGGGAATGAACCGATCCCGGCTCCAAAACCCTTGTCGGAATAATGCAGGACAAGGACTGCATTGCTGTGACGAATTGCTGAGCATAGGATGAACTAATCGCAAGAGTGAACAAATGGCTTCCAATCAGGCTGATATCGGCCCATTCGGTGAAAGAAGTCTGGCAGAGCTTGTAAATCAAGATCAGGAAATCATCGGCATCCCTTCCAGGATCCGAGAAGTGGCTCTGAAGGCGGGTCTGGCCCTTATGCTTATGCTGGCCATGGCCTTCATAGCTCTGCCTGTGGTTGCCCTCTTCCTCAAGAGCCCTCTGGACACCACCCTCAGATCTCTGCACGATCCGGTGGTGATCGATGCGCTCAGGCTGAGCCTTATGACATCCACCATAACCACCATTACGGTTGTAATCATGGGAACGCCCATAGCCTATGTCAGCGCTCGCTTTCAATATTTTGGCAAGGAGCTGGCCGACTCCCTCATCGATCTGCCTGTGATCATGCCTCCTGCCGTGGCTGGCATTGCTCTGCTGGTGGCCTTTGGCAGAATGGGAATTGTAGGTCATTATCTGAACGGAATCGGAATAAGCATAGCTTTTACCACCCTGGCCGTGATAATGGCTCAGGTCTTCGTCTCCTCGCCATTTTACATTCGCCAGGCCAGAACCAGCTTCGAGGATGTGGATCTGGCCTTTGAGAATGCCGCTCGCACCTTAGGCGCTTCCCGGGTCTACACCTTCTTTCACGTCATCATACCCATAGCTATGAACGGCCTCATCTCCGGGGCCATCATGGCCTTTGCGCGCTCCTTAGGAGAGTTCGGAGCGACCATTATGTTTGCCGGAAACTTTCAGGGCCGGACTCAGACCATGCCCCTGGCCATTTATACCGCCATGCAGGGAGATCTGGACGTATCGCTATGCCTGGCGATAATCCTGGTCGCGTTCTCATTTATGGTCATATTCCTGGTGAAGACACTGACTCGTCGGCGGGTGCACAAGAATGCTGGAAATTGACATCAGAAAAAGGCTGCGGGACTTCAGCCTGGAGGTGAAGCTGAGTGTGGCCAGGGGCGAGATCCTCATGCTGGTGGGAGACAACGGCTGCGGAAAGACCACTCTGCTCAATATAGTGGCCGGTCTGCAAGATCCCGATGCCGGAAGGATCGCTCTGGACGGGAGACCGATATACGATTCAGCTCTGAAGACGAACACCCCTGCAGAGGCCAGGAATATCGGATATGTCTTTCAAAGCTACGCTCTCTTTCCTCATATGAGCGTCTACGATAATGTGGCCTTTGGTCTGCGCACCCGCTCTCACTCGAAGAACGAGATCGGTCTCCTGGTGAAGGACTATCTTGAAGCCGCCGGACTCTGGGAGATCAGGAAAGCCAGGGCCGTCAATGTCTCCGGCGGCCAGAAGCAGCGCGTTGCGCTAGCGCGCGCGCTCATCATTGAGCCCGATCTCCTCTTGCTGGACGAGCCGCTGTCTGCATTGGATGTCCGCAGGCAAGCCCAGATGAGAAAAGAGCTGCGGGAGACGATTCATGCCTGCCATGTTCCTTGCATCATAGTGACTCACGACCTGAGAGATGTGGCCTGCATCGGAGACCGG
>CAWCSK010000005.1:0-58066 GCA_963798205.1 uncultured Methanosarcinales archaeon
GCGGAGCGACCTACTACTACTCCAGCAGCTGGTCCTGGTCGTCTCATCACGGCGGATTCTTCTTCTAAGAACCGCACTAATGGTCCATTAGTAGAAGATGGAAAAAGGGTGATAAATGCAAACCGGTTGGGCTTGATGTGGCGCCTTTCGGGGCAACGCAACATCAGCCTTATTTAACAAGCGGTTTTTGGGAGACGGCTGGCGAATTGGGCAGCCGAGCTCCATGGCCCACCCGATTAGACAAAGAAGATAAAGAAGATTATTCTATAAGCGCGAATTCTAATCTAGCTATGAGTATTATTATCTAGCTAAGACTATTGCTAAACTTAATATCTTATTAATATCATTCAGCAAAGAAAAAATAATTGCCGGCCTTCATCAGGCAGGCGTCGCTTCCCCGTCGTTCGGCTGCTCTTCGGGCTTTCCTTCTTCTGCGAGAGGCTCCTTTCCAGGAGGAGAGATAAGCTCGGCCCTTGTCTTTTCGCCGGTATGCTTCTCAACGTAGTCCACCTCTTTCAGCCCCAGGTGCTGGATGATCATGTCAGCCAGGCCCCGTCTGATCATGAGCCATTCCTTATAGTAGCCCAGCTCCCAGAGAACATTGATTATGGCCACATCATCCTTTATTTCCACCTCAAGATCCATATGGGCGAATGTCTTGATGAGTGCCTTGAGCTTCTCCAGTTGATCATCGATATTCTCCACGATCTTGTAATCGTAGACGATGGTCCTGCCGGCCAGAGGGTGGTTGAAGTCGACGTTTACCTTTCTGCCGATAACTCTGGTGACCGTTCCAACCTTATTCTCCACGCCCACGCGCATTCCTGGAACCGGCTTTTTTTCCTTGAAACGGTTTATGGGAACGATCTCAACCAGCTTGGGATCACGCAGCCCAAATGCATTCTCTGGCGCGATCTCTGCCTTTCCGGAGTAGCCGATCTCTTTGCCGATCAGATCATCTTCGAAGCCCTTCACCAGCTGCCCTGCTCCAACAACTATGAGGTGCGGTCCGTACTGGGCATCCTCGCTGAAGATTCCGTTTTCTGTAGCTACGTCCTTGTCAGTGGCTGCAATTACTTGCCCTTCAACCGTCTCTGTATATTCAATTCTGATGAAATCGCCATTTTTAACTGTCATCTTAAACTCCATCCTAACCTGAGTGAAACTTCAAATCTAGCTCGGGGCACCAGTATGCCCGAACCTGACTTATACTTTCGCATCCTCATGCCGTGCGCTCTGGGCAATGCGTTTCTCGATTCCCTTCGTCGTTTGCCTTCTCGATCGACTTCTCGATTGGCCATCCGGGATCAGCCCAGGTTAGCCAATAATCAACCGCCAAGAATCGATCCAGCAATGCGGAAATCATCTTCTAGATTAAGTATTCTGCTATCCTTTCGGTGAGAGGCTGCTCGCAGTAGAGGCATCTGAGCAAGACGGGGTTCTTGGTCTTGACCAGCATTCTCGATTTAATAGGCTCGATGGTATTGGAGATGCAATTAGGATTCTGGCAGCGCACCACGCCCACGATCTCGCCCGGCAGATCGACAGGGTGTTTCTCAATCACTTTGTAGTCGCGGATGATATTGATGGACGCATCCGGTGCTATCAGGGCGATTCGGTTCAACTCCTCTTCCAATAGTTCGCGGTCCTCGACCTTGACGATATCCTTCTTGCCAAGTTTCCCGCTTTCTACATTCATGACCACGGAGACCGTGGCATCAGTAGTGCCTGAAATTCCCAGTATCTTGAGAACATTCAGGGCCTGGCCTCCTGCAATATGGTCTATCACGGTCCCATTTGTGATGGGCTTTACGCGCAGCTCTCTGGGCGCATCTTTCGGTCTGTCTATTGCTTCATCTTTCATACCGGCTTCATCTTTCCGACCTTTTCCAGGGCTCGTCTCGGTCACATCAATCACCTCCAATGATGAGCATTTTCAGCAATGCCATTCGCACCGTGACCCCGTAGAAAGACTGCTGGAAGTATCGGGCATGCGCCGTCGAATCCACAGCCGGATCGATCTCGTCCACGCGCGGCAGAGGATGCATAATGATCAGGTTGCTTTGTGCGCCCGATAAGAACTCAGGCGTGATCCTGTAGCTGCTGGCGACCTTCTTGTACTCCACAGGATCCGGGAACCTCTCGCGCTGGATGCGGGTCATATAAAGCACATCCACATTGTTGATCACCTCTCCCAGGTCGCAGGTCTCGCGAACCAGGGTGCCCTTGCTGAAGAGATCGGCTTTTATCGGATCGGGCATTTTCAAGGTGGGCGGAGAGACCAGTGTGATATCGGCTCCATAAAGGGAGAGCGCATAAGCCAGAGAATGAACGGTGCGACCGTATTTCAGATCGCCCACAAGAGCAATGCTCAGGTTTTCCAGGCGGCTCTCCTTCTTGATGGTATAGAGGTCCAGAAGCGTCTGGGTGGGATGGTGGCCGGCGCCGTCGCCCGCATTGAGCACCGGCACGGGCGAGAACTGGGAAGCCAGGCGGGCGGAGCCCTCTTTGGGATGGCGTATGACCAGGGCATCGGCATAGCCGCCAATTACCCGAATGGTGTCGGCCAGGGACTCGCCCTTGGAGATGGAGCTGCCCTCTGCCGGCCCGAGGTTAATGACGCTTCCGCCCAGCCGCTTCATGGCAGTCTCAAAGGACATGCGCGTGCGGGTGGATGGTTCAAAGAAAAGCAGAGCCAGAACTTTGCCTGCGAATATGTCGCTCTTTTTCTTGCCCCGGGCATAGGGCTCCAGGGACGCGGCGAGGTCGAGAACGGAATCGATCTCCTCCCTGGAAAACTCTCGCATGGAGAGCACGTGCCTCTTCATGAACATGGATTGGTATCATAACTGTAGAGAATATATAATGCTTCTCTCGCAATAGTCCCATTCTCAATCAATTGTAAAGGCAAAACACATATTCATTTATCGGCAATTCAAGAAGGCTAGCCCGGATTGGACTATAATTCCGGTGCCTTGCCATTAGCTTTATATAACTTATCCGTGGTTGTGCTGGAGAATCAGATTTGCAAGAGATCGCATAGTCGTTCCCCTAAATTCAACTAGATTACGATCCAACTATCCGGGAAGCAAATTGCCAGAGGCAGATAGCCGCCTGGCTGGACTTGAACAATCGCACGAGATCATGAAGGGCTATCAAGCAAGATCGATCAATTTAGGGGCGAAGGGGTTTTAAAGAAGAGCGACCGTTTAAGAGGAGATCTTCATGGGCAGGGTAAAGCTTACAGACACGGTTTTTAGGGATGCTCACCAGTCTCTCCTGGCCACCAGGATGAGGACCAGGGACATGCTACCCATAGCGGAAGAGATGGACCAGGTCGGTTTCTTCTCACTGGAAATGTGGGGAGGAGCGACGTTCGATACCTGCATCAGGTACCTGAACGAAGACCCCTGGGAGAGGCTGAGGGCTCTGAAGAAGGCCATGCCTAACACACCGATGCAAATGCTGCTCCGCGGGCAGAACCTGGTCGGATACCGTCATTATGCGGATGATGTGGTGGACAGGTTTGTGGAGAAGGCAGCCACGAACGGCGTTGACATCTTCCGGATTTTCGATGCGGTAAACGATATCCGCAATATGGACCGATCGATCAAAGCCGCCAAAAAGATGGATAAGCACGTTCAGGGTGGAATCAGCTATACCATCAGCCCTGTGCACAGCAATGAGCAGTTTGCAAAATTCGCAGTCCAGCTGGCGGAATTAGGCTGCGACTCGATCTGCATCAAGGATATGGCCGGGCTGATCACGCCACAAAATGCTTACGATCTGATCCGGGCGATTAAAAGAGAGATCAACCTCCCGGTAAATCTTCATACCCACTGCACCAGCGGCATGGCCCAGATGAGTTACTTCCATGCCTGCCAGGCTGGAGTGGACATTCTGGATACTGCCATGTCACCCCTTTCGGGCGGCAGCTCGCAGCCGGCCACTGAGAGCCTTGTTGCATCGCTACAGGGAACTCCATATGACACCGGCCTGGACCTGGATCTTCTGACTACGATTAAGAGATACTTCGAAAAGATCATGGAGATCTATGCGCCGGTCTTCAACCCTATCAGCGCGCGCGTAGACACCAATGTCCTGGTCTATCAGGTTCCAGGCGGCATGCTCTCTAACCTGGTCTCTCAGCTCATCGAGCAGAAGGCCATGGACAAGTACGAAGAAGTGCTGGCAGAGATACCGAGGGTTCGTAAGGATCTCGGATATCCTCCTCTGGTAACACCCACCAGCCAGATAGTTGGCACACAGGCGGTTCTGAACGTCATTACAGGCGACCGGTATAAGATGGTCCCCAAAGAGGTCAAAGACTATGTCAAGGGCCTTTACGGAAAGTCGCCGGCCATGATAGACCCCAAGGTGAGGCTCAAGGTTCTCTGCGACGAGGAGGCCATCACCGTGCGGCCCGCCGACCTGCTGCCCCCTGAATATGAGGGAGCCAGGAAAGCAGTCGATGCTCTGGGGTTGGCCAAGAAGGAGGAGGACTATCTCACTTATGTTCTCTATCCTCAGGTGGCTCTCAAGTTCCTGCAAGGAGCGGCGGTGGAAGAGCCGCTGGTCAAGAAGCAACCGGCAGCAGACGCGCGCGCGCCCATGACTGCCCAGCCCATGGCCCTGAATGTCGAGATCGATGGGGAATCTTATCTGGTCAAGGTTGCCCCAGCGGGCATGACCATTCAGGAGGCTCAGCCCAAAGCACCCACCGATGGAGTAACGGTTCCCATGCAGGGCGTTATCATCCGCTACAAAGTTAAGAAAGGTGACAGAGTTGCCAAGGGAGACGCTGTAGCCATTTTGGAGGCCATGAAGATGGAGCAGAATATCTTTGCCAATAAGGAAGGGACGGTCAAGGAGATCTACATCAAAGAAGGCACTACTGTGGTACCGGGCGATGTGCTGATAGCGATTGAATAGAGGCGAAATTGCCTCTATTCTAATTTAATATAATTATGTCTCTACTGTCTGGCAGACTCTGGCGATCATGATCCTTCGATTAGTATTCCTGGCTTTTATGCTAATCTCTGCTTCCCCTGGCTGCCAATGCCTCCATTGAGGCGTCGGGAATTGTCACAAGGGTTATAGACGGAGATACAATCGACGTGCAGGGCTTTGGTCTGGTCAGTCTGGCCGATGTAAAATGCCCTGAGATGGGGACCATCGAAGGCGTTCACGCCCGAGAATATGCCCTGGAGAACCTTCTCGATGTTCAAGTTTTCCTGGATAAAGATGATATGGCAGCCACTAATGCAGATGGTTCGATTCCCTGCCTGGTGTATCTGCCGGGATCGGATGGTAAGCCAAATCTGAATAAAAATTTTAACAAGATGACCGTTATGGCGGGCCATGCTGTGATCAGGAATAATACGAGAAGCGAGTTCGATCCGGCTCAATGGTAGTTATGAAAGCCTGGCAGTTATGATAACTGGTTCCTGGCCAGTATTGAGTAGCCAATAGAATAATAGAAGCCTCTGTGAGTCCTCCGCGCGCTCTGTGCCTGGTGGGTGCCCGGAACAGTTGAGGGCCAGCGTGCTCTCGACGCTTTCAACCACAAAGTTCACAAAGCTCACAAAGTACGTAATGAGATCCGAACCAAGATTGGAAAACCATAGCAACCTGCCGTTAAGCCACCGAAAATAGCAAAGAGCCTGATACTATTTGCCGGCTGCCCCAAAATTGGAGAGCGTCATAGAAACACAATCAATGAAGGCTATTCACGAGATGGCATTGTGAAGCTCTCGCTCTTCGATACAATGCACAGGCGCTCCACACCGTTTATCTGGCGGATAAATTTCGCTACGGTGCCAGGCACAAGATCTGCCCAGTTGCCGTCCCGGCGCATCAAATTGCGAATGGCAGTTCCGGAGTACAGGTCTCTCTGATACAGGGGCGGCTTTTTCACGATCACCTTAGCTTCGGAGAAGAGCCGGACCACCAGGGGATTGTTGGAATAAACGACATCAAAACAAGGGACCATGGATCGAAGATGAGTTACCCATAGTGAATTGCGATTGATATCCTGCAAGGTCGTGACAATGCACCTCTTCCTCAAGTCCGCCTTTCCCAGGGCCGCATAAATCATCTCCATCCTCTCTCCGCCTGTGAAGGGGTTCTCGGCAGTGTGGCTCTCCTGGGCGCTTCCGATCACTATTACGATTTCATCCACCTCTTCGGCTATCTTCTCCAATACCGCCTGGTGTCCGAGATGATAGGGCTGGAAGCGCCCGATGTAAAGACCACGCATGAACTTGAATCCCCCTGAGTACGAATCTTTTTTCGGATCTGCAATTCGCTCTTTGGATGCAGAGCTGTGTCTAAGAGATCGCCTATGAGTGCGGCATATGCTCTATTTGCCGATGACCTGCTTTCCAATCAGCTTGATGGCATTCTCCTTGTTGGGACCAATGGGCGAGCCCACAACGATCTGGGTGACTCCGGTCTTGAGAAGCTCATCCACGCGTGCCCGGCAGTCTGCCGGCGCTCCAGAGATGGAGAAAGCCTCAGTCATCTTGGGGGTCACAGCATTCATCGCCGATTTGAAGTCGTACTTGGCGATGCAGTCCGAGATCGTCTTGAATTCATCCATGCCAATTCCGTGCCTTTGCAGCACATTCTCAGGCGAGCCGGCCACGATGAAGGCCACAACGATCTTGGAGGCGTTTACGGCCTTGGCCGGATCTTTATCGGCGCTGAAGCTGGCATAGGCGCAAACCTGCACATCTTCCGGATTTCGGCCTGCTTTTTCTGCTCCTTGCCGGATCACTGGCACGGCGAACTTGAAGTCATCGGGATGAGAGGCATTGATGAGAACACCATCGGCAATCGCGCCTGCCAATTCCAGCATCTTAGGCCCTTGAGCGCCGATGTATATTGGTATTTTGGAGGTGGCAAAGGCCATCTGCGCGCCCTTGAAACCGGCCTGGTTTACTTGCTCCCGGGCCAGGAAAGCTCTGATGGCCAGCACGGAATCCTTGACCCGGGTGAGGGGCTTGTCCCAGTCGATCCCCATCTTCTCAAAGGTGGCTTTGTCCCCAGGACCGATTCCAAGGATCGCCCTGCCTCCTGAGAGCTCATTTATGGAGGCGATGCTGGAAGCGGTGATAGCAGCATTCCTGGTATAGGGATTGGTAACGCCCGTTCCGAGCTAGATCTTGTTGGTCATCAAGGACAGAACTGCCAGAGTGGTCCAGACATCCCTATTATTATAATGATCTGTGATCCAGATGTTCTGAAAGCCTGCGTCCTCTGCTAGCTTTGCCATGTAGCCGATCTTCAAGGCGGATTCATCGGGAACGAACTCTATTCCAAACAACTTAAATCTCCTCCAGCTCAATGCGGTCCCCGGCTTTGAGGCAGAACACCTCGGCAGCATTTCCCTGGTTGACCGCAATTTCTGCAAAACCATGACTTCCCATGGTTATAAGCGGTTCGATCCTGCGACCTTCGGCATAGGTCCTGACTCGTTTCAGCTTTATTCCCTTGAGGCAGACATCAAACCCGGGAAGCTTCTGCAGGTTCAGTATGAGGTTGCCGAACCGATCCACGTAGATGATTGCGGTTTCGATTCCTCCATCCGTCTTCTTCGCGTCTCCGAAGCTCAGGTCTCTGGGCCTGACCCTTGGCCCGAGGCTGGCCGGGCTCTGGCCTGCGGCGAGTTGAGCTGCAGCCGGCGCGAATACATCCCGGCCGTGGAAGGTGTTGGAGGCCGCAAATGGAACTCGGATCTTGTAAGCCGCCGGCGCCCCCAGCGAGCGGGCTGCGGGCAAGAGCAGGCCGTTATCCGGTCCGATGAAGATCTGCCCTCCGCTCTCCACAACCAGGCCCAGCCTATCTGTTCCCACGCCTGGATCCACCACTGCAATGTGGATGGTGCCTTTCGGAAAATACGGGACCGTGGAGAGCAGAGCGAAAGCACCGCCGCGAACATCCTCTGGCGGAATATCGTGTGCTATATCCACAAAGGTTATTTCCCGGGCTTTTCCCTGGAGCCTGCCCAGGATCACGCCCTTCATCTGCGCCGGGTAGAAAGAGCCAAAATCGCTGAGAAGCGTTATGATCGTCATCTTAATTATTGCCGTTAAGCCCGTACGGGCGATATTCTCTCCACCACAGTTATTTCTCTCTCTTTAAGCTCTTTCATGAACACTTCATAGGCTTTATCCTTGAATGCTTCTTCGGGAGCCACAATCCCCTTCTCCCGAATCTCGCCCTTCGCCAGCATCTTGGCTGCGATTGCCGCCGTTGAGCTCGTCACTCTGGCCATGGCAGAGAGGCCATTCGCGCCGTCCGCGCCCGTCCACATGAAATAGTCCGCCTTCCCCTGCGGGCCTGAGGCCGTGTTCCACATGACGCAGACGTCCTCGTCCCCTGCCAGGGGTCGCAGCTTCGGCTCGATCAGACTCAAAAAGAATTCCCTGGGCCGGATGGCCTGGCCGGCAAAATTTACGGGCTCGATCTCCAGGAGACCGCATTCCTTCAGTTTATCGATAGCCTGCCAGTGACCAGGCCAGCGAATAGTCTTCTCAGAGAAGCTGGTTAGATGCCTGTGGGTGTACAGAAAACTGGGCATGCCTGGAGTTATGGCGCACTCCAGCACCTCATCGCGTCCACATTCCTGAAAACGGAAGCTCTCGCGACCAGAGGTAGCATCCACTTCTTTGGCCTTGCCATCCTCCAGTACGCGGACCTTAACCATGTACTCGCGCAGAACGTGATCGAAGGACCAGGTGATCATATACTGCAGAGGATGACGGGCCGCGGCGGCAGGGCAGGGAATACCGCCCACGCGAGCGACCGCCCGATTCGCGTCGACCTTCCTTATCCCTTCAGCCAGGGTGATATTGCTCAGACCCGGGGCAAATCCCATGCCATCCAGCAGCGTGACGCCGCTATCCAGAGCCCTGCGGTGCAGAGATTCTCCGTAACCCGCAAGGCTCATGCCCGGAGGGACCTCCAGTCCTTCCGTCTCATAAGGGTCAGGCCGGCGGTGGTACTCCTCCAGGATATCCACCACATCGAGGCCGGAACCGATGGCGGTCTCGATGGTTTTGTAGCTGCTCCTCCTGTCGGGCAGGGTGATAATGCCTACATCGTACTCCTTCATCAGAGTTCCGAACTCTGCGGGCATCATTGATGTCCAGAAGATGGGTGGCGACCTTTTCGCGTGCCGATCCAGTCCCGGGTCTTTTGCAGTGCATCCTGGCTCCGGCCCACGATGCCGATTGTTTCGGCTCCGCCAAACCTCGCCAGATCCAAGGCCACGGCTGAGCCGATCTTGCCTGTGCCGCCGAAGACGAGAGCCTTCAATTCCCCTCCGCCACGAAAAATAGCCGATAGACCATCTCAAGATTCTCCTGTATTAGATGGATCATGTTCCCAGCCTTTGAACATCTATTGACCTGGAGACTTTCAGCTCCTCCTGACCCTGGTAGTCTGAGACAGTTCCCCGGATTCGTATGCGTTCACCGGTATGAAGCTGCTTTTGGAGCTCAATTGCACCCGCGCTGGCAGGAATGAAAACCGTCATTGGAGTCGAGTCCAGCTTGAGGAGCAGGTTTCCACCGCTCTTCGTGGGCTCGATCTGCAAAACCAGTCCCTCTAGAGAGAGGCCTGAGTCCTTTTGGGCCACAGAATCAGAGGACGCACTCGTCTCGCCGAGATCAAGGCTGAATGTCCAGAAGGCCACTGCAAGAGACCCCAGGGCCATGAGGAGCAAACAACTACTATCTTCTCCTCTTTTTGCATCCTCATGATATTCCTTCCACTCTGCAGCTTTTCGTTAATTGCAGCTTCTTCTGCGTGCAGCTTTTCTGCGATTTGTGGAAAAATACTTTTTTGAGAGTATACTGGATATAACTAATATTATTCTATTTCTTTCTCTTCAGGCTTCGGCCCAAAGCGCTCCTGCCAGCCCTTCTCCAGATGATCGAGACATATGTCGCATACGCCCTTGTATGCGCCCTCGGGATAAGTCAGATTATGGACCGGGGCCTTGATGGGAAACAGCAGTGGTCGAGCACGTGTGCATAGTTCGCAATCAGCCATTTTTAATTCATCTCCTATTGGATCCGTGAATGTAGTCACTCATGTTTAAGTTTTCCGTTTGTTGCAGTCCTCTGTTGAGTCCTGAATCGATTTCGCGTCCATCCCAGTTTTATAAAGTGTGGTTTATAGAGATTGAATTATTCATATATCTTCGCAACCCGTACAATCTATGGCCAATTGCGAAATAGGCATCTAAATGGTATCTTCTCCCAAATGCCATTTCCGGAGGCTCCAGGCTATTGAAAATTGTGTCTTCCGCGACCATCTCGATGCGAGCATTTTACGACTTGCAAAGCTAAAATGCTTAAATTAGCCCTCTAAAAAGAAAATAAAAATGTGTGAAAGAGCCAGGTGGCTCACTTGATCTTTTTCTCGAGCTTCTTGAGCCTCTTCTTGGCGGATTGGTCACCAGAAGCTGCCAGCTTCGTGAGCTCTTCTGCCTTGGCCTTCTTCACTTTGTTCAGCTTCTCCAGCTGTTTTTTACTCGTTGGCATAAAATCACCTCGCTACGCCTTTGGCTGATTCTCTCAAGCTTCTTTCCGTCTTAAGAATATCCCTGTATCGCTGGACCAGCCTATAAGATTTTCGAATAAATGAAAAAGCTGACCCTGGCAATCTCTGTGGCGGCACCCTTGCGGTTCTGATGAAGGAGATAGTCGCCTTCCCCGTGATCAGTTTCATATCCCGGATATGTGCAGGCTCAGATGAATGGCTAAATAATTTTGGGATGCAACTATTGGTCGTAGTCCTCCATTCCCAGAATCATCTCCGTCAGCTCCTCCACCAGCACCTCGTTCACATCTCTGAGCCTCACCCTTCGCACCATATTGGGCACATCGATCTCGGCCATCGCGATCTTGGGAAGACGGCTGTGCTTGAAGCCTTCCACAACCGCATAGTCCATCCCCTCGGCCTGCAGCTCAGCTAAAGCGGAATCCAGGTCGCCCCGCTCTCGCGTCACTTTGAGCCTCGCCTCTCCGAGACCTATGACCACATCAGCTCCGGCATCGAAGTGGCGCTTGGTGTCGCCACTGTCCACTGGATGGGTGACCATGTTCTTGATTGTCCCCACTTTACCATGCCTGGCAAGAGAGCTGACCAGGGCAGTTACCAGAGTGGTCTTTCCGGTCTTCTTGGTTCCGACTACGGATATCACTTTCATTTGGGTCTCTTCAGGTAGATTGGGCTCTTGGAATCGTTTGGTTTGGAATCGCGGGAATCTTTGGGTTGCTTGGGTCGTTTGGTTCTATTAGGTCTTTTGGGTTTGTCAGATCAAACAGCCCGAATGAGTTCGATGAGGAATCGAGCGAATCCCTCCAGATCTGCAATGCGCACATTCTCGTTAAGGCCGTGGGCATTGCTCTCCAGCTGCCGGCCCACGCCGTAGACGCAGGTGGGGATGCGGGTCTTCTCCGTGGCATAGGCCTGGTCCAGGCTTCCCTGCGCACCTGAAAGGCGCGGCATGTTTCCCATGCCTTTTTTCACAGCATTTCTTACTTCAGTTACCCAGACGTGGTCCGGATTGACGCGCATAGGTGGATATCCCGGATAAAACTTCAGTTCAAACTCGATATCCAGTGGTTTCAGGGTCCTCTCGATCTCAGACATGGCCTCTTCCATGCTCTCCTCTGGTATCACCCGCCGGTCCCCCCGCAAAACGCATCTGTCCGGCACGATATTCTCTTTGATGCCCCCGTTGATCATGGTTATATTGAGTATCGGCATGAGGTTTTTGAGGCCCACGGCTTCAAAAGCGGAGCTGGCCGGGAGATTGGACCTTCTCGCCTGTATCACCTTCTTGAGGCCCATGAGCGTCTCCATGACAGGTATCGACTTTTCCACAGCATTTACGCCGAGGAAACTGGAGCCGCTGTGAGACGACCGGCCATGCACTACCACATCCCAGGTTATGATGCCGTTGCTGCCTATGACCACATCATCGGAAAAGCCGTCCATGCAGAGCATAAGGTCTCCCTTGACCAGACCCCTGTCAGTGAGATAGCAGAGGCCGGAGTAGCCGCCCACTTCTTCATCCGTGGTCAAGAGAACAGAGAGATTGTACTTCGGCTTGCCGTTCTCCAAAAGCACCTTCAGAGCGGCAATTAAGGCAGCGATAGATCCCTTGCAGTCTGAGACGCCTCTGCCGTAGGCTCTTCCGTTCTTCTGCACCACCTGGAAGGGGTCCGTATCCCAATTTCCCTCGGCAGGAACTACATCCAGATGGGCATAGATCACCAGCGTCTTTTCTGCCCCTACAAACAGATCGGCTCGCAGATTGTAGCGATCGCCCACCAGCCTCGGGTCGCTGCATTTGGCTGCGAAGACTTCTTCCGGCATGATCAGCTTCTCGGTCTTGAAGCCCATCTCCCTGAAAATGGGTTCGAGCCAATCCACAATCTCTTGATAGCAGTTCCCGGGAGGAGCAACGGTCTTAAAACTTATAATTTTTTTTAGCAAATCCAAGAGGTATTTCGTATCCGGCTGGAGGATTTCGTCTGGCATCATCTATCCCATCCTAAAACAGTGTCTAATAAGTCCCGCGGCGTATTAAATGCTTTCCGAAAGCTCGTTTTTCGCCCGGAACATGATTGGAACATGATAGAAACATGGTAGGGACACGATCGTGAATAGTAAGAACATGGTCTTCTTCTGGCATCAGGATCTCCAGAGGCCCGGATCTTCTTCACTCCCGGTCGCGCAGATCATAAGACTCCGAGCAGACCAAGGGCCCGGCATTGGAACCACAGAAAATGCAGCCTTCAGCCTCATACTCATCAGAACTCATAGTATTGCCACAGATCACGCATTTATGGAATGATGCCGCTACCTTCGCCATTGGCGGATCCCTGAGATGACAGTGGTCGGCGTCATTCAGAATGCATGGCTCACCGGGTCGGGCTTCGGGATGCAGGCAATACCCAAGAAAGCCGTCCTCTTGATCCTTCCAGTAAATGCATTCATCGTTCTCCACAGGGAAATTGAGCCTGCTCCTTTTTCCGTTGAATTTCTGTGACACTTTCACGAATCCCTCAAGAATATTCGGCATTAACATGGAAACATGGATTTTAACACCTGAGACGGGCCAATCTGCCAGGGCCAGATCCTTGAGATATTTTTTCCTAACTGATGAGCGTCTTTCCCGTCATCGCCAGAGGCTGCGGTATATGCATGAGCTGCAATACTGTCGGCGCGACATCCGCCAGGATGCCGTCCTCGCGCAGGCGGTAATTCGTGCCATCTTCAATTATCAATGAGAAGGGCACAGGATTTGTGGTATGGGCGGTATGCGGCTGGCCGGTAGTCAGATCGATCATCTTTTCTGCGTTACCGTGGTCTGCAGTGAGCAGAACTGCGCCCCCCTTCTTGAGGATCGCGTCCACGATCTCACCCACGCAGCCGTCAACTACCTCGACCGCCTTCACAGCCGCGTCGAATATGCCGGTATGGCCTACCATATCGGGATTGGCAAAATTGAGAACGATGAAGTCGTACTTGCCGGAATCGATGCGGGCACATCAACTCATCCCTAACCAGATAAGCGCTCATCTCTGGCTGCAGATCGTATGTGGCGACTTTGGGTGAAGGTATGAGAGCGCGATCCTCTCCGGGATTGGGCAGTTCCTTGCCGCCATTGAAGAAGTAGGTAACATGGGCATATTTTTCCGTCTCGGCGATGCGTAGCTGCCGCATCCCGGCGCGGCTTATGACCTGACCCAGGGTGTCGCCCAGGTTTTGCGCCGGAAAAGCAATGGGTACATTAAGGCTGGCATCGTATTGTGTCATGCAGGTATAATGAATCTGCATCGGTTTTGTGGGAAAATCAGTGAAACCTGGATCAACAAAGGCTCTTGTTATCTCGCGTGCTCTGTCGGGCCGGAAATTAAAGAATATGATGCTGTCCCCATCCTGCACCAGCCCGTCACCATCCACTACAGTCGGCTGGAGGAACTCATCATTCTCGCCTCGCGCGTAGCCGTTTTCCACTGCGATCTTTGCGGTCTCTGCCCTGAATCCCACACCATCCGTCAGGCACCGGTAGGCTTTCTCGACCCGATCCCAGCGCTTGTCCCTGTCCATGGTGTAGTAGCGGCCGCTTACCGTCGCCACCTTGCCCGTGCCTATCTGCTCGAACTTCTCCTCCAGCTCCCGGAAATAGGTCAGGGCACTCTGGGGCGGGACATCCCTGCCATCCAGAATGGCATGCACATAAACGTTCTTCAGATCCAGTTTATGGGCCATCTCCAGGAGTGCATAAAGGTGAGTGTTGTGGCTGTGCACGCCTCCGTCTGAGAGGAGGCCGATGAGATGGAGCTTGCCGTCTTTTGCTTCTGCCATGGCCTCCAGCAGGACAGGGTTCTTGCCAAAGGTGCCGTTTTCCACAGCCAGGCTGATCCTGGTGTAGTCCTGATAGACGATTCTGCCGCCACCAAGGTTTAGATGCCCTACCTCAGAGTTGCCCATCTGGCCTCGCGGCAGGCCTACTGCCAGGCCGGAAGCGCCAAGGGTTGTCGTGGCATAATTCTTCCAGAATCGCGCGAGGTTTGGCTTGCGGGCCCGGGCTATGGCATTGCCCTTCTCGATCGGGCTTATGCCGAAGCCGTCCATAATGATGATTGCTATTGGCTTCATCTCAAAAGAGTCGTGATTCGCGCAAATATATTAGATCTGCTCTTCTTTGAACCCCTCAACTCCTATGAGTGGAACAAAGATCACGCCCATCTTCTCCTCCACAACGAAACCGTTATCCTTTCTTGTCACCAGGAGCAGCTCCTGGCGGTCGCGGCCCACAGGCAGTACCATCTTGCCGCCCACACTTAGCTGCTGCTTGAGCGACTCGGGAATCTGCGGTGCGGCAGCCGCGACGCTTATGCGGTCGTAAGGAGCATGCTCCAGCAAGCCGAGGCTTCCGTCGGCCTCAATAATAGTGACATTCGCGATATTGGCCTTTTCCAGATTTTTTCTGGCCAGGGCTACAAGCTCCGATTTACGCTCCACAGAATATATGTGTCCCTCCGGGCCCACGAGAACCGCCATTACCGCTGCATGATAGCCGCTCCCTCCACCCACTTCCAGGACCTTCATTCCGGGCAAGAGGTCAAGCAGCTCGCACATTATGGCCACCATGTGAGGCGCGGAGATCGTCTGGTTAAGTCCGATGGGGAGGGGCGTATCATCGTATGCCCGCCCTTCAAGATGTTCGGGCACGAAAAGCTCTCTTGGAACTCTGGATATGGCCGTGATGACCGGTTGGCTCACCAGGCCACGCAGATCCTCGATAAGGTTTTCCTTGTTCAAAGCTCCCGACCCCAAACCCGGACTATATCTTTGGCCTCGGCCACATCGACAAAACCCTCGCCGCGCAGCTTGATCTTGACTATAACGAATTTGAATCCTTCAACAGTTCTCACCTCGCCCGTCTCCAGGGTTTCATCTCCCGGAACTGTGATTTTTAGCGAGTGGCTCCTGCCGTTTCGAAATACTGATATCTTCAGAGGTACCTCATCCGTCGCCCTGGCCCAGACCGTCTTTACGGCTTCGGCAGGAGCGCAATTTACTCTCCGGTCCGTCTCTAGAGATGCGATCTGTGTCATTACCACATCGGCAGAGGCGTCATCCACCAGGAGCTCATCTCCTACCCTCAACACCTCCTTGGCAGGGAGATTGATGAAATAGGGCATGGATTGCTCGTCTTTGCTGACTATTACCTTCAAATTGACGAGCCGCTCGCGTTCTTTCTGGACGGAATGAACGGTCTCGCAATCAACGCATCGCACTAGGTTCTCCTGCCCTGATTTGATCAAAGCATGTTCTGTATTCGCGCCACAGGTAGGGCAGAAGATCTGATCTTCAAACATAGCATATAATTATTCCACGAGGTATTAAAGTATGACCTCCGGAATGAACCGTAAGCGGTGGCCGGAGAGAGACAGCTTCGAGGCACTTTTTCAGGAATATTAAAAGGTTTTAAGATTTCAGCAAGGCCAAAAATGTGGGTTATTTGGGCATCAGTTATTTTCAACTAGGGAAAAATTTTTTAATGAAGATGTGCAATTAGTACATATGAAAGAAATGGTTAAAGATAATCACGCCTTGAACCGTGGAATAGATGAATGCTGCAGCATCGCCGAGAGCATGATAGACGAGATACATCATATAGCAATACAGGAGAAGGCTTCCATATCCTCTCGCGGTGGGCATAAAGGCTCTTTGAAGGAAAAGCTCCTTCGGCAGATAAGACAGGCGAGGAAGATGGCTATGATGGGTTGAAGCAAGATGGGAATACCTAATATTTTTCCCAATCTATTTGGCGTCGGTTAGATCAATCGAAATATAACCATATTTTTGTTCAGAATCAAGAATTCAAAGCTACTAAAATTATTTTAATTATGTATGGACCCCATTTGGTACGAAAACCTATATATATTAATTTAGTGAGTAATTATATTGTGAACTCTAAAACCTGCTCTATCCCCGAATCATGCTCTGAGGTGGAAGTGGACCTCAAGAGGTTGGACCGCATGCTCCAAGCAGCCCACCGGAGTTCCATTGACATAAAAGACAGCTACGACTTTTATGTCCTGGCTTTAAAGGAGTTCAACAAAGAGAATCTCATCCGACTCATATCTCTACTGCGACAGGGCAAAGTACGAGCTTACTAGCGCCATTAATGATGCCAAGATCAAGATCAGGGGCTCCCGATTTCACAGCTTGAGGACCATCTCCTATTTCTTCAAGCTCTACGGCCTTTACGCCGTTATCTTTGCCATGCTTGCCGTCCTGTTCTTCAGCCTCCTGATCTACAAATATTCTGATGTGATCGTCCTCGGAGTTCCCCTGTGGTCCTCCTTCTTCGCGGGCCTGGGCGCCTCGGCTCAGATTCTGACGGGCGTTGCCGATGACCTGCGCCGCTATGGTCTGGCTTCGCGATACAAGAGGCTCTGGTACATGACCATACCGCTGCTGGCCATGGTATTCGGCTACATGACCTATCTGGTCTTGAGCTCCGGCCTGATCGCGCCGGATGGCAGCTCCGAAACGAGAGTCTTCACCATCATGTTCGTCTGCTTCCTGGCGGGCTTTCTGACCAAATGGCTGATCAATAGGCTGTCGCGAATGTCAAGGGATATTTGAAAGCCTGCAAACCAAAGCCCTTGCAGACCTTCGCGATAAGTGGCAAGTTCTATTCCTAAACATTATAGAGCAAGGCGAATTGGACAAGTCGCACATCTTGGTCAGCCCAAAGGTCGCTTGCATAAGAGGCGTTTGCACTACAAAGTTCAGTCTGCGGCTGAATGTCATTAGTCGGTCCTTTATTTAAGAGCAATAATTGTCTCGCCTCTTCGTCAGGCGATGGGGACGCACCAGAGATCGTGCAGGCCCCTCATGCCGCATCCTCGCGGGAAAATTTATGAAGCACTGCCCGTTTTTCTTGAAAGTCTGACGCGGCACCCAGGCAGATACAGTGCTACGGCTAACGGATGACTTTGCACGCAAGATGCCCTGCTCAATGGGAACAGTCTGCATGTAGCCGAGACCGTCCTCGGCCTAGCCGCAGCCAACTATTCACCACGCGCCTAGCCCCCGTGCCCGGACGGCCGCCAGGCTTTCTGGTAGACGGTGCCCGAAGACATCGGAGGCGTCGGAGGCTGCGCAAGCGCGAAAACTGGACGCAGAATGTGCAGATTAAAATTTGCGAACATATTGCGTAAGGCTCAAATCAAAGCTAAAACATAATAATATTTATTAACGCATTGATTGCTCACACTCAGAGCTCAGATGATGATTGGATAATCGAAAAGGCTTTATGGGGACCACTAACGAACAAGCCAACGGAAGTATAATTCTAGCCAACGAACGTACTTTTAGAGCATGGTTACGAACAGGGATAGCATCAGAACTCAGTAGGAATTAGCGGTATCTAGGTTTCTTATCCTTGATTTGGTGCATTATCGCTGGATAGCCAGTGCCATCGGAGTTATCTTCATTCTGGTAGGTATAGCCATCTACATCATTGCGTTGATAAGTTACAGACACACGCTAAAAGGAACACCGGCTGATGAGAAGGGACTGGTAATGTTCAGTTGTCACGCCCACTTATCCCGCCTGGCAGTTGCATTAACACTAAGCGCATTTCTTTCACTATTCCTAGCATTACGTGGTCTACAAAAGTTCATGTTACGGAAATATGGTTACGGGAACCGCTTTTTCCTGGCCCAATACCATCAGTATTGAGAAGAAGAACTCATCGAATCGATTCTTAAACGGGGAAGCATCTACGAGCTATTAAGAATTTACCAATATTAAGTTCTAAGTTGCGAGCTACTGGGTATTCGATAAAACAAATATTATCACTACAAAAGAAGCTATTATATCAAAGAGTAATCCCAAAAAGATCAAAAAAGAAGATTGGATCTCTGTTTGCTCCACATGATCAGGTAATTGGAACTATGAAAGACCTTATTCTTCCGTGGATCCGCGCTTTCGT
This sequence comes from uncultured Methanosarcinales archaeon, assembly GCA_963798205.1. GTDB lineage: Archaea > Halobacteriota > Methanosarcinia > Methanotrichales > Methanotrichaceae > Methanothrix. Next base: position 18,545 of record CAWCSK010000005.1, read on the forward strand.
CTCTGGTCACAGGCTCCTCCAGACCGTGAGCTAAGGCCTGGTGCATATGTGCATGCTCAATTACCTCATCTTCGGTCTTGGCTCTAACCTGGAAGCCGCATTCTTTGCCTTCAGATTCCTCTGTGCAGAGGAATTCCTTATACTTCTTATGAGCCCCAAACGGAGATGAAGGCTCATAATCTGGATTTGCTCTTACATCTACCATAATAGCCTCCATTTCTGATTAAATAACTTACTAATATGTAAGAATAGATCAGAAAAATTCTCGAGTTCCGCAATATACTATGCATATTCAGGATAGAACCTCGCAGACTGATTTTACCTTGATCTTCTCTCGTCACGGACACTATCTCCGGCGCCCCAAGAGCTAAACCCTGGTGCGTATGGGAATGCTCAATTTATCATCGGTCTTGGCCCGAACCAGGAAGCCGCATGCTGTGCCTTTATGCTGAAGATAACATCACGAACAATCCTCTTAACCATAAATATATATTATTCCCTTTTAATTTAAAAATATTTCCTAAAAATCTGAATCTCAGGGTTTCGAAAGTTCATGGAATTTATGGAAAGAATTTAGCAAGATCATCAAATCGCAATCTATAGCAACTTCAAAGATTCCAATTCTATACAAATTTTAGGCATGGAGGCCTCCAGGGTCGCGACGGTTTTTAGAGTATGAATGGTTCGCGTGGGCCAGATACCGAAAAAGTTCCATTAACCATAATTATCGTTTATAGTTGTTCAGGCAAGAGATGCACAGTGTCATAAAGTAGGGCTTCTCTACCTATGAAATGCCGGATTGTCCAGATGTGATTCGTTGGCCACCGGAGTCGGCGTAGGGCAAAAATAGCTCTTTGAACCTTTGCTCGTGGATCTGATCAGGAAAAAAAGACTCTATAAAAAGCCTCTAGCACGGCACTCCCACATAGATATTGTGCTTATTGCTAACAATCCTCACTCGCACGCTGCCCTGCTTTATGGGGCAGTCCATAACCGAGACCACCCGGTTCCTGGCCACACCCAACTGTTCACCCTGCACCCAGCCCGGTGCCCTGATCTCCACCCAGGCCTTCTCCTTCTTCTCAAAGACCGTCGGGATGGTAGGACGCTTCTCAATCCCGAAATCCTGGGCCTTCAGAAGCAAAGGTATGGAAAATTGCTCCTCCCAGCTCTTCATGCTGCGGTTGTAGAAATGCCACCAGTTCTCGGCCTTGATCTTTCCCGGAGATCTGCCCAGCCGGTAATGCTCAAACTTCTGGATGCCCAGAGGCGGCCACCTCTTTCCCGCGCCCACATTTAGGGCGAACTCTATCAGCCCCGGCATCTCGTCATCGTTGATGCCTGGCATGTACACGGGCGCAATCATGAGGTCGATCTTGCTCTCTGCAATATTCCGGGCGGCATCTTTAACTTTTTCAATATCAAACCACGGCACACCGGCGAGATACGCAGCTTTCGCGGGCTCCAGTGCATGAATGGAGAGGTTGATGCGGTCGAGCCCCGCCTCTTCCAGCGATTTTATCAAATCCGGATCGAGCAGAGTGCCGTTGCTCTGCATGCTGACCACAGCTACCTCTTTTATCTGCTTCAGCTGGCGCACAAGCTCGACTATATCGGGGTAGAGCGTGGGCTCGCCCGGTGAGTCGATGTGGCACTCCACTCCCGGCCCCTTGAAGGGAGCGATCTCCTCGACCGCTTCCATCAGATAATCCAGCTCCACCTGGTAGTCAGTGACGCGGGATTTTGAGTGCGGGCCGGCATCCACGGAGCAGAAAGGGCAGTTCAGGTTACAGCCACAGCTCGGCCTGATCTGCAGAAGGTTGCTGCCCCTGTCGACTACACCGAAGTAAAGACACCCCATCAGCGGTATGTCCGAATGCCTGGTTATATGAAAGAGCGACATTTGAGATCCTTTGCAGCTATCAATTCCGGACTCCCGCTTTATGGCTTTCTATTGATGCGCGTTTGCTCCCATGGTCTCTTCCTCTGAGACAGCCGGGTGTTACGCGCGAGCGAACCTGCTCACTCGACGCCAGGCAGGAGTTCTGATTTGTTCTTCCGGTTTTCTGGAGTTCTGCTTCGGAAAGTCAGCGTTTTCTAATGCTATCTGTCTGCGGGATACCGCGTGCGGGTGAACTCGGGCGCCCTAACGCCGGGCAGGCTGATTAGAAACCATTCGTGTTCGATTTTTCAGCTACGATTATTAACCGCGGAGACGCAGAGTTCGCAGAGACATGCCAATTTTCCCTATTCATGAGCACTTGAAAATAATAGCATATCTGCTTCTGAGCAATAGTCGTCTCCGTTCGTTCGTCCTCCGTGCGCTCTGTGCCTCTGTGGTTTGATTCGGTAGCCCCCAGTTCTAATTATCAAGGATGGAAAGATAATTCTCTCTAAAGCAACTGAACTCATGGAGCTAACTCGGATAGAGCTTCACACGGAGAACCGCGCGCGGGTGTTACGCGCGGGTGAAAGCTCGGGGCCCTCAACGCCGGGCAGGCTTGGAAACATGGGCGGAAGAGGTCAATAGATCTGAGTGGCTTTACGGGAAATGGGTTTTTGATTGGCAATGGCATAAACGGCGGGCTAAAGGCCATGACGGTGAATGCCGGTTTCTTATCTCCTTCCATGCGGGCACACGAAAAGGCACATCCCGCACACTCCATATCCCGTTTTCTCTTCCAGTTCCTTCAGGTACAGCTCGCACTTTCGGGCATCATATCTTGCCTCCCGCGGCTCATCTTCCCGGAAGGGCCGTCCGGTGAACGCAGCCTGCGGGCAAATTTCCACGCACTTCTGGCATTCTCCGCAGCGCTCCGCCATTGCAGAGCCAGTTGCAGGCAATGGCGCGTCGGTCAGCACCGTGGCCCAGCGCACGCGCGGTCCCGCTTCCGGAGTGATGAGCAGGCAGCTTTTGCCGATCCAGCCCAGACCTGCCATATGCGCCGCCAGCTTATGAGAGAATATGGCGGCAACTCGCTCATCGACCACAGCGCGCTTCGAGGCCGGAATTGGGAATGCCCGGTAACCCTGGCGCTGCAGTGAACTGCTGAGGCGCAGGGCGATGGTGTCCAGGAGATCGTTTACCATGTCGTAAGCATGGTGCTTATATTCCATCGCCACGGCCTTTTCGCCCCTTCCAGGAAGCTGGTCTACAATAGGGTTGAGTAGGGCTATTCCGATGGAAATCGCCTTTGGATATTGGGCTAAACTCTCTCCGCCCTGCCGTGAGATGAAATCATGTGCAGGCGCAAGATCGGCCACACCGAAGAAATCTGCACCCAAATCCTCCGCAATCGCACGAATCCTGGCATCCAATTGCATGGCTTGATATTTCCTCCATCGCTCGATAATAATAGCTGCGGTGAGACCGTCGTTTCTATTGAAACCGTCATGCCTGGTTAGGCACCCATGAGGCATGAAAATGGGCCATGGCATGAAGGCATTCTCAAGGAGATCAATCGCATGCATGAGAGGTTGCATCGATATGCGTGAGGCCCATTTTCATATCAAACCAAGACTCTTCAGCCATGGACCGTTATGCGGAAGGCTTGCAGACGTGCAGCGGCGCACGTGACCGCGAAAATTGGATTTTTGCTAATGCTTGCGACAAACTATTATCGAATTCTCTGTGCATACTCTGCTCGTACTCTGTGCCTTCTCTTTCTCTGTGGTGGATAGTCGTTAGCCACTGGTTATAATCAAGCTAATCAAACCGTTATGCGCTTCTACCTCAGAAGTCACAGAGGAGGCACAGAGCTAAAATGCGAGAGAGGCGGCTTTCAGGAAATAACCGCCGTGCCGTTCTCCAGTCGCATCCCGCTGGCGCCGCCCAGCTTGACCAGGGGAAATCCGGAGGAGCTGCTTTCGGCTTCTCGTTCCGGCATTGAATGCCTGTGAGTCCATATCTCCGGAGCTCCAGGCGTCATCGTTTCGCTCCAGCTCCAAGCTATCCTTGCTCAATACCAGGTTGATGAGATGGACGGAAGAGATCTCGTCCTGCATAATGAACTGGGTGGGATCGAACTGCAGCGCAATGGTGGTATTGCCGGGAACGAGATTGCTCTTCACAGTCTGGGTCCCCAGCACCTCGCCCGCATCGTCCGCGATGGTGCCGCGAAGCGTGTAGCTGCCCGGTTTGATCACAGACACATTGACTCCGATAGCGATGAAATCCTGGCTGGTCTGGTTGATAAAGCCGGTCAGGTATGCAGCCGGTGCCTGGAACTGCCTGGGATCTCTATTTATGGTTATGTTCCCATCAAACCTGTCAATGAAGTTTCCGCGATCATCGCGGAGTATCAGATTCTGTATCTGCATTGGCCCGCACTTGCCCTTCCTCCAGATGTCTGTTCCGCTGATATTGACATCTATACTGCCCGTCTTCTCCAGTCTCTGGCTCTGGTCGATGAGCTCAATCCTGTTGCCGCTGCAGTCTTTCAGCACTCCTTCCAGCCTGTACTCTCCGGGAGTCGTTGTGTTCAAACCGAAGCCCAACGAGAGGAGGTCGAATTGGCCGTCTTTGTTGCTGTCTACAACCTCCTCTCGGGTCAGGCCTTGCAGCTTCGGGCCGGTTAATGTCACGCTTACCGGAATCTCAACGGTATAGTTATCCGAAGAGATCTTTATGTAGCCGTCGAGACTGTGAAGCGATGGTCTCTCTGGTATGGTGAGATTGGCCTCCACAGTCCCGTTGGAGTCGCTCTCTAGTCGTTCCGGGCCTTTGGTCGTGATCCAGGACCACTGCGCCTCTTCATACTCCTTAAGGCTTACTTTAAAGGACGCTCCCGTGTCAGGAACATTGTATCCATAGACCTTCAGCGTCCAGTTGCCAAGCTCTGGATTAATGATCTCCACAGGACCTATGTGGCCAGAACCTAACAGCGGTATTCTCCTCTTTGCCAACACCCTCGGGGGTCTCGAAGACAAGAGCAACCTCGCTATCATTGTTGCTGCCGACTGGGTTGAGCTCAGCCGATATCGTCTTTGTCCCCGCGGTGACATTTACGGTCTTATTCCACAATTCTTTATATCCCACATGACCCTCAAACTCCTGGAGTGTGGTATTGTCGATCACCTGCGTATAGCTCAAATTCTCCAGAGCCGGGCCTCTATTCTCCACCACAAACTGAGTTCTGGCGATCATTCCAGGAGATGCTGAGTCGATGTTCCATCTTTTGGGCGTTGTCTCAATCAGATCACGCTCTGTAGACAAAGTGTAGTTAACAGGCGCTGATATGTTCTCGCCATGGACAGCCAGAAGCCATCGACCGGAAGGCGGGCTTTCAATGCGGATACTTTTTGCCAGATTTCCGTCTCCCCTCCGTCTCCCCTACATAGTACTCGCTGGTGGGCGAGAGCAAGAAGAGATCCAGGCTGGAATTCAGGCGGGAGTCCAAACTCCAGCTGAGGTTAGCTTTGATGCCGCTTGTGCCCGTCGGCACGTCCAGGTAATAGTAACCCCATTGGCCTCTATTCAAGATGCCTGCCCTTGCTGCCAATCCCTTTCGAGATGTTGATATGCTCTGCCACCGCCACAGTGACGGGTATGCTCAAAATCACTTTGCCGGACCCAGTGATATCGATGGATCCGCTGTAAACTCCGGTGCGAGACTCCCTTCGGCACGCTCATGGATGCTGCAAAGACCTCCTGATTATTGGCCGCAATATGCGTGGGAAGGCCCTGCACGCTGATCCAGTCAGAGATCGCGCCCGTTGCCGAGACCTTAAGGTCGTCTATCGCCTGGTTGCTGAAGAATACAAAACGCGTATTCCAGTCTTCATCACCGGGAGCCAGAGAATAGAGCTTCTTTTGAGGCCTGTCGGCCCCGGTATCCAGGCCCACATAAACTCCTTCGCCCGAAGGCAGGTAGGCCCAGCGTCCCGCATTCCATTGATCGGGAACGACTCCAACTATGTCGTCATCGGAAAGCTGGTATGACCGGAGGGCATCCAGGAGGCCCGCGCCTTGATAGTACTCTTCATAGGGCTCACCCATGGAGTTGTTGAGCTTGAGAGCACCGCGGGTCATGGCCGCCTTGATGCCTGCCGGCGTGAGATTGCCGTTTGCCTGCAAGAGCAGGGCAGAAAGACCTGCAGCTATCGGTGTGGAGAGGCTGGTGCCCGACTCGCGAGCATAGTAAACATCGACATAATTCGGCTTATCAAGACCTGCAGGTACTGTGGAGATGATATCCACGCCAGGAGCGACAACGTCAGGCTTGATCCGATCGTCCCTGGTGGGCCCCGATCCCGAAAAGCTGGCCATGCGACCATTCGCATCCGTGGCACCCATAGTGATGACCTTCACTCCGTCGCCTGGCGAATCGATCAAGCCGGGGGGCAGGGCCAGGACGATTGGAACAAGGAAAAAATACACATCATTTCTATTGCGGCCGCCTAGTTGAGATAAGCTCGACGGGAGTCTTGCTCTGGCCGAGCTGACTGCTGGAGGTTCCCGAGACCTGACCCGCAGTTTCACTGCTGTTGCGGTTGCCTGCCGCCACGCAGACCACGACTCCGGCATTTGCCGCATTGTCCGCGGCCATTGTTATGGGTGGATTGGTCTCGCCCAGATTTATGCCGCCAAGGCTGAGGCTTAACACGTCGGCACCATTATAGATTGCCCACTCGATCCCTGCGATTATATCTGATACTTTGCCGTCGCCCTTGCTGTTTATGACCTTGACATTGAGAAGGCTTGCCCCTGGCGCAATTCCCTTATACTTTCCGTTTGAGGCGTTGCCTGAGCCCGCAATGATTCCTGCGACCATTGTGCCATGGCCCAGAAGATCGTCGGCCGTAACCTCATCAGTCAAGAAGTTCTTTTCGGCTACAACCTTGCCGATCAGATCCGGATGATTTTTGTCGATCCCAGAATCGATCACAGCCACCGTGATCCCCCGGCCATCAATTCCCTTCGCCCAGAGCTTATCTGCGTTAATAATTTGGGACGGAGATATATATTGTCCCTGCGATGAATTATTGCCGGGAGCTGATACATTGCCGGGAGCAGATACTTTTGCCGAGTCATCAAAATAGATGCCCTTTACAGAATTGCTCTCAGCGATCCTTTTGATGGCTTGGGGGCTTGCTTCCCCTGCCAGACCGTGAATTAGGCTGTACTTGTATTTGACAGCAAAATCATCAAGATTGGGGCTGGCCGCGCCATTGAGCATCACAATTACCGGTATCTTTTTATCCTCACGGCCAGTGAGCCGGTCCGCCAATGCGGGATCTATCTTCTGGCTGGCGTCAGATGGCGCAACTCCCGCGATCTGTGCAACGGCGGAGGCTACCAAAATTATGCAGGCTACAGAAATAAGAATGAAAATCTTTCGATCCATGATCAACCTTACCTATCGGAGGGCATTTTCCCGGTCCTTCTCAAGATCACAATAGACAATGGACTGATGTAAGTAGATAATGCTAAATAAACCTGTGGTACTTCTAGGATGAATGATGCTGGAATGGCTGGTTTCCTATCTGCTCTGGATTGGCTTGCTTCTTCTCTTAGCCTCAGCCCTTTCCCGAAAGAGTTTTATTGCCGTTCCCGGATGGGCTATCTTTGGCCTGTTCTGGCTATTTCAGCCCGGGCATTATCTGGCCATAGAGGATTACTTCAATGCCGTTCTCTTCCTGGCGGCAGGTCTCATGAGCCTTTACATGGCCTGGATCGTGATGAATAAGGGCTTTACATCAAGAGCCCGGCTCTGGGCGAGCTACGCGGCGGCTGTCTGTGGAATGGTCTATTTTCCTTTTGCCGAGATCGAGCCGCTTCAATTGGGATTGATTGGATTTACCACCTTCATAACAGTACAAGCACTTCAGCTTATTTCTGTTCCGGCGATAATGCAGAGCCCGGACATAATGACTTTAAACGGTCGATCGGTGCAGATCATCCTGGCCTGCACATCCATTGAGAGCATAGCGCTCTTTGCCGGGCTAATTCTCTCGGTTCAGGCGCCAATTGGCCGCAGGCTGGTTGCACTGGCGGCATCCACGGTTTCCATTTACCTCTTGAACATCGTGAGAAATGGATTTGTACTTATGGCCTATGGCGGGAGCTGGTTTGGGAGCGAAAGCTTCGAAATCGCTCATAATATCATCGCCAAGGCGGGGTCGACCGTGGCCCTTTTGGCCATATCTTACTTAGTATTCCTGCTCCTCCCGGAGCTTTTGTCAATCATAGACGAGCTCGCAGCAGATATCAGGACACCCAGAGGAGATGCAGTTTGAAGCTGGCCAAAAATTCCACTGCCTGGATATCGGTGCCCATCTTTCTGACGGCAGCTCTGGCCATAGCAGGAAGCTGGTACATGTCGGCCGTAGCGCTGGTCGGCTTCATTTTCATGATATTCTTCCACAGGGACCCGGACCGTTTGCCCCGTGGAGATGGTATGGTCTCACCCGCAGACGGAAATATCATTCAGGCCACGCCGGAAAAGATCACGGTCTTCATGGGAGCACACAATGTGCATGTTAACCGGGCGCCTCTGGAGGGAACAGTTCGCAGCATCGAATACAGAAAAGGAACCCATCTGCCGGCTTTCCTGAACAGTGCCAGCCATAACCAGCAGAACCGGATAAGGATCGAGACACGATGATGGGGATCTGGAGCTACGCCAGATTACAGGGACAATTGTCAGGGAGATCGTATGTTATGTTCGTCCTGGTGATCATGTGCTCCGGGGAGAGAGGATCGGCATGATTCGCTTCGGCTCGCGGGTGGAGGCAAGCATTCCCAAAGGTTACAAATTACAGGTAGGACTGGGCGACAAGGTCCGGGCCGGAGAGACGGTGGTTGCCGTGAAGTCTCCGGTCGTGGGGAGCACATGAATGTCTTCCGGGTCATGCGCCTGCCTGACCTATTCACTCTTTTGAATGTCATTTTTGGATTTCTGGCACTTCTCGCAGCCGGCGGCGCTTGGGGCGGGATTTCCTCGAATTATGCAGTGGTATTCATACTATTGGCGGCAGCGGCAGATGGCCTGGATGGCTTTGTGGCGAGGAAGACGGGCTCAAGTCCACTCGGCGCCAACCTTGACTCACTGGCGGACCTGATCTCCTTTGGCACAGCGCCGGTCTACCTGGCGATCATGGCCTTCCATCTTGGGCCTCTGGTCTGGCCGGCAGGAATTTTTTATCTTATCTGCGGGACGCTGCGACTCGCCAGATTTAATGTCTCAGGCAAAAGCGATCAATTCTTTGAGGGGCTTCCCATTCCTGCGGCAGGCATATTTCTCTCCGCCAGCGTTCTCTTGGGCAGGCCGACTCTGACGATTGTGCTCATGCTGCTTCTGGCAGGGCTTATGGTGAGCAGCATCTCCTATCCAAAAATAAGGGACATCAGAGCCATGGCTCTGTTTGGACTCATCTTTCTTGCGGCAGGATGGTTGATCTTCCGCCAGAACGATATTCTTTATGCAGCCCTTCTGGTGATCATGGTGATCATCCTTTATCTGGCAAGTCCGGTGGTGATAACACGCCTACAAAAAAGGAAATAGCCGCATTCGAGGCGGGCATAAAACTGGGAGCGCTCTATCATCAATTCGTAGGCGCGCCCGTAAGCCCAAAGACGGCATCCAGCCTGGAAGAGGCTATGCAGGAGAGCATCTCTCTGCAGCCTTACGTGAGAAAGGTTCGCGTCAGCATAGACCAGAAAATGCTTATGGAGAATGTCTTCGGATACAGCGAGCTGGAAGGGCGCATGATAACTGCCGAGGTTGAGATAAATTATGAGGGAGAAGTCGTTCGCGCCCGGCTGGAGTACGACGGGAAAAAGAACTACCCGCTCATGAGTCTGCTTTAGGCCAAAGTTGCATTCTCATTTCATTCCATATAGCCACTTGATCTCGCTCACTCGAACTCGATTGTGCCCGGAGGTTTGGGAGTCAGGTCGTAGACCACTCTTGAAACGTTGGGAATCTCGCCGGTTATGCGGCTGGAGATAAGCCTCAGCACCTCCCAGGGAAGCTCCATCACGTCTGCCGTCATGGCATCTCTGGAGGAGACGGACCGGACGGCGATCACATAGCCATAGACCCGGTTGTCGCCTTTTACACCCGTGGCCTTTCCGAGGATGGCAGCAAAAGCCTGCCAGGGAGCAAACTGCACGACCTCTTCTTCTACGATGGCATTGGCTTTGCGCACCACATCCAGCTTTTCGCTCGTGACCTCGCCCACGATCCTGACGGACAGCCCGGGACCCGGGTATGGCATTCTCTCGCTGATCTCCGGAGGAAGGCCCAGAGCCCTGGCCACTACGCGCACCTCATCCTTGTACAGGTCGCGCAGGGGCTCAATTATGGTCTTGAACTCCATGCACCTGGGAAGGCCGCCCACGTTGTGATGGGACTTTATGCCTCCGTCCGACTCGATTCGGTCCGGGTAGATGGTGCCCTGCATGAGGCAGTCGCCGCCGATCTTGCGGGCCTCCTCCTCAAAGACGCGAATGAAGGTCTCGCCTACTACCATCCTCTTCTCTTCCGGGTCCGTGACCCCTTTCAGGGCATCGAGAAACCGGTCGTGGGCGTTCACGCGCACGAGACCGATATCCTTGAAGAGCTGCTCAATTCGATCCGACTCGAACTGCCTCATGAGCCCCGAGTCAACATAAACCGGGACCAGCCGGTCACCTATTGCGCGGTGGGCAAGCATTGCCAATACCGAGCTGTCCACGCCTCCCGATAAACCAATAATGGCGCGACCCTTAACATCGCGCTTGATTTCTGCGATGGCGTCCTCTATGAAACGTTCCGCATTCATGGCCATAATAGCATAGCCCGGCTTCCTAGATTTTAGGCTTGCGGTTATGAAATCCATAACTCTATTATAATCATTGGTATACCGCGATCTGTTCAGATGATCTCAATATGACAATAACATGAAAAATAAGGCTTTAAATTATCATAACCAGAATATATTGGCGGGATAGGAGAGTGGGACTTGCCATATCCTGCGGGAGGGCTTCCCTCCGCCCTCCCATAGACATATCGCAGCTTTTGGGGGTTGCATCATTGCTTGATAATATCAAATAGCGATTGACAAACCAACTGAGATCAACCGATCAATGGCGGATGAATAGTCAGCCGCGTGCGCCTTCTTTCTTGGGCCGTAACCTGTCAATTCTTCCCGCTCCAAGAACCTTAAATTTCATGCCGCCCAGGTACAGATGCAGGGATGACCCGCACAATAGCTGAAATAAAGGAGCGAATTAAGAGCCGGGATGCAGTTGTGCTGACTGCCCAGGAAGTCTGTGATAGCGTCAAGGACGGCGAAGAGCTGGCCCTGAAAGACGTGGATGTGGTCACCACAGCAACCCGGGCCATAATGAGCGGCACCTATGCGGTGCTCTCGTTCCCAATAGCCGAAGCCGGCACGTTTGTCCGCGCCGAGCAGGCCAGGATCAACGGTGTTCCCGCCTGCATTGGGCCGTGCCCAAATGAACGGTTAGGCATCGTCGATCTGATGATCTATGGCACGGCACACAGCAAAGATCGATCCGGTTACGGTGGAGGACATCTGTTCAGAGATCTGGTCGAGGGCAAGGAAGTCCAGGTTGAAGTTGAGACCAGTGAAGGCGAATCTCTCACAAAGGCCCTATGCCTGGATGATATCCCCTATGCTCGAATCTTCTCCACCCGCAACGCCTTCAAGAACTATGTGGCTTTTGTCAACCCGAGGAGCGCTCCTCTGCCCACGATCTTCAGCGCCCTCGAGTTTCCTCCCAATTTAAGCTGTGCTACCGTGTCCGGATGCGGTCAGCTCAATCCCATCAAGAACGATCCGAAGCTGGAGACGATTGGCATAGGCACACGCATTCTCCTGAACGGTGCCGAGGGGTTTGTGATAGGCACAGGCACTCGCAGCATGGCATCCAGGCCGAACCTTCTGGGACTGGCTGATATGCACCGGATGAGTCCCGAGTACATGGGCGGCTTCGCTACGTCTGCAGGTCCGGAATGCATAGGCTCCTGGGCGGTGCCGATTCCGGTGCTGAATGAATCCATCCTGGAGAACATATTGTTGCAGGATCGAGACATTGCTCTTACCATCATGGATGTAAATGTCCGGCAGAAGATCGGCAAGACGACCTACGAGGACGTCTGGGGCTCAACGGATCTGGAGATAGAGTTCGATCCGGGCAGATGCGCCGGTTGCAGGAAATGCACAGCGGAGCCCGTCTGCCCCATGAGGGCAATCACCATTGTGGGCGATCAGGTCAAGCGAGATAAAGGAAAGTGCTTCAACTGCGGTCTATGCGTCTCGCAATGCACCGGCGGGGCATTCCGGGGCAATCTGGGCTCTATCAACCTTGCAGGCAGGACGATCCCGATTCAACTCCGCCAATCTGATCGGGCAAGGGCAATACAGTTAGCAGAGAAGCTGAAGCAGCAGATCCTGGATGGGTCTTTCAGGATAACTGAGATGGTGGAACATTTGTGAATGGCGTCCCCCAGTCTTGAAGCAAGAATCAAATTTCTCAAAAAAAAGGTTACGGAAATGGGGAGAACGAAATCACTCAGGTCCGCACTTCCCCAAGCCAGCCCACCCTATATACCATTTGACTGGTGTGTTGTCACCCACAATTATCTATTTACACGCAGGGCAGCCAGTCAACGCTGATATTTATTTGATCTGGTGTGTTGCCATGCACTATGCCCATATCGCCGGTCAATGTTCCCAGAATGCTATAGATGCCGCCGCCATTGAGGTCAGCTATATTTTGGTCAATAGAGCCGCTCTCCAGATTCACAGTGCCGTTGTAGTTGTAAATGCCGCCGCCATTGGACGCACTGTTCCCGGTTATTGTGCTGTCATTGATGGTCACTGTGCCAAAGTTGGCGATGCCGCCCCCGAATTGGGCAGTATTTCCGGATATAGTGCTGGGGTCAACCGTCAGACGGCCGGCATTCCAGATTCCTCCGCCGACAAAGTATTGACCGTCCTCACCAAGATCGGTGCTCGTTCCGGTGCCACCTTGAATGGCCATGTCCAACAGCGCCACTGTTATATCCGGATTATTTTTGCCTACTGTGAACACCGAACCTGATTGCTGGCCATCAACAATCGTCTCACTCGGCCCAGCACCTTTTACAGTCAGCGATTTGTCGATCTGCACATTCTCATAATAGGTGCCGGGCGCGACATTAACAGAATCGCCTGACTCAGAGGCATCCACTGCCCCCTGAATCCTGTTAGCGAGGGGATTGTTGCCATCAACATAGTACGCCAGGTTCCCGGTGGCAAAAGAGCCAGATGCATCCTTCCTGGCCTGCATGTTCAGGTCATACTCATTGCCATAATTTGAGCTCCTGGTTTTGGAGACTTTGCCTGTAACGGCCTTGCTGGTGAATGCTCCCTCAATATGACCTGATTGCTGGGCCTCCGCAAGATCCATAGATACCTTGCTGTTCCCGTCGTATCCGGTGAGTGCGCCAAAGGTCGTTGTGCTCGCCCCAGCACTGGACGTCTTCAAACCTTTAGAGAGAGTCGCAGAGCCGTACATGGATTGCGATTGAGAACTTATCTTTTTTCCGGACGCACTGTTTATATGCTGCGATGCCTCCAGCAAACCATTCGAGGCTGAAGCCAGATCAGAATATCCACTGATAGATCCAGTCTTAATAGCAGTGCTCGCATCAGCCGTTTCCATTCTCAGCTCCAGCGGATGGATCCTCAATTGGCTCAATTGAGAACCGGCATCGGTCTGGATTTGTCCGTTCGGCGCTGATGCGCTTTCTGCATTCTGAGATGCAGAGACCATTTGCGCGGATGCTGTGGCAGAGTTAGAGTATCCGGTCAAGCTTGCCTTATTTCCCGGATCGACCAGAACCGTGCTCACACCGGCAGCCTCTCCTTTTGCGTTGTATGAATTGGCATATGCATTGATATAATTCGCATTTAAGACATCCAGGGTCTCACCGGCCGAGACGACTGGATATTTGGATGCCTTCCAGGACGACCCAATGCCCGGCGTGAGAGTATAGCCGTAGTCATAAGATTCGGCTTTGCGAATATCCACACCTACACCCGCGGACGATCCTGCGGAGTTGGATACCCAGTGACTCTCCTTCAAGTTGCCGCTGCCTCTGATGGAATTGGAAAAACTCCCTGGCCCAATCGCGGCACTGCCATAAACTGAGTCCCTGGCTCCTGCATGGATATTTTCCGTAAATCCACCCGTATCGCCATAGACAGAAATCGAGATACCATAGGCTGATGGAGCCAGTACAAGTATCCCTACCAATAACGCTCCGATTAGCGTTTTACCGAATTCCATTTTTCCCTCCCATTACAGATCCAGTTACCGAACATGACCCAGATATGTTTAATAATTCTATATCACATTGAAGCTACTTTAGCATGTGTTTGTGCTAGTAAATTTTAGATATAAAAAGATATCTGCTAAGACAATAGATGTTCTTCCAATAAGAATCAATAGCAATAAGCCCATTATCTTCGGAAAGATAAATTTTAGCAAATGCGAAAATTTGTTGGACACTAGGAGAGAACTTTGTAATTTCTATTATTCTGAATCTTTAATTAAATAATTTTGAAAGTTATTTGAAAATCGATATTTTCTACAGGATCATTCATCATGGATTTCTAAGCTTACACTCGCCAGATCTCCTGTGGCAGACGGGTCAGTCTCTCGGCCCCGCCCCGACCCGTTAAGAAGGTATCCTCAATTCCCACCACGCCGACGTCTGGATAGATCATCTTGGGCTCCACAGCGATGGTCATGTTCTCTGCTATGCGGTGATCCACAGGACCCAGGACAGGATACTCATCGATCTCCAATCCCACACCGTGGCCCACGAAACCGGCTTTTCCGCCGGGAGGACCCCCGAGGAAATCCTGATACCCGAGCCTCGCTCCTTCCGCTTCGCAAATCTCGAAGATCTCCCGGCCTGTCTTGCCGGAGACGAGCAGCTTGGCTATTGTCTCTTCAATCTGCAAAGCAGCGTTATGAGCCTCCTCCAGCTCACGGGAGAGCTTGCCGAGGCAAAATATCCGGGTCTCATCGGCAATGTAGCCATTGTAGGATCCGGCAAAGTCCACCAGAACCGGCTCATTTCGCTTGATCTTTCGAAATCCCGGCCCCTGGGGAAAGAACAGAGACATGCCTCTTCCACCCGTAGGAGATGAGACGAAACTGGGGAAAGCCGCATTTTCTCCAGCCATGAGGTGGCCCATAGGAAGCGCCTGGTTGAATCTATGAAACGCTACTCTGCCCGAATGGCCCAAGACCCTCATGGCGCTCTCCACATTCACCGCCAGATCAATCTCACGCATGCCTTCTTGAAGGTGATCCGGAACGGTTGAGATTCCGGCGTCCAGAATCCTTGCCGCCTCCCTGATCAATTGGATCTCAAAATCGGACTTAACGGAGCGAATGTGTTTGATCTTCTCGGAGATGTCAATGAACCGGACGTCTTTTCCCAGTGCCTTCTCCAGCCGGGCATAATTGTTGTAGGGAAGCACATCCAGCTCCAGCCCGATGGAGGCATTGCCCGGCAGATCCAGGTCCGATTTGATGGACTTGAGACTCTTTTGTGCCCGGACTTCCAGGGGAGACTCCTCCCGGGCCCTCTCCAGGCTCTTCCGGATCATGAGCACTGGCGGATGCATCCCGGGGGATGTAAATCAGCCCTTCCTGAGCCGTGCCTGAGAAATAGCCAAGGTTTATGGATTCGAAGAGCAATGCACCGGTCATTTCCCCCATAAGGCTCTGAAGCTTCTTTATCCTGGCCTCGATCTCCGATTTGGGATGCAGAACGTACTTCATCAATTCCACCTCATCCGCGATCATCCGTTCCCCTCAGACCCGGTCTCCAAACCAATCCCAATCTCTTCTTCCAGGTCCGCTAAATATCTTCTCAGCACAGCAGACCTTCTGCCGGCGAGTTCCCTGGCCGTCTTTGTGTGCATGCCCGATTCGAGCTGGAGGAGTTTTCTGTAGAAATGATCCAAATTCCATTTTTTATCATCCGGTTCCCGGGTTTTGCAGAATGGATCTTGAGGGTTGTAAAGCGCCCGGCAGAGACTTCCTCCAGTCATGAAGACTCTGGCGATCCCGATTGCGCCAATGGCATCCAGCCGGTCGGCATCCTGCAGGATTTTGGCCTCCAGCGTGACGGGTTTGATGCCCTTAGAAAAGCGGTGTACTTCAACGGCATATAGTACCTCCGTTCTAACCTCTTCAGGAAGCCCGACCTTCTTCAGGAGATCGTCCGCCGCTTTCCGGCGCTGGGACTCCGACTCCTCTGAACCTTGGGAGAGCTTTGTTGTTGAACCGGCATCATGAAGCAGGGCCGCCCAAAGGAGCACCTGCATATCCGCGCCTTCCCTCAGGCCGATGATTTGCGCGTTCCTGAAAACTCTCAGAATGTGTGAGAAGTCATGCGCAGGATCGGCTCCCCTGTACATAGGCTCAATATCATCAATCCAGGATTCAGGACGGAAGTCGCCGCAAGAGCTCATCAAAGAAATGAATTGCTCCCCTGGCATAAATAGATTAAGAGGACGGTCAATACATTGAAGGTGGTTTGTCGATAAAAATAAGGAAAGAGTCTTTATCTCAAGAATGAAAGGAAAATCAAATTTCCAGGACATCCATTGTCATTTCATGATAGTACTCGATCCTTTGCGGAGCAAATGTAATAACCACATAATCAGGGTTATCAGGCGTCTTGAAATACTGTTCCAGCTTCGGATCCCAGAATTTCTTTTTCGTCTCCAGGTCGTCATGAACCAGGGCCTTACCCAATATCGTCACATAGGGATCTCCATAGTTCTTGCCGGACCAGATGGAAAGGGCAACTTCGGGATTCTTTTTAATTTGCTCGACTTTGCGAGTGCCTTTCATGGTGGCTCCAACCAGGCTCAGATCGCCCAGACCCACAAGGGCCATGAACCTCAATGCTGGCTTGCCTTCCTGTACTGTGGCAATCGCCGCCACATGCTCGCCACCCATGACCTTGAGAATATCTTCTTTAAGGGACATAGTGAATAATAATGGTGTTAATCGGTAATAAAATTATGGATTGGGAGAATTATGATAATGGGAGAGCAGATGGAACTATGCCTGCATTTCCCGTTTGATCATCTCAGCAGATATGGCAATTCCCTTCCAGGTGTGCATATTGAGCGAGAGCAGCAGGCCAACTACTTTTTCGTCCTGCACCAGAGGGGAGCCGCTATCACCGGGACCCGGAAGGTTGCCGGGCGGCAAGACGACATAGGCAATGGACCCTGGATGTGTCGGAGATTCTGCAACGCATGCTATGCCTGGCAATTTTCAGCTCGACCTCGCCTAGATGAGGCTTGCCAAGCTCCGTGGGCTGGCAGGCGCCCAATATGGGAAAAAAGGCCAGATCTGCGTCATTCGGAATGTATGCCACCTTGCTAGAAAGATTTCCCAGGCGCAGGTCGCGAGTGCCTGCTGCGTAGAATATATGCGCCGGGGCTACGCCCGCAAATGCCCCGCGCCAGGGAACAATTGCCCCAACCACGCCGCCTGAGCGGCCTGCGATGAATTGGTCACCGGATTTGATCATATTTTTGAGCTTCGAAGCGCAATTCCTGAATAGTCCTGATTGTCTCGATATTATGTGCTGCGTCTCGATATTTATATCCTTCTTGAACATTTAATTCAGCCAACATGTATTTCACGAATTTCACGAATACACTTAACCCGGCACCTCTGAATCCAAAGCGCAAAGGCTAATACTGTAGCAACCTACATATTTTCTGAAATAGCATTCCAGCATAAATTGAGAGGCCATAGATATGAAGATCAGTGCACGCAATATCCTGAGAGGAACAATACACAGCATTGTTAAGGGTCCGGTCGATACTGAAGTAACCATATTGCTTCCCGGTGGCGACTCGATAGTCTCTGTAATCACCAAGACCTCAGCCGAATCTCTGGATTTGAAAGTGGGAAAAGAGGTCTACGCAGTAATAAAAGCCACCAATGTGATGATCGGAACCGATTGATAGCCTTTTCAAGATCATAAATTGCTACATCAAGATTTGGATAAGTCGGACTCTGGCAAAGTTGCCAGAGGCCGTCTCAAGGGTGCCTGGACGAATGGAAAGCATCAAAAAATGGTGTTTTGAGAGACCTATCTTACGCGTCCTATGCCCACTCTGAGAGATCCATCGCCCTTATCATCTCCAGAGCCTTTGCCGTCTCCGACCTCTGCCGCCACCTGATCCTTTGCCATCGCCCGATCCCTTGCTATCGTTCTTATCTGCAGGAGGCTGCCGTAGAGACATATTTTTCATGGACTTCTTGAGCTGTACCTCCAGAGCAAGCTTCTTGTTGTACCATGACTTCGGGAAGAAAGGAGAAATCTCTATGGCTCTGTTATAGCACTCTATGGCCTCGTTATATCTTTTGAGCTTGTAGAGCACGTTGCCTTTGGTGTTCCAGGCCAGAGCATTCAGAGGGATTGAGTTCCAGGGCCTGGATGCAGGCATTCATCGCTTGCGGGTACTTCTCCGAAAGGTACAGGATATCTGCTTTGGCACCCAGCGCTTCCCAACTCTGCGGATTCTTCTGGAGCTCCAGATTGACCACCATCATAGCTCCATCGAGCCCCTCCTTGGAGAGCAGGTCCAGGGCATTGCTGCTCATTCCCGGGCTCTGAGTCCCGATGCCCCCGGCCCCATCACGTTTATTATTGGCGACTTTGTTCTTGAAGTCCTCTATATGCTGACGATTGAACTCGTGATCCGAGGTCAGAGTGGTGTCCAGGTACTGAGCTATCTTATCGATGAACTCATCCAGGTTGGAACTGGACTGCTCCAGGTTGTTGACATACTCGATCAGGTCCGTCTCCGATCGCCTGCGCTCGGTAATTCTCGCCCACCTATTCAGGACCGACACGGCCACCTGGGGTAGTCGGTAAAGGTCATCCCCTTTCACTACGTAGTCCATGGCCCCTGATTTCATAGCAGAGACCGCCAGCTTCTCCGATCCAACTCCGGTTATGATTATGAAAGGATAAGTCAGATCCTCCGGCTGTTCTGCTCCCTGGATCAGGTCCAGGCCAGCTCCATCTGGAAGGCGGTAATCGGAGATGATCAAGAAGTCCTGGCCACGGTGATCATCTATCCATCTGCGTGCCTCTCCGATGGAGGCGGCCCGGTGTATCTTCCAGCTCGGGCCGTCTTGCTCAAAGATCAACTGAACTATAAGAAAATGATCATCATTATCCTCGACCACCAGAATGTCGGTCGTCTTCAACACACCAGATTCCATTTTTTGTTCTTCCACTTTGTTGATATTATTCATTTGCTCTCCTCCTGCGACCTATGCCGTACTTGCCAAGACTTATCCACTTTTAGATTTGCCCGCATTATACCGGATGTCGGTTCCATTTGAGCCAGTATTCTCCCAGGGAGTCCACCATCTTCACTAATAAATCAGAACTCATGGGTTTTACCAGATAGCTATTGGCATAATTGGAATATGCTCTCGTAATATCGCCCTGGTTCTCTGAAGAGGTCAATATTACCACTGGAATTGTTTTAAGATCGCAGGACTCCTTTACAGCCTTCAAAACTTCGTGGCCGTCCATCAGTGGGAGCCTCAAATCCAGCAATATCAAGTCCGGCCTGGGGCTATCTTCAGTTTTGGCAAACATATCTTTTTGATATAGATAGTCCATAGCCTCCTCTCCGTTCTTGACCCAATGGAGCCCATAACCCATGTTCACTTCCTCGAGGGCCAGGGTGACCAGCATGGCGTGATCCTCATTATCTTCTACTAACAGTATCACTAAAGGTCTGTCCATTTAAACTCCTTTCGAAGGTTGAAGGGGCAAATTAAAGCAAAATGTGCTGCCCTTTCCGTTCTCCGATTCTACCCATATTCGACCGCCTTGAACTTCTATAATCCTTTTGACTATAGCAAGTCCTGCGCCGGTTCCTTCGCTCTTAGCGTTGACCTTATAGAAAAGTTCGAAGACCTTATCAAACTGGCTGGGATCAATGCCCATTCCATTGTCCTTGACGAAGAATGTGTGCTGGCCATCCTTTATTCGGTGGCCGATCTCTATCTCAGGATGAGCCTGGTCTCCCATGTACTTAATGCCGTTCTCTATCAGGTTCACCATGACTTCGACGATCCTCATTTTATCCACAAACACATCAGGCATGGCTTCTGCAACAGTAATCTTCGTGCCACTCTTCGTGATACGCTCCTGGACCTGGCTCAGGGCATCCTGAACGATATCATCAAAGGCGACTTTTTCGGGAGGGTTAGCTACTCTGCCTATGCGGGATAACTCCAGAGTGTCTTTGAGCAGGTTATCCATCTTGGCTATGGCGTTGGTGATTCTCTCGAGAAATGTGGTAGTGCGCGTGATGTTGCCTTTCTCCAGGTCGGACTTGAGGAATCCCACAAGACCGCTCACGGTTATTAGAGGAGATCTCAGGTCATGGGAGACAGTGTAGGTAAACCTCTCCATCTCGGCGTTCTTGGATTCCAGCTCCTTGACCAGGCGTTCCCTAACCTGTTCTGCATTCTTACGCTCAGTGACATCGCGAATCGACTCGATTGCGCCGTAAAGATTTCCTGTCGAATCGTATAGTACTGCAGCTTTTCCATAGAGGTAGACGGCTCCCGCTTTCATGTTTGGCATATACGCCTCGCCTTCCAGAGCTTCATCTTTCCTCTCGATACGGGCGTATTTATCCTCGATTTCCTTCACCTGTTGGAGCAGTAGATCGATTAAAACCGGCCTCCTCTCGCCGTAGAAAGGTATTGCATATTCATAGTTTCCTTTCCCCAGAATGTCCTTGGCCCGAATATCGGTCATAACCTCAATGGCCCGGTTCCAGGCTATTACGATGCCTTCCTTATCAATAACAAAAGTAGCATCCGGCAGGAAATCTATTATTGCGAGCAGCTGATCATGAGCAGACTTCAGCTTTTCCTCTGCCTTCTTGCGGTCGGTTATGTCATTGATGATTCCAACTATTGATTTGTTCCCTGAGGCATCTGTGTACAGGGTCTTCTTGGTTATTATGGTGCGAACGACTCCCTGTGAATCCGTAATTGTTTCTTCATTTACAGTTCTCTTTTCCCGTCTCAAAGACGACTCATCCTTTTGCAAGAAGACGTCAACTTGCTCCTTGGGGAAGAAATCGTAAGGCGTCTTCCCGATGAACTCTCCGCAAGGGCGATTTGACATTTCACACATAGCTTTGTTTACCAAAACGTGACGGTGTTGCCTGTCGATAACGAATATTGGATCGCTGATGGAATTGATTATCTTGTCCAGAAATTCTTTAGATTCTCGCTGCGACGTTTCCATCTGCTTAAGCTCAGTAATATCGCTTGTGGTTCCAAAGGCGGTAATTCGGCCGTCCGGTTGGGAATATGCTGAAGCCCTGGAACTGACCCAAATCGTTGCGCCATCGGCCCTTTGCAGGCGGTATTCTACGGAGAATTCTTTCACAAGCTTTCTTATCACTTCGGAAAGCTTCTTCTGGACTTCCGGCAGGTCATCAGGATGGATATACAAGAAAAATTTGTCGAAGCTGTTCCCGATGGTTCCATCAGGCACGCATAGCAACCTGTCCGCAACCGGTGAGATATACGAGCCGACGTATTCTCCCCTAACATCGACATCATAACTCCAGACGACATCGGATATCATCGAGACTACCTGCTCGTACTTGGCCCGGCTTTCATCCGCAGAATGCTTTGCTTCCTGCAAGGCTTCCTCTGCCTGCTTGCGTTCCGTGATATCCATATACGTTCCTATTACGCCGACGATCTCTCCCTCAGAGCTCCGTAGAGGTACCTTGCTCGTAAGAAGAACGATGGAATTCCCTTCTGGTGTTGTCTGAGGCTCCTCGACAAATAGCTTGGAGCGTCCGCTCTCGATAACCTGGCGGTCATCGCTGCGATACAGTTCCGCCTGGTCACGCCATCCCATCTGATAATCATCTTTGCCGATTATGTCTTTCGCATCGACAAAACCAGCATCGCGTGCAAATGTGTTGTTGCAGCCCAGGAAAACGAGATTTTTGTCCTTCCAAAATACTCTTAAGGGTATTGCGTTGATGATCCCTTCAATGATCTGATGCGATGCACGCAGCGTCTCCTCCGCATGCTTGCGCTTTGTCACATCAAGCATCACACCGACAATGCCTGCCACGTCGCCAGTATAGTTTTTGAAGGTGGCTTTGGTGAAGAAGAAATCCCGCTTTTCGCCATCGAAGCACTGCACCTCCATTTCGTACTCCTGTGTACCCAACTCCCGGAACAGCTTTTGGTCCTGTTCGTAATACCTATCTGCGAGGTCAGTGGGGATCGCGTCCGGCAATTCGAAGACTGTTTTGCCGATTATGTTCTCTTTAGGCATGCCAACGATTTGCTGGGCAAATGAGTCGTTGCAGCCCAGGTACCGGCCCTGTCTATCTAAGAAGAAAATTGGACTGGGGATTGTCTCGATCAGTGTCTCTAAAAATCTCAGGTTGTTTTTGAGTTCATCCTGTTCATATTTACGCTCGGTTATATCACGGATGGACTCTATTGCGCCAACTCTGTTTCCCAGGACATCAAAAATCGGTCCTGTAGTTGCCCAAACATAAGCCCCTTTGCCCTGGCGCAATGCGGGCGTAAAGGCTTCAGCATAGAGAGAGTTTCCTTTCCTTTGTACATACTGATAATTGGATGCGATCTCATTATCATCTTTATCCAGGAGATCCAGCAACTGTGGCCTTCTTTTACCATAGAAGGGGACCGTATAGGCATGATCGCCCTGTCCAAGCATCTCGTTCCTGCCGATACCTGTCATCTCTTCCATAGCCCGGTTCCAGGCGATGACCAAACCCGCTTTATCCACAGCGAATGTGGCATCCGGCAGGAAATCAATGATCTCGGTCAGGCGCCTCTCGGATTCCTTGATTGCATCCTCAGAGGACTTTCGTTCCGTGATATCCTGGCCCTGGGCAATAGTTGTCAGGATTGTGGTCCCATCTTTATCGTAGATGTTAGCTGAGTTCCAGAGGACGATACGAACGGAGCCGTCAGACCTCAAAATGGGAATCTCCACAACCTCCCAGCGCTCTCCTGATGAAGTCCGCTTGATATACTCTAAGGATCTGGCCTTGCTCTCCTCAGGGAAAAGGATTTCCAGATTCTTGCCCAGTACGTCGACAGAACTCTTTTGGGTCAATCTCTCGAATGCATGATTGAATCTCGTTATCTTGAAGGACGAATCCCAGACGATGATGGGAGCGTTGGCGTAATCGATCAGAGTCTCCAGATAATCCTTTGCCTCTCGGAGAGCTTCCTCGGCCCTTTTGCGCTCGGAAATATCGCTTGTGGTTCCAAAGACTGTGATCCGGCCGTCCGGTTGGGTGATATGCTGAACCCCTGGCACGAACCCAAATCGTCGTGCCATCGCTTTTTAGCATACGAAATTCCCTGGTAAAATCCTTCACAAGCGTTCTTGTATCTTCGGAAAACGCCTTCTGCACAGTCGACGAGTCTTCGGGATGGATGTAAGAGAAGAATTTCTCGAGGTTGTTCCTTATGCTGCCTTCTGGTAAGCCCAGCATCCTGTCCGCAGCCGGTGAGATATAGGAGCCGATATACTCTCCTTCGGCATTGATATCATGGCGCCATACGACATCGGATATCATCGAGACTACCTGCTCGAACTGGGCCCGGCTTGTCTCCGCAACAAGCTTTGCCTTCTGCAAGGCTTCCTCTGCCTGCTTGCGCCCGGTGATATCTGTGGCGATTTCCATACGAACCAGCGTCTTGCCGGCCCACGGGATAGCTTGGTCCCGACACTCATACCATCTACCGTTTACAGTATTTTGAAACTCCCACTGGCACACTCCGGTCGAGATTCCGGCATCAGACACTAGTTTATCATTCGTGCAAAATGAACATGGGCCTTTTTGGCCTTTTTGAAAGACCTGCCAACATTTCCGCCGCTGCACTTCACCCCATATCTCACGACCATATTTATTAAGGAACAATAACTCATGAGAATTGAAATCCGCAACATAAACCAAAGAATCAATGCTATCCAGAATATCAGTTAGACGTTTATGACTCTCGCCGATCGCCTCTTCCGCCTTCTTGCTCTCGGTGATATCGCTTGTGGTTCCAAAGGCGGTGATTTTGCTGTCTGGCAGGGAATAAGCCGAACCCTTGGCACGGACCCAAATCGTCGTGCCATCGGCCTTTCGCAGGCGAAAATCAATGACATATTCTTTCGCAAGCTCACTTATCGAATCATAGAGCAACTTCTGCACTGCCGGCAGGTCATCAGGATGAACATAAGAGAAAAATTTGTCAAAGCTGTTTCCGATGGTGCCATCGGGTAATCCCAACATCCTGTCCGCAACCGGTGAGATGTAAGATGCGACGAACTGACCCTGGAGATCGACATCATAGCGCCAGACGATATCGGATATCATCGAGACTACCTGTTCATACTGGGCCCGGCTCTCCTCAGCGGCAATCTTTGCTTCCCGCAAGGCTTCTTCTGCCTGCTTGCTCCCGGTGATATCCGAATGAGTCCCCAGCATTCTAACAGGGTGCCCTTCAGGGTCTCGCTCAACCACCATTCCGCGACTCAGGATCCAGCGCCAATCACCAGATTTTGTTCGCATTCGGATCTCAATAGCAAAGCTTCTGCCACTGTCCGTACTCCTCTTTGATATCCTGTTCAGCACGGTCAAGGTCATCGGGATGGATGAGAGACTTCCAGGACGCATAATTCTGAGGGAATTCATCGGGCTCATAACCAAGCATTGTGAAATAGCGTGGATTGAACACGGTATCGTTTGTTTGGAGATTCCATTCCCATATTCCATCATTTACCGCATCAAGTGTCATGTTGAGGCGTTCTTCGCTTTTTTTCAATGCCTCGTATGCCTTCTTGCGTTCTGTGGTGTCCAAAGCAGTCCCGACAACGCCGGGTCTGCCCTGAAATATGGTCCTGGACCCGAAAAGCTCCACAGATCTTATATCTCCATTCTTGGTGACAATCCTGGTTTCATACCGGATGGATTGAGACTCCCCGGAGAGACGCTTCCTTATGTTTTCCTCTGCTACCGGACAATCATCCGGGTATATGACATCCTTCGGCCCCAATATGCCAAGCATCTCCTCCACGCTGTAGCCGTGGATTTCGGCGAACTTGGGGTTTACGTACTTGAATATGCCGTCCTGAATAAGATATATCCCGACCAGTGCCCGTTCCGCCAGATCCCTGAACTTGGCTCTCCGACTCCTGCAGTTCTCTCTCGAGGATTTTGCGCTCACTGATATCGAAGAAACTCTCAAGAAGATAGTTGTGGCCATTTATTTTGATAGGAATCCCGGTTTTTATGATAGGTATACGGCTTCCATCGGCTTTTAGAAGAATACGTTCGGAATTATCGATCTTCTGTCCGAGATCGGTAATAGGGCACTTTCCTTTCTCGGCCGGACAGACAAACTGGTGACAGACAGATCCGATTATCTTGCTCCGTTCTAACCCAATCAATTCAGCAGCTTTTGGGTTAACGTCAAAGATCGAATGAGTTTCGGGATCGATAACTAGCAATCCAGTTTGAACGGAATTGAATATGGTTTTCAGATAATTTTCCCGCTCCCGCAGCGTCTCATCCGATCGATGGTGATCGGTCGTATCTGTCTCGGTGGATATCACTACATCCCTCATTTTTTCGATCAGATAACTGTCTTGAAGATATAAGAACGTTTCTCCAGTACGAGAATTATATTCAAATCACTGCGCTGCACTCACTCATACGATTCTCTAATCTCGCGTGGTGGAATTTTGCACCAGTTTACAGGCAAGAGCCTTTGGCCAAATGGCCAAACCGTATGATCATGCAGAATTTTTAAGCCATATTATAAAATAGGATTCATTGAGGGAACGAAAGAAGCTTATCTTGTAAATACTACTCACTGTTATTGACCAACCAAAAAAAGATACCATGTAGTAAGGCAGTTCTATCGATTTAGGGCGGCTTATCTCTTAACTACAACTACAGCGAGAACTGTTGTGGTCAATGCCATTGCTGCCAGCAGCAAGCCAATTAGTTTGAATTTTATGGCCATAGAAGTCTCACCTCCAAATAGTTTATAACTATTATAGTGTACATTTAACTATTTAAAATTAAGGTAGATAGTCTGCACTCAAACAAGCTTTTTTTCCAGAGAGTAAGCACAGTTCCAGCTGCTCAATAGATAGCCATTGGGTATTCTGAGACCAAAAAGAGATACAATATTTGCCAGAAAGTCCTCCAGAGAACTGGCACAAATTCCGTGACCAAAAAGTGAAGACGACGATCAGTTCCGACGTCTTAACTGCTCTTGGCTGCAGGAACCGCATCCACCCCGCAGGCGGCGATCTTCTCCGCAAGCTTTGCCAGAACCTCCTTTCGCATTCCGCCCACGAACTTGATGGACCCGACGACCAGATGGCCTCCACCGGAGACGCCTCCATTGGGAATCTCCTCCATCAGCTCCTTGACCATCTGGGGGATATTCATCTTGACGGCACGGCTGCGCAGCACGGCAAAGTCCGGGCCGTAGCCTATGGTGACCACAGGCTTTCCTGCATATTTCTGGCAGAGCCGGTCATGTACCTCTCCCGAGGTCTTGCCGGGCGGCGGGAAGGTGAACTTATGGGCGAAGTTCTCCACATCCAGAACATTCATGACGATGCCGTTGGGAAGCGTTGTGCTCTTCACGTTGCCCATACTGGCCCGCAGCTGTTCGTCTATGGCGGCATTGGCCTGTTCGCAGAGGAGCTCGACGATCTTCTGATGGCGATCCAGTCTGCCCAGACAGAGGATATCGTTTATAAGCCCCCGCCCATCGTTGAAACGTTGCCAGAAGGCCTCATAGTCCAGAGCAAGGGCGACCTTCTTGAGATCCTCTTTGCGGTATTTGTCCTCCACCAGTTTGATGTAGCTTTCCGCCTCAGGAGCTTCACTGCGGTCACCCACAGCGGACACGGCAGGAAAATGCCGGATCTTGTTCTCGACCTCCGGATATATCATGCGGGCGATCTCTGTGGCCAGCATTCCCGTGGTCAGCCCGAAATCTCCTCCGGCATGGGCAGGATTGACATGGGCGATGAGGTACTGATCGACAATCTTGTGGGGATGGTGGTGATCGACGACCAGCATCTCCAGACCGTAGACCTGGGCCTGTCGCATGGCCGGAACATCCTCTTCCGTGGAGCCGTTATCCATTAAGACTATGAGAGGCATCTTCTGGCCGTGCCTGGTCTGGTCCTCCAGAGCGTAGGTCAAATCCTTGGTCACGTCCTCTAACTCATAAAAGGGCGCTTTGCTGGGGGCGCGACGGTAGTTATGATACTCGGCATCAGGGCCGCTCACCTCTGCAATGAGCGGCAGTATTGCCATCTCAATGGCTACAGCTGCCGTTATTCCATCGGCATCGGCATGATGGCGGACCACAATGGGACGGGACTTGAGTACAGCACGGCGAATCTCCTTGGCCACAGCCTTCATGGCCGGACGCAGCCGGATCATGATATCGCTCTTGACCAGGAACTCAGTCTCGAAGGGCTCGGCGCGACGGTCTATCGCCTGTTCTATCAGGTCTTTGACCGCTGATGCATCGCCCCCCCAGAGGCGCTTCATGGACTTTATCTCGATCTGAACTTGATTGTTGCGCAGCGTGACTTCTCCCAGGACCCTCACCATCATCTCGCTATCGATGTCCGCGTAAGCGCGTACTCCTGCACGCTCGAAGGCGGCGCAAAAGACAAGACCACTGTCATCAGCGACAGTAAAGATGGTCGGCCCGCCGGTCTGTTTGACCTGGATGACCTCTCCCTTGATCATGATCGTCTTGCCCACCTGGCTCTGCAGATCTGCTGCCTTGGAGAGGGGAAGCTCTTTCTCCACCTCGACTATGTTGTACTCCTTCAACTCGGCAGGCTCGAGCTCAATATTGCCATTGGGAAGAATATTTCGCACGGTTACGAATATCGTGTCGCCTGACTCCGGCCGGGTCTTCAGGTATTTATTATGGGCAAGTCCCCTCACGCTCTCCGTGAGATCCACAAAAGCCCCGAAGTTGGCGAGGCCAGAGACCTTTCCCTGATAGATCTCGCCCACAACTATATCTCTTAACGTCGCAAGCCGGGTCCAGAACGTGGACGAGCGGCTTCTTAGCGCAGCGCTCGCACAGCTCCTTTTTGTCATTCAGCTTTGTTTTGCAGACCAGGCACACGTACTCGCGCCCGAGGCCCGCGCAGGCCTGGCAGCTCTCTTTAACCGGCATTTTGCCCGATCCCTGGCAGACGCTGCATTTTGTAGAGCCACTCTCAATCAGAGCTTTCATATCCTTATCCGAAGCCTCGCCCAAGGAGATGGACTCGGTCTTTCCACTGCCGCCGCAGTTGGGACAGGGCATATCTCCTACCACGAGGTAGCCCAAGCCCTGACATTTCTCACACAGATTCATCCCTTCCGGAAAAGCTCCTTTGGAATTTATAGCTTCGGGAAAGAGAGTGAACATTAATTCGTTTCAAGGGTTTCCCGAAATCCGGTGAAGGCAGAACTATTCGATCTTTTGGAAGGCTCTAAATAAGGGATGGCTTATTCTTGGGGCTCGTGCGAGTAGTGATTTTGCGTCTGGGGCACAGGCCGGAGCGTGACAAGAGGATCACCACTCATGTGGGCCTGGTAGCCCGGGCTTTCGGAGCCGAAGAGATGCTTCTCTGCGGTCGCGATGCCCATGTGGAAGAGAGCCTGAATGATGTGGCAGAGCGTTGGGGCGGCGGCTTTCGTCTCACTTCGGATGTATCCTGGAAGGGCGAGACGGTGCGCTGGAAAGAATCGGGAGGGAAAGTGGTTCACCTCACCATGTACGGCTCGAATCTGCCCGACGTGATCTCTGAGATTCAGAATTGCGAGAATATCCTGGTGGTTGTGGGTGCGGAGAAGGTCCCGGCGGAGATGTATGATCTGGCGGACTGGAATGTGGCCGTCGGCAATCAGCCGCATTCCGAAGTGGCAGCACTTGCGGTCTTTCTGGACAGGCTCTTCCAGGGTCAAGAGCTCTGTCGTGAGTTTGAAGGAGGACTCAAGATAGTGCCCAATCCCCGAGGAAAGCAGGTCTTGTACCCGGAGTATCGCAACAATAAGGAAGAATAGATCTAAAATAGCATCAGTGTGGAGATAGAAAGAATAGTGAATTAGATAGAAATGAGAATACTTGTAATCGGCGTCAACATCCGGCATATAGCATGCTCCGCCAGACGGGCCGGCCATGAGGTCTTTGCAGTTGATGGCTATTGCGATCTGGACCTGGAAAGATGCGCAGAAGAGACGGCCCGGCTTCCTCGCGAAGGGCGCGGAAGAGTCCATTTCTCTGTTTGTAGAAAAGTTCCAACCGGAGGCGGTCGTCCTCGGGCCCGGGCTGGAAGAGGCTCATGTTTTGGGCGTTCCCGTGCTCAACAATCCGCCGGAAAAGACATCCCAGGTCTCTGATAAGCTCTGGCTGGCTTCCTGGCTGGAAAAGTCGGGCTTTCCTTTCATAAAAACGTATGCCTCTGCCGAGGATCTGGGTTTTCCGATCCTTGTCAAACCACGCAAAGGCGCGGGAGGCGTGGGCTGCAGAATAGTGGATGGCCCGTCAGATCTGCTATGGGAGGAGGGGCTGATCGCACAGGAGATAATCTCATGGAAAAGCCGCAAGCGTCTCGGTCATCGGCAACGGCCATGAGGCACGCGCCCTGGCCGTAAACGAGCAGCTCATCGGTGCTTCCTGGGCAGGAGCAAAGGGATTCAGGTACAGTGGGAATATCACGCCCCTCGATCCACCCCAATGCAATGTTGCCAGGATGGCGGAAGAGATAATCGCGAGGCTTGGTCTCGTGGGCAGCAATGGAGTCGATTTTCTGCTCACAGAGAAAGGGCCGGTAGTGGTCGAGGTCAATTGTCGCTTTCAGGGCAGCCTGGATACGGTGGAGAATGGCTACCGGCCAGAACGTCTTCCAGGCTCATCTGCAGTCCTTCCGGGGGAAAGCTGCCACCTGCGAGGGGCACACCGGCTGCTTTGCCGGTAGAGCCATAATCTATGCCACGCGCGATATCAGAATCAAGGCTGATCTTCTCAGGCCCTGGACGTCCGATGTTCCCGGCCTGGATCGCGAATGGCCGAAGACGATCCCATCCTGTCCATCCTGGCAAAGGGGCCGGACAGAAACCAGGTTCTGGCCAATTAAAGAAGAGAGCTGCAATGCTAATTGCGATGATAGAATAGATTAGAATGGTCGCGATAATATAAGGTTAAGATTTTCCCGAGTCTAATTACCAGGATAAAAGCCTGTAGACCCAGTTGCAGGCAAGTGTCCAGACCTTGACACAACCAGTCCCTTTCTCCAGTTTCTCTCTGTCCTTTTCAGAATACTTGCTATTATCCTTCATCCATGAGTCCATGATCAATGGTCACTTCTCTTTTGAATATAACAATATCGGTCTACCCATCATTGATATGCGGCGATACCGCCATCTTCTCACCAAGAGAAAGAGGAATAGCATGTTCCGGCGTCGATATAAAAAGATAATGCCAGAAAAAGGTAATATAGCATAAGCATAAAGATATCCGAGCAGAGAAATGCAGAGGATGAAATGAAGTCGCCGGAAAGGATTACCATAGCTCTCGACGAAGAGACGGCAGGCCTGTTCAAGAAGATGAAAGAGGACTCGGGCATGTCCCAGAGCGAACTTATGCGGGAATCTTTGAAATTCTTTGGCAAGCATAAGATGCTCTTTGAGTTTGCCGAGGATAAGAAGGTCTACACTCATGCGGAAATGCTCTCTGCCGGCGAGCATGTGATCCTGGATATCGATCACTGGTTACTTTTTTTGGGCTTCATTGAGACCCATCCTGAAAAAGAGAAGTTCTGGAATTTTCATAAGGAGGTCTGCCGGGCCCATGCAGAACAGTTCAAACACAAGCTCTTCAATGCAGAGAGCATCCTGAGACGGTTGGAGATATGCAACCTCTTCACCATGAGCAAGACCAGCAAGAACGAGTTTACCCTCATCTTTGGATCAGAGGCGCCCAAAAAATTCGTGCGCATCGAGCTGGAGGAGATCTTTTCAGGCATGGGCTTTATGGTGGAGATCAAAGAGGATTTCTCAAAGCTTAGGGTGAAGGTAATTCACGATCTTTAATTTAAAAACATATTTTGAAGATCCGGGCATGACGAATTCGCCACATAATTCCATGAATATGGCAGATAGATCGAATCAAGCACTATTGTCAAATCAACCACCATTATCAAATTTATCAAATCCAGGAACGAATGAAACAGCACTATCCATGGATCTCAATCTTAAGGTGCAGGGATTCATGGCCAGAAAGCAGGAGCGCCTCGCCCGGGAGCTGGCTGAAAAGTATGGAGTTCCGCTGAATGAGGTGGACGGTGTTGTGGATTCCTTTTTGAAGGACACCTATGGACCGGCTCTGAGGCTGGCAGAATCCATTCATGACAAAGAGAAGGTATTGCTCCTATTCATCGGCAAGAAGGACTGCACCATCTGCCAGAAAAGCAGGCCCATTCTAGAGAGCTTCCTCTGCAAGTCATCCCGATTTGGAAGGAGTTTTGCTGGACTATTCCCAATCAGAAGGCCTGCTCTATCATATGATACATGAAGGGGAGAAGGGGATGCTGCCGTTGATTGCCTTTATCTTCCATGGAACCATGAGGATGATCTCATACGGAGAATGCATCAGCACCTCGGTTTATGAAAATTATTACAATGAACTGCATGCAGTTTGCAGCCAAAATATATATGTTCACTGAAGTTACAGAGGTCTTGCGAGGGAGAAAATGACCTTAATTGTGCTCAACTTCAAGGCTATCGTGAATCGACCGGCGAAGAGGCTCTGCGCCTGGCGGAGATCTGCGAAGATATTTCCAAGGATTATGCCGTGCAGATGGTAGTTGTACCCCAGGTGGCAGACATCCATGCCATATCCGAAGCGGTGAAGATACCGGTCTATGCCCAGCACGTAGATGGCGTCGGATACGGCGGATTTACCGGTCACGTGACCGCCGCTTCCCTGAAGGCTGCCGGAGCTTCCGGGTCTCTCATCAATCACTCCGAGCGGAGGCTAAAGCTCGCCGAAGTCGACGCGGCCATCTCCGCATGCCGTAACGCCGGCCTCGAGACCATCGTCTGCACCAACAACGTGGCAGTAACTCGTGCTTCCGCCGCATTGGAGCCGGACTATGTGGCTGTGGAGCCGCCGGAGCTGATAGGCAGCGGTATTCCCGTTTCCAAAGCGAACCCCAGCGTAATTCGCGATTCGGTTGATGCTGTAAAACGTATTGCCCCCAATGTGGGTGTGCTCTGCGGTGCGGGAATAACACATGGCGAAGATCTGAGAAGTGCCCTGGAGCTGGGCTCAATTGGAGTGCTGCTCGCGTCGGGAATTATCAAGGCCAAAGATCAGAGAAAAGCCCTGGAAGATCTGGTTACGGGAGCCTGAAAATGATCTCTGTGCATGTTCGCGTCTCGGGCAGGGTGCAGGGGGTCTGCTACCGGGCCTTTACCATCGATCGGGCCAAGGCTCTGGGGGTCAAAGGCTGGGTGAGAAACATTCCCAGCGGGGGAGTGGAGGCTGTACTGGAGGGAGAGAGGAAACAGGTCGGAGAATTGCTCAAAGCCATGAAATCAGGTCCGGCAGGAGCCATCATTCTGGGAATGGAGTTCTCCGAACTGGAGTGCAAAGGATTCGAGGATTTTGAAATCGAATATTGATTATTGAAATTAAATATTAGATCAATTAGACTCAATTATCATTTAAGATTATATATCAGGATGTGATCTCTTGCTTACCGTTAATAGATACAAATGCTGCTACTGCGGTGCCTGCGTCGGTGTCTGCCCGACATGTGCCCTGGAGCTGGTGGAGACCTGGCTAGAGGTCTCTGCAGATTGTAAAGAGTGCGGCATCTGCACCAAGATCTGCCCCGTAGGAGCCCTGGAGGTCAAGGCATGAAGTGCGATGTGATAATAGTAGGGGCCGGGCCTGGCGGATCGATGGCCGCAAAAACAGCCGCCGAAGCAGGCCTGGATGTCGTCTTGCTGGAGAAGCGCCAGGAGATCGGCGATCCCGTGCGCTGCGCTGAGGGCGTTGGAAAGAGGGCCTTATGCCAGATGGTGAAGCCTGAGCCGGAGTGGATCGCCTCTGAGGTAAAGGGTGCCAGGATCTATTCACCCGACGGAAGAAGCATAGTTATGTCCGAGGACAAGAGCGGCAGCGAGGTGGGCTATGTCCTGGAGAGGAAGGTCTTCGACCGCGGCCTGGCTATGCAGGCAGCCCGCGCCGGCGCCAAGGTTATGGTCAAAACCCGAGCTCTCGGGCTTCTCAAGAAGGAGGGCGTGCCCTGTGGCATCACTGCCATGCGCATAGGAGAGCCTCTGCGAATTGAGGCTCCAATTATCATCGGCGCAGACGGAGTGGAATCAAAAGTGGGACGCTGGGCGGGCATCGATACCACCCTGAAGCTGAAGGACATCGAGTCCTGCGCCCAGTTTCTGGTATATGACCCAAGCCTCGACGACGAATACACCGAGTTCTACCTGGGAAATACAATCGCCCCATCGGGTTATGCCTGGTCTTTCCCTAAAGGAGAGAAGCTGGCCAATGTGGGCCTGGGGATCCAAGGCTCCCGATCCCGGCCCGGGGAAGCCACTCGTCTGCTGCATGAATTCATGAAATCTCACTTCCCGAACGGCAAAGTGGTGGAGATGGTGGTGGGAGGAGACCCCTGCTCGGGCATCATTGAATCAGCTACTGCGGATGGCGTGATGCTGGTAGGAGATGCGGCCCGCCAGACCGATCCACTTACCGGAGGAGGCATCTTGAACGCCATGGAGGCAGGAATCATCGCCGGAGAGGTGGCAGTGAAAGCCATTGCCTCGGGCAAAGTCAGCCGGGCGGGACTGAAAGAATACGAAGACCGCTGGCGGGAGGACATAGGCCGCCATCTGGCCCGCAGCCTGGAGTTCAAAGAGTTCTTCGTGAAGCTGACCGACAAAGACCTCAACCTGCTCATCGGCTCCCTCGCGAAGGAGGATATCTCCAAGATGGATCTGCCCAGCATGCTGCGCGTGCTCTTCAAGCTGAATCCGAAATTGCTTTGGGACCTGCGACATCTGGTGGTCTAAAGTCGTGCCGAGGCAATCCGGTTTAGTTCTGTGGCTCTGGGGTTTAGTTCTCCAAAGCCATGGTTTTAGACCAACTGGATGCAGAAACTCCAAAATCCTGAGCCAGATGAGTCTGAATTCCCGGCAAAAAAAGGTTTTTTCCTATTCCAGCACAGAAGTGCCATCCTCTTTCTTGGGCAGCCTGTCCGGATCAAAGCTAACGATTATCTTTTCCTTATCGGCATCCAGGGAGACCACGCCCATATGGAAGACGTAGCGCATGGTCCTGCGCCCGTCAGGGATGCGGAGCTTATGCTCCCGGCGCAGGAGCATAGCGCTGGCCGTATGCAGCGCCGGTCCACTCTGCAGGAAGAGAAGGCCTGGCAGGTTGAGGCGATAATGGCATGTGGTAGGATATTTCTCACCCATCAACTCGCCCAGCTCTTCGCGACGAATCTCTACCATGGCGTCGCCGCTCTTCACCAGGATTCGGCCTTCGTCAGCATGCACCTCGTCGATATGAGAATGGAGCGCACGAAGGATGTAGCTGTCCCCGCGTCCCCTGTTCTCCGGGGGAAGAAGCTCTTCCAGCTTCTTCATAAAAGGCTTGAGAAGAGGGCTGCATCCTGCAAAGAGGGCATCGGGGAGGTTACGAACATCGGTCCTTGTCAGCTCATTGAGATCCTTCTCTCCAATCTCTATGGCGATCATGATGGGCCATTTGTTCAGGGAAATATATCTAGGTTGGGATCAATTCAGATTAACAAATAATTTGTTTATAAAAAAAATTATGCAAGGATACTTAATTATACTCTATAAATTAATTATTTAACTCTATTCTGAACTTTTCTCGGCAAAAGCACCAAAAAATGGCCGGATATCTTCACCCACATTATGGGGCCATCTGAAATCCTTACAATTATAAATTCCTAATGTACTTTTCTTTAGATTCTGAAACCACCGAATTGTAAATGATAATTGCTTTTTGACTTATTATCTAAAGTATTAGTCTAAATTAGTAAAATTAAAACGACATTGCGTTCAAAACAAATTATTTATATCATTAAGTATTTGTGACAAGAAAAATATGGTGACGATTATGAGGGAGTCAACCGTAAAGATCCTGGACGACAAGGATATGGAATTTGTCGAAACGCTTCGGTCCCTGGGAGTTCCGCGCAATGTCGCAACGCTGATAACTTTCCTGGCTAATGTGGAGGAAGCCTCATCCCGCGAGATAGAGATGGGCTCTGACCTTCGCCAGCCGGAAGTGAGCATCGCCATGCGCACCCTTCGCGACAACAACTGGATTGAGGAGAAAGAGATCAAGCGTGAAGGCAAAGGGAGACCAATGAAGGTCTACTCGCTGCGAGCGAGCATTGATGAAATCATAAAGCATTTCGAGGAGGAGAAGCTTCACGAGTCGGCCCAGGCCATGGAGAGCATCCAGAGGCTCAAGCAGCTCATATCAACCTGAGCGCCTCGTATTGGAATTGAGGGAGAATCGGGTCTAACTCTCGCGAGAGGAAGATGCGAGCACTTCTACCTCGATTTTTGACGCGATTCCCCTGCCGAGAGATATCTTCGAGCCGTTTATCTCAACCACCACAGGTCCGCCGAAGGGCTGGCAGGCTATTATTCGTATGCGCTTTCCTTTTCTTATCCCCATCGATTCAAATTTCTTATCCCAACCATAGTCACCATTGACAGCCCTGACTTCCAGCGGCTGATTGCAGGGAGCCCGAGTCAGCTCTATAGATCCCATCTTTGATAATTCACTCCAAGCCTTCAAATCCGGACATTCACACCCCGTTCCTTCAGATATGTCTTAACGTCCCGGATGTTCCATTCACCGAAGTGGAAGATGCTCGCCGCCAGTGCTGCGGAGGCCTCGGTCTTCTGGAAGACCTCCAGCATATGATCGGGACTGGCGCAGCCGCCCGAGGCGATCACAGGTATTCGAACCCTTTTTGCCACAGCATCCGTGAGAGGTATATCGAAACCATCATAGGTGCCGTCTCTGTCCATACTGGTCAGGAGGATCTCGCCAGCCCCCCTGGATACGGCATCCTTTGCCCAGGCAATGGCGTCAATTCCGGTAAACTCCCGGCCGCCGTAAAAGGAGCACTCAAACCAGCAGGGGCCTTCCGGGGTCTCTATAATCTCGCGACCTTCCTCCCGGCCATAGCGCCTCTTGGCATCAATGGCCAGGACCACGGCCTGGTTTCCATATCGATCCGATATCTCGCTTATAAGCTCCGGGCGTTTCAAAGCGGATGTGTTCAAAGTGATCTTGTCGGCCCCGGCATTGAAGACCTCTCTTGCCTCATCTACGCTCTTTATGCCGCCGCCCACAGCCAGAGGCACGAAGACCGATTCCGAGGTCTTCTTGATAACGCTCGTCATCGTCTCCCTTCGCTCATGGGATGCCGTGATGTCCAGGAAGACGATCTCGTCTGCCCCATCCTCATAGTATCTGCCGGCCAGCTCCCAGGGAATCCCGGCATATCTGATCTGTTTGAACTCGATTCCTTTTACAACGCGACCGCCCGGCACTCCCAGATCACAGTCCAAACAGGGAATAATCCGCCTGGCTAGCAATGCAGGCACCTCACAAAGTTTTTCAGTATCTTTAAACCCTTTACGCCCGACTTTTCCGGGTGGAACTGGGTGGCAAATAGATTATCTTTGGCAATCGCGGCCGTAACCTCCACACCATGATCGGTGGTGGCAACAGTCACCGAGCTGTCCACAGGCCGGCCATAATAGGAGTGCACAAAATAGAACATGTCACCGTTCGAGATTCCCTCCAGCATCTCCACAGGACGCTTGATGGAGAGGCTGTTCCAGCCCATCTGGGGAATCATCACACCATCCGGGAGGCGCACAACATTTCCCTTTATCCAGCCAAGGCCCTTGGCGCCGGGGCTCTCTTCACTCCCCTCGAAGAGCACCTGCATGCCAATGCAGATGCCCAGCATCGGCACACCTTCCTGAAAGGCTCTTAAGAGCGAACCTTCAAATCTGCTGAGCTGATCCATGCAGCTCCCAAATGCCCCCACGCCCGGAACCACGATGCCGTCTGCTCCTGCCAAACCCTCCGGGTCGGGAACGATTTTGGGATCGCCGCCAATCCGATCCAGGGCATTGTAGATGCTGAACAGATTGCCCATGCCGTAGTTAACTATCGCTATCATCTTCTTACCTCTCAGCCTTTCCTCTCGCCTCTATCTAACCTTTCTGCTTACCGGCTCCTTCCTTTCATCAGCTTGTCAGCCTTCTCAGCTGTGTCAGCCGCTCTAGAGGAGCGGTCCATATTCTCAATTGAGAGCCGCATCATTACCGGAAAAGCTTTTCCAATCCGAGAGTTCATAACAATTATGAAGAAATATGAAGAATTATGAAAAGAAATATATGTAAAAAATAAGAAGATATTTACCCCCGGAAAGACCCTTCCCCCATGATAATTCATATAATTTATGCTTTTTTGTGAAAACATATTTATAGAGGAAATAGGAAGGCAGTTGGTGCCCAAAGATCGCAGACTGTCTGCCGGAAAGAGAGGCTAAATTCATGCGGATCGGTTCGGGCAGAATCAAAAAGCCCCGGGCTGTGATCAACGCTCGCCATCCATCACGCAGGCGGGTCGGATGCGATTTTGAGATTTATAATATAAAAGGGTGGAGATCAATGAATCTGAGAAGGCCAAATGCCAGTGCTGCCACTGGAACTTTCAACCGCTCGCGGAGCGTTGTCCCCATGTCGGGAATATGTTCTGACTGCCTAGACGGATGCCGGGGAGGATGCGAAACCTGGCTGGCTTCTTTCCGGGGCCGTGAAGTGCTCTATCCGGGGCCCTTCGGCGAGATCACCGCAGGAGCGGACAAGGATTATCCCATTGACTATTCTCATCTCAGCATTCAGGGCTATGCCATAGGTGCAGACGGCCTGCCCGCAGGCGTGGAGCCCAGCCCGGACACGGCTCTGTTCCCGAATGTTGACACAATGACCGAGTACGGCTGGTCCAAGAAGGTCAAGATGCAGGTTCCCATCTTTACCGGCGCTCTGGGCTCGACTGAGATCGCCAGAAAGAACTGGGAACACTTCGCCATAGGCGCCGCTATCACCGGGATCACCCTGGTCTGCGGAGAGAACGTCTGCGGAATAGACCCGGGACTGGAGAGGGACGGCAAGGGCAAAGTCAGCAAATCTCCGGAGATGGACCGCAGAATCGAGACCTACAAGAAGTTCTACGACGGCTTCGGCGAGATCCTGGTGCAGATGAACGTAGAGGATACCCGCCTCGGCGTGGCCGAGTACGTCTCCTCCAAGCACAACCTGGACACCATCGAGCTCAAGTGGGGCCAGGGTGCAAAATGCATCGGCGGCGAGATCAAGGTGAAGACCCTGGACCGGGCTCTTGAGCTCAAGAAGCGCGGCTACATCGTCTCTCCCGACCCGACTCTGCCCGAGATCCAGGCAGCCTTCAAGGACGGCGCCATCAAGGAGTTCGAGCGCCACTCCCGTCTGGGCTTCGTCACCTACGACGGCTTCATGGCCGAGATCGACAGGCTCAGAGGCCTGGGATTCAAGCGCATCACCCTCAAGACGGGAGCTTACTCCATGGTTGAGCTGGCCATGGCACTGCGCTACGGTTCCGAGGCCAAGCTGGACCTGCTCACCATCGACGGCGCACCGGGCGGCACAGGCATGAGCCCCTGGAACATGATGAATGAGTGGGGCATACCCACATTCTACCTGCAGTCGCTGGCCATCGAGTTCGCCAACCGCCTGAAAGCAAAAGGCATGCGCGTTCCAGACCTGGCCATGGCCGGCGGCTTCTCCACAGAGGACGGCGTCTACAAGGCTCTGGCCATGGGCACGCCCTACTTCAAGGCAGTCTGCATGGGCCGCGCCCTCATGATCCCCGGAATGGTCGGCAAGAACATCCAGGACTGGATTGCCAAGGGAGACCTGCCCAAGGGCGTCAGCAAGTTCGGCAGCAAGCCCGAGGAGATCTTCGTCGCCTACGAGGAGCTGAAGGCCAAGTTCGGCAACGACTTCAAGGACATCCCCTACGGCGCCATCGCCCTCTACACCTACGGCCAGAAGTTCAAGACCGGGCTGCAGCAGCTGATGGCTGGAAGCCGGAACTTCAGACTGTCCACCATGTCCCGCGATGACCTCATGGCCCTCACAGAAGAGTCTGCCAAGGTATCCGGCATCCCCTATGTGATGCAGGCCCGGCGGGCAGAAGCCCTGAAAGTATTGGATGCGTAAGGTTTTGAGAGAAACGATCAGGCCTCGATATCGGGG
>CAWCSK010000006.1:0-33004 GCA_963798205.1 uncultured Methanosarcinales archaeon
GCCGAAAAATTGACTAGTGATGCGCGCCGTGCGCATCCCCGTGGGCGCCATGGGGCGCTGCATTGGATCCTGCCTTGACTGCCAGGAAATCCTTATCGATATAGGCCTGATGGGCCAGGTCCAGACACTCCTTGCAGATGCTGAACATCTCGTCCTTGGGGCCGTGAATAGTAGCTAAGTTGAGCTTAACAGGAACAGTCTCCTTTTCAACAAGACAGAGCGCACACTTCATCTAATTCACCTTGATCTTCGCTCTGATTCAAACCGTTATAAGCATTTCCTTTAAGCATCTCCTTTCCATCTTTTATAGAGATCATTCTCTATCCCGAGAAGATCCAGCACGCGACCCGCCAGCACATCCACCAATTCATCCAAACTCTGGGGCTTGGAGTAGAAGGCAGGGCATGCGGGCAGGATCACGGCACCGGCTTCGCTGGCTGCGACCATATTGCGAAGCTGGATCAGGTTTAATGGCGTTTCTCTAGGCACCAGAACCAGTCTCCTCTTCTCTTTGAGACAGACGTCCGCACACCGGGTGATGAGAGTATCCGAGGAGCCGCACGCAATCCCGGATAAAGTTCCCATGCTACAGGGGATGACGACCATGGCATCGATCAGATGCGAGCCGCTGGCTATAGGCGCCGCAAAATCGCGTGGTGCATAAACATAGCTGGCCAGCTTTTCCACATCCACCGGCTTAAAATCGGTCTCGATCTCTATGATCTTTCGAGCCGAATCGGTAATTACCAGATGAGTTATGCAGCCCAAATCCTTCAAGACCTGGCAGAGTCGAATTCCGTACCGCGCTCCCGAGGCCCCGCTGATGCCTACCACTATCTCCAAGAAAGTAACCTCCCAACGATTCCTGATTGATTTTTATGAGTTCTATAATCTTATGATCATTTACCTTGCAGCCTTCCCGGGCTTTACAGCTCGCTCATTCCCCTGTCATATCCTCCATGCGCCGTCGCAGAAGGAAATCCCGAAAGGCATCCTCATCGGGCAGATCTGGCAGGCGGCTGGATTCGTATGCCTCCTCCAGCTGCTTCATCTTTTCCGAGACCTCACCGGCTTTTGGGGTATGCAAGATCGGCGCAAAGCAGATCCTGGCCTCCGAGAGAAGAGCAATTCCGAAATTGATGGTTCTCAGAGCCGTCCTGTAGCCTTTGCCCGGTTTCCTGGACGCCCCTGCTCCCGTCTCGGATTTAATCTGGCTTTCCGCCATTCCTTTGATGGATTGATAGGTCTCCCGGCAGAGGTTGGCCTGCACCAGGCGAGACAGCTCCTCCTGGATGGGAGAGGGCATAACGCGGAGCGGGCTCGTTACATACCAGATGGCGTTGACATTTCCCTTGATTAGCTGATTTATGAGGTGGCCGATCTCCCAGCCTAATGTATCGTAAACTTCTCCTCCACGGGCGGCTATCTCCTGGCGGACTGTGTACCGAATCCTCTCCCCCCGCAGGATGGATCTAGTGGGCGCGATATAGATCATCACGAGATCGATATCGCTTTCCTCGTTTTCCATGCCCCACATGTGCGATCCGACGCAACTGATAAACAGGTTTTTCATCCTGCTGCTGCGGGTCCGTTCTAATTCCTGCAGATCGAGGCCTAAGTTCATCATTTCACCTAGATTATCCCCAATAGATTATCCCCAATAGATTGTCAGCTACTTATCCTTGATTATTGCTTTCCATCTTGCTTTTCTCCAGCCTCTCCAACGTCGCTGCCACCATCATCGGGAGAGTTATGGTTGCGTCTCCATAAACCGTCACATAGCTCGCTTTTTCTGATATTTTGCCCCAGGAGATGGCCTCGGAGAGGGTAGCGCCGGACAGGCCTCCATTCTCGGGCGTATCCGTAGTGAGCTGGATCGCGAGGTCGAAGCTTTTGGGGGTGACGAGCATCGACTGCAGGGCAAAGTTCTTGGGCACGCCTCCGCCCACTGATTACTATTCCTGACTTTTCGCTTCCATAGCAGATGTCCACGATCTCTTTGATGTCGGCAAAGGCATCTACAGAGAGCTTTTTTGTCTGGCTGAACATCCAGGCCTGCAGACCGATCATGGAGTCGGGAAGGGCCGGGCAAAAGACAGGCACATTCATCTCGTAGGCTGATCGCAGGATGGATCTTTGGTCGTTGATCTGGCGAGCCTAAAGGCTCATAAGCTCCTGCCGGAGATGGGTCTCAGACCTTTCCGGCAGAATTCTCTGCATCAGCTCCTCGAAAGCTGACGAAATGCTCATCCCTCAGGAATACATCATAAATCCGGCTTATGCCCTGGGCCCGCAGGCCGGCATCATCGGACTCGGAGGACCCCAGGCAGTGACATCCGAAGGACTCGATTATGTCATGCACGAGATTCGCTCCCGTGATCACCAGCACATCGATGTGATCCGTCTCGAATCAGCTCCGAGACGACATTCCTCATGCCCGCCGGAACCATCGCGCCGGAGAGCGTCAGGAATTTGGTGAAATTTCCCGAAAGCATTTTTTCGTAAATATCCACGGCTTCAGCCAGTCTCCTGGCTCCAAAGCCGCAATGGCTCCAATCCCTTCACCAGAGCGTCAATAATGCTCATCCCCGGCTCTATCTCCAATTGATGCACGTTCTCCATTTTATTCACCTTAATAATGATAATATCTCCCGGATAGTTCTAGGAAAATTGCGATTGAAGCTTGTGCAATGCGAAATTGTTTCTCATAAACCTTTTATACCAGGCCTTATGTTTAGCTTTTACGGAGGAGAAACAATGGCCGGCGAACCGATGGCAGTGGATTATTATATACCACTTATTATATTTTTGATAATGGGAGCTATCGTACCCATTGCGGCCTTGGCGGCTATTAAGATCATAGCGCCAAATAAACCGAGCCGCCAAAAGCGATCGATATACGAAGGTGGGCTGAAGCCAATCCGCGACGCCAAGATCCAGTATAGCGTTCAATATTACCTTTTCGCAATCGTCTTTGTGATATTCGATGTTGAGGTTTTATTTCTTATACCCCTGGATCTACGTCTACGCGAATAAAGCCATGCAACAGTTCATGGTCTTCGGATCGATGAACATTGCCGTCTTCGAGATGCTCCTATTCATCATTGTACTGCTTGGTTGGACTTAGTCTACGCTATTAAGAAGGAGGCTTTGCGTTGGGTATAAGCGACGTCATACCCGTGCCCGTGGCTATCGACGAGGAGATCTGAAAAGTGGACGATCTTTGGTCAACCTGTAGCCGAGGTCTGGTTTACAACTACGGAGAAGATCCATCAGATCATCGAGATGGGACCAATAAAGAACATCTTCAATTGGGGCAGAAAGAATTCGGTATACTTTTTGATGCAGCCCATGGGGTGCTGTGGTGTAGAGATGTTCGTCTTCGGAGCGGCACCCTATGACAGCGACAGATTTGGGTGCATCCCGAGGAATACACCGCGTCAAACCGATGTGATGATCATCTCCGGCTACATTACCCGGAAGTACCTGCCGGTCTTCAAGAATCTCTGGGAGCAGATGCCTGAGCCCAAATGGTGCATTGCCATTGGCGAGTGCGCCATATCGGGAGGGCCGTTCTACGATTCCTATAACATCATCCAGAACACAGCCGATTACTTCCCTATCGACGTCTTCATCCCTGGATGTCCCCCCAGACCCGAGCAGTTCCTAGAGGGCCTTAATGAATCTCCAGGAAAAGATCAAGCAGCGCAAGGACAAGCGAGACTACTAAGGAGGGATCTTTTCTTGACTAAATGCAAGCGAGGTCTTAAGCTCAGTCCAGTCCGCATTTCCTGGAGCCGTTCTGGACTCCAGAGTGGAGTCGGACCGGAGGCTATGGGCCACAATCGATTCGAA
Organism: uncultured Methanosarcinales archaeon; assembly: GCA_963798205.1. Taxonomy (GTDB): domain Archaea; phylum Halobacteriota; class Methanosarcinia; order Methanotrichales; family Methanotrichaceae; genus Methanothrix. The sequence goes on from CAWCSK010000006.1 coordinate 3,856, forward strand.
GAAAATTGTGGACGTATGCAAGCATCTGAGCGAGAAATTGAACTTCGATCACTACTCAGGTGCTGCAGGTGTGGACTGGATCGCCAGGAACGAGATGGAGGTCGTGGAGATCATGGCCAGCCACGGAGCACATCAGGTCGTGGCCATGCTGAAGGTAAAGACTCCCCGAGAAAACCCTTCCGTCAAATCACTCACCGGTCTCTACTGGAATGCCAACTGGTATGAGAGAGAGATCTGGGAGATGTTCGGCATCAATTTCGAGGGCCACCCTGAGCTGTATCCTTTGCTCTTGCCGGATGAGCTGGTAGGAGCCTGGCCCTGGAGAAAGGACTTCAAGGGCTATCCCGATCTGACCACTGGCGAGCAGGGCTGTTCAGATCACTACTCCCGAAGGCTACACGGAGTACTTCATGTCCCACCCACGCCAGGCTGAAGTTGAGGCCGGGACCGTGGTCAAAGAGAGGCCGAAATATCCCTCTTTCCGGGAAAGGGAGGAGAAAGAGATCAAGTCCGATGCCGAGATGATCATGCATTTGGGGCCCCAGCATGCCATGGTTCCGGGTCCCTTCCTGCTGGATATCCTGGTGGAAGGCGAGAGGGTGAAGAAGGCCTTCCTGGATATGGGCTACATTCACAAGGGCATCGAGAAGATCATGGAGAACGGAGCTGGCTGCAGGGCATTACCTACACCGACAGGATGTGCTATGTAGCATCTCTTTCCAACAATGAATGCTACTGTGGAGCAGTGGAGAAGATCCTCGGCCTGGAGGTCCCATTGAGGGCCCAGTACATCCGGGTCATCCTGGAGGAGCTCTCCAGAATTCAAAGCCACCTTATAGGAACTGGCGAATTCCTGACCCTGATCGCAGGTGTCGGTTATGCGCCGTGGCAGTACATGATCATCGACAGGGAGAGATCATCTCCTTAATTGAGAGCGTCACCGGAGCCAGGCTCACCCACACCTTCGTGCGCTTCGGAGGCGTTCGAAACGATCTGCCGGAGGGCTTCGCCGATAAATGCAGGAAGGTCTTGCCGTACATGAAGTCCAGGACCAAGGAGTACATCGAGCTCTTCGAGCAGGACCCCATATACCACATGAGGATGGAGAATGTGGGCGTCCATCACCCAGGAAACGGCAAAGCGCATGGGCGTCTCGGGACCGCCGCTGAGGGCGCGGGCGTCGCCTACGACATGACGGAAAGAGGATCCCATACTGGTCTATCCTGAGCTGGACTTCAAGGTGATAACCGGAACGAAAGGCGATTCGGCGACAGGATCGACGTTCAGGCTCAGAGAGATTTTGGAGAGCATCCATATCATCGAGCAATGTCTGGACAGGATTCCATCGGGGCCCATCAAAACAGAGACCAAGGTTCCCAAGAAGGTTCCGGCAGGCGAGGCCTACTACAGGGTGGAAGACCCCAGAGGCGAGATGGGAATGTACGTAATCAGCGACGGTGGAGACAAGCCTTACCGAGTGAAGGTCAGAGGGCCTTTCTATGCTACATTCCAGACTTTGACTCCGCTCTTAGAGGGCGTTTACATTGCGGATGCAGTAGCCATTGCCGGTAGCATGGACGGCTGCCCATCCGAGGCGGATAGGTAGGAGGGAGAGGATTTGGACGGAATAATTGAGAGCATCACACAATTCCAAGCCCAGGAACCTGCCGTATTTGCCCTGATCATAGGCATCGTCGGCGCGGCGATAATCTCGGCTGTGGTCAATGTCGGTGCCATGCTTGTGATCTGGGGCGAAAGAAAGGTTCTGAGCGATTTCTGCAACAGGTATGGCCCTAATCGCGTGGGCGGAAGATGGGGCATACTCCAGCTCGGCGCCGACGCCATCAAGCTCTTCACCAAAGAGGATATCATCCCTGGTGATGCGGATAAAGGAGTTTACGTCTGGGCGCCGATTGTGGCCTCAATGGCCACAATGCTCGTCGCCGCAGCCATTCCCTTCGGGGCCCTGCACATCGGCGGCAAAGATATCCCGCTGGTAGTTGCCAATATGGATATCAGTGCGCTTCTATGTTGAAGCTGCACTGAGCATAATGGCGATAGCCGTATTCATGGCAGGCTACAGCTCTAACAATAAGTACTCCATTCTGGGTGCTTTTCGAGGCATGGCCAGGATGATCGCCTACGAGGTTCCCATGGGCGTCTGTGTCATATCCGTAGCAATCATGGCTCACAGCCTCAATCTGGTTGAGATCGTGCAGAGCCAGACGATTTGGTACGCTTTTGCCCAGCCTCTGGGTTTTGTCATCTTCGTCATTGCCCTGATCACAGATCTGGGAAGAATTCCCTTCGACCAGAGCGAAGCTGAAGAAGAGATCATCTCTGGCTACAATACCGAGTACAGTGGAATCCGGTGGGGCTTGCTCTATTTCCAGGAGTACAATAACGCCCTTCTGGGCTCCATACTGCTGGCGATCCTATTTCTGGGCGGCTGGCAGGGGCCCATCATACCCATACCTATCCTGGACATAGTCTCGCCCTTGATATGGCTTCTCATGAAGGTCGTAATCATACTGTGGTGTCATGATCTGGGTCAGAAGCTCGCTCTTCCGCCTTAGAATCGACCAGGTCACAGACCTGGGATGGAAGTGGATGCTGCCGCTCTCCATATTGAATCTGGGTTGGGCCGTGATAATTGGATCATACTTTGCATGAGGTGGCATTGAGATGTTGAAGAGAAAGATGATAAAGAACTTCAGCTGGCCTTTAAAGACCGCCACGCGGGAGATTGAGATTACAAGGCTCTATCCCGAGGTTATGATGGAGCTGCCTGCAGCTGAAAGAGGCATTCATGAGCTGGATGCCACCACATGCATCGGGTGTGCATCCTGTGCCAGGGTCTGCCCTAATACCTGCATAGAGATGGTAAATTTCAAGTTTGGAAATCCTCTCAAGAACAAGAAGATGCAATTTCCGCAAATAGACTATGGAAGATGCATGTTCTGCGGGCTGTGTGTGGACGAGTGCCCTGTGGAATGCCTCACGATGGGCAAGAAGGTCACCATGGCAGGCTGGGAAAGAAAAGATATCGTGAAGAGTCCGGATTTCCTGGCGAACAAGAGATTCTCGGCCAAAGAGGTACAGATCTGGAAGCCGAGGCCAAGAGGATTGCCGCCGAGAAAAGCGCGCTGCCAAGAAAGCTGCAGCAAAAGAGGGAGGAGCAAAAGAGGGTGCCGCCAAGAAACCGGCCAAAGAAGGAGCCGCTGCCAGCAGAGAAGAAGAAGGTCTGCGGCGAAAGCCCAGAGACTAAGGAAGGAGGTGCAGTCCTGATGGCGGAAAAGTCTGGTATAAGCAGTCATTCGGACCATATTCGAGTTAATGGTTCTTCTCCTCGCTCTTGGCGTGATCTTCGGCGGCCTGGCAGCTGGTGGTAATTCTATCGCCTTGGTCCAAGACGGTTCTTGACAAGATTCCTGGCTTACGACATCCGATTTTTCATAGAGCTCTTGGGCTTCCTGGCCATAGGTGCAATCATAGTGCTCCTGTCGGCTCTTACAGTCCAGGCCAAGAATATAGTGCACAGTGCTCTTTACCTTCTCGGAACCTTTGCAGGCGTGGCTGCACTTTATATATTCCTGAATGCCCCATTCGTGGGTGTAGCTCAGATTCTGGTGTATATAGGTGCGGTCGGAGTTCTGATACTATTCGCAGTGATGCTCACAAGGAAGACGATTATGGAGGAATCCCATGGTGAAATATAAGATAATCATCTTGACCCTGGCCTTCCTGGCAGCTCTCTTCGCATCGCTTTCCATCCCCAATTGGGGAGGCCAGCGAAAAGCAGCCGCTGAACTTTGTTCCAGGGAATGGGATTGAGGATGCCGGAGAGCGGCATAGGAGACATAGGATTCGAGATCTTCACCATCTACGTCTTCCCCTTTGAGATTCTGGCCCTGGTTCTAACGGCTGCCCTGGTCGGAGCGGTTTGGGTTGCACGAAAGGAGGTTGCCTGAGGAGGGCGACATTAGATGATAAGGAGGGAGATTTACCGATGATACCGTTGGAGCTTTACATATTGCTGGCTTCCATCATGTTCACCATCGGCTTGTACGGCCTCGTTACTCAAAAGAACGGAGTCAAGCTGATGATGTGCATCGAGCTGTTGCTCAATAGCGCCAACATCAATCTTGTTGCCTTCTCAGCCTACCAGCCTAATGTGAATGGCCAGGTGTTTGCCCTGTTTTCCATTGCGCTGGCAGCGGCTGAGGCAGGCGTTGGGTTCGCAATATGATCGCGCTGTACAGGCTATACGGAACCATTGACCTGGACACCATTAAAGCCATGAGGTGGTAGAGGATGTACTCTGATTTAGCTTATCTGATCGTCGGGCTGCCTGTTCTGGCTTTCGTGCTTTGCCTCTTCTTCGGCATGGCACCTGCCCAGGGGCGGAGGGTTCCTCACGGCCCTGGCGACCTTCGGCGGCCTGATAATATCTCTGGGAATATTTGCAGAGATATATCCCAGCGGAATTGTTCATCAGTCAATGCCATGGTTTGCCAATTTCAATGTGGGCATACTGATAGATCCTCTGGCGATAGTGATGCTTCTCATGGTAACCTTCGTGGTTACACTGATCCACACCTATGCCAATGGGATACATGAACGGCGATCCGGGCGCAGACAGATACTTCGCAGAGGCGGCTCTATTTACCGCTGCCATGCTGGGCCTGATCTATCCGATAACCTGCTTCAGCTCTTCATATTCTGGGAGCTGGTGGGACTGTGTTCGTATCTCTTGATCGGTTTCTGGTACAGGAAGCCCTCTGCGGCTGCCGCTGCCAAGAAAGCGTTCCTGACAACACGCGTGGGCGACGTTATGTTCCTGGCCGCCATAATTCTGCTCTACAATAACATGGCCAGCCTGAACCTAGCTCTCAAGCCGGGAGAGTACCTCTTGCAATTCCCGGTGATCTACGCCCATCTAGCCCAGATCCCACCGACTCAGCTGACTTTCATAGCTCTGGGTCTTCTGGGCGGTGCCGTGGGCAAGTCCGGTCAGTTCCCTCTGCATGTCTGGCTTCCTGATGCCATGGAGGGCCCAACTACCGTCTCCGCCATGATCCATGCGGCGACGATGGTTACCGCAGGTGTCTACCTGGTGGCCAGAATGTTCCCGCTCTTCTACGCCGCCCCTAACGGGCTGACGGTAGTAGCAGCAGTGGGAGCCTTCACAGCACTGTTTGCGGCGACCATGGGCCTGACGGCCTTCGATATCAAGAGGGTGCTGGCTTTCTCGACAGTATCTCAGCTGGGCTTCATGATGGCAGGCCTGGGAGCGGGAGCGGCAGTAGGCGCTATGGCTGTGGGTGTCTCCATGTTCCACCTCATCGGCCATTCATTCTTCAAGGCCCTGCTCTTCCTCTGCTGCCGGATCCGTTATTCACGCCGTCAAGACGAACGACATGCGAGAATGGGCGGGCGTCGGGAAGTACATGAAGTGGACCATGCTACACCATGCTGATAGGCTCGCTGTCCCTGGCCGGATTCCCCTTATTCACGGGATTCTTCTCCAAAGATGAGATCATAGTAATCGCCTATGAGTACGGAGTCGCTATCAACTACTTGCCTTACATATTCCTGGTACTGGCAGCCATTTTGACGGCCATTTACACTTTCAGGATCTGGTTCGTCGCTTTCACAGGCAGAGCCAAGATCGGACTACCAAAACACGAGTCGCCATGGATAATGATCGGCCCGCTGGTGATCCTGGCGGTATTCGCCCTCGGGTTCGGCATGCCGCCCAGGGAGGGTTCTACAGCTACCTGGACACCAACTTCGATCATTACGGTGTCGAACTTCCATGAGCTCGCAGCGATTGGAGGCCATGCAGCAGAGGAGACAAAGCTGGCAGGAAAGCCTGCGACTGAACCTATGTCTCGGAGACCGGAGAAGGAGCCAAAGCCGAAAGTGAGGCAGAACCGGCAGAGCCCTGGTACATCCAGATACTGCCCATCATCATAGCTATGGGCGGAATACTAGCGGCCTTGCTGTTCTACTATTGATAAAGTCAAGAAATTCGATCCCAGGCCAGGTCACAGCGGAGAAGGATCCCATACGAAAGCTGCTGCTGAAGGGGTACTACCAGCATGAGATCATGACTGCCTGGTTTGCTGAGACGATGGTCTACGGCACGGCATTGATCTGCAACATGATCGACATCAAGCTCGTGGACGGTGGCTGAACTGGATGAGCGAGGTGATGGGCTTCGGAGGAGCATGTGAGAAAGGTTCAGAGCGGGAGTGGTGCAGAACTACATCACTGCTCTGGTGCTGGGAGTAGTGGTGCTGGTGGTTGTGATTGAGATATGGCTAAGGAGGTGGGCCTGATATGATCTCAAACGCGATATCGTTGATGATCGCCATTCCCCTCATGGGAGCGGCGATCTCCTTCTTTGCGGCAGATCCAAGGCCAGGATCGTGGCGCTGATAGCCTCGTTGATACCTCTGGCCCTATCCCTGCAGATGTACATGGGGTTCGACAAGACTTCAAAGATGATGCAGTTCGTGGAGAGCTATAACTGGGTTCCGTCCATCGGAGTCAAGTATACAGTGGGCGTGGACGGCATTGGCTTTCCCCTAGTGCTGCTCTCCACAATAGTCTCCGTATTGGTGATAATATACTCCTGGGGAGAGACAAAGAAGCCCAACCAGTACTTTGCTCTGCTTCTCTTGAACGAAGTGGGAGTGCTTGGTGTATTCACCAGCCTGGACTTCTTCCTGTTCTACATCTTCTGGGAGATAGTGCTCATACCCATGTTCTTCCTGATTGGATCATGGGGAGGACCGAGAAGGGATTACGCAGCAATCAAGTTCTTCATATACACCCACGTGGCAAGCCTGGTGATGCTGCTGGCAATATTCGCCCTGTACTTCACCTACCGGATGCCCGACGGGTCAAGGACCTTCGATATGCTGACGCTCCTGAAGGCAACAGCAGACAAGAAGATCTTCCCGACCAGCCTGCTCAATATAATCTTCGCCGGGCTGCTTGCTGGGGTTCCTGGTTAAGATGCCTGCCTTCCCCTTCCATACCTGGCTGCCGGACGCTCACGTCGAGGCTCCCACAGCCGGCTCGGTGGTTCTGGCAGCTCTGCTGCTCAAGATGGGTGGATACGGTATATTCAGGGTCATACTGCCCATTCTGCCCCACGTGGACAAGATCTTCGTGACCATGATTGCCATAATTGCGGTCCTGAGCATCATCTACGGAGCGTTCCTGGCGCTGGCCCAGAAGGACCTCAAGAAGATGGTGGCTTACTCATCCGTCAGCCACATGGGCTTTGTAACTCTTGGAGCCGTGGCCTTCACCTGGATGTCCATCCAGGGAGCCATGTTCCAGCAGTTCTCTCACGGCCTCATAACCTGCGTCCTGTTCATGTCCGCAGGAACCATCCAGCACACCGTGGGGACCGGGTCATAGCCGATCTGGGAGGCCTGGCAGACAGGATGCCGAAGTTCGCCTTCCTGATGCTGGCCGGATTCCTGGCATCCCTCGGGCTGCCGGGAATGAGCGGCTTCGTGGCCGAGTTCATGGTGCTGACAGGCTCCTACGCAACGCTGCCGACATACACCATGATAGTAGTGTTCCTGAGCGTAGCTGTACACAGCCGCTTACCACCTGTGGGCCATCAGAAGGCCTGTTCGGGCCCATCCTGAAGAAGTATATGCAGGTGCATGATGCCCATTCCTACGAGCTGTTCTCCATGAGCATGATAATACTGCTCGCAATACTCTTCGGTCTTCGGCCCAGGCCTGATAACGGACATCATGGGAGTTGCCGCCTACCAGGTGATGGGTCCAGTTATTACCCTGACCCAGATGGGGGTGATCTGAGTGGATCTAGCATACTACACACCCTTGGGAGCCGAGGCTCTGCTTACGGCTCTGGCGGTGCTGGTTATTCTGCTCGGATCGCTCATGAAGAAGAGCGGCAACCTCATGGGTTACCTGAGCCTGCGCGGGCTTAGTGCTGTCCCTGGGATTGGTGGTCAGCACTCATGATGCACAAGCTCGGCACGGTATTCTTCTTCAACACCATATCTGTCGATGCCCTGTCCCAGTTCTTCAAGGCAGTCTTCCTCGTTGTCTCTGTACTGGTGGTGATAGCCTCTCTGTCCAGGTACAAGGATGCCAAAGGCGCGGACGAGTTCTATGCGCTGCTGCTCCTGGCCACAGTCGGAATGATGGTGGTCTCTAGCTCCATCGATCTGGTTACACTGTTCGTCGGGTTCGAGCTGGCAAGCCTTTCCACGTATGCCTTGGCAGCGTTCGACAAGAGCCGAAGAGGAACCTAGAGGCGGCCATGAAGTACTTCATCTTCGGGTCAGTCTCGTCGGCTCTGATGCTCTTCGGCTTCTCGCTGCTCTATGGCATGGCTGGAACTACGAAGATCGCAGGTATTGCATCGGCAGCCCTGGCCAACTTCGCTCCGGCAACTGTTGTGGCCCTGCATCTTCGTGATAGCTGGATTTGCCTTCAAGATGGCGCTGGTTCCGTTCCACATGTGGGCTCCCGACACCTACGAGGGTGCGCCCTCCCTGGTTTCAGGAATGCTCGCAGCGGGCTCCAAGAAGATGGGGTTTGCAGCAGCCTTCAGGGTGATATTCGTGGCCCTGATAGCCCTGAGACTGGAGTGGTACCTGGCCTTCGCAATCCTGGCAGCTCTGACAATGACTCTGGGCAACGTTCTTGCCATCTGGCAGAACAACGTGCGGAGGATCTTCGCATACTCAAGCGTTGCTCAGGCAGGGTACATGGCCATCGACCTTTGTGGTCGTGGGTGCAGCCTCGGTCTGGCCCTAACGTTGCTGGCATAATTGCTCGGATCAGCATAGCTTGCAGGGCTTGCTCCTGATCCTGGGCCACGCCCTGATGAAGACGGGAGCCTTCATTGCAGCAGCTGGTCGTCGGCTACATGGTCTTAAAGGACGGAATGAAGGAGGGAACCGACCCGGACGACATATCGAACTATGCCGGTCTTAGGAAGCGGGCGCCCATAACGGCGTTCTGCCTGTTGATCTTCATGTTCGCCCTGGCAGGAATTCCGCCTACAGCAGGGTACATAGGCAAGTTCGTGCTCTTCGGCTCGGCCATCAACGCCGGGCTGGTCTGGCTGCGGTGCTGGCAATCCTCAACAGCGCTCTGTCGCTGGTACTATTACCTGAGGATAATCAGCTACATGTATCTTGAAGGAGCCAGCCGGCCCGAAGATCGCGGAGCCCAAGGGATACGCCGTTGCCCTGATCTTGACAATGATCGGGGTCATCTGATATCGGCGTCTTCCCGCAGCCGTTCTTCAACTGGGCTATGCAGGCAGCAGCAGTTCTGCTGCCTCACTAATATTTTTTTTTTACTCGATTTCAAATTCAGGCGTGGCTTGATTCACAAATTCGATTCTGGAATTGTCATGTTCACTAAATGCATCCTTGCAGCCTTGATACTGGGAAACAGGGAAATAATCCGCGGCGGATGTATCTTGAGATCATTGGAGAATAACTATTCAGCGGAATCCGGCATGGAGATTCAGAGGTCTTTGATAGCAAAGGACTTAGCTGCATGATGAATATCCTCATCAGATCGCACCTAAAGCTGCAAAAATATTGCCTCAAAAATTTTATAAATAATGAAATCATATAAATTCAGAAATTCTAAAAGTAATAACATTTAAATATTTGTGCGACGTAATTAATAGTAATAGTGAGGTAAGCTTTCACATTTAAGCTTTCCCACAATTCGGCCATAGATTATGGAAAAAAGATGACTTAGGAGAAAATCTATTGGTAGATGATACTTATGGTTGAATTATTCCAAAAGAAGAGTGAGAAGAGTGCTTCGATCTCGCCCCCATCAAGCGCTACTTCAGAATTCACAGATGAACAGAAAGAAGATTTACGGGAATTGAGAGCCGAGATTCAAGATTTTCAAGATTTGTTAGATGATATTGATAAAGGAGATACAACTCTCGCCCTCTGCAAAGATTATATAGAAAAAACAAAAGAGGATATTGGAAAAATTCTGGACAGATTTGCCGCTATCAGTCCAGACAATTCACACCGAGAAGACCTGACCCGCATAATAGACGTTTGGGAACAAATGAAATCCAATCCCATAATTAAGGATTCCGGTGGTAATTTCTCCGCAGAGGATCAATTGCATGATATGAATATGCTCAGAAAAAGAATCAGAAAAATTGTATATTTAATAAGCTATTTAACAATTCCAGAAAGGCTAAATGAATGGCTGAAGGGTGCTCGACCTGGATACTATATTCCCTTTCATGTGGTTTTTGAGGATGAGCTTCCAACAAAAGAGGACCGGGATAAGCTGATTGAGCGCTTGACTTATGCACCCCGGGCCCTGAGAGGTGGATTGATCAATTCAGGAACCGGTCTCATATATCGTTATTCAATGAATGTGTGGCGAAGATTATTGAGCGTTATATGGTTATTGGCGATTTTCGTATTGGCAACATTTGTCATTTACCACATCGGCGATCTATCCATGAAAGATAGCAGTTTACCGGTATTTGGATGGAAAATACCCCTGCCATATATAGAGAATTGGCCAATTAAGGCAAATCTTCAGGCAACAGTCTTGCTCGGATGGATTGCGATATTATTGGGCATTCTCACTCATATGCTGCCGTGGGGTCCGCCAAGAGGGCACAGGGAGAGGGCCTACCTCCGATCTATGCAATATCAGATCTGTCCAGATACATCGATGCGAGATTTGGATTGCTGGTCCGAAAGCTGCTGCTGGCTCTCGTGGGACTCTTTGGCCTTATGTTTTCCTCCGATTCTGTAACGCCACTGAATGCTTTTCTGGTGGGATACAGCTTGGATAGCGTTGTGGAACTATTTGGCACAAGTCTCGAACAAAAATCAGCATCTCAGGTAACGACTTTGAGAAAACAGCTGGATATCACCGAAGAAAAATGAACTGCAGGAGTCGCAGGGAGCCAATCTATCCGAAGATGGTAAAGATAAAGGATAGCTTGCAGCGCTGGTTCTGACGATCCTTGCAGTCGTCTATGTCGGCGTCTTTCCCAAGAATTCGTCTTAAGGACAGTGCAGGCAGCACCAGCTCTGCTGCCTCAAAAATCATTTTTAAAGCCTACATTTTTTTAGTGCGTAGATCAATTGCTAGGTACCTCGCGGTATCGAGTGGGTAATAGATCATAGAGTCCTCTGTGAGCCCTTGCGCTCTGTTGCTCTGTGGTGATAGTCCGAAACCGCTGAGAGCCAGCGTGCTAACTATGTTTAACCACAGATCTCACAAAGCACGCATAGTGAGACTAGCTAAAAACTGGAAAGCCATAGTAACTAGAGGTTAGCTTCGGGAAAAGGCGAAGAGCCAATTGCTATTTAGAGAGACTATCTGGCTGAAGAAGATTGCATCCATAGCAGTATTTTCAAATCTATAATTCTAACATAATTTCAGTATCTGAATGCGTTGCCTTAGAAAAGTTGAAATAGAATTTACCACTATTGATGATTAATTAGGATAGGGATAATGTTTGGACAGATGGCTCGGGTCATTCATGGGCATAATCTTACTCACCACATTTTTGGCAACTGCGCAGGAAGACTATGCGATGGTAATATCCGGGAGAGATGATGGCAGCATCGAAGCCGAATGTCCAGACTGCTTTGCAAATGTAATGACTCAATCGGACACACAGGCTATTGAAAATATCAGAACGAGCATAGAGGATGTAGGTGTGGCAGTAGGCGAAGAGGGCCTCTCGGCCCCCATAGTAATCGAGAATCTTAATCTAAGGAACCTCCCGGGGAATGGGATAATGGTCGCCAATACAAATGTCCCCATCGTTCTGAGAGACATCACCGTTGAGAGCCTTAATGTGGGGGATCGATCTTCCCTTCCTGTGGGAATAGGCATGCAAAATGCAGAGAACGTGCTCGTCGAGAACTGCACTGCTCTGAACGGCGCTCTTTTCCGCATAGTCAATTCTCAAAACATTCAGGTCAGGAATAATAGAGCCAGGAATTTCTACCTTGAAGGCGTTAACAATAGCACCATCGAAAACTGTACCTCTGACTGCATCACGATCAAAGGAGGGCTGTCTCCCTATTTCTATAAACTTTTTGGCCCGTCGCATGATATCAATAATGAGACTTTTTCAGGCGTGCCTAATACAATGGTGCGCTCGCAAAGTTGCATCGTCAAAGACTGCAACCGGGTAAAAGAGATAGACTTTTTTGATGCCGAAGATTGCAGCGTTGAGAATTGCCGCGTTGAGAACGTTGGCTTGTGGATGATGAACGCCAATAATGTTACCCTCCGTAATAGTACAGTGACAAATGCCTCACTATCAATGGATTGGTCCAAAAAGATAGACTTTGAAAATGTAACCCTGATCAATTCAGATGTATCTCTGGGAGGATCAGTGCCCGAGGACTATGCTATTGCTTTTCGGAATAGCACTGCAGATGGGAAGCCGATATATTACTACGAGAACCAACGCGAACTAAAACTGGAAAACCTGAATGCAGGGCACATATGGCTTGTAAACTGTTCCGGGTCCGAAGTCAATGGCGTGAATGCACTGGGAATATTTGTTATAAATTCCGATGGCGTGGCAATAAAGAACTCGCAGGTAGAAGGGAATGGGGTCAATCTTGCATTCTCAGATGACTGCGTGATCTCTAATAACAGGCTGACAGATAAAAAGTCCAGAGATGGAATTCTTCAATATGCGGTCTGCAAAAATGTTACATCAATCTCTAATATTTTGATCTAATGATGTAATTTCAAGAGGCATATCAATGAGGATGCAAACGACCTAGCTTTGCCAATAATACAAAGCCAACGCCAAACAAAACCCCAAAAAGGCTCCTCCATCACGCGATTATTTGGGATGGTTAAAGAATCCCGAGCAGAGCGGTTTTCTATGATTTATGATTTGCAGACTTTTCCATGCATCTCCTCCGCACCTAGGCTCTTCATTATTGGACGGTTATCTTTAAGTTGATTGACGAATATATCTGCAACTCTGATAGCCATTACTTATAATGTCTAACAACAGGTAACCAAAAAGGATTAGTCCCATAAGTTCACCATTCGCTCTTCGATGCACAGAAATCCAGTGAGAAGCTAAAATGAAGTCGATCATAATCAAAGGTGCCCGCGAGCACAACTTGAAGGATATCACAGTCGAACTCCCTCGAGACCGTTTCATCGTTATCACAGGCGTTTCGGGCTCGGGCAAATCCACACTGGCATTCGACACCATATATGCCGAAGGCCAGCGCCGCTACGTTGAATCGCTGTCAGCCTATGCCCGCCAGTTCCTGGGGCAGATGGACAAGCCGGATGTAGATAGCATTGAAGGGCTCTCCCCGGCCATATCCATAGAGCAGAAGACGACCTCCAAGAACCCTCGCAGCACGGTAGGAACGGTAACTGAGATCTTCGACTACTTGCGGCTGCTCTTTGCCCGCATCGGCATTCCCCACTGCCCGGTTCACGGTATCCGCATTGAGTCCCAGTCGCCTGAGCGGATCGCAGACAGTGTCCTTAGCGAGAACGGAAGCCTGGGCCAGGTCACAGTTCTCGCTCCAATAGTTCGTCAAAAGAAGGGAACCTATGGCCAGCTCCTGAAGGATCTGAATGCAGAGGGCTTTGCCCGGGTACGGCTGAACGGAGTCTTCCAGAGGACTGATGAGGAGACTGAGCTCGACCGATACAAGAAGCATGACATCGAGATCGTCATGGACCGGCTGGATCCATTCGAAGATAGATCGCGGCTTGTGGAAGCCATCGAGAACGCTCTCAAGAGGGCCGAAGGCCTCGTCATCATCCTGAATGCGGATGGAAATGAGCGCCTCTACTCTGCAAAGATGGCCTGTCCCGTCTGCGGCATGGCCTTCGAGGAGCTGCAGCCGCGCATGTTCTCCTTCAATAGCCCCTTTGGAGCCTGCGAATCCTGCAACGGTCTCGGCATTCGCATGGAATTTGATCCGGACCTGATCATACCCGACAAGGAGCTATGCATCGCAGACGGGGCCGTGGCCCTCTACCGTAATGCCATCGATGGCTGGCGCGGCCAGCACCTGGCTGCAGTCGCCAAACACTTCGGCTTCGACATCTTCATGCCCATGAAAAATTTGAAAGAAGAGCAGTATAATGCCCTGATGTACGGCTCTGGGGAAAGCATAAAATTCAACATGAGCATGAAGAATGGAGACGCCTACTGGTCGCATAATTCAAAGTGGGAGGGCTTGATTCCGCAAAGCCTGAGGCTCTATGGCCAGACGAACTCCGAATACCGGCGAGAGGAGCTGGAAAAGTTCATGCGAGTCCTGCCCTGCCCGGCGTGCAACGGAAAGAGGCTCAAGGATAAGGTCCTCTCCGTAAGCATCGCCGGAAAGTCCATTGTGGATGTGACCGACTTTTCCATTGCTGATTGCATAGCGTTCTTCGAAAAGCTGGATGACAAGCTCACTCTAAAGGAGCAGGAGATAGCCCGCCAGATAATGAAGGAGATCCGATCTCGCCTCGGATTTTTGGAGCACGTGGGTCTCGGCTACCTCACGTTATCCCGAAATGCGGGCACCCTTTCCGGAGGAGAGGCGCAGCGCATCCGCCTGGCCACTCAGATCGGCTCGAACCTGACCGGCGTTCTCTACGTGCTGGATGAGCCCTCCATAGGCCTTCACCAGCGTGACAACGCCCGTCTGATCGAGACCCTGAAGAAGCTTCGGGAACTCGGAAATACGCTCATAGTAGTAGAGCACGATGAGGAGACCATCCGCAATGCCGATCATGTGCTGGACATTGGGCCGGGGGCAGGAATCCACGGGGGCTATGTGGTGGCCGAGGGCACCCCTGAGGAGATTGAGAAGAACCCAAAGTCGCTGACTGGCCTTTACCTGTCAGGAAAAAAGACCATCGAGGTTCCTGCCAAACGGAGAAGAAGCAGTTCCTTTATTCGCCTCATAGGCTGCCGGGAGAACAATCTGAAGAACATCGACGTGGAGATACCCATCGGGGTCCTGACTGCCGTCACAGGAGTCTCGGGATCGGGCAAGTCCACTCTGATCTACGATACGCTCTACCGGGCTCTGATGAAGAAGATCTACAGGTCAAGCGAGGTCCGGGGGAGTATGATGAGCTTCTATTCGACTCTGAGATCGATAAGGTCATAGTAATAGATCAGAGCCCGATCGGAAGGACGCCTCGCTCCAATCCTGCGACTTATACCAAGGTCTTTGACCCCATCAGGCAAGCCTTTGCCGAGACTAAAGAGGCCAGAGTTCGAGGCTACAAGGGCGGTCGCTTCTCCTTCAATGTGCAGGGCGGCAGGTGCGAGGCATGCCATGGGGACGGGCTGATTAAGATCGAGATGAACTTTTTGCCGGATGTTTACATTGAATGCGAGGAGTGCAAAGGCACCCGCTACAACCGTGAGACCCTGGATGTCAAGTACAAGGGCAAGTCCATCGCCCAGGTCCTGGATATGACGGTTGAGGAGGCGCGGGACCATTTCCAAAATATTCCATGCATTCGCAGCAAGCTCGATACCCTTCTCGGAGTCGGCCTGGGGTACATCAAGCTGGGCCAGAGTTCGACGACTCTCTCCGGAGGCGAGGCCCAGAGGATCAAGCTCACCCGGGAGCTGGCCAAGAGGGGAACGGGCCGGACCATCTATCTCCTGGACGAGCCGACCACAGGATTGCACTTCGAGGATGTGAAGAAGCTGATCTCGGTGCTGGACGACCTGGTGGCCAAGGGTAACACCGTGGTCGTCATCGAGCATAACCTCGATGTGATCAAGTCGGCTGACTATGTAATCGACATGGGACCCGAGGGCGGGAACGCAGGCGGGGAGATTGTGGCGACAGGCACGCCCGAGGAGGTGGCTGATGTGAACGAGAGCCATACCGGATATTTCTTAAAAAGCAGGCTCTCTAAGAGTCCTTCCGGCAAACCGTCCCGGAAAAAAAATGCTGTGAGTGCGGCTGCCGGGAGGTAGTCGGACGCATGCCTTTTCTCCTGGAAAACCAATAGTTGTCTGGAGGCCAGATTTGTAGATTTCCTATAGGCCGATCCTGGCTTTCATTAGTGAGACATCGGCCTCTATTCTGACCAATCTCTCTTTAAGATCATCTTTTAAATCATTGTTTACCTTTAATTTGGGCTAACTTCTGCTTGTAGACCATCTAGACTACGAATTATATCTTTAAGCATCTCCGCTACTCTATCCAGGCGCGGATCCGTCTCACTATCGGAGACAATCTTTTCAAATCTTATGAAGTCTCCCATGGCAGAGGTATAATAAACTTCGATGCTCTGCACATCGATCAGAGAATCTTTGATCCTTAAATCTTTTAGGAAACGCTCAATGGTAGAATCATCACCTTCAGCCACAACCTTCACTCTGCCGTCGGGAAGGTTCTGCACAAATCCCACAAGTCCAAGAAAATTAGCCAGGTTTACTACTTTTGCACGATAGCCAGTCATTTGGACAGTCCCTGAGACAAAGGCTCTTAATCTTTTCATCGAATAATAATCTATCTCTTCCGATATATCATCTTGCGTGGGCATCACTGGATGGCGGTCCGGCCCGCCCAGACGGTAGCCCCAAGCCGAGAGCAGGCATACACGCGGGCCCGGCAGCCTGTCGATGGCGGCCAGGCGGGCCGGGATACCGGAAGGCCGCTCACTTACGGGCGCGGGAGCAGGCGCGCGCATGTTGGTGTAGAATTGCCCATTGGTAACCCCATAGCCTGCGTTAGTCGTCGGAAGCCGTGGAGAATGCAGTTGAGAGTTAACAACCTCGCTCGCTTATGGAATCTTCATTTTTCCGGAGAACATTTAAGCTCGCCGAGCTAATAATGATCCGTATGCTCACACTTACCGCAGTAATCCACAGAGATGAGGACATGTACGTTGCCGAGTGCCCGGAAGTGGGGACAGCAAGCCAGGGGAAGACCATTGAAGAGGCCGCGAAAAACCTCAAGGAGGCTACCGAGCTCTATTTGGAGGAGTTTCCCCTAAAGAGCAAGGAGAGATCTTTCATAACCACCTTTGAGGTAACAGAAGTTGCCGAAACTTAAGAGGGACATCTCCGGAGAAATCGTTATCAAAGTCCTATGCAATCGTTTTGGATTCATGGTCTCAGGACAGTCGGGAAGCCATGTAAGGCTCTCGAAAGTCACGGCACAAGGCAAGATAGGTACAGTTATTCCGATGCATGGTGAGCTTAAGCCGGGAACATTGAAAAGCATTCTAAAGCTAGCAAACGTCGATCCCGAAGAATTTGCAGAGTACCTGTAAAATGATTCCCGATATCTGCAGTTGCGGAAAAGGCAGGCTCAAGATGGGCACAACCGATTTCACTGCTAAAGTCGAGGGAGAGATGGTAGTAATCAGAGATGTGCCGGCCTATGTTTGCGATAGCTGCCCTGAGGCTTATTTCTCAATCGAGACTACAAGAAAGATAGATAAGATCATGAGAGAATTTCGCGCCGGAAAACTTCTGACAAAGCCTCTCGGGACGGGAGAGGTTGAGCTAAAGCTGAGTGCCTCCACTTAGCACTTCTAGCTTGCCAAAATCTCCTGCATGTTTATTGGTCTTTCTGGAGCCTGCGTACATCTACCGGGGTGTACTTATGAAAGACCTCATTCAGCACAAATTCCGAACAATAGCCATGTATTTCTTCTTGATCTATCCTGGCCAAAAAATCCCTGCATGCTCTGCCAAATGTGGGATGGTCAAAGGCCGAGTACTTGAAAATGTTCGCATCCAGGAAGATACTCTCTCCATCCGGTAATTGGGATAGGACTTCAATCCCATATCTCCATATCGATTATCTCGTCAGCGATCTTTTTATCTATCGCCATTTTGCCATGAAATTTATCGATCAGGTTTCGCTGAATTTGTGATCTGCCACTTCACCTTCATTTAAATGCAGATCTTGATATGGCTTGAGGACTTTATCCTCATATTTAGCCCGGATGGTCTCACTCATTTACACTTACCATACAAGATTTCGGTTCTAAATCTATAAAGGTTATTGCTTTGTTTTTGATCTTCTTGCAAAACTATGCTAAGCCTGGCGGCGCTCGTCTTCCGGCCCGGCAGCCTGTCGGTGGCGGCCAGGCGGGCCGCTCGCTTGCGGGCGTGGGAGCACGCGCGTGTGCAGAGCAAGGGTGGAAATTGCTCATTGGTGCTTAGTGGGCTGCTTGTTGAGACAAGGATTATCTACCTCGAAATTCTGGTTAAACTATCTCCTCGATTTGTCAAAGATCCTTATAATCGTGAGTCCCCATCGAGGACACCTCTTCATCGCTTTGGTGTTGCTCCACACCTCGATAAGCCCCTGAATCTCTAATTTTATCAAAGTGATTGTCATTGGTAACCAGAATCGCATCCGCGTAAAGGCAAGTTGCCGCGTGGACGATGTCCGAAAGCTCGCTTTCTGGAAAGAATGGAGCACATGCGTCAATCTCTTCTTGCCCAGGGGTTTACATGAATCACGGATTTTTTCATGTAATTCAATAACTCATAGGTGCCAAGCGTTCTAGCATATTTCTCATACTCAAAAATCAGGAGATCATTGGCGAAGAGCTCCACCGGGCTATCCAGGAGATAATAGATCAGTTCAGTGCTCTTAGTCCATTTGCGCTTCACTGCGGCAATAAAGACGTTGTTATCGAGAAGATATCTTGTACTTCTGTCGGGCAAGCTGATTACTCTCCTCTTCGATCTCTTTTTCCAGCTTATCCAGGTCTACCGACTTAGCTTTAACAATGGCATCCTCCAGAAGTGCCCGCAGGTTGATCTTCTTGAGGACAATCGTATCCTCTCCCAGATCTTCCGCTACGAATTCATCTCCTTCCTTCAGCTTCATCTTTTGCCGGAGACGGCTTGGCAGTTGTACTCTGCCTCTTTCATCGATTTTTGCGAGCGGCATATTTCTCTCTACCCATTTTACCCATTATTATCATAAATAACTATTTGGTGCAAGAGTTTGCTCAGTTGCAGAAAGCGACGCCTTCTTCGGTTGACCAGGATCTCAGGAAACACATCTGGAGCCTCCGGCGCTCGCCCTCCGGCCCGGCAGCCCTGTCGATGGCGGCCAGGCGGGCCCGGGAGCCCGGAAGGCCGCTCGCTCACGGGCGCGGGAGCACGCGCATGAGGCTGCAAGAGGGCTTGAAGAATGCGAGCAGGAAAACAGTTTTGCCGAGATCCTGGAAGCTTTTTTCGCTAAGCTAAAAGCCATTCTTCTCTGCCGATCTCACCCTGTCTCAAGATCTTTTTTCTCAAAGATGCACTAGTTTGCCGATGAGGATTTGGGACCATTACTCTGATCGTTCCTTTCCGCATCAAGGGATGGGGGCCTTTGCCAGTATAAGGGCCTTCGAATCCGAGTGCATGCAATTTTCTTATCAGTTCATTCCAAGAAACCGGGCATAACCTTGACGTGTTTATGCCTCGACAGGTACTTTTATGGTCTGGCCTTCGATCATCGGGATAGGCAAATTGAATCGCAGACTAAATGCAATCCAGTCTTCTATGGCGATCTTCAAATTTTCATGACACTCTTCTGGAGTTTTACCGGTTGCCCAAACGCCTTTCAATTCGGGGACTTCGCCGTAATAAGGCTCTTCATCATCTATGACTTCATAGACCGCCTTAGAGATAGCAGCCTGGATGTATTCGCAGAACATATCAGCAATTCATGCTACGCCTGAAGATATAGCTTTATCCCGGAATCTTAATCTTGAGAATCATTAAGCCCTCCTGCCATGGGTAGGCCTGCAGGCGCTCGCCCTCCGGCCCGGCAGCCCTGTCGATGGCGGCCAGGCGGGCCGGGAGCCCGGAAGGGCCGCGCGCTCACGGGCGCAGGAGCACGCATGTTGGCGGCAGGCGCAACGATCTGCCTGGCCAATGTAACCATTTGAGCGTATCGCCCAAAATTCCATTAGCCTGAGGGATGCCATTGGAATAATAATGAGGGGGTTTCTTAATGATGCTGTCTCAAGAGTGATAAATTAGATTTTGAGCCTTGTTAACGGCAAGTTTGGCATTCCCTAAGACCCCATAATTTCATGAACAAAATCCCAACCTGCTTCATCCAAATCACCTTCTAGAGCAAATGTCGCACTCTTGACATGGATGTCTCCTACATACATATCTAAAGGCGATTCCTTCTCCACAGGATAAATGAGAATAGCCTCTCTACAGCCAATCGCCTCGGCATATGCGATCACCTGATGGATATCACTCATAGAAGGCGGTCCAATTTTGTACTTGGTATCCATTATGCATTTGGGCTGTTGAGAGACCCTGTCGCAAAGCACAAGGTCCATCCTAAACCTCACATTTTGTCTGTGATCGACTACAACATCTCTCTGGGCCTCGACCGAAAAACCCTCAATTTTATGAGCCTTTAGCCATTCCGCAACAAAGAGCTCATAAAGGTTAGCCATATTTACTAAAAATGGAATCATTTCACGTTTTTCCGATCTTGTGAGCAGGGCCTAGATGCTCGAGAAAAAGCCTACAAAGAGAATGCATAGGCCTGTAATCATCATTCAAACGGTCATAGATCCGTCCAAGGCAGGATTCTGGGCCGCATGGCTCAGGTTCTGCAAATGACAAGAGTCTCCGATAGGCATGATTTACGAAATGCGATGAGTTCTCGGTGCATAATCTGCTACACAAGATCTGCAGTAGGGTCCAAGTTAGGATCTGATTATCTTCGATATCGGAAGTATGCTCCTCAAAATGGCACTCAAGCTTCACTTCCCATGGTCGCAGACTGGCTCGCTGTAGATCGATGCGTCCCTGAAGATAGGGAAGCTGGTCTGATTTGGGTTGATATGAACGATAAAAGCCTCTACGAGCTCGATCAAGTACGAGATGAGCTAGTATATTGGCCAGACGATCATAAAAGTCTTCCACCGTATCGCAATCGAAAAGCCCTTTTTCAAGTAGGTGAAAGCTCTCTAAACTATATGCATACTCCAACATCCTAAATAGATTTTTAATTTTCACTCCTTCCTTCGGACACAGCCTTATGCTCACGTCAGGTGTCAATGGGATATATCCCACCCAACCCTGGGAAGTTAGTTGCCAATCAGAATCTGGTTCAAAGGATGTCATCTCTACAGTTATTTTGTCGCCGTACTTCTTTTTGAGTAGCTCTGCAGCTTCTACGGGCAGCTTCTCTCGATTGACTTTAGCAGTGGCGTACTCATGGAGCTTAATGGGATTGATGAAACTCATAGATCGAGTTTTTCCTTGACACTATTCCATCTATAATTCTTTATTTTATCAGCATCATTGAAGAAGTGCTCCTCTAGATAGGGCTCAATCTCCATAGTCCAGATGTCTTCAATTTGGAGGCTCAGATCAGATCTTATGAAATATGAGATCCCGATTTCGTAATGAGGATCTCCAATCTCTTCGTTAAGCTCTTTCAAAACTTGGATTAGCCATTCTATTGGGAACTTAGTTTGTTCTCTTTCATGATACAGTCTTAGGATTCCATATTCCGGCTGAAGCCTTAAGAATGCAAATCTCCTTCTCAGAGCGTTATCAACCAAAGCAATCGAACGGTCAGCCGTATTCATGGTTCCGATGATTCGCACGTTTTCAGGTATTGAGAATATATTTCCATCCGAAGCCAGAGGAATTCCTTTTCCTCTGTATTCGAGGAGGTACATCAGCTCACCAAAGACTCGGGCCAAATTTGCTCGATTGATCTCATCGATAATCAGGACACATGTGCCTTGCCGACCTGCAGCGTTTTGACAGAACTTCAAAAATCGCCCTGATACAAGTTTGTATTCAAGCTTCCCATCATCCCGATTCTTAGGCCGTATGCCTTGAATAAAATCCTCGTAAGAGTAGGCAGGATGGAATTGGACGGTTTCCTTAAATCCATACCCGCCTCCTATGAGATGCTCTGCCAAGTGCTCCGCAATAAAGGTTTTTCCTGTTCCTGGTGGGCCATATATTATCGCCTGCCCTTTCCTCTCGATGGCCTTCGTCCATCTTTTTAGAGTTGATTCATCCAAGCCGGTCTCGTTGGAACATTGTTCCAGAGTGTATTCTGGATTCTTTGGCTCCGAATTTGAAGAATAGACTAAATCGTGGATTGCTTTTGCTTCTTTGTCGTTTAGGACGAAATTGGTTCCCTGGGATTGCCTCAAAATCTGCATTGACCCGAGTAATGGATTATTGAGAAGATCTTGCCGTCCTATCATAGTCCCAAGCACATGTTCGACGGAGACACGAACTCCTATGAAATCCTCATCTCCATTCTTTTCAGCAGCTTTCGGACCGATGAATCTCTTCTCGATTTCAAGATCTTTCAAAAGGGCAGGTTCACTAAGGATTTTGCCTGCAGCAATAATTCCAGCATTCTCTCCTGATTTCCAGATGTAGACAATGTCACCTGCATGAACTTGATCTCTATACCGATTAACTTTCCAGGTAATCTCCTTTAATTCCCAATTGCCTCATCTATTTCGAAGTTATCAGGATTAGCCTGGAATATCCAACTCGATTCGGTATCTAGAATTGCGAAATCGGGCCATTTTGTCTCGGGCTGGCAGCTTTGAATAATCTTCAACGATTCAGGATTTAGTCGCCAAAGATATCCTTCTTTGACTCCACCATTGACGTTTAACGGACCGTCCTTAATCATTAATGCTCGAAGCTCTGTTGAGAATCGAGAAAGAGGAATCGATGGAATAAGCTCATGGTAATCTACCCTGACGAGATTTACACTATCAAATCTGCCGTAAGGACGATTTTCAGTAATTGCAGCGGCTGTGGAGATACTTACATAAAGCAATTCGCCGTTTGCGTAGTGAAGTATAATATCCTCGGGTTTTATTTCTGTGAGTCTCTCCCAGTGAGGAATGAGTCGACTACTATTAGCTCTTGCAGGTGCACAAAGGACGCCATCTTTGTGCTCGTTCTTGATCGAGTCTCCTTGATTAACCCACCAAATATTTCTTTGAAAACCTGGATTTAGAATTAGAAGATCTCCAAGCTTTTTGTCATCAAAAAGTGCTTCGGCTATTTCCTGTATATGATGACGTTTTCGATATGGAGTAGCCTTCCAATCACCGAATTTATTAGCAATATGTTCAAGAGACTTTTCGTATGCTGTCCGCAAATTACCTTCCAAAGGTCTTACCAGATCAATGGGCAATTTATATATTTTTACATTAAGTTCATCATTATTTTTGGCAAAATCGAATGACTCAAATTCATTATAAAAATTGGCTTGATCTGCAAGAAGGGCTATCTCGATTCTGTTTTTCCCAAATTCTTGGTTATTAAATCCTAGCACCAACCACTGCCCAAAATTTAGATGAAGGGCTTTTCCGCCTGAAGGACAAGTAACGGCAAAACGCTCATCATTCGGCTCCTTGATTCCAAGGCGTTCAAGAGTTTCTCTCAACAGATGAAATGCCCATTCAGCTTCGCCCCTATCTTTAAAAAATCTATAGATATCTATTGAATTAAGGCATGATTTCATCGACATTTTCTTTGTCTAGTTCTATTAAGGTCCTCTTCCAACCAGGTTTATTTACTCTCTTTGGTGAAGAGTCCTCCCATTCAACGGGAATTCTATGTCCATGCCGAACGCCTTCAACAAAATAGTACGGGCCAGTGACAGTGCCAATTCCGAGCACCTCAGTAGTCCCTTATTGGCAACAATCCTGTCTCCTTCCTTAATATGCGCAAATTTCCAAACTTGCTCGACACCCACTTTATTCCAATCAGGGTGTACTTTAAGGAGTTCATCACGCTTAACCTTAAATTGGGGTCTGCTAAGCATGGAGATATCTCCAATTTCTTCCCACCCAATAGCGATGAAACCTCCTTCGCTACATGCATCCCAATTCCATGCATTTTCTCCAGGAGCAATCTTCCAATATTTTGCTTCGGATAGGGAATGATTCTTGATGGCTACTAACCAATGTGAGAACTAGTCAAAGAGATCTACAGTGAGCATATTCTTCTTTGCTAAAGACTGGAAGTCTTCTGCTACATCTGCCATAAGGGAAAGCGCAGTTTTATTGGCCCTTGGGAACTCGCTAAGACTTTGTTGGTAGGACTTATTTGTGAAGTAATTAAGAACTTGCCGAACTTGTTGTTTATCAGAACAAATTTATCAGGATTTAGTGCATTTAGAATAGGTGTAAAAGTACCCGTTTGGAATCCTTTTGAACACGGAGAATCTGAAAACTCTTTACATGCTTCATAAAGTTGATCGGGATGTTCATCACAACGACGAACAAAACCTAGAATTGCATCGGCGACCTCAGCCCCATCCATCCTTTCTCCATCCCGCGGCATCAAACTTTATCTTTACGTCGCTAGAAAAAGCAGGAGCTATAGAAATCCAATAGCCATTTTCTCTATTTGATGGAGTATCTGAATAAGGTAGAAGCTTTTCAAGGATCTCATTTGTAACGTTTTCTCCTTGATTGAATTTTATTTTATTTTTTCAATGTTCTTTCTTGATTCTTCATGAGCCTTCTCATAATAGGCTGAATGCTTCTCCCCTTCAGACGTTAGTAAATAAGATTTAACGAATTCCTGAAATAAGCCCAACAATTCTTCTCGCTTTTCGTCGTAATAATCGTATCCTTCTCATTATCAATAGGCTGATCCGGGTGCTTGCTCCATTTTTTGATTTCTGGATTCAATTGCTTAAGAAGCTTGATATCAATTTTAACTGGATTAGTCTTCAGGAAGATCTAATCTGCACAGTTATGTGAAAAATACCTCGGCTTGAATTTTCAATAAGTCCTGCTTCCCTCAAGTAAACAATAGCCCAGGCAACACGATTACTAAATCGAGCCTGCTTTCCGCTTGGGAGCATCTCCATTTTCTCAATATCAGAAATGCTGAATTGAATTGCAAGCGAATCTCTAACTTCCGCATGATTATGCTCAGACTTGTCGCTTGCTATCTTCAGAAGGGGCAGCATTATGCTCTGGAAACCAGGAATTGCCATCAGTTACTCCTGAACTCAACCTTATTATTTCAAATCTCGCATTTGGTCTTGTGCCATTTCAAGCACGTTCTTCCTTGTCTTCTGGTAAGCCTTTTTGGAAAGATTGTATGGGATTTGGCTACTCTTAAAAAGTCGGTATTAGAAACCACATGAAGTTCACGACAAAGACATAAGGGCAAAGGCATCACAAAAGAGTGCCAACAATTTGGACGTTGGTTTTCATACCTTTTCATAACCCCCATTCCCCCCTCTCGGATCGATAAATTCATAATGCTCCTCAAATGAATAAGCACAATTGCAGAGGTGTACCTGAATTGAAGATAATCGGGTCAACCGATCAAGAAGTCAAATCCAGCCTGCGCGATGCGGGCATAGGCATGTCTGTCTCCGAGGCCCGGTCCATAGCCGAAGTTCTGGGCCGAGACCCCAGCCTAACCGAGCTATTCTGCTATGATGCCATGTGGTCTGAGCACTGCTCCTACAAGAGCAGCCGCGCCACTCTGAAAGAGTTCCTGCCGACAGATGGCCCTAACGTGGTCTTGGGCCCGGTCGAGGACGCCGGGATAGTGGCCATCGACGACAACTGGTGCGTCGTCATATCCCACGAGAGCCACAACCACCCTAGCCAGGTCCTGCCCAACGAAGGTGCGGCTACTGGCATCGGCGGGAATTGTCCGCGACGTGAACTGCATGGGGGCGACTGTGGTCGCCACCGCCGATCCGCTGCGCTTCGGCGACCCCTACGGCCCCAAGGCCAGCAAAGTGCGCTGGGTGGCGGAGGGCGTGGTGGACGGAATCTGGCAGTACGGCAACGCTCTGGGCGTGCCCAACCTGGGCGGCGACGTCGTCTTCAACGAGAGCTTCGACGACAACTGCCTGGTGAACGTGGTCGCCCTGGGGATCGTCCGCCGGGACGAGATCATCCACTCGCGCGCGCCCCACTGGCAGGGGCAGAGGGAGTACGATGTGATCCTCATCGGCAAGCCGACCGACTCGCAGCGGTCTCGGCGGCGTCACCTTCGCCTCTGAGGCTCTGCGAGAGGAGGACGAGGAGACCAACCGCGGCGCAGTGCAGATCCCGGACCCCTTCCTGAAGAATGTGCTCTTCAAGGCCAACGACGATCTCTTCAAGTTGGTCCGCGAGTCGGGCATCGAGATCGGCTTCAAGGACCTGGGCGGCGGCGGCTTCACCTGCGCCACATCCGAGATGGGCTCGGCCGGCGGCTTCGGCATGGAGATCAACCTGGACGACATGCACAAGGCCGGCGACTTCCCTCCCGAGGTGCTGAGCATTGCCGAGACCCAGGAGCGTTTCCTGATCGTCTCGCCTCCGGAGCTACGCGAGAAGATCCTGAAGATCTACAACGAGGACTGGGACCTGCCCAACGTCTACGAGGGCGCAAGGGCCAGCGTCGTGGGCAAGATAAACACCGGCGACAGATTCGTCGTCAGTCATAAGGGCGAGATCGTCTGCGATGTGCCCATCCAGCACCTCACCGGCAGGCATCCGCTACCAGCGTTCGGAACAGGAGCGCATCTATAGCGAGGCCGAGCCTGACTACAGTCGAGCCTTCGGACTATAACGAGGTGCTGCTCAAGATCCTGCGCTCCCCCAACATCGCCTCCCGGGAGCATGTCTACAGATACTACGATACCGAGGTCATGGGCAACGCCGTGATCCGGCCTGGAGAGGCAGATGCCGGCCTGATTGCGCCTGTCCGGGGAGAGAAGTTCGGCCTGGCCTTGGCTGTGGACTCCAATCCCTTCTACGGCAGAATCAGCCCCTACTGGGGCGGGGCTACAGCCGTGGCCGAGGCCATGCGAAACGTGGCATGCGATCGGCGCGACTCCATCCACGCTCACCGACTGCCTGAACTACGGCAACCCGGAGAAGCCCGAGGCCTTCTGGGAGTTCCGGGAGGGCGGTTAAGGGCCTGGCCGAATCCTGCAAGAAGATCTATCTGAAGGGCTACGTTGATCAGCAGCAGCCTGTCCCCATCGTCTCGGGCAACGTGAGCTTTTACAACGAATCGCCCCAGGGCTCGGTGGACCCGTCGCCCGTGATCGCCTGCGTGGGCATCATGAAGGACTTCAGCAAAGCCATCACTATGGAGCTGAAGGCCCCCGGCGACAAGCTCTACCTGATCGGCCCGAGGTTTGATGAGCTGGGCGGCTCTGAGTACTACAAAACCATGTTCGGGGTCATGGGAGCAAACGTTCCCATCGTCAGGTTCGATCTGGAGAGGAGCATGATCTATGCCGTCATCGACGCAATAGATCGAGGGTCTTCTCGCTGCCGCGCACGACATCTCCAACGGCGGCCTGGCTGCGACTGTGATGGAGATGGCACTGGTGAGGCCTGCCAGGTTCGGCTTCGATCTGGATCTGGACAGAGTCCTTTGCGGAGATGCGCAAGAACATGAGAGCAGACAAATTGCTCTTCTCTGAGTCCTCCGGTTTTGTCCTGGAGGCAAAATCCGGAAACGAGGCCCGGCTGGAGGAGCTTCTGAAGAACTATCAACCTGGAGCCGATGCAGATCGGCCAGGTAACAAGAAGAGATCGGATGAAAATGTCAAGATCGGCAAGAACGTGGCCGATCTGGACCTGGACGAGGCAAGAAAGACATGGACCGACAGGCCTTGTGGAGGCGATGAGATGAAGATCGCTGTGATGCAGTTCCCGGGAACGAACTGCGAGTTTGAAAGTCTTGTGGCTGTGAAGGACGGTCGGCATGGAGGGAGAGCTTTTCCGCTGGAACCGGCCTGCAGCGAGAGCTGTCGGGCTTTGATGGATTCGTAATTCCGGGAGGCTTCTCCTACCAAGACCGAGTGCGTGCAGGCGTGATAGCCTCCAAAGAGCCGGTGATGGCGGCTCTGAAGGAGGAGGCAGCCAAGGGCAAGCCCATCATCGGCATCTGCAACGGATTCCAGATCCTGGTGGAGGCCGGCCTTCTGCCAGGTTCCGGAAAGGTGGACATGGCTCTGGCCCAGAACGTGATGGTCTCCAAAGGGAAGATCGTCCGCCGGGGCTACTACTGCGACTGGGTCAACCTCAGGCACGATGCCTCTTCCAGGAGGTGCAGCGGCTCCTTCTTGATCGAGATGGGCGCTATCCTAAAGATCCCCATCGCCCACGGCGAGGGAAATCTGGTGACAAAGTCACCGCGCCTTCTGAAAGAACTGAATGATCAGGAGCAGGTGGTCTTCCGCTACTGCGATAAGAACGGCAGGGCCATAAATGAGTTTCCTGTGAACGTGAACGGCAGCACTGAGAATATAGCAGCCATCTGCAACCCGGAAGGAAACGTCCTGGGAATGATGCCCCATCCGGAGAGGTCATTCTTCGCCTGGCAGCTTCCCTCCTTCGATCCGAGAAAGCAAAGGCCGGATGAGCCCGGACCCGGAAGGCGGGTCTTCGAGTCCATGAAGCGCTACATTGAGGTGAATCCATGTTAATGGAATCGGATAGTGAGCGCTCAGGAAGTGGATGTCGATGCCGGTATTGATTCGGATATTGATATGGGTGTTGATGAGGGGATTGATGCAGGCACAGGCGCTGATGTCGACGCTGATGCCGTTTCAGGCTGCACGAATCGGATGATCAATCTGCGGGTCTGGCTGAAGATCCCGGATGCGGAAGCGGCTACTGTCAAGAACACCCTGGTGAGACGCCTGGGCTTCGGAAATGTCCTGGAAGATGTGAAGAAGGAGCGGCTCTTCAGCATTGAGGTGGATTCCGGAGATCCGGAGGAGCTGGCCAGGAGCTTCGCCAAAGAGCTGGTCAATGAGAACAAGGAGAGCCACAAGGTTCTCATCGACACTCTGGAGTTCGAGGAAGGCTATGTGCCGGTGAAGGTTGCCCTGCATATCGAGGACGGCGAGGCCATATCCACTCGGGAGCGCCTGCGGAACCGCCTGGGCTTCAAGAATGTCGTGGATGTGAAGAAGGCGACCATCTGGAAGCTGTACTTCAGCCGCCTTCGTCCCGAAGCCGAGATGAATGCCAGGGAGATTGCCGAAAAGCTGCTGATCAATCCGCACAAGGATAGCTACGAAATTTTAATGTGCTTGTAAGCCACGCCGGTTCAAGAAGATAATGAGGGCTATCGGCCCTCGTCT
>CAWCSK010000007.1:0-52297 GCA_963798205.1 uncultured Methanosarcinales archaeon
TGACGCTGGTGTTGATTCAGGTGTTAGTGCTGCTGATGTCGGCGCTGACGCTGGGGTCGGCGCCAATGTCGCTTCAGGCCGCACGAATCAGTTGATCAATCTGAGGGTCTGGCTGAAGATCCCGGACGCTGAAGCCGCCACTGTGAAGAATACTCTGGTGCGACGCCTGGGTTTCGGAAACGTCCTGGAAGACGTCAAGAAGGAGAGGCTCTTCAGCATAGAGATCGATTCCGGAGATCCGGAGGAGATGGCCAGGAGCTTCGCCAAAGAACTAGTCAATGAGAACAAGGAGAGCCACAAGGTTCTTATCGACACTCTGGAGTTCGAGGAAGGCTATGTGCCGGTAAAGGTCGCACTGCATATCGAGGACGGCGAGGCCATCTCCACGCGAGATCGCCTAAGAAATCGCCTGGGCTTCAAGAATGTGGTGGACGTGAAGAAAGCGACCGTCTGGAAGCTGTACTTCAGTCTCCTACGTCCCGAAGCCGAGATGAATGCCAGAGAGATTGCGGAAAAGCTGCTCATCAATCCGCACAAAGATACTTACGAAATTTTGATGTGCCTGTAGCCACGCCGGTTCATGAAAATGATTGAGGGCTATCGGCCCTCGTCTATTCCTTTTATCGGAACAAATTTTGAAATTTGAATAGAACATCTAAAACTAAAAGACGACTGACAGTAGTTGGGCCCCACCCCGAATATGAGCAAAGGCTCTCGTGCACATACGGGCAGGCG
This sequence comes from uncultured Methanosarcinales archaeon, assembly GCA_963798205.1. GTDB lineage: Archaea > Halobacteriota > Methanosarcinia > Methanotrichales > Methanotrichaceae > Methanothrix. The sequence goes on from CAWCSK010000007.1 coordinate 736, forward strand.
TGAGCGGGCATGGGCATGCGGGCACTGAACGCAGGATTTCGACATCTGGCCAATGAAGTTTGCATCTGTTATTGCTGCTTGCTCACGGTTGTTGCTGGTTCGATCTCTCTTCAGTCTTGTCCAGGAACCGTTCAATTGATGCGATAAATTCGTAGATATCGTCCATATGCTCGGTTAAAATTTTATGAGCCAAGAGGTCGTCGATCCTTCCATATCTATGCACGATTATATTTCGGAATCCTTTCATCCTTCGAGTCTTCTCTGCCATATTCTGGGTTAATATTCCATTTTTGACCAGGTTTTCAACAAAACTCTCTTCGCTCTCGGGAACGCCAAGACGCAGATCTGAGTTAATTATTGAGGTGATATCAATAATATTCTCTATGGCGAACTCCATTCTCTTGTAGATTCCATCCTTGACCAGCCCAAGCTTAGAGAATTCCTCGAAGCTTTGCGGAAGGTTCTCCGCCACAAGGTCAACGCTCTCCTCGATGTCAGCCAATTTTGATCTTATGAGCTCCGTCCTGAGGTTTCTAATTCTCGCCATTCATGCCTCTGCTTACGTGATTGATTCTATTCCGAGGTAGTCGTAGTATCTGCGCTTGAAGGATTCGAACTCTTTAATGGTTTCATAGGCTTTGTCGTAGATAAATGTGGTATCATCCTCGTACAAGACCTTGCCCTTCAAGACCTGCATGCGTATAGGAAGCGGAAGCTGCTGGAAGATCTTGATGTCATAGATGTCGTCAAATAGATCTGATAAGATTTTGAGGCGGAATTCGGAGGCATCAGCATCATCATAGTACACGCTGATATCAATGTCAGAATCCTCTTTCATACGGTCTTCGCAGGCTGAGCCGTAGAGGATGATGAATCGAACCTTGGGGCCGCCTAAAGCTATAATCTTCTGGACGGCCATATCAATCTTCTCGGATATGTTTTTGCATTATGATTGATCTCCCTCTGCACTCTTTTGCGACTATTTAACTGATTCTAGACGCTCTTGGAGGAAAAACTTTTCTGAAAAGCGCATTGGAGAAATCGATCGTGCATTAAAAACTTCAGCACTCGACCTGGGCATAATCGGCATCGAGCAGGAATTTAGGCTTTTGCATAGACAGAGATCTCTTCTCCGGCGATTACTCTGGTCGCATATGCCAGGGCAGCAAGAACATCAACTTTCTGCAGGTCGTATTCCTTGACGATCTCCTCAATTGCCATGCCGCCTGCAAGTGAGCCGAGAATGATCTCCAGTGGAACGCGGGTACCCTTTATGATAGGCTTTCCATGCCTCACCGCCGGGTCGATTACAATTCTTTCTTCGTACATTTTTATTTCCTCCGCAATGTTGCGGACTTCTCGGCTTAAATCCATTATCATTCATCAATCGATTGTCTCCTAGATGATCGTAGTATTACCAATAGTAATCGGGACGGAATCCCGTAGGGCAATTGAGGCCGGCCTTTCAATCTCCGGGACGCACAACGTCCGGAGCCAAAAGTAGAAATATTTGCCCTTGCATTATCCAATAGTATGCCAAATGTGGAGAGAGTGATGAGGGCTGCCTTCCAATCGGACGAGAGCCTGCGTGAGGCTTTGAAGGAAGTTTTCGGGGAGCTGGGGCTTTCTGCCAGGGAGTTCTCCAAGGCCTCGGAGATCCCGCAAAGCACGCTCTACAAGATCCTTTCCGGTCACAGGGAGCCGAATATCACCACTTTGCGTCTGATTGTGAAGACCATTCGCAGGCTGGAAGGCTCAGAGGGAAACTTCATCGCCATCATAGCCGCCCGGCCGGTCCTGGACAAGATCAGCGAGAAGAAGATGAAGATCGGAGACAAGATGCTGACTCTTCGAGAGTATTCGGCAACGACCATCGAGGAGGCGATCATCGCCGCCGTAAGAGCGGAAAGAGACGGAGCCTCGGCACTGGTCTGCGCCCCCATCGTCAGCCCCACCGTGGAGAAGCTCCTCTCCATTCCCGTGGCGACCATCATACCCAAAGACAGCGTCATCCGGGCCATTGAGGTCGCTGCCAGGAAGATCGAATAGTTCTCCAAAGGCTTTTAACTCCGTGCGGTTATCATCATTTAGCTCTGGAGGTATGAGAATGAGATTTGCGTCTGTTGTGATCGCGCTATTGGCAGTTTCATGCTTGCTGTGCATTATCACAACGACCTGCAGTGCCCAGAGCGCTGCTCCCAGCTTCCAGAGCGTGAGCGGCGAATTCGCCAGGACCTGGATAACCAGCAACAAGGCCCAGATTTCTCAACCAGTGCAGGAGAGCCCGGGCAACGGCAGCGACTTATGGAACTGGGGCAAAGCTCCCAAGGGAAGCAAGATCGAAAATGGCAAATTGCTGACGGATCCCTACTACCTCAGGCCGCTGTTGAATCTATCCAGCAATTGGCTGGGAGAGACCTATACCGATCCCGACACAGGCCTCCCGGTTCAAATCTATCTGGACCCCTTGACAGGGAAAACGACCTATACTTACCTTGATCCCAATTCAGGACGGCCCATCTTTTCATACTCATCATATCGAGATGCCAAGACAGGGGAGATGGTGTATGCTTATACAGATCCCACGACGGGAAATGCGATCAGTTCCGGCGATGTTCCTATCAATATCATAAATTCGATAATGAATGGTTTGGCGCAGCAATCGGATACAAACCCGAATGGTCCCTGGACGAGATTGTAGACTCCAGACTATAGATCCCAGACTATGGACTCCAGACTATGCTCCAGACTGTAGACTCAGACTATAGACTCCAGACTGTAGACCTGTTGCACGCTCATAGATAATTTCGGTTTCTCGCTGTATCGAGTGGGTAATAGATCATAGTAACCAGAGGTCAGCCACAGGAATCTTTGAAGAGCCATAATTTGTGTCCGCTGGCAGCCGGAAACGGCGGAATCGACCGGTGCCGTTCGCGCGAAAGTCTTTTATCGCCCTTGCTTCAGTTTTATCCCCAGTGGGGTCAGTATGAAGATATCATTTGCATTAATGGCATTGCTAACAGCATGCCTTATGGCCGCGGGCGGTTTTGCCCAAAGCTCAAGCTCGAGCTCGAGCCATTTCCAGAGCGTGGGTGAAGACTATGGAAAGACCTTGATAGGGACCCTTAAAGCCACGAATCCGGTGCCGGCTGCAGCCAACAATAATAGTAGCCTCTGGAGCTGGGGGAGCTCGCCCAAGGGAACCTCCATTCTCGATGGAAGTCTTGTAGGCGATCCCAAATACTCAATGAGAAAGCTTAACGTTGTCAACAACAACTGGCTGGGTGATTCATTTGTGGACCCTTATGGCACCGCTCCGGCTTACTCTTACACAGATTCGGTTACAGGCGCACCGGTTAGAACTTATGTGGACCCGAATACCGGTCAGTCCTATTACTCCTATGTAGATTCTACCAGCAAAAAGACGGTTTATGTCTATTTCAATCCAGAAACCGGTATCCCATTCGATGCCAGCTTTACGCCTCCGGCAGGAGCGAGCTTGCCCTCGAACGCCGGAACAAATTATGGAACAAATGCCAATACAGATGGAGCGACAATGCCCTCGGTCTCCGGTTCAAACGATCCCTGGGCCCAGAGTCTGTAATTTTGATTTGCAGAATGAATTTAGAAAGGAATCGGGAAAAATTGCCGGGAGCTTGAGAGGAACGGGCTCCCGGGCAAACGAAAGCCTTTTATTGCAAAGCTCTGATGTAGCTTTGGTGGGGTCAGTATGAAGACTGCATTGGCAGTAGTGGCATTACTAATAGCATGTCTCTTGGCGGCGGGCTGTTTTGCCCAAAGCACGAGCCGTTTCCAGAGTGTGGGTGGAGATTACGGCAGAAGCGTGATAAGTAGCCTGAATGCTTCCAAGTCTCAAGCGGCTGCGATTCCGTCAACTGCGGCGGGTAACAATAGCTTGTGGAATTGGGGAAGCGCGCCCAAGGGAAGCATGGTTCAGAATGGAAAACTCGTAGCCGATCCATATTACTATTGGCAGTCGCTGAACTTGACTAACGGCTGGATGGGAGAGACACAGGTGGATCCCTATACAGGATATCCGCTCTACTCTTACATAGATTCCAACACAGGAGTGACAAAATCGTTCTACGTGGATCCTTATACAGGAAGGCCGGTCTATGTCGAAAGAGGCGCCAGCAGCGATACACCGCAATATGGAAGCGTATCTCCCTTCTATTCGTCCAACGACTGGTGGGGAAGCTATGCTCTGCCGCCCGTATTTAACTCGAACACGCCCTGGAGCTGATAAAGGCTCAGGGCCCCGGAAAATCAAATCAGATCAAATCGAATCAAATATAGGAGAGTGACTTTATGAAATTCGCTAAAATGTTTGTTATGATAGCTTTGCTATCGTTGGCAGCAGTTCCTGCCATGGGAGAGCTGACGGACTACCAGAAAGGCGTGGAAGCAGGCCTGCAGGCAGGCATGACAATCGCAAAGCTCCTGGGAGCAGCTCCCTTTGATCCCAGCATGGCACAGCAGTACAATAACCAGGTGAACGCATTCGATCAGGGACTGTCAGGAATTTTTGCTGGCAATCAGACGGTTATCGATAAGTTCTGGCTGAAACCCTACGGAACAGCCACAGCAGCCGCAACCTACACAACCAAGCCCGTTCATTCCATAGATGGAAGCTGGAATAATACCACCACCAGGGTCATGGGAGACCCGGATGAGGGCCAGAGAATCTATGACATGCCTGCATCGTCATATTACACATGGGTTGGAACTACCGCGAAAACACGCCAGTTGCATATGGAACTGATGCCAATGGAAAAACAATCATGGTAGCGACCAATGGGCGGCGTATAAACCCGCATCCACTCTTTTTTACGCAAAAGCTTCCTATTTTTATCTCCTGATGACCGTCTCTTAGAAAATGAGCCGTTGGTGCCGGAGGAGGCGCTTAATGAGTTTAAGGAGAGTTTTGCACTTTAGATGAAAGCTTCATGAGAGCGAAACAGTAGATGTAAGGATAGAATGATATAGGTTAAAAACAATACTACACATTACAACAAAGTAAATCTGCTTGAATACGGTTCTTGAAGAAGTAGTAGATAAATCGGGGCTAGACTTGCAAAACGATAAAATGGCAACCTCTGATCTGAGGCGGCACGCCGAGAATAAGGTACGAAAGAAGGGACGATCCAACTCTCTCTCTGAGGTGGATGTGAGGGCGCTCTGCCACGAGCTGGAGGTCCACCAGATCGAACTGGAGATGCAAAATGAGGAGCTCTTGCGAGTGCAGGCAAAGCTTGTTGAATCCGAAGAGAAGTACCGCGACCTCTACGAGTTCGCGCCCATAGGCTACTTCACCCTTGAATCAAACGGAGAGATTCGGGAGGCAAATCTCACTGCGCCTCTCTCCTGGGAACGGAACGGGCGAACCTGATGAACAACCGCTTCCAGGCCTATCTCGAAAAGGGCAGCCTCCAGGAGTTCGATGCCTTCTGCAGCCGTGTGATGGAGTCAGATGCAAAGCAGACGGCAGAGTTCCAGCTGAATGGCACGGGGGGACGGAAAGGGAGCGTTCACCTCTGGGTGCTGATCAGAGGCCCGGGCGATCCAGGATGGCATCCGCCACGGCTTCAGGATGGCGCTCATCGATATTACCGAACGCAAGCGTATGGAAGAAGAGCTTAAGGAGAGGACGGCAGAGCTGGTTTTGGCCAAAGAGGCTGCAGAGGCCGCAACCAATACCAAGGCAACCTTCCTGGCCAACATGAGCCACGAGCTGCGCACGCCCATGAACGCTGTGATCGGCTTCACCAGCCTCCTCCTGGATGAGCCCCTGAATTCCGAGCATAAGGAGTTCATCGAGGGCATCAGGGAAGGAGGCGAAGCTCTTCTGGCTATAATCAACGACATCCTGGATTTCTCCAGGGTGGAAAAGGAGAAGGAACTGGAACATCAACCGTTCAGCCTCAAGCAATGCATAAATGAGGCTCTGGACCTGGTGGTGGTCCAGGCCAGCAAGAAATGCCTGAATCTGTCCAGCACCATCAAAAATGGTACACCGGATGCCATCATCGGAGACCACGGCAGGCTCAGACAGATCCTGGTCAACCTGCTCGCCAATGCCGTAAAGTTTACAGATATTGGAGATGTATCTTTAAGTGTCTCCTCAAAAGCCAATGATAAAGGGCGCCAGATACTCTTCAGTGTTACGGATACCGGCATTGGGATACCCCCAGGGCAAGATGAAAGAGATCTTTGAGCCTTTCAGTCAGGTTGAACACACCATTAGCCGTAAGCGTGAGGGTGTAGGTCTTGGCCTGGCTATATCCAAGCAGCTTGTGGAACTCATGGGCGGAAAGATTTGGGCCGAGAGTGTTCCGGGCAAGGGTTCGACATTCAGCTTCACAATCCAGGCGGTTACAATTCCCGGCAAACGCTCGGATTTCAGAGAAACAAAGACGGATGCATCCTTTGAGGAAAATCCCGAACCGAAATCACTAAGGTTACTCGTGGCCGAAGATAACCCTTCGAACCAAAAGGTGCTCATGGTGATGCTAAAAAGAATGGGCTACAAACCGGATGCTGTGGCCGATGGTCGGGAAGTCATCCAGGCACTCGAACGCCAGGATTACGATCTGGTGCTGATGGATATCAGGATGCCAGAGATGGATGGGATCACTGCCACCCGGGAGATACGAAAGATCTGGCCCGAGAATGGGCCCAAGATCGTTGCCATCACAGCTTACGCTCTGGAGGGCGATCGCGAGAAGTGTCTTGAAGCCGGCATGGACGACTACATCAGCAAACCGGTACAAAAGAAGACACTGGAAGCCGTTCTAATGAAATATCAGAGGATTTCGCAAGGGATTGATGAAAGCGGCTTGTCGAAAGGAAAATGACTACATTCGTGGATGAGCTGATTCTTTCCGGCTTCTGCAAATCCGAGGAGTTATTGCTTTTTTTCTCCCGGCCAAAGACGTATATTCAAATATGCTATCATTATGCTATCATTATAGCTAAATCTTGATATTCGAAGGTGTATTATGGCTCAGATCATTGTGCGAAATCTTGACGACATCGATCGTTGAACGGCTGAAAGCCCGCGCCAGAAACAATGAACGTTCTCTGGAGGCAGAGGTCAGGCTCATCCTGGAGCAATCGGCCAGGGTGGACATGGCTCAAGCTCGCCAGATCGTAATGGAGAGACGTAAAAAGCTGCAGGGAAGGGAGTTTATTGAAAGCATGGAGCTGATTCACGAGGACAGAGAGAGATGATAATCGTAATCGATGCCAGCGAAGCCGCAAAGTGGTTCTTCCAGGAAGAACACTCTACGGAGGCAATTAAATCTCCTGGACAATCATTTTGAGATTTTAGATTAAGTTCCTGATTTCTTTTTTCTGGAGATGAAAAGCCTGGCTATGTAAGAGAACTCGACGTCGAGAACTATCCCTCAAAGAAGCACTCGAAATGGATGATGAGATCAGATCCATACCGATTCAATCCTACCCGTCAGCAGCTTTGCGGGAGAAGGCTTTTGAGATAGCTCTGGAGACAAGAAGCAGCATCTACGACTGCCTCTACCTCGCTCTGGCAGAAGCGCTGGATTCGAACATGGTCACTGCAGATAGAAGATTTTTCCAGGCGATTCAGAACGGTTCCCTGTTTAGTCGAATGCTCTGGGTGGAAGACATTGATATGGCCAGAGGTGGTGGCAGCTCTTAGAAGATTGGTCCGGCCTTCAGGCCAATGTCACGAAGATATATATTTTCGAAACGCTTATGTTAATTAACGTTTATGGAAGATGGTATGGAAGATGGTCATGATGACAAAAGACCTTGATAGCCTCCTCTCAGAGATGAAGACAGTCCATGATGATCTGCGGCTCATTCCCACAGAGATAATAGTTGTAGCCGATTGGGTGCGGCTGAAATGCAGATACGGCTGCAGCAACTATGGAAAGCATCTTTGCTGCCCTCCCTACAGCCCCACCCCCGAGGAGACAAGAAATGTCCTAACCGAATACCGTCATGCAGTCCTGGCCCGCTTCGAGGCCAAACCGGATCAGAAGCTTCCGCCTAAAACTGCAGTTCGAGCTCTCAGCAATTCCGTGGCCAAGATGCATAAGACGGTATTCGAGCTGGAGCGAACTGCTTTCCTCGCGGGTTTCTACAAAGCCTTTGGAATGAATGCCATGCCCTGCGTCTTTTGCGAGACCTGCGTCATCGAGGATATGCAGAAAAAGGATCTGCCCATCTACGAACTCGATAGCGTGAAATGCAAAAATAAGGAGATCATGCGCCCCTCCATGGAGGCCTGCGGCATCGATGTCTTCAAGACCCTGCAGAACGCCGGATACCAGCCCAAAGTACTTGGAGACTGCAAGGAATTGGTGGAACTCTTCGGGCTGATACTGCTGGACTAGAGTCAAGAGCTAATTCATCTTCATTGAAAAGGATCCATCGACGGAATAGGCCGATGAGCTAACAGGTTAACGAGCTGTTAGTGGGCTAATATAATATACCATTAAGTCTTTGTGAAGACTGATGCAATGGGAATTAATCGGCTGGGGCGCTGCCATTTTGACCATGTTCGGCTTCGTGCCCCAGATCCTCAAGATCTACCGTACCGAGTCGGTAGCAGATGTAAGCCTCCTTATGCTCCTGCAATTCTGTCTGGGCATCTTCCTCTGGCTGCTCTACGGTCTGCATATTCAGGATAATATTCTCATCGTCTCCAATGCAATCTCCTTTTTAACGCTCATAGCAGCTGTAGGATTATATATGAAGTACAGAATGATTAAAATTTAATAGAAATTAGAGGTCGTATCAATCAACAATAGGAAAACCAAAAAAAGAAACGGTCTACTATTCTTCGATTATTTATCCATTTTATTCGATCTTTATTCATTATTCATCTATCGCTTTATACGATCGGCCTTTCGGCCTTTTCCAGTTTATCACGAATTCTATTCTGCAGTCTCTCGAGAGACTCCTTTGGTGCTCAAGCGATTGTCGCAGGGAGAAAAATCCTTAGGACTGCAGCCAGCCAGAAGATCCATTACTCTATCCGCTATATCAAAAGCTTCCAGCTCTTCCAGATGCTGCAAAAAGATCGAGGAGCGCGAGTTGAACTCCCGGCATTTTCCCGGATCAGAGGCTCCTTTTTCGTGCAGTTCAGAGAGTTGATTCAGCTCTTCCTGGATCTCTGTCCAACTATGTCTGTCCATCATTATCAGAGGCTATTATCCGTTATTCAGGAATATCAAATCGATGCTTCGAATGGAAAAATGGTGACGGCGGGGTGAAAACATGAGGAACGTGGAGGACCTACACTATGGAGAGCACATTTGGCCGGGCTTGTCGCTCGTCTGTGAGCGGTCATCTGGGTCAAAATCAGTCTCTATATCCTAAAATCGCGTAAGATCGTCCGGCTATTACGATCTTTGAATATTTTCTTTGCGCAACAATTTATATCTCATTTGAGATAATAGGTTAATGCTCAATTGACCGTTATCATTAAATATGTTTTTGCGAAATTAGATTTATAGCCAAAAAGGTATTTTGACAGGAACCTTGTAGCTATGGAGCAGGGTTATTTATTGTCCTGATCGTGGCTGCAACTATGATAGGGTTATTGATGATACCGGCCGGTAGGCGGTCCTGCCGGTTAGATATTTTCAAAATTTTCCGGACAATTCTGCGCTCAAGATCGCGCCTGACTTAAAGACTCTTCCAAAGGCAAATGCATAGCTAATGCACGACCCCGATTAAAAAGGGCAATATATCCAGCACAGTCAATGCCACAATTACCGCCATCCAGTAGAGTGGCTTATTGAAGTACCACGTTCTTCTGTTGCGAGCATAGACGTAGGCCACGTAGGGAAGGAGCGGCACAAAGGACAATAGCGGGTGGGGCTCTACTCTTAAAAATAAGAGAAGATGTATCCTTGAGATATGAGGCAGGCGATGGTTACCAGGCCGACCTTGGCTTGGTTGTTAATTCTCATGGCTTATGCTTCCTCGGCCCTGATTAATAAGCTTTTCAGACCCGGGTCTCTGTCAAGAGAACAAAGAGGCAGAGGGAAAAAGATCTCGACCTCGGGAAATTCTGTGGAAATGCAATTTTCTACAATTTCCTGAGAACTATGCTGTAATGATACGGCCCTGCTTCCTTGACGGCAACTTTTGAGAAGCCAGTAGCCTTTCGCCAGCACTTCTACCTCCTCCGGGCTTAGCCTTATGGAGAGAGGCGGTCCCATGGGAGTCTCAATTTTTCTTGAATTCCACAATCGCTAACTTTCCCTGATGACGTGATTACCCTGGCAACCTCCTTCAATGCTCTTTCCGATTCACCATTGGCGACCAGGCCATGGAGCACATTGGATATGAAAACTACATCTACGCTTTCATCCGCCAGAGGAAGCAACCTGGAGACATCTGCGACCCTTGCCTCGATGTTGGCCAATTTTTTCTCGGCTATCTCTTTTTGCAGCCGTCCGATGCCATCACCATCCACATCAAAGGCATAAACCCGGCCTCCCGTGCCCACAATCTCCGCGGCACTATGGAGAAATATCCATCGCCGCATCCTGCATCAAGGAATTGATCGCCCTTTTGAGGCCGATATCTTTCAAGATTTTCCTGGCATCCAGCATGTCCCTGCTCGACATGCCTTTATGCTCGTGCTTTTTCTCTGACGCGTTTGACATATTTCAATTCCTCAATTTTGCAAGTTACTAGCTATGCAATTACTTGCATTCTTTCGTTTTATCGATCTATTGCCGGCTTTTGAGCGTATTCATCAATTCATGCAGACTCATGGCGTTGAGCAGGTCCTTCTTCTCGAGCCATGCTCGTCTGGCAACATTCACGCCGTACTTCATGTTCAAGAGCATCTTGGGATCGTGAGCATCGGTGTTAATGCTCATCCTCACGCCCATATCCTTAGCCGCTCTGGCATTGATATCATTCAGGTCCAGGCGACCAGGGTAAGCATTGATCTCCAAAGCCGTCCCGGTTCTTGCAGCCGCTTCCAGAACCGCCTGAAGATCGAGGCTATACGGCTCACGCTCGTTGATGATCCTTCCTGTAGGGTGTCCGATGATGTCGACATTCTTATTTTCTATGGCCGAGATCAGCCTTCCTGTTATGGCCCGCTCTGTCTGCTGCTGGCCCATGTGCACCGAGGCCACAACTACGTCGCACCTGGCCAGGAGCTCATCAGGATAGTCCAGTCCGCCATCGGCTTTTATATCCACCTCAGTCCCCATCAGAACTGTGATCCCCTCCAGAGCCTCGTTTGCAGCAGCTACAGCCTCGATCTTCTGCTCCAGCTTTTCGGGCACAAGGCCTCCGGCGATGCCGATCGAAGGCGAGTGATCACAAATAGCGATATACTCGTAGCCCAATAACCTGGCTGCCTCCGCCATCTCCTGAATGGATGCCCGGCCGTCCGACCAGCTGCTATGAACGTGCAGATCGCCTCGCAAGTCCTTCAGCTCGACGATGCTCGGAAGACGTCCCTCTAATGCCGCCTCGATCTCCCCATTGTCCTCCCTCATCTCCGGAGGAATGTACTGCAGACCCAAGGCAGCGTAAACTTCCTCCTCCTTCTCATAGAACAGATCCTGGCTGTCAGACAATTGCGTCAGAGAGTACTCATTCAGTGAATAACCGCGACCAAGAGCTAACTGGCGCATTCTCACATTATGATCCTTTGATCCGGTAAAATATTGCAGCACTGTGCCATAGGATCTATGCTCCACGATTCTCAGGTCAACTTGAATCGTCTCTTGCACGATGACGCTGGCTTTGGTGGGGCCTTTGGCCAGCACCTCCTCGACCATGGGCATACGCACGAAACTCGCCACGACCTCCTCCGGCCTCGTAGCCGTGGCAAGGATATCGATGTCGCCCACAGTCTCCTTCCCCCGGCGAAAGCTGCCTGCAGCGGTGATGTGCTCCAGACCTGCCATTCCTCGCAGATAGTCCAGAATCTCATTGACAATGGGCTCAGCCGTGCTGTAGAGAATACGTTGGCTTCGCTTTTTGTATCTCTCAATGGACCTTTGGATGTTCTTCTCGCGAGTCTCTCCCATCCTGGGAAGCCTGCGGATGCGATGCTCCATTGCTGCCTTTTCGAGATCGTCCAGGTTGGATATATTCAGCTTCTCATGCAACATGAAAATAGTCTTGGGGCCCAGCCCCGAGATCTTAAGAAGCTCGGCCTGGCCTGATGGCGTTTGTGCCAGAAGCTCCTGATGGGACTGGATCCGGCCGGTGCGTAGGTACTCTTCGACCTTCTGGGCGATGGCTCTTCCCACGCCGGGAATAGACTGCAATCTCTTTTCCCGGCAGACCTGGACGATGTCCTCCTTCAGAGATTCAATGGCTCTCGCAGCTTTGCTGTAGGCTATGATCTTGAAGCGGTTCTCAGCATGCAGCTCCAGCAATTCCGCCATCTCATAAAGAATGGCGGCAATCTCGCGATTCTTGACGGAATTGGTCACGAAAAGTTAGATAGTCCTGGTTGTATATGAATATCGCTTTCTCCAGAGTCTCGGGCCACCCGGGTTTTCTCTCAAATCAGCTCCTCTATATGCCTCATCTTTGAAATGTCTGTCAGGTCGCTGATTGATTCATGCTCCACAACAATATTGCATTCCCGGGCAGCGGCTACCAGATTCGTGCCGCCCACGAGAGCTATTCCCACATGATCTCTCTCCACAGAGACGCCGAGGACGTTCATATTCGGCTCCCCCAGCTCAAGGACACCGGCAAACCCTCCTGAGGCCAGAAGTTCGAGCACACCCTCGATTCTTTCTCTGGCGAGCATGGGAGCCTCATGAAGATTGCCCAGAATCCGCCCGTTTCCTGTGCGCATCATTCCAGTAATATCCATCAGCCCCTGGGCGGTGAGAATGTCTATGGGATCTATGGTCGTGGCCCAATACATGAGCATCTCTGTGAACCTGATAGGCTCGCGCTCCACTATTTCGATCAGGCCGCCACCTTTGGGATGTACCGGTATGCCATGCTTGAGGAGAACGCCGCAAATGGTAAGGCTGCAAGCGGTCTTGATCTTTATCGATCTTTCCTCTTCCAATATCTCGATCATCGGCGAGACCGCAAGTCCGCTATGGATGGCATCGTAAAAGACAGACAGAGTCTCATCGAGATGCTCCTTTTTGACATATGATGTGTTGGTAATGATTTTGCCTTTCATCTCGGCAGGATCAAAACTAACCTGATGCATGAGGTTCTCAATCCTGGCCAACGTGAAGATCAGCGGCTGGGAAGTTTTCACGCATTCTAATCTGCAAAGGGATTTATTAGCTTTTCATCTTCATGAGACAGTCTATGCTTTGAGGTCAATGATCCAATCAGAAAAGTGTCCTCATTAGAGCCCAAAATAAATGCTCATTAGAAGCTATTTTATATCACTTCATCCATCCTATTAGCAATGTTGCGCCAAAGGTTCGTGCTGGATACAACAGCCCTCACGGACTCTCTGGCCTGGGAGAGCGAGGGCGCCACCAATATCTGCGAGGGGATGAACGCCATCCTGGATCGCGTGGCCCAAGGGAGGCTTCACCTGGGAATCAGTTGCTATATCCCATATCCTTCCGTCTACAATGAGATCAAGGATTTCGCCAGGCATAATAATTGCGAAACCCGGGTTATGGGCAAGGTCGATACATGGCTGGTAAAAAAGAGCCCGGATAGGTACAAAGTCAAGGTGCCTTCAAAGATATTCTATGAATATGTTGACTATATGCGCAGCCGCATAAACAAGGGAATGAATATCTCTGAGGAGGCCATATGGGAATCGGTCTCCAGATGCATCTCCCTGAGTGAAAACGGCACCGGACTGAAGGATATGAAGGACGAGATCGAGCGGGATATAGTCGGCAGCATCATACGAAAATTTCGTGAGAAGTACAGAGCCGCACTTCGTTATGGAATCCTGGACAGCGGCCCGGATATCGATGTTTTGCTATTGGCGAAAGAATTGGATGCGGCCGTCATCTCTCAAGACCTGGGCATTCAGCGCTGGGCCGAGCAGCTCGGCCTTCGCTTCATGGAGTCCAGATCTTTTCCGGTAATGATTAAGGAGTACATGAACGCGTTGCCGGAGAACTATCAAGAAGAGAAAGAAGCAGATAGGATGATATGATAATTTAAATTAAAATATCTTTTGTTTTAAAACAGATCATATTCGCTATTTATCCTTGACAATTGGATTCCGTTCATCGGTCATTTGCCGGGAGGCACCTTTGCACTTCTCCAGGGCCAGTTTTAGCTCCTCGATTTGGATTGGTTTGCTGAGATAGTCGTTCATCCCTGCACTTAAGAATTCCTCCCGATCTCCCTCCAGAGCATAAGCCGTCATGGCTATGATGCAGGGCTGCTTTTCCAGTCTCTTCTGTTCTCTGATGCAGCGTGTGGCATCCAGCCCGTCCATTTCAGGCATTTGGATATCCATTAAAATGACATCATACTGCCTTCTCTCCAGAGCTGCCAGGACATCCAGGCCGTTAGTTGCCAGATCAGCTCGGTAACCCAGGTGTTTCAGCATGCTCAGGGCCACTTTCTGGTTTATGAAGTTATCTTCTGCCAGAAGAATAGTGAGATCAACGCCTTTTTCCGGCAGAGAGAAGGGCAGGCCTTCGGCATCCTTTGCTGCATCGTTTTTCGGCGTGATTAAGTTGAGCAGAAGATTCTTGAGCTGGGTTGGCTTGAGGGGCTTGCTCAGCCAGCCTGAGACTGAATCATCCCGTTGCACCTTGCTTCCCATGTGGCTTACAATCACAATAAATGCATTACTCTGGTCTTTTGCCTTTATCTGCCTGGCCAGAAGAGGGCCGTCTATATCTGGCAAGATTGCATCCAAAATCACAAAATCATAGGCCGCTCTTTCCAGATTTTCTAACGCTTCCTCGCCTGTGGCCAAAGCCGTCATCTCCATTCCCCAGGATTGAACGATTTTGGCGATCATATTTCGGACAGACTGGTTGCCCTCTACAATTAGCACTCTCTTGCCTGCAAGGTTCGGGTCCGAAGACGTTAAAGCCGATCCCTGGCCACTAGCAGCACATCTAATGGTGAAATGGAAGGTACTTCCTACACCCCTTTCGCTCTCAGCCCAGATATTGCCACCCATCATCTCTACCAGCCTGCGGCTTATGGCCAGACCCAGGCCGGTTCCACCGTAATGTCTCGTGGTCGAAGAGTCTACCTGAGTGAAGAACTGAAAGAGCTTGCCCAGGTTCTCTTGAGTTATGCCGATTCCTGTATCCTTAACCTCGAAATGAAGCTCTACCCTTCCATCACCTGCCGGAGATGAGGTCACAGACAGCATCACCTCGCCCTTTTCCGTAAACTTGACAGCATTTCCCAGGAGATTGATCAGAATCTGACGTAGACGTATCTCGTCGCCTTTGAGCATCGTGGGGACGCCGTCCTTCAGGAAGTAGGTCAGTTCCAGGCCTTTTTCTGCAGCTTTGGCCGCTACCAGGTCCATAGAGATCTCAATGCAGCCGATTAGATTAAACGGCAGAATCTCCAGCTCCAGTTTATCTCCATCGATCTTGGAGTAATCCAGAATGTCGTTGATGACGGCAAGCAAAGCGCTTCCGCTGTTTCGGATGATTTCAAGGTAGTCGCGCTGCTCCGGCAACAATCTCGTCTCCAGGAGCAGGCCGGTCATGCCGATGACTGCGTTCATGGGCGTGCGGATCTCGTGGCTCATATTGGCCAGAAATTTCGACTTGGACTCGGTGGCCGATTCTGCCCTGTCTCTAGCGTTTTTCAGATCTTCTTCGGCCTTTTTTCTCTCCGTTATATCGCGGATGGACTCAATGGCGCCATAGATATTTCCCTCCGAGTCATAGAGAACCGCTGCACTCCCCAGGAGATAGATCGCCTTCCCGTTGAGATCGGGGACAAAAGATTCACCGACTATCGTGTTGCTATCTTGCCTTTTTATGCTATCATAAGCTTTTTCAAGATCCGGGCAGGGTTTCAAGACAAGATCGATCAATATAGGCCTTCTTTCTCCGTAGAAAGGCAGTGAGTACTCGTATCTGTCCTTTCCGAGCATATCTATCGCCTTCTGGCCCGTCATTTTTTCTATGGCCCGGTTCCAGGCAATTACCGTGCCCTCCTTATTGATGACGAAGGTTGCATCAGGCAGGAAATTGATAATATCCGCCAATCTATGCTCGGAGTCCTTCATTGCCGCCTCAGCCTGTGTTCTTTCCTGCACCTCGCATTGCAGCTCTCTATTGGTAGTCTCGAGCTCCTCGGTGCGCTGGGCTACACGTCTCTTCTAGCTCTTCATTGAGGCGGATGATCTCCTGCTGAGCACGTTTGCGCTCCCTGATATCTTGTTGTGCCTCATGATAGAGCTTAACGTTTTCATTCAGGACCAGGATCTGCCGCACTACAACCAGTCCAATTATAATCGCTACGGCCCAGGATAGGACAGAAAATGACAGACCGATGGAGTGATCATGGCTCCAGATGAGCAAAGCAAATGCTCCGGCAGCACAAATATAGGGCAGGTAAAGCGGCCAGGTTAATTGTCCATAGCGAGGCTGCATATCCTCAAGGGGCAGAAAAGAGCCTTTTGATACGGCATCGGCCTGAGACATACCCGCCAGCCCGATCAGGATATAGGCGAGAGGCCAGCCCAAATCCAGCAGCCCTCCGGCGATGTATGCATCTTCCCAACTCAGGCGAAAGTATATGCAATCTGTTACGATCAGAGATATCATTCCGCCGGCAAGAAACAATAAAGGAGTTCGTTCATTCTGATAGATTCTCTTGAAAAGCAGCTCCAGTACAGAGAAAAGCAAGATCAAATCCGCTACAGGATATACAATATAGATGAATAAAGTGAGAATGTCAACATTTCCGCGTTCCTGGATGGCGGGGTCAATGATAAGGCTCCAGAAGACAAGAATTGCTGCAACCATGACGATTCCGGTATCAAGCATCATCTTGAACCGCTCGCTGTAGGCAAATTTTATAGAGGGCAGAGAGAAGATTCCCAATAAAAATAGCGGGTAATATGCTAGAAAGAAATAGTTCGAAAGAGACAGGAAAGGATCCTCTTTGAGAACGACTTCGACATAGGCATAAATGAGGTCGCCGATGGTGAAGCTGAATGTGGCTATGGCAAGAATCAGCCAGGCTGAGTAGACCCTTTTTCTATAGAAATAGGAGAGCAAGGCCCCATAAAATAGAGCCAGGGTAACAAGGCCGTTGACTAAAAATGTAGCAATGTCGGTAAAATCGGTATTTGCATCTTGATCGTTCCTTAAGGCCATCATAACCAGAGCCAAAGGAGACGAGGATCAAGACTCCGGCTGCCAATGCATAGTAAAAAGGCAAAACCCGTTTTGAGGCAAGAGACCGGGCTAGGGCAAACATGGGGCCGGAATCGTAGGCCTGCAAGTCAGCGGCGGCCTTTGTTGCTTCAATGGTAGATTGCATTTTCATCATTCACAGAACTATTCAACAATTCAACATTCGATCCTATCACTTTTGTACGCTATTGGACCACGAATCGAACCTGAGCGCATCCTTCTGTATGTTTGTGCCGTCCCTCAGACACTATTTGAAACTCCATCTTCTTAAAACCTTGGATCATATTCATCGAACGACACCAGTTCTTTCTTTTCACTATCTACTTCCCAGGCAAATCGAAGTTCATGATGTCAAAGAATTTCGATTTTCATCAATCATGTGTGAGCCCTAGTCCTGGGCTCAAGGGAGTTTCATGTTATTTCATGGTTATTTATGTGTTAAGACTTTCTTCATATAACAATATATCCATTAGTTTCAGATCATGAAATCGCAAAATTATTAAATGTTAATTGATTGATAAATTATGAAAAGTGTTTTTATTTCTTTCGGTTATCAAACCAGCATAGCACAAACAATGGCGCATTTACTTGCCTTGGAATTAAGAAGATAAAGCTATATAAAAGAGAGTTGGTATATTCCCGAGAGAGACTATACGCAAAAATATGCTAAAAGATAGATACTTTCTTTTGTTGCATCATTATGATGTCTATGTGCCCAAAAAATTTCGAGCCCATTATCTGAAGCGGAAAAGCATCATAAAAGATTCCCAGGAATTGGATATATTGAAGCTCGTGATTAAGCCGGACCGATCTCCCTGGAGTTTAGGTACCAAAACCTTTTTATTCAATAATATCCTATTAGATTTGGATCTATAAAATGAGGAATAAAAAAATGACACATAATCAGATAGGAAAGGCAAAAGCAGATACTAAGAAAGCAATGTCCGATATTGAGAACAAGATGGCACATGCAAGAGCTGATGTAAATGCTGATGTGGAGAAGATCAAGGCCAATTTCGGGCATGGCGGGACAGAGAAGAAGGTAGCTTATGCGAAAGCCGACTTGAAGGCTGCTGCCGAGAAGGCGAAGTCTGATGTCGAGAACAAGTTGTCCATGCAAAAATTGATGCCCAGAAAGCGAAAGCTGACATTGGAAAGAAGATGTCGGATATGCTGAAATAAGCAATAGAAATAAATCAGGCAAATTTCAGAGAGTGATCTAAAAGGATTTAAACGGCTCTTGATGCTTTTCCGCGACTTCAGGCATTGAAGAGCAAGATATATTATCCAGGCAGATCCGCGATAGGATTTCAAGGACTAAAACGTTCTTTCGCTATTTGCTTATCTCTCCCTAAAAACTTTGAGTTCAATTAGAGACTCGGGGAATCCGTAATAATAGGTGTTAAAAATAATTTTGTAGCGAATATAGTTTCAGAAGAAAAAAAGATTTGATTTGCCGAAGTATTAGTTCAGGCAATGCTGGCACTAGGCCAACGCAATTATAACTTTTACTTCTTTTTTGAACCCGCTAGTTGACGCTTAAGTTCATCCTGGCGTTCCTTGATCTCATCCTTTTCGGCCTGGGTTTTCGCTTTCTTCATCTCAACATCTAGCTGCTTGAGCTGTGCATCTACATCTGTTGGCATATTTCTTACTCCATTTGTGATTCCGAATCTAATAGGTTGCCACTGAATAAATAGCTTTTGGTATATAGATATTATAGTTTTTTAAGCTATGTAATTATAAAGGTGCAAATATTGAACCTATCCTAACCGGAACCAAAAAGCTGGCCTGAATTGTCCAGAAAAATCAAATAGCATCTCGACGAATTTAGCCTCGTGAAGACTTGACAGTAGATATCACGGGCCCAGCTCCCATGAGCGGAAGACCGAATCAATCCGAAACATTAAGCCTTGTTTGATTTATGCGATGTCAAACCAAAAGCCTTGTCACTATTTAGAGATAACGTCAATGCATTTTTTAGATATCATTCACCATTAATCAGTATTTTAGGTCTTTAGGCATAGTACTATCTTTAAATTTTCAAATCAAAAAACTTATATTTAAAGAAATCGTATTAAGAGTTAAAATCAAAAATGAAGATTGAAACAAATGGCAAGTGAAACTATAGAGAAGACAAAGGTTGATCAAAGTGACACTGAGGTTGAGCTTAAGGATGAAGAGAGCTATAGAGAATATCTCTGTAGAGATCTATATAAAGGCAAAGAATGCGGTTTCAAGGTGTTGGCAAAGACCGATGATGAGGTCATAGAGCATGCACGTATGCATCAGGAAATAGCTCACGGCGTGTCGGAAGTGTCCCTTGAAATGGAAGAGAAAATCAAGGCAAACATCAAGCCAGTATCGCAGATGGGCACCAATTTTGAGTATTTGCCTGGCCTGTCTCT
Source organism: uncultured Methanosarcinales archaeon (assembly GCA_963798205.1). Taxonomy (GTDB): domain Archaea; phylum Halobacteriota; class Methanosarcinia; order Methanotrichales; family Methanotrichaceae; genus Methanothrix. The sequence goes on from CAWCSK010000007.1 coordinate 20,492, forward strand.
TTTTGATGCTTATGACATCATGATAATTAAGAATCTTTTATTTATGAAATTTAAAATATCGGCCACTATATGCACATAGCTTATAAGGCTTTAATATTTTGATACGAAAAGCTTTTTATTCAATGGCATCCTATTAGATAAGAATTGTAAAAGGAGGATTCTAGATGACAAATGAGAACTTAGAGAAGGCGAAAGTTGAAGCAAAGAAAGGGATAGCTGACGCAGAAAAGGCAGGGGCTTATGTTAAAGCCGATGTAAAAGCTGATGTAGAGAAGGTTAAGGCTAGCTTTGGGAAAAGTGATGTGCAGAAGAATGTAGCTTATGCAAAAGCAGACGTAAATGAAGCTATTGATAAGGCAAAGGCTGATGTCAAGAATAAGACGGCACACGCAAAAGCCGATCTTGAGAAGGCGAAAGCTGAAAATAGAAAATAAGAGGAATGAGGCACTGAATTAGACAATACATGACTAATTCAGGTAGATCTGGGCTGAGAATCGAATCGACAGGTGAGATTAAATAATAATCAATATATAGGAGTGAATAAAAATGGCGAGCTTACTTTATTTGGCAATAGTGTTCTTTGTAATAGCGTTGATACTTGGTATATTGGGAGTACGTGGTGCAGGCATATCTATGGAAATCGCCAAATGGCTGATAATCGTGTTCATCATTCTGGCGGTATTATCGCTCATATTGGGGACCTCATATAACATGCTGATACTTCCGCTTGCATTTATGTGATTGCGTCTTGTCTTCTAAATTTACATGGATAATGCTGAGAGGCAACAGACGTTATTCATAGAGATCATAAGAAAAAAGAGGTTTTGATATGAAAAAGATATTAGTGGCCATGCTCATAGCCACGATGATGCTGCTGGCTCTGGGTACGGCAGCAGATGTAACCAAGTCAACTACAACTAACACACAGCTCTACTCCAGGATCCGATGCGGTCCAATCGAGCTACAACCACGACCAGCATGAATCCGGGGCCTGATGCTACCAAATCGACCACAACTACGACCAGTGCAACTCCTGCCGTTGAGCCCACGAGCACGTCTAAATCAACGACTACGACTACCTCGACTCCCGGCTTTGAGGCTACTTTTGCCGTGGTCGGGCTCCTGGCCGTGACCTTTGTAGCTCTGAGAAGAAGGCACTAGGGACTTAGGGCTTGATAATAAAAACTTAAAAAATATTGTTCGAGCTGGGGGCTATTATCCCCTCCTCTTAGTCTTTAGAAGAAGGATTAACCACCGAACTGAAGGAAATAGATTTATCTTTAGCTATCGGCCAAGATGCAAACAAGATAGCAAATATGTGTAAATTGATAGAATGAGGCGATCGTTTTGAAGAAAGAAGAATTTATGCAGCAGATCGAGGGTTGCAAGCTTCCCAAGATCTTTGATCAAAATCTCCTTGATAATGCGGCGGAGATGTTCGGCAAATGGGGTATGTCTACACATATGGACGAGAAGGAGCACCTCTTTGAAGGCGCAGGATTGGTTTCCAAACCCGGAGATAGCAACGCTCTGAAACAGGAGAAGGAGGCGCTGCGATGTCTTTGCAAGAAAATGATGGACACCAAGCTGAACCGTAAAGATGCAGCCGTGATCATCAAGAATTTTAATAATATCAAAGATCCGGGATTTGAGTGGGTCGAAGGATAGATCTGTTCAATCAATTTTTAAAGACTATTCAATGGCATCCATATTGAGTCGGAATCGCAAGAGCATCATGATACAGAAATTGGTGGAATTTTGAGTTAATAGGTGAATCACCACCAGGAAAGGAGGACATTCAAAAATGATAGATGATAATGTAGAGAAGAAGGTTTATTCAGGGAAAAGGCGGGAAGCGCAAAAAATGATGCGACAGAGTCGAAAGCTTCACTTAGGAAATATGATGATCGAGGAACTGAAGTAAAATCCAGTTTAACAATAATAGGTGTTAAAAATGAAATATAGCAAAATTTTGCTGTTTATGACAGCACTCTTATGCCTTGCGTTTCAGGCATGCGCACAGTCAGACTACCTCGGTGGAGGTTCCAGCAGTACAAATCCCGATATGGGGCTGAGTGGGATGTTGAATTGGCTGGATCAGCCGGTCCCTAGCTTCCCCTGGTACAGCTCGGGTGGATCCTTCTATAACCAGGCGGTTCCCGACAACACGTTCTCGCCCTTAGAGAGTACTATACAACCACAGGTACGCCTGTAGTGGGTGGGATAGTAAGCGATCCTACCAAGTTCGATATAAATCAGAAAACGCCGTCCAGTGTGTACTACGGCGCAGGTGTAGGGCTGCCATACTCCCAGTATACATCCATAGTGCCATCCAAGACCAATGACCTCTGGATCCAGGGAGCAACAAACTGGACACAGTACGTTGTAACCCCAGTCGGAACCTGGCTGCAGCTGGTTGCCAATGCGCCAGTGGGAGGGCCTGCAGGCTTCTATGAGATGATCCAGACCGACACAACGAGTTCGAAGTATAAGACATATCAGTTCAATCCCGGTTACAACACCATGAACTTCAACGCCGACCAGGTTGGAAGACATATGCTGTACTTTGTCGTGAACAACCAGCCCAGCAACGTCGTCGTTGTGGATGTGTTTGCCCAGGCTCAGCCAGGATAAGTGCGCCATCTTCAATGTAGCTCTACAGATGGCCGGATCGACCTATTGAGTATGTAATCTTCCGTATTAAGGAGCGTGTAAAAAATGGCAGGTTTACTCAGCTTGGCTATAGGATTCTTTGTGCTCGCCATCATAGCAGGAATTATGGGAGCACGCGGAGTCGCAGGCATGTCAATGGACATTGCCAAATGGCTGGTTATTATCTTCATCATATTGGCGGTAGTATCGCTTATACTGTAGCGCCTGGCTTTAATTTTTTTGGATTTACTTTTGGATTTACTATAAATTTATCTTCGTCCAAACAATGCTATTTCAGTATAGAAGAGCCGTCCCCGGCAGTGTCTTATACTTACAGAGATGAATGTGTTGGAGGTAAAAATGGTAGAATGCATTTTTTGCGGCAGCTTGATTGCTGCGGGACGATTTGTTGTCCCTGGTAGCTGGATATGTAGTTCGTGTTTAATTCGTCTTGAAGAGCCGTTAAATTGGAATACGGTGGGTTGCCGCGCTTAGGTCACGGCGTTGAAAATGGTCACATGCTTTCCCCCATATGGGGGAGGTTCTTATGACCCTCACCCGTCGCAGAAATACTATCACCTTTATGATCATGCAAATACGGTAGATCCATATGTCAAAGTCAAAGATAATTGGCCGGGACGGTCGCCTGGTATGGGACAATTTTCCAGTAGCCCTGAAATACTGGATGATAGAGTGGGACAAACCGGATGAAGGATTTGAGAGCTGGCACGGTAAAGCGATTCTATCTCAGACCGACCTGCGTGCCATGATGGAAGAGCACGCAAAACTGGGGCCTGTTCCGATAACTGAGCCCATACTTGCAGAGTTTCGCAAGGGCAAAGAGGTCTACAGTGGACGGTTCCTGATCGCCTCATTTCCGGATGCCATCGATTCCAATCCAGTGATCAATTTCACAGGCACCGGCGAGCTGAAGCCGGGAGAGCATTGACCGCTAGCCCTGCCGATTTTATCACGGCCCCGGAGGCTTAACCCTCAATATCTCCGAACATCATGCGCATTTCATAGACCCCTTCTTCACTTCTCTCTTCCGTATCAAATCCCATGTCTTTAAAGAGATCGAGCATCGGCTTATTCTCAATCAAGACCTCTGCCGTGAATCCCAGTAAGCCCCGTCTTCTGGCCAGACGGGTGAGGTAGATGAGCACATCATGGCCGACGCCCATTTTTTGATACATATCCTTTACAACCAGCGCAACTTCGGCGGTGTGCACCTTATCATTTATCTCATATTGTCCAATTGCGGCGATTGTCTCTTTGCCATCACCCTCAACAATTGCCAGAATCATCATGCTATTAGCATAGTCCACTACCCCGAACTCCTGCAGCCTCTCATGGGGCATATCCATTCTAACCGACATGAACCTGCGATACATGCTTTCACTGGAAAGAGCATAGAAGAAATCCTTCATCAGGGGCTCATCTCCGATCTTAACCGGCCTGAGGAGAATATTGAGATCGCTCCTGGTTGTCCTGAATGTCTCCAGAGCCACCGGGTACACACCATTGATACCGGGTATGAATGCTTGATCTTTGTAGATGAGCGAGAGCTTCCTGGCCTCTTCGATCAGCCACGGCCTGAACTTGGGATGGGCAATGGCAATAAGATCCATAGCGCGTTCCCTGATATTCTTGCCGTGAAGATATGCGATTCCATACTCAGTTACTACATAGTGGATATCCCCACGGGTAAAAGTCACTCCCGTCCCCTGCTGGAGGGATGGCACTATCCTCGAAATGGTGTCGTTGACGGCGGTTGAGGGAAGGGCCAGGATGCTCTTGCCGCCCGGAGCAAGCACGGCACCCCTCATGAAATCCGCCTGGCCGCCGATGCCAAAGTAAAATTCCCGCGGCAAGTGATTCTGCAGTAGCCTGACCGGTCAAGTCAATCTCTATGGCGCTGTTGATGGCGGTCATCAATTTATTCTTGGCAATAATCAAAGGATTGTTGACATAATCGATGGTTCTGAATAGGACAGTTGGATTCTCATCCAGGAACTCATAACTCTCTCTTTTGCCCATACAGTAGGAAGCTACTGTCTTTCCCGTATCGATAGACTTCTTGGTGTTATCAACCACGCCTTTTTGCATCAAATCTATGATGCCGTCACTTAAGAGCTCGGTATGTACCCCAAGATGCTTTTTCTCACCCAGATATGAGACCACAGCATTAGGTATGATGCCGTATCCGACTTGCAGCGTAGACCCATCCTCAATGATCCTGGCGACATACTTGCCTATCGCTTTGATGATCTCCCCCGGGTCCTCCACCGTATACTCCAGCAATGGCTCATCATGATGAATAATGAAATCTATATCTTTTATATTTATGAATCCATCACCCTGAGTTCGGGGCATATGGGAGTTTATCTGGGCCACGATCAGGGATGCCTTCTGGGTTGCAACTTTTACGATATCTACGCTTATTCCCAGGCTCATGTAGCCGTGTTTATCGGGTGGAGATGTCTGAATTAATGCCACGTCTATTGGTATTATCTCCCTCCGGAAGAGGCTGGGAACGGCGGAGAGAGATATGGGCGTGTAGTCAGCTGCTCCACTATTGATAGCGTTTCTCGTGCCTTCGCTTATGAAGAACGAATCGATGCGGAAGTTGTCACGGAATTTTTCATCCAGGTAGGGAGCCGTGCCCAGGGTCCATACATGTATGAGCTCAATGCCGAAAAAAGCTTTGGGATTGCCGCTGATGAAGTTCACCAGAGCCTGGACGAGGTATTGAGGTTCGCCGCAGCCTGTGCCGATGAAGATCTTATTTCCTGCATGTATATGGCTGAAAATCTCTTCTTCCGTTGCGAACTTCTCCGGCCAGGTCTTCTTTAAATCCTCCAACAGATTGATTCTTTCCATTTTTATCCCTGCCCTCTACTTTGCAGATCGCATGGCAGAGCGCCTTAAGGCCATAATCATGGCGGGAGACATATCCTTAGAAGACTCAATATCTATCGTGGGCGGCAGTGTTTCATACCGTTCAATATGCATGCTCTCGATGCCCTCGAGGCCGTAGTATGCAGGATGAAATACCCTATCAGTTAAGAGAAGAAAAAGACCGTCTGCATTTGAGGAGTTGAGATAATAGTTGCACAAAGCTCCGGTGACCGGCTCTGATCTATTTGTCAACTTAACAGATACCGGCTTATCTTGATTTTGAATGCAAAACTGGCGGAATGAGTCCAAGCTTCCGTTCTTATACCAACATGTTGCCTTCATTTTAATTTGTATGTAATAGGATCTATATACCTGTATTGCTTGGTGCCATATCATCTATCGATTTTTCTTTCAGCCCGCTATGAGTCTATTATCTGCCATTTGGCTCTCCACTTTTCTCGCTAAGTGCTTAGGACGCAATGACCCAATCCAATTAATATATTCCAATTGATTGACATCTAACTTACAATGCAAACACATATATTCAGGGTTAAGATATCTTTATCGATTCTGATAACATATTACCCTGCATAAGAGCAAAGAAGGCTGTGGTGGATTAATGGTTGCTGATCCAAACAAGTGGTTCCTGAATTTTTTACCGGATGGAGAGGGGCGTCCCATGGGGAGATGATACTTACATGGCCAAGAGGATGGGTAATTTCAAGCCCTGGGACGAAAACTGCCAGGTTATCCCTCTGATCGGCGGGTATGAGGCCATGTCCGCAATGAGGGAATCCCTGGAAGCGGCAATTGCTGAGGCCAAAAGTGGCAAGAAAGGGCACGTATATATCGCCGATTGGCGGCTCAATCCCCTGAGAGACCTGTCAGAAGATAATCCCTGGAATATCCAAAACCGCCCCTGGAATGAGCTCGATTCTGCAAAAAGGGATCAGACCGCGCTGGGACTAATCCTGCGACTAATGCAGGCCGGAATCCGTGTCAGGATCCTATTGTGGATGCCTATGACGGCGTCCGTAATTGCAGGGCACGGCCCGCATATGAGCGATCATGTCTACATTGCCGACGTCGTAAACAAGGAATGCGAAAGGCTGAGCAAGAATGATCCCAGTGCAAAAGATCGTGGCATAGTAGCTCTGGATATGAGGGTGGCGTCTCCCATAACTTCCACTCACCACCAAAAGATGATGGTAATTCGCGTGGGGGATGTAAACGTAGCTTATTGCGGCGGGGTAGATCTGGCCTTCACCAGAAGAGACGCACCGGATGCAACACACCCCTATGTATACGATCCGAATGCCACGTTAGACGATCTGCTCATTCGCATGGAATCCAATCCGCCTCAATTCTTAGGAGGAGACTGGCAATCAGGGAAAAACATCCCTGAGGTTATCGATGTCCAGGACAAGACTCACCGCTGGCCGAAAAGCCCGGATACAATTTATGACGCATTAAGAGACGTATCCAAGCCTTTGCACCACGGACTCCGATCTGCCGAAAGAAGTCTATGGAGAAGATTATCAAATCTGGCACGATCAGCACCTCGGGCTTCAGGGACCAATCGTAAAGACTCTGGAGGAGCAGTTCTGTGAAAGATGGCAAGATGCGGGAAACGTGTATGAGTCTGGATTCTGGGGCAGCTTACACAATAAGAATAATCAGGTTATCTTCAGCTCAAAGACTGCCATTAAGGATGGCGAGATATTGAGATTGGATGAGCCGGAGGAGGTTGATCTCAAACTAGGGGGCTCATCTCTGGTACAAATGTGGCGTACGGTTCCCATACGTCTGGAGCGCAAGAAACCTCCGTTTATGAGAGGGGAGTTTACAGTCATGGCGGGAATCGCTAATGCATGCCAGGCAGCGGACGAATTGATCTGGATCTTCGATCAATACTTCTTCAGCAGGCCCCTCGCCAGATTGCTCAACCACCTGATCAGGAACGACCAGAAAAAAAAGCTTTGCGTTATATTGGTGCTTCCTCCTTATGCCGATGATCATCCACATGAAGAGCACCATGCGAGGAAGCTGGCCCTCAACGATTTAACCGATGGCTTGAGCATGGGTTCCGGCAAATTCGAGCGCGTAGGCGTATATAACCTCTGGCATCCTTCCCGAATCCCGGGCGGCATTTACTGCCATGCGAAGGTTCAGCTTTATGATCGCAGCCTATTGGTATGTGGTTCTGCAAACCTTAACCGCAGATCCTTCACCTGTGATACCGAACTCGATTGTGCTGTTCTGGATGAGGACTTGGTCTTAAAGCATTATCGTAGGCTTTGGCGTGTCCTCTTCCCGGACGTTGCCTGGCCGGGGCAGATCAATTTCAGCGACCCGAATGGCGGATGGGGAATAGCAATTCTTCAATGCCTTTGAGAAGGCAGCTAAAAACCAAAATTCGTATTTAATACCGGATCCCTGGTGGAATGCCGATAAGCAGATAAGGCCTATTATCGCCGATGGCAAAACCAGGGCCGCGGTAGATATAAGACCGCCCAGGCTGCCAGCCAACCCGGCTGAGGCAAGGAAGAACCCGACCTACTGGACTGGTGTCGCACGAGAGCAAGATTACGAGGAGGATTATCTGGAGGAAGCAAGGGGCACCCTGAACAATCCAAAGCTAGAAAAGGAAGATATCTGGTCGCTTGGCAAAAAGAACGTAGCAAAGATGGAAGATGGTCTCTTCGAGCCCAGCTCTCTAAATACGAAAATAGAATCCGAAATCTGCCCCAAATCCTGTAATGTCTCAGGAGATCCAGAGGCCCCGGGGCGATTGGACGAGATCGTATTCCTGATTGAAAACTGCGGTCATGGAGATAAATGGCCCTGGAGGGTGCCTTGAACTCATTCGACAATCGAATCGAGCAGTTCATAGTTCGTGATGAGTGATGCTGCGAGATCCTTGGAGCCAAGATAGAGATGAGGTAAGCGGACTTATATAAAATCCAAGTACATTGATCAAGAGGCAAAATGAGAATTGTGGTAGCTGATCCGATTTTCCTTCCAGAGGAATATAGGGCACGGTTAAGTGCTTTGGGCGATCTTGATGTCTACGATTCCGTGCCTTCATCCTCCAATGAGTTCGTGGAGAGGGTAAAGGATGCAGAAGTGGTAATTGTAGGAAGATATGGCTTTAATGCCGATGCATTCCACTAACGCATCCAAGCTGAAGATGATCTCTCTCTGGCAGACCGGCTACGACAACGTCGATCTGGCGGCGGCAATTGAGCATGGCGTGATCGTATCCAATGTGCCCAATTACGCCTTTGACTCAGTAGCGGAATTCACCTTCGCATTGGCCCTCAACCTTATGAGAAAGGTACATTCGGCAGATATTGAATTTGCGAAAAGGTAACTTCGATTGGAGATCCCTCATAGGCAATGAACTTATGCGCAAGACCCTCGGGGTTCTCGGAACCGGCAACATAGGCAAAAGAGTCATACAGATCGCTCACGGGTTCAACATGAGTGTGATCTCAACTACCGATCACCCGAGCCCGGAGAAGGCAAAGAAGCTGGGAGTAAAGTTCGTTGACCTCGACACACTTCTCCTGAAAGCGATATTGTGACGCTGCATCTTCCGCTCACGCCTAGAGACCAAGCACATGATAGGCGCCTCTGAGCTGGCCAAGATGAAACCAACTTCCATTCTAATCAACACTGCAAGGGGCAAAATAATAGATGAGACGGCTCTTGTGGAGGCGCTCGCGGCGAAGAAGATTGCGGGAGCGGGACTTGATGTCTTCGAGAAAGAGCCGCTGCCTTTAAACAGCCCTCTTCTGGAGCTGGAAAACGTTGTTCTTACGCCACATATAGCCTTCCTCTCCAAGGAGTCTATAGACGAGTGCACCTATGTTACTGTGGAGAACGTAGAGATGTTTGCGAAAGGCAAGCCTCAAAATGTTGTTAACCCCTATGTTCCGGCGGTATAATTGCGGCTGGGCGATAAAAATATCTGGCGATCTCTATTTCAATCAATGCAAAAACGTAATTTAATCGACTGTGCCAGTGATTTCGGAGAATAGGGCTTTAGCTAACGATATCATCGGATGGAGAAGTCCAGGACGTGGATGAACTCGCATCCTATTACTGGTTTTGTCTCTTTTTTGCGCTCAGGACTGATCACTTCCAGGCGGGTCTCCAAACGTTTTTAGCTTTAGCCATTCCAATACGTTCAGGAGATGATTGAAGTGGATAAAGATGAAGGAGCAATTCCTGCAGTTTGGGCGGAAGTGCTCAAGAGACGTAATTGCACAGAAATATACGAATACTTATATAATGTATTACTGAATGAAGATTACGTTGGGGATTATACTTTAGATAGAAAAGTTATCCTAAGGCTATTGAAAATGGCAAGAGATTCGGATCTCCCATGTGAAACAGGGCCCTACAAGAACTTGAGGCAAGATATTGAACACTATATAGAAGTATACAGTGAGGATGCTGCATAAAATCTTATGGAAGGGTTAAGAGCATTCTACTGAGATTTACCGGAGCCGATACACCTTCTGCGAGTTCAATACAGAGGTTGGCCAAAAGAATAATAAGCGCGAGCCTGGATAGGAATCTGCAGTGGATAGAAAGATCGCACTCGTATTTGTGATAATGCTTGCATTTGCCATATTGCTCTCCTATGCAGCAGCCAGGTTTCCAGTCTTGCCCCTCGACCTGAAGACCTATGAGGAGTTGAAAGAGCAAGCGAGCCCACTTTTCGATAGACTAATGACATGGGTTAGCGACCTTGGCGAAATGGCGATAGCTATGGCTCTGACCGCCATTGCTATGGCGACCTTTGCAGCAAGGCGTCATTGGATAGAGGCGGTCTTTATGCTTGCGACAACCAGCAGCGTATTGCTGGCTTTTGTGCTGAAGGAGCTCATACATAGAACACGTCCATTCCCTTTGGATCAAAATGCCACTGGGATTATACAGAGCATAAACGAATATAGTTATCCAAGCGGGCATGTCCTATTTTTTGTCGTCTTTTTCGGATTCTTTGCCTATCTCGCCTGGATACATTTTGCAGGACGTACGCGTATTATCATTATCGCTATTTGCGGTCTGCTGATCCTTCTAATCGGACCGTCACGTGTATTTCTTGGCGCACACTGGGCGAGCGATGTTTTAGGCAGCTATATCATCGGCACGATATGGCTATTCCTTCTGATTCTCGCCTATCAATGGACGGTTCGCCGCAAATATCATGATCCAAAAGTCAATCCCTACATTCGACGAGGCTGAAGGCGGACAGTTCATCTCCATAATCAAGAGGAGGCTCCGGTATCAGCAAAATCAATATACCAAAAAGTATATATGCGTAAGAACTCGTCAATGGAGAGCTATGCCCAAGACTACATTAACATCTATCTGAACCGGTGGCCAAAACCCTGAAAGTCTATACCGTACAGGCCAAAAGCAGCATGCGTGCTCAAAGCCAGGTAATCGAAGAGGCATTAAAAGAGTTCTTCGAGAATCATGGCGTTAAAATAGAGCCGTAATTTCTCTTTATGCATGCCTTGCTTTAAGGCATCCGATCATAATGCATTGAATTGGATGTGATAAGGGGCATGTGATGAATTGCTTCATCCGCGCAAAGGCGAAGAGCCAAATTGAAAAAAATGAGAGCCGCTTTCTATTCCGGCCTCAATACATGGCATGATCCTCCGCCCTGTTTCTCAAAATAATCCTGGTGGTACTCTTCTGCTTCATAGAAAGGCGATGCCGGAACGATTTGGGTTGTGGCTTTATTTATATACGATCCGTTTCGGTCGAATTCTTCTTTTGATTTTTCTGCGGCCTTCTTTTGCAGATCATTGTGGTAAAATATAGCGGAGCGGTACTGCGTGCCGACATCAGGACCCTGGCGGTTAGGAGTGGTAGGATCATGTATCCTCCAGAATAAGGAAAGCAATTCTTCATAAGATACGATCTTGGGATCGAATTTTATCAATACTGCCTCTGCGTGCCCGGTAATCCCTGTGCAGACCTGCCGGTAGGATGGGTTGGGAGCGGTTCCGCCGGTATAACCAACAGTCGTCTCTATCACGCCTTTGACCTGTTTGAATACCGATTCCACGCCCCAGAAGCATCCGGCTGCGAAAGTCGCCAGCTCATAGTTCGGATCATCTTTCTCGGAGATCTCAGAGGCTGCATTTTTAGACTCGTCCTTATCAAATAAGCTCAAATATTCTCCATAACCTTCTTTTTCCAGATCTTCCTTCGGTACAAAGCGCAAAGATGCGGAATTGATGCAGTAGCGCATCCCTGTCGGATCTGGCCCGTCGTCAAACACATGGCCCAGATGGGACAGGGCCGTTTTGCTCTTGACCTCCACCCGTCTCATACCGTGGCTGCTGTCAACATCTTCTACAATATTGTCCTCCTTCAAGGGCTTTGTGAAGCTAGGCCAACCGGTTCCAGAATCGAACTTATCCTCGGAGCTGAATAGGGGTTCGCCTGAGACCACATCCACATAGATGCCCGGTTTTTTATTATTCCAGAACTCATTCTGGAAAGGCGGCTCCGTACCGCATTGTTGCGTCACACGATACTGTACCGGGGTTAATCTCTTTTTGATATCGTTATCCGAATCCTTCGTATTCATAAGCGCTCCTCTTTCGGGACCCAACAAAAGGGTTTCAGGAATTCGATTTTACGCGAAACAGCGAAGAGCCATTTCTCTTCTTATCGGCATCACTGGAAGTGAATCTCATCCCACCCGCGTGAAGAAGGGGGCCAGTGGATCCTGGGACATGATGAGACACGACCGGATCGAACTATACTATTTCTCAATATTGGCATAAATTCTTTTGGGACGGGTGTATTTAAAAGAAATTGGCTCTTCGCTATTTTCCGTGTCTAACCTCTGGTTACTATGGTTTTCTAGTTGTTAATTATAGTGCTGAACCCAAGAAATGATACTTATTTGACCAACTGATTGGCTTTTATGACATCGATAGTTAGTATGAATCTTTTGGTGCTACACTATAGTCGCTCTGTGCGTTCTCTGTGAACTCTGTGTCTCCGTGGTAGAATAGTCGTCGGCCACTGGTTATATCCAAATAGTTACGGACTACCACAGAGTCGCAGATGTGCACAGAGGACGAACGAACGGAGACGACTATTGCCCAGGCGAAAATAAGCTATCATTTCAAGTGCTGGTGATAGAGGCAAATTCCACGTTCTCATCTGCGGTTCTGCGGTAATATTCGCAGGAAGATCCACACAAACCGGCGAGGACCTTCCCATCTATCCCCTAAGGATTTTTCAAATCACCCAATTATCGTAAGTCACACTTTTGCGTCTTTGCCCCGCTCTCGGACCTCTCTCTCTTTCATGAATTCAATCAGCACGGAGAATATGGCCGCCTCCAGTGGATCGTCCAGTGCATAGAATGCCTCACTGGAATGAATTTTGGCCATCTTTGCAAGCTCATCTGCATAGCTCTGGTCCTCCTTCTTCAAGGCCCGGCCGGCCCTGGCCCAGCGAGCTGAGACCTCCCGCACGCCCATGCGTACGCTCTCAAAACTCCTGCCCATCAGAAAACCTCCAGGGTCGTCTGGCCTGTCGAACTTGTTTGCGCTTTTCGACTGCTCTTTGCAGAAGGCCTTGACGCAGTGCGAGGGCCTTCGGCGAAGCAAAATACTCGGTCGGCATAATTCATCATCTTCTCCAAATATGGGTCTGACAGAGGGGAATAGAGAAGCACGATGCAGTTATTCGCCGCTTCTCTCATCGCCCTGGATACATACTCCACCATCTCTTCCGCGTCCTCGTAAAGCAGAGGGTCGTGCTCTAAGATCATTAGCGTGTGACGGTTATCCTCCAGGACGGTCATTAGCTGGAAGGCGGTAAAGGCCCTCCTCACCTCCAGGTCTGTAAACCTGCGGTCCAGATTGCTCAAGATGCGGGAGTAGTTCCCGCAGACGTACAGGATCTGGAACCTCTGCAAATCGAGGTGGTCGTTAAGTGCCTCGACCAGCATCTGCACCGGAGCCACCAGGACATGGAAGGCTCTGCTGCCAAGAGTGATCGCAGGATGCAGTTCGAAGTCCATGTGATTCTTGTTTCCTTGGGAGAAGATAAGTTCGAGGAATAAGCGGAGCGAATGTGATTTTTGCTTAGTGTATAAATTTTATCTATAAGATTGGCCTACGTTAATGAAACCACTACAGATCGTTAAACAAATTTGGAATTTATATTTTTTTATAGTTTTAAACAACCTAGGGCAAAGTTGTGCTACTTGCCTACAACATCACTTTTATATATATATCCACTTACTCCTTAAACAACAGGCTCTAATTTCATTACAGTCTGTTTATCACTGTATAAATATTAAAAGAGATATGATAGATAATGGATATTCGCGAAGTCCAAATTTAAATAATTCATGTATATATAATAAATTAACAGCAGATGCTATATGATTCAAAATTAAATAATATATCTAGATAATTTAAAACAAAATACAACATATAACAACATATTGAAATTTCTTGAATTAATTATGAGTGATCAATAAGAATAGCATCCACAGAGGCTGTTAATGGTTTTTAATTTATAGATATGTAAATAACATATGAACTCGTATAATTTTAGTAATTAGTACTTCAGATAAGTATAACTAGTATCAGAATTATCACTTAATCGAATTAAATAAAGAGTTCGGCTGCGGTTGAAAGAGAATCTCAAACAGGAGGGTTTGGACTTGGAGTGGTTAATATTAGCATTCTTGGGCACGGTCTTCTTTTCCGGTGCTGGAGTACTGGATAAACTTCTCCTCAGCAAATGCACAAATGATTCCAAGGCTTATATCGTCTGCCAGGTTCTTGCTCAGCAGCTCTTTACCATCCCCGTGCTCCTGATAGAGGGCCCGAAATTCATGTACCCTGAGTCGCTTATAGCCCTGCTCTTCGGATGCCTGCAGATATTTCCGTCCTTCTTTTACATGAAGGCCATGCAGACTGAAGAAGCATCGAAGGTCAGCGCCATGGAGTACGTGTACCCTGTGTTTGTTTTCATAGGCTCCGTCTTCCTCTTCGGAGAGGTTCTGGATCTGAAATGCTGCGCCGGCGGGCTGCTTCTAGTCGCCGGCACTCTACTCCTCTCCTACAAAAAAAATGCCATTCGTAGCGGTTCGAACTGCAGAGGCCCAAAAATCCTGACGAATCTCATAGCCCTATCGCCGGCAATTAAGCCCTTCATGTCATACTGGATCTTGACCGCTATCTATTACCTTTCACTCAAATATCTCCTTGTCTCCATGGATGAGTGGCAACTATACACCTGGTCATCTTTAGGCAGCCTTATGGTAGTCCTGCCCCTCTTGAGCAAGCAATCCATCCGCAGCGAGGTTACGGGCTTCTTCGCCGGCGGGCGCGTTGCCGTGGGGGGACTTATCTCTGAGGAGATCTTCCAATTCCTGGGATTGATCTTCTCCATGTTCGCCTATACCATCGGATCGGTTACGCTGGTATCAAGTGTAGGAGCCCTTCAACCAATACTCACCGTGCTCCTCATTCTGGGCCTGGGAGTCCTGGCGCCAAAGCTGGCAAAAGAGATGGACGAAAGGACCGATCGGAGAGCACTGGTGCAAAAAGGCATCTCTTTTCTGGTGGTAATGATAGGGATATACTTCGTGAGCTGACGGCCAGACCAAAACCCGCAATCAGAATTCCTGCAAAGCAACCTGATAGCACCAAAGCGCCCTCTCGCTGAAGCAGACCGCAATCACATCAATGTTGTTCTTTTCCAGGTAGGAGATCATCTCCTGAAGGGCGAGGCGACTGGCTCGCTCCATGGGAAAGCCATAAACACCTGCGCTGATGGCCGGGAAGGCTATCGTCTTTATGCCGTGCAGCTCTGCCAGGGCGAAGCAATTTCTGTAACAATTCCGAAGAAGGTCATCCTCGCCATTGTCTCCGCCGCTCCAAACCGGCCCCACGGTATGGATGACGAAGCGTGCCGGAAGCCTGTAGCCCCTTGTAATACGCGCCTCGCCCGTCGGGCAGCCAGAGAGGCTGCGACACTCCTCCAGAAGCTCCGGTCCCGCAGCGCTATGGATGGCGCCGTCCACACCTCCGCCGCCCAAAAGAGAGTTGTTGGCGGCGTTGACGACTGCATCCACCTCTAATGTGGTGATGTCGGCCATCACTAATTTGAGGGTACCTGCAATCTCTCTGTCACTCATATCGGTTGGTTAAGAGGCATGAAATAGTCTTGCCGTTACCAGTGAGTCATCGGATCAGACGCTCTTCAAGCTCTCAGAGCTCTTCAGACGCTCTTCTTTATCTCTTCCATTAACATTAAAGCGCCAGAGACGTTTTGACCGGGTTCCATGAGAGGGGCGAGAATCATGTGCAAAACGAGGCGTTTGCCTTTCCGGTTGGTCGCCTCCAGGTCCAGTTCAGTGGGCTTGCCTTCGTCCAGGATCTTCCTTATGGGCGCTGTGAGCTGCTCCACAGGCAGGCCCATGTCCTGAACAAAGAAGCTCTTACCCAGGATGTCTGCTGCTTGCAGACCCCATAGCTCTTCAGCTTCATGGTTCCAGCTCAAGATACAGCCATCTTTGTCCACCAGAACGAAACCCCTATGGAGGCTTCCCAATACCGAATCGAGAAGGGCGTTCGTAAGGTTGAGGTCGTCTGAACGCTGGTTGAGCTCGTCATTTGTGGTCTGAAGCTCTTCATTGCTTGATTGAAGCTCTTCGTTCAAGGTCTCAAGCTCTTCGTTTGTGGTCTGGAGTTCTTCCACGGAGGAATTGAACTCTTCGTTCATAGTAACCAGAACTTCATTGGTCGACTGCAGCTCCTGTTTTAAGCGCTCCTGCTCTTTTTGGAGGCTGTAGCGTTCCGTCTCATCAGAGAAGACTATGCATATTCCAATTGTCGTTCCCTCTTCTTGCAGCAGAGGAGCTATCTCGATATCCATATACCGGGTCTCACCGTTGGACAGAATACATCTCCACCTTTTTCTTAATAAATGGGCTTCGTTTCGAATACGCCTGCTCGATGAGATGTCTGAGCTCCGGATGAAGGCAAGAGACCTCCAGATCCCAAAAAGGTCTGCCCGCATCTTGAGGGGTCAGGCCTAAGAGCTTTCTTGCCTGCCTATTGGCAAAAGCGAGGTTGCGGTTCATCTCCAGAATTATCTTTGCGTTTGAAGCTACCTCGAAGCACGCCTCCGGAAGCCCGATCCGCGATAGAGTAACATGTTCCGCGGCCCTGGCTATTGCCCCCTTTCCAGGAACCGGAAATCGTTCATGCGTCTCTGACCTCGGGATCTTCTCCAGGACACGGCACTTCACGCTGACGGGCTTGAACAAACTTACATAACTTGAGCTCAATTCTGCCCGGCCCAGGAAGATGAATCCTGCGTCGTTCAGCCCAAAATGGAACTTGGCCAGAATCCTTGCCTGAGCCTCAGCATTGAAATACATGAGGGTATTTCTGCAAATGAGAAGATCCAGATGGGAGATATGCGCATCCTGTATCAGGTCCAGGCGTCCAAAGATGATAGGTCTCCTGAGGTGGGCGATAAATGAATAGCTGTCTCCTGAATGCTCGAAATACTTTTTGCGATACTCTTCAGGCACCGGCTCCATATCTTTGGCAGTGAATTTAGCGCCTCGTGCATGGGCCAGAGCCTTCTCATCTATATCGGTCGCAAAAATCTTGACTCTCTTTTTGAATTCATCTTCACCGATGGCTTCATTCAAGAGCATTGCTACCGAATAGACCTCTTCCCCGGTCGCACAGCCTGCCGACCAGATCCTGATTACTTCATCCTTTTTCTTGGAGGCTATGATCTTTGGTATGATCTCTTTTGCCAGGTGGTCCCAGGTCTCTTTATCCCTGAAGAAGGACGTAACATTGATGAGAATCGTATTGAAGAGCTCGGAGAACTCATCCGGATGGACCTCCAAATAATCCTGGTAACTCTCATAATCCGAAATGCCGACGGCCTGCATCCGTTTCCCGATTCGCCGCATTAAGGTCGGATATTTATAGATCCTTAAGTCCACACCATGAACAACCTTGAGGAAATCGAGGAGATTTTCAAATTTTTCATTATCCTTCGGGTCGTGATGATCATTTTTTTCAGCCAATTTCATCTATCCCCCTTCACCAGATAAATAAGGACTGGGGCTATCTTTTCCAGAGGAAGCACATAGTCAACCACACCCGTCTTGATGGCTGAATCAGGCATGCCCGGAAACTCGGCCGCTCTCCTGTGCTATCACGATGCCGTGCATCTTATCGATAGACTGTACTCCATTCGATCCGTCTTTTCCCGTTCCGGAGAGAACTACTGCGATTGCCCGATCTTTGTAGGCCATGGCTACCGATTCCAGGAGCAGATCTGCCGAAGGCCGCACGAAGTGCACAAGCTCTGTGAATGATAGAGACAGGGTTCGATCTGGATTGACCAGCAGATGTCGATCAGGTTTTGCCACGTAGACCCTGGACCTTTGCAGCCTTTCTCCCTCTCTTGCCTCGTTAACCCGCAGGGTCGTATGCCAGGCGAGGATCTCCGACATCTTGCTGGGATGACTGGGATCAAGGTGCTGAACTACGACAATCGAGACGGAAAGTCTTCGGGAAGGCCTGACAAAATGGTGCTTATTGCACGGAGTCCGCCGGCTGATGCCGCCAGTGCAACCACGTCGAACAATCCCTGTGAGGTGTTCAAGAGTTCCCGCTTTCTTTTGGATTCGCCGTCTGCCCTTCGTCGTTTCACAAAACATCAATATGCGTATTGATTTTGGATGTTATAACTGGTCTCGGGCCACGATCTTGTTCAGTTTCTCGGCCAGGTCATCGATTCTCACGGGCTTGCTGATATAGTCATCCATACCGGCTTCAAGACATTTCTCCCTGTCGCCTTCCAGAGCATAAGCTGTAACGGCGATTATGGCGAGTTCGCTCTCCGGCCATCGCTTGCGGATAATCCTGGTGGCTTCAAAACCATTCATCTCCGGCATTCTGACGTCCATGAGCACAACATCATAGGGCTGGCGTTCCAGTGCCTGGCATACTTCAATGCCGTTTGCCGCCACGTCCGCCCTGTAGCCCAGGCGTTTGAGGATCTGCAGCGCCACCTTTTGGCTTGATACATTGTCTTCAGCCAAAAGGATCTTAAGAGGCTTGATCTTGCTCTTCCTCGCCGCCCGACGTTGCACGATCCAACTCCCGGGACTGCTGGATGGCGAAGATATTTATCAGAACCTTATGCAATTGAGATGGTTTGATGGGCTTGAACAGGTAGGCATCGAAGAGATCAGGATCTACTCGCTGGCCCATGGAGGTCAACATAACCAGCGGCATTGTCTTGTTATATTTTCGGATCTTCTTTGCCAGCTTTATTCCATCCATCTCAGGCATGCTCATGTCGAGGATAGCCACGTCAAATGTGTCTCCTCGCTGAATCCAGCTGAGGGCCTCATTGCCCGAAGCTGCAATGAGAGGCGACATGCCCCAGGAATAGGCGTAAGCGCCCAGGATATGGCGGTTGGTCTTGTTATCATCAACTATCAGCACGCTCCTGCCCGCCAACTGGGGCTGGACTCCGGCAAGTGTTTTTTTGCCCTCCATAGCGGCATCTGCTTTTATGGTGAAGTGGAATGTCGAGCCGATATCAGGCTCGCTCTCCACCCAAATATTGCCACCCATCTGCTCCACGAGCCTCTTGGATATGGCCAGGCCCAGGCCCGTCCCGCCGTATTTGCGAGTTACTGTTGCATCTACCTGGCCGAAGGGCTGGAAGAGGCGGTCCATCTGATCCGGACTGATGCCAATGCCCGTATCCTTTATCGCAAAATGAATCTCACGTGTGCCGGTTGCACTGATTTCCGGTGCGGAGACGGATAGATTGACCTCGCCCTTTTCGGTAAATTTAACAGCATTATGCAGCAGATTTCCCATAATCTGGCGCAGACGGGTAGGGTCGCCGATGATGCACTCAGGAACGTCTTTGTCGATGCTGTATGCCAGGTTCAGGTGCTTCTCAGCGGCTGTGGCTGAGACCAGATCGAGAGCTTCCTCGACATTGCCTCGCAGGTCGAACGGCTGCTCCTCCAGCATTGTCTTTTCGCTCTCCATCTTGGAAAAGTCCAGGATATCGTTGATGATGACCATCAACGCATCACCGTTCATCCTGATGGTCTCGATGAAGTCCTTCTGTTCAGGGTTGAGATCGGCATCATCCAGAAGAATGGAGGTCATACCAATGACCGCGTTCATGGGCGTTCTGATCTCGTGGCTCATGTTGGCCATGAAATCGGATTTGGCCTGTGCTGCCACCTCTGCGACCTCTTTCGCTTTGATAAGGGCGCACTCGGTCTGTTTATGCTCGTCGATCTCCAGGCGCAGCTCTTCATTGATGCACTCCAGCTCCTCTTTTGTCTGTGAGAGTGCTGCGGTCCTCTCCTGAACCCGTAGCTCAAGCTCGTTATGGGCTTTTTTCAGGGCCTCCTCATCGTGTTTGCGCTTTGTGATATCGCTGCTGAAGGACACAACGCTTTGGACTCGCCCTTTGCTATCCATCACAGGGTAGAAACTATGAAGAAATTGGATGCCGGATCGCTCGTCCTCAAATTGAAGGGGCTGTCCGGAATCGAACACCTGCCGCAGCCTTGTCATTCTTGCCTCGGCCAGCTCGGGGTCCAATATCGCACTGAAAGGCTTGCCTATGACATCCTCAGCAGGCTTAGCCAATCTTTGCAAGGCAGTTGCGTTGCCCATAAGGATTGTGCCATCCTTGCCAAAAAGCCAGATGGACTCTTTGGCTGCGTCCAGGATGCCCCGTAGAGTCGCTTCGCTTTCTCGCAGTGCCTCCTCGGCCAGCTTGCGCTCGGTGATGTCCCGAATGTTGCCGTCTCGATATAGCGGCCGGCCGGCGCTGTCTTTGATAAGGGACATGCGATTGGAAATCCAGCGGTAGTCACCGTTTTTGGTCCTTTGACGGTATTCCAGCTCTCCATATCCGGTATCCTCCAAGCGCGCCACCATATCCTGCATAGCAGGCAGATCGTCGGGGTGAATCAGTTCATGCGACGCAACGAGATCCAGCGCCATTAATTCAGCGGGTGAGAAGCCTACTACCGTTTCGGCAGACGGGCTGATGTACTCGTAACGGCCGGTTTGTGCGTTCAGGCGATAAATGACATCCCGGGAATTGTCCAGCACCGAGCGGAAGCGCGCCTCGCTCTCCCGCAGCTCCTCCTCAGACCGCTTGTACATGATGGTTTCAAGGATTGTTGGTGTCAGCGCTTCCAGGATCTCCTGGTCGATACTCCGGTAACCGCCTTCACGGTTGCCAACACCGATCATGCCGACGGCTTTGCCGTCACGGACAAACGGCACTCCGAGAAACGCTGTCAAAGGCGGATGGCCTTCGGGAACTCCGATGCTATCGGGATGCGAAGAAGGATCATTTGTCAGGAGGCTCCGGCCGTCCTGAAGAACTCTGCCATACAATCCATGTATTTCGAAGCTTCCTGGCGGTCTTCGATGCCCTGTCTTGTCGAGCATTGCACAGATTTCCCATCCGGGATTGCTGATTGCAATGTCATGATGAAGACCGTCTGGCCCGATCTCGCCTATGAAGCTGAACTGGCTTTGGGTGATGGACTCGATGATGTCGAGGCAGGCTCTCCCCAGATCCTCTGTGGTCTCGCACTTTGTTGCTTCTTCGTAGATACGATTGATCGCTTCAAAGATGACATTTTGTTGAGCGATCTTGGCATCCGCTCGCCTGCGCTCGGTGATGTCGCGAACGACTGATATAGACCCAATTATATTACCCTTGGCATCTTTAACTGGGGATGAGCTGACCTGGCGATATCGCAGCTCCCCGGATGCAGGAGTTCGGATAATCTCTTCCATGTCCTTTATTAACTCTCCCTGGAGGGCTAGTAATGGTGGAGTCTCCTCAATAGGGCGAGGACTACCATCAGGCCGATATACTTCCAGGCTTTTCAGCGAACTTTTCAACGTCTATCTCTTCATCGGATCGGAGTCTGAACTCCCGGACAGCGGAGGGATTTTCCAGAGTGAATTTCTTTTGTGAATCCGCAAACCAGATCTCGTCGCTAATGCTGTTTATCAGTGCTGATAACCGGTCTCGCTCCACTTGAACAGAGGTCAGCAATTTTAGGTTCTCTTCAACAGATGCTGACAACATTTCATTACTTTTCTGGAGTGCTATTTCCCCCTGCTTGAGCTCGGTGATATCCGTGAGGGTAACCACGCAGCCTATAATCTTGCCATCTGCACTCTTCAGAGGTCCGGCGTTCAAGAGCAGTTGGAATTGCTTACCATTGCTGCAATGCAGACTGGCTTCGGACCTCAGCAGCACCTCTCCATGGAGGGCGACTGAAACAGGAGAAAGCGGCTCGCCATCCGTTAGGCGAAGGTCGAATACCTCCTCAAAAGACTTTTGGACGGGATTCCAAGCCGCAAACCATGGCTGCCACATCGCTGGCCCGAATGATTCTTCCCTGATCATCGCATACCACAATGGCTTCCGTTGCCTGCTCGATGATGGAGCGAGCCAGCCTTTCCGAGGCGACGATATCTTCGCTTCGTTTCTGTTCAGTTAAATCCGTAAAAACTGCTGAGTAGGCCTCCTGAAATCCGCCTAGCGGCAGAGCGCTGACTGTGATGAAGACCGGCAGAAGGCTCCCGTCAACAGCCCGAAAATGAGAGTTCTCCTCTTCCCAAATCCCTTAAAAGCCTCTTGAAAGCGTGCCTCATCCTCCGGCGGGATGAAGCGATAGATGGAACTGCCTACCACATTTTCCAGGGGAGACTTTGTCATCTCTGCAAAGCGATGGTTGCAATAGAGAACGGTCCCGTCCTGGGCCATCGTGACTGCTCCCTCGCTCATGGCCTCGATGAGATTACGATAGGCGCTGTCCGACCCTTCCAGGGTGAATACCTGATCGCCTTCTGGCCCTGAGGTAACTAGGGCATCTACTTCGCCATTCCTTATGGCACGCAAGAGCTCCTGGGCCTCTTCCAGGCTCTTTTGCAATTCCTCATTACGGGCTAAAAGCTTCTCATAGGATTTGGTCACGATCTATTCCACGCTCTTGGATTTTTGATCTTTCGGCTTCGGAAGTGAATTATTCTTTGCGGCAGAAACTTTCTGCACATCCATACCCACCAGAACACGCTCCGTGTCCGACATGCTGCCTATGAGCTTTCGCAATGGTAGTGGAAGCTCTTTTATGAGAGTCGGCGCTGCCACGATCTGCCCGTTTTTGGCAAGGAGGGGCTGCTGATAGATATCGATCACATCCAGTTGGTATCTCCCGGGAAGGTATTCCTCGCATATGCGCTTGATGTTCTCGACGGCCTGTAGGGACTTCGAGCTCATTCCTGCCACATAAAGATGCAAGATGTACTTTTCCGGGGTGGGGTTCTTGATCGCTGATTCAAATGCCCTGGTCGTGCTATCCTGGTCGTCCATGAAACTCACTCTTGTTCGAGATGCATCCGAATTTATTGCTCGGTCGATCTTTATTTGCCGGTTTCAGGTCCAGGCCCACCAGCACGCGTTCGGTATTGGAAAGATCCCCTATGATCTTTCTCACGGGCGCGGGAAGCTTTCTGACCAGAGTTGGTATGGCCAGGATCTGGTCGCCCTTGGCCAGCTGCGGATTCTCCAGGAGGTCCACTACCTCGATCCGGTACCTGGACTTCAAGTGCTCCTCGCAGATCTTCTTGAGATTGGCAAAGGCGGTCAGGCTTCTCGGAGTTTGTCCTGCCACGTACAATTTCAGGATGTAGTATTCGCTATCCTGTACCGGGTCCTGATGGACCGGTCCTTCGTCACCTACTTCCGTCATTTCTCCTCCAGGCTAAGAAGCGTCCGCGTTCCTCGTTCTTGCCATCTCCTCGCGGCCTTGTTCCAGTTCCCGGGAACGCTTTTGGTCCTCTTTGGCGAGCAATTCCAGCTCTTCCTCCTCAGTCTCGAGCTCCGAATGCAGCAAGTCCATATTTGCCTTCAGGGAGCGAAGCTTTCTTTCCAGCATCCTCTTCTTGCGCTGGTTCTCCAGATCGGACGCCTGCATCTGCTCGCCCTCTCTGGCCTCCTGTGCGGCGCGGGCCGAGCCCATCAGGAGCCCGGCTCCTGCCCCAGGTAGACGTCCAAAATCTGCACGCCCGTGTCCGTCAGCAAATACTCCCGGATCTGGTTGGAGTGCTTCATGCCGCGGGACTTGATCACAGAGATGCCCCGGTTGCGCTCACTGTCGGTCTCGAACATGCGGAGCAATATCCAGGTATCCATCAATGATGAGACTCCCTGCCCGTCCGCCCCTCATCCTCGATATCGACGAGACTGGTGCAGATCGTAGTGATTTCCGTGGTTTTCATGTAATCGATAAGGCGCGTAAGCATGGATTTGACATCCTCAATTACGCCTACGTTTATGAGGTTGCAGATGGGGTCAAAGACGACAACCTTGGGCTGGAATTTATCGATATGTTGAGCATATCGACGAGATGCATCTCCAGCCCGAAGGCCATGGGACGCAGGGAACGAATCTCAGCAGTCCTCGTTTATCCAGGGCTCGAGGTCTATGCCGATGGACCGCATGTTGCGGACGATTTGGCTCGGCGACTCCTCGAAGGCGAAGTAGATGCAGCGCTCGCCTCTCTTGCAGGCCGCCTCAACGAAATGATTGGCAAAGCTTGTCTTTCCGGTTCCTGCCGTTCCTGAGATCAGGATGCTGCTGCCGCGATAGTACCCAGCGCCATCCAGCATGTTGTCAAGCCGCTCGATTCCTGAGGAGATCCTGTCGGTTGAAGCCGTGTGCTCCAGCCTCAGAGAGGTGACGGGCAGAACCGAGATGCCGTCTTCTTCGATGAGGAAGGGATACTCATTCGTGCCGTGGCTTGAGCCCCGGTACTTGATGATGCGCAGACGCCGGGTTGCGATCTGGTTCTCCAGGCGGTTGTCTACGGTTATCACGCAGTCTGCAACATACTCCTCCAGGCCGTAGCGGGTCAGAGACGTTCTCTCCGCGTTCGCCCGTGACAATGGCGGTGACCCCTTATCCTTCAGCCAGCGGAAGAGCCGGCGCAGCTCTGCCCTCAGGATGGCATCGTTCCTGAATCCCGAAAAGAGAACCTCGATGGTGTCAAGAACCACGCGCTTCGCTCCAATGGCATCGATGGCGCAGCCCAAACGTATGAAGAGCCCTTCCAGGTCGTAGTCGCCTGTCTCCTCAATCTCGCTGGGCTCGATGTGGACATAGTCGATCAGGATCTTGCCGCTCGCGATGAGCTTGTCAAGGTCAAAGCCCAGTGAGGCAAAGTTCTGTGTCAGCTCTTCGGCCGTCTCCTCAAAGGCGATGAATACGCCGGGTTCATTGTACTGCACTGCGCCCTGCACGAGAAACTGCATGGAGAGGAGGGTCTTTCCTGAGCCCGCGTTTCCGGTTATAAGAGTCGGACGCCCTCTGGGCAACCCGCCCCCGTTATCTCATCCAGGCCGGATATGCCCGTGAGGGCTTTTTCCAGTTGTTGATGATGAGATTCAGCAGACCCATTATTATTTAGCTCGATCATGATGCACCATTCGCCTTCATTCCATCCTGTTTGCCATGGCGCCGGAATATAACTACCAGAGCAATAGGTGTTTCAGTATGTTACTAATTTCCAATTTCACGAAATCGCTTTGATCACAAATAGGTTTCGATCAAATGGTCGTAATAATATATGAACTAGTTTTTATAATTTGAGTTATAAATATTTGTGGCTCAGGACCGCGTATGATTTGTGAAAGAATACCCCAAAATGTGAAAGAGGATTTTCCAATCCACGATTTTGATGTCAGTAGCCAAGCACATCATTCACCAGGATCAGAGTGACCCTTCCAGGCTGCCTTTCACTAGACAAGGATAACGCATTTCCCAATTTGGCTGGCGGCACCATTGACCTTTTTGGAGCGAGCATTCTCCAGAGGATAGGCGTACTCCCGAATTCTCTGCAGAGCGTCTTGCAAAGTGGGAACAATCTTGTTCACCCCAGCCACGAGAAGCAGATGCCTGGCTGCAAAGGGCCAGGCTCCCACACGGCTTCCGCCGGCGTCGCATGATACCAGCTCGCCGGTCGCGGCTATGGCGTTCACTCCGGAGAGGAAGTACTCGGATGTAACGGACTTCCGCCTGATCTCTGCCCTTTTATCAGGGTCGTTCTCAGATATTACCTTCTTATAGAGATCTATCCAATTGTGCTGCCCGCTTTTCAGCAGATCGGAGTAGCCGATCTCGATCAGTGTGGTGGACGACCCGTTCATAACCTCCGAGCCCGGCGGAATTAGCTCTTTTATTCTGGCCAGCGCCTCCTTACCATCCAACGCCCGCAAGACCCTGATTCCTCTGGCCTCGATGGCTGCCACCGATGATGCAATAACCTGCTCGGCAGGGATCCGGCTCCATCTAACGGAATCCACGTTCAGTTCAGGCAGCAGATTTATGGCGCTGTATAAAGTTGGCTTCTCCGTTCCCATCACCTTGCATATATTGTCCCCTATTCTTGAAATAGTTTGAGGCTGCATGCTATTTCTGTAGATGGAATAAGAAAATTGTGCATGGGCTCAGATGATCAAGGAAAGGGCATCAATTACTGAAATCAAAAGGCAAGCCCCGGGGCTTCAAATAACTGGCTCCTCTCTATTTCGAGTGGATAATAGAATAATCGAGTCCTCTGTGAGTCCTCCGTGCGCTCTGTGTCTCTGTGGTGGTAGTCCGTAACCATTTGGTTATAACCAGTGGCTGACGACTATTCCACCACGGAGACACAGAGTTCACAGAGAACGCACAGAGCGACTAACTAAAAACTGGAAAACCATAGTAACCAGAGGTTAGACACGGAAAAATGGCGAAGAGCCAAATGACAAATGGTGGGTGGAGTTTGGAGATGATAAAGGCTGCAAGAGTTTATGGGTTTCAGGAAGAGCGCGGTTACAGAATACTGGTAGATCGACTTTGGCCGAGAGGAGTAAGCAAAGAAGACGCGAAACTTGATTTGTGGCTGAAAGAGATTGGACCGAGCAACGAGCTCAGAAAATGGTTTGGGCATGATCCGGAAAGGTGGAACGGGTTCAAGGAGAAATTTTTTAGTGAGCTGGATGAGAAGAAAGAACTGGTAGAGCAAATCATCGTAAAAGCCAGGGAAGGCGATGTTGTCCTGCTTTTCGGCGCCAAAGATGAAGAACATAATAATGCTGTGGCATTGAAGGAGTATATCGAATCCAGGATGGGAATGTAAACGCAACCTCGGATCCAGCAAAAATCTTTGGCCAGGCTTTCCTATTATCCTGTAATTCTGCAGTCTGAAGGCTGCGCTATTCCTTCACTCACTAGAAAAATGATAGAGAGCAAAAGGGCAACTGCTCTAAACAGGCATTCCCGTCTTCTCCCCAGCAATGCTATGCGCCGGCCGCAGAGCGGAAATGACCGCCGCAACCAGAGTAACCGCGAAGCTGGCCAGGAACGCTTCATGCATGCCGGACTCGAAGGCCGCCAGAGGAGCGCCGCTCATGCCGCCTCCGAAGAGGAAGACATGGAACATGACGTCCTCAGGAATGCGGCTGAGCACCAGCGGGAAGACGATGGCAATGCTGAGCATCTGCCCTGTGCTCATGAGCATATAGTTGACGCCTGCCGCAGTCCCTCTTTTCTCCGGTACGACCGAGGACATAACGGCATTGGTATTGGGCGAGGCAAAGAGACCCGAGCCGCCACCCATCAGAGCCTGGTAGAGAGCCAGCAGCCAGTAGGGCGTGGTGCTCACAACCGTTGCCAGACCCAGAAGCCCTATGCCGGAGATGAGCAGCCCCGCCAGTGGCCAGGCCCCGGGAGCCGTATCTGTCGGACAGGTGGCCTGAGACCGGTCCCACGAGCATGAAGGCCGCCCCGAAAGGCGCCATCATGATTCCAGCCCAGAGCGGGATCGAGGCCGTAGGGCCCTTGCAGGAAGAAGATCAGGACGAAGAGCACTGCTCCACGGGCCAGGCCGTTGATGGCATTGGCGGCACAGGCATAGGCGAAGAGCTTCTCGCGGAAGAGCCCAAAGTCCATCATGGGCTGCTCTGCCTTCCTCTCCACCACATAGAAGGCTGCCAGGCTCAACACGGCCAGGACGAAGAGGGCGTAGACGTAAGCAACACCGATGAGTGGAAAGGCCACCAGCGATGCTGCCAGGAGCAAGGTAGCTAAACCAACTGTGAAGGTGATGCTTCCCGGCCAGTCGAAGCTCTGTTCGGTGGGCAGTTTCACCGGCTCACGCAGCCGCATAATGCCCCAGATGGTGCCTGCTGCGCCTAACGGCACATTGATCAGGAAGACCCAGCGCCAATCGATGGCTGTGAGGATGCCTCCGATGACCGGCCCCATCAGGAAGCCGGCAGAGAAGGCGATGGTGTTGATCCCGAGGCCCAGGCCCACCCGCCCTTTGCGAAAGGCGTCTGTCACAATGGCCGCGCTGTTGGTGAAGAGGAGCGCCCCGCCGACGCCCTGAATCATGCGGTAGACGACCATATCCCAGCCCTGGAATTGGGGCGAAGAGAAGCCGCAGAGAAGCGAGCCCAATGTGAAGACGGCAAAACCGGCGTTGTAAAGGTTCTTTCTGCCGAACATGTCTGCCAGCCTTCCCACTACCGGCACAAGTGCGGTGGTGATGAGCATGAAGCCCAGGATCACCCACATGATGGTCATGAATCCGGCATGAAGCTGGGTCATGATATCCGGTAGAGCGATAAGCAGCGCCGAGCCCTGGATAGATGCAAGCAGAGCTCCCACGGTTGTAACGGAAAGCGCGGTCCACTCATAGCCGTGCCAGTTGTCTGGATCCTTTTGCATATTGAATTCAGGAAACACAGCAGACTAATTTGAATCTAACGGCCAAGGCGAGATTAGGACCTATGATGAGACAAGATGGCTGCGGGTTATGGAGGAGGACAAGGAGCGCATGTATGTGACCATTCCCAATCCTCATCATGGCCTCCTAAAATGTCAGGTTCCCTTGGGCCGAATCCCTGCTCCTGCGAGCAGGTGCGGCAAGCATTCTTGACCATCCACAGTCGTTCCTTTGATTCTTGCACTTGCCACCAGAGAGAGTTGGGATTCATGTACTTGTTAGCATAAAGACGCTCTTTTGCAGCCTCGACCGCACACTTAGCCGGAACATACGGACTGTTCCAATATGCAAGGGAATTATATGAGGGGTAATAAGAATCCATATAGTTCGGTTCCTGTCCCTGGCCTTGTGGGAATTGTATTCAAGAACTCCTGAGAGGTTCCAGTAACGACTAAACCGAAATAGAACGCTAAAATGAAGAATGCAAGATAGTTATTCACTTGATACCTCCAAATACAAAATTCCGTAATTTGAACTAAATAGTTTTCCATCTAAAATTAAATAAACATTATATTATATATTATTGCAATAGACCGCTTGCTATCTAATCAATAGGATATTGAGAGTGTATTTGCACGCTCACAAAAGAATCAGACTAGTAAGGCGTTAAATCTCTTCAGCAACTTTCGTCAACCCTCTTGACTAAAAGCTTTAAAATTTTATCTGGCATGTTGATCGGCGCAGTTAGAATTCGTTATGCCGCGAGAAATATAGTGCTGGAGATGGGATTCGAACCTGCGAACGCCTGCGCGACAAGGCCGTCAAACTCGGCTCCTTTGACCCGGGGTTGGAAATCCCGCTCGAAATATGGATTTGATCGGTTGGAGCTGATCCTGGATCTAAGATCATAGCTCTTATCCTAGCTTCTCATACATAATCCGGTAAGCCTATATCATTTTACAGAAAAGAAAGTGCAATCAAATTGCACTCGCCCTGTGTTTAAAACGGAAATAGGAAATAAGAAAAATAGGATTTGCAGGAAATACACCTGCATCTCCTCACACTATTACTTTGCCGTAGGATTCGTCTCCCAGATGCCAAATGCATTGTTTTCAGTATCCATACAGATTATGAAATATCCCATCCCGGGAACGGCACTCTTTGGAACAATTATTTTGCCGCCTAACTTTTCAACTTTCGCTGCGTATTCATCCACTGATGGCACTCCGATGTAGCTTGTAATATGATGGTCTGGGTGCATTCTCTTCATCATGCCTCCTCCGGGAGCGCCATAAGTGTCGATCATCATATAATCCATGCCGTGCATTCCTACTATATTCCATCCAAAAAGGCTGGAATAGAATGCTTTTGCCCTTTGAATATCATCCGCAGGTATCTCAAAGTGAACTATACTGGACATTTCTTCTTTCCTCCTTATAATGCTCTATTGTTCTCGATTTTACCCGATTTTTATTGTTGACAATCTTAGTAGTTTTGATACTCGTAATCAGGCCGCTTCGTTCTCGGTTGAGTCACATTCTGGATTATCTGGATTACTTCTGCTTTTTCAGGAGTTCTTCGAGGCGGTCCATGCTTTCGGTCGCCCCTTCCTTCATCCCCGAGTTGAACATGCCGTCACGATCCTCAACTGTCTGGAAGAGATCTGTGACCGTCAGTTTCGTCTTGCCTTCAAACTCTTCGAATCTCGACGTTTCAAGTAATACATGGCCCGGCATACCTTCAAATTCAAATGTGTGAACTTCGCGCTCTGGCGGCACGATTTCTCGATAGACGCCGTTAAAAGCGTACTTGTTGCCCGCTTGGTCACGCTGGATGAATCGCCAAACTCCGCCCGGTTTCACGTCCATTTTTTCTACTGTTGTGGTATATCTCTTCGGTCCCCACCACTGCGGTAAAAGATCGGGATTCGTGCTCGCCTTGAATACCAGCTCCCGAGGCGCGTCAAAGATGCGAGTTATTCGGACCTCCCGATCAGACGGAAATTCAAACTTGGGGACATTTTTCCCGGAGACAATCGACTTCTCCTTTTCCAGGTATTCGGCAAGCTTGTCAAAGGATTCGTTCCAGCCCTGACCTGCACCCTTACTATCCGCGACCGACGGCATGCCAGAATGTCGCAAGGTAATCTTTGTCTTGCCATTATTGCCATCATAGCTCTTCGAACATCACTGCTTATCAGCATTTCAAGCGGAAAGTCTTTGCTCATTCCATAGTACGAACCCGGGACCGTGTTGCCGTTCTCGTCTGCGAAAGAATCGGTCATGACAAGTCGCTCGGGCGCAACGATTTCACGAAAGACGCCTTTGCTCCAGTAGTCCTTGCCTTCGGGCGACCTCATGCAGTTGAGATACTCGCCACCCACTCGCAGATCAATCTTGGAAACTGGCGATGTAAAACCTTTAGGCCCCCACCAGCGCATAACGCGCTCGGATTCTGTCCACGCCTTCCACACAAGTTCTCTAGGTGCATCAAAGAGGCGGATGATGATTAGATCTCTCGTATCTTCCTTGGTCATTTGCGATTCATCCTTTCGTCGTAATAATCGTTTGAAAATTATTTAAGTTTTGTGACACAAACATCGAAGTCATAGCACGAAGTGTGAACAACTATACAGTAAAATATTATTTATAACTATCATTTTACAGCAAAATTTCTCCAATTTAGCGATCTTCTACCCGTTGGATGCTGGTGGCGACCTGGCCCAGGAATAGCTTACGTTGGCCGCCACGAATTTTTGAAGAAATGCCTTAGCCAAAAAGGTCGGCCGGGACATATGCCCAGCTAAAAATGATGATCTGTATGATCCAGCAGATAGATCCAGCCGATAAGCTGATGAAATATGGGGCGAGCATATTGGCGATGAAGCCAATCTATATCGAAGATAGTTATATAAAATCTTTTGACACATTGGTCAGTGCCGTTGAGGGTGATGGTGTCATTCTGGAAGCCACTGCATTCTATCCTCAGTCTGGGGGACAGCCATCAGATTTAGGATCATTATTTCGAGACGGGGAGGAGTTCAAGGTCTTAAGAGTTGAGCCTACAGGGCCTCTCCACATCCTGGATAAACCCGGTCTTGCGGTTGGAGATAAGGTCTCCGGAAGAATAGATTGGGATAGGCGCTACAGATTCATGCGCAGCCATACTGCCTGCCACATACTGAGCTCGATCATATTCAATGCAACCGGCGCCAAGATAACCGGAAACCAGATAGATCTGGCCAGGTCCAGAGTGGACTTCAGCTTGGAGACGTTTGACAAATCGAGAATAGCCACGTATGTTGACGAAGTCAACCGCAATACGTAGAATGGTTGAAGGTGCTGGAGGGGACCTACGTATTGCTG
>CAWCSK010000008.1:0-55774 GCA_963798205.1 uncultured Methanosarcinales archaeon
CCATTACGCGTTGTTTCTCTCAGGAACCGCTAACATCATCATAATCTCGCCAATTGTCCAGATATGATCAGTTATGCCAGCTGCCATAGCAGGAGATCTGGGTTCCCATCGTCGCTGATCATTATTGACCTCTACTCTTAATGATTTAAACGGTCTTGCTAAGTTATATACCACGTCCTCCAGGGCACAAGATGCTCGTAGCATCTCCTCTTCTTTAGAGAATGATAGTGTTTTTCGAACCATTCTTCCATTCATTTGTCGCGAGGTTAGATTCGTCCTTTCGACGTAGGCGGTATTCAGACCCATAAAATCTGGCACTTCGCTTGGATCGCCGTAGACCACTTTGTGAGTGATTCCAATCAACCTGCTGCCAGAACGATGTTTGGTCACTTGAAGGCATTTCCATCCGGGTTGCGGTTGTTTGTGTGTTGGAGGTCTTCCTCGACCTGTGTATTCAGGCAACTTACCCCAGATTTCAAGCATTGCTTCAGGATAGCTATCGTTTCCGTCGCTTGATATCGCCGGGGGTTCAATAGGATTGTAGCGATCTCTTATTTGCGACATCATAACCACTGCAACTTCTTCCTCATTCTTTCCTATAGCACGTGCCACCCTCAGCCTCGTATCAATATCTATAGCGGTGCCTCGCCAGAAGGTACCTCGATTGGGCTCCTCGGGATGGTTGCTTTTTCCCCCTTATGACCTACATAAGTCCACATGGCATCAAGCTGAACACGAGTCAGATGTTGGTTAGCAAGCAATAACGTTTCGATCTCCTCAGCATGGTTTGCAGCTTTGCGAAGCCAATCCAGAACGGTTTCCTCTTTTATCCCTTTTACTCTATGGATGGCTGCCAGACTGTTCCTTTCGGCAAGCATAGCCAGGCATTCTAGGATTTCTTTTGGGCTATGATGCAAGCCGTAAAATATGGTCCCTTTATTCCCTACGAATACTCTGCCACATATTTTGCATTTCAAACGCTGCGTGCCCTTGTCAGTGCGACCATACCGGACTATGTTTCCGTGATCTACTTTGCCATAGCCAGGACAGTCTCTATTCCAACAAAACGAACCTGCTAAAGCTAATCGATCTGTCTTCATTGCTTTCCCCGATTAAATCATGCAACGAAGGCATATAAACTTATTTAAGGTAGACGCCATCAAATGATAATGAAGTGCTCACCTATAATAACCGCATCTAAAGCCGTCGCCGTCCATCGAGGGAGGCCGATGATAAATCGGAGTCGTGGAGAGATTAAGCGTGGTCGTTTCGAGGACGGTTTTCGCCCCACCACGCAGCCAGGCTCACGCTTAAAACCAAATCGTCATGCTGGCCTTCTCTCCAAGCCGCGTAAGAATCGTGTGTCGTGATCGAATCGATTCTTTGCCCGAAAATTCAGCATCTCCCTGTGCGCTCTGTGGTGAACGTCCGTAACCGCTGAGATCCAGCGAGCTCGCGACGTTTTCAACCACAGAGGAATAGAATTCACAGATCCAGGCTCCACTTGAGAAGCACACCCTCGTCCAGCCGCTCCGCCGAGTCCAACCTCAGGCGGGGAAAAGACTCTCGAAATCCCTGGCCATCCACGAGGGTGGGTGCACTCTCTCCACCGATGATCATCCCTCCGATGTAGACATACAGCTCATCCACCAGCCCCAGGCTGATGAGCGACCAGTTGAGCCGGGCTCCGCCTTCCACCATCAGACGCTTTATGCCGCGATCATAGAGCTCTGCCATCAGCTCCGCCAGATCCACGCTCTCGATGCCGCATTTTATTATCTCACACTGCCGGGAGAGCCTTTCCAGTCTATCCTCCGGCGCAGACCGGGAGACGGCGATCAGGCACCCCGGACCCAGGATTTTTGCATCAGGCGGCGTGCGAGCCTGGCTGTCGGCCACAATGCGCAGCGGGTTTTCCGGCCAGCCCTTCTCCAGTCTCGCCTCGCGATAATCTTTCGACTTCACCCTCAAGCCGGGATCGTCTGCCAGCACGGTTCCAATTCCCACCATGATGGCGTCGCTGGATGCCCGCAGGCCGTCAACCCTGGCCAGATCCGCCTGGCCGGAGATCCGTACCTGTCTGCGATCTATGGAGCTGATCTTGCCGTCCGCGCTCATGGCGCTGTTGATGAATATGAAGGGCCTGGCCAATAGTCTGCACCGCCGATGGTCTGTATCGCCAATAGTCTGTACCGCAAATAGTCTGAAAGCCTGCAGTCTGCACATTTCATCAGTATGCTCAAGAATGCCCAAGAGAAGCTAAATAGCTTTACCTGCCCTAGATGGAGAGATGCCTCAATCGCGCGAGATCCTGCTCCAGGGAACCATAATCTACGGTGACGATTTCCAGACCCTGGATGGCTACATCAGCCTTCAGGACGGGTTCATAAAGGAGTTCGGCACGGGGCATGTAGATGCTGATTTTGAGGGCATAGTCTGCCCCCGTTTCGTCAATGCTCATGTTCATGTGGGCGACTCTGCCTTCAAGGATCCGCCCTTCCTGCCGCTCTCAGACCTTGTCGGCCCGAATGGACTAAAAGCACGTCTGCTGGCGGAAACACCGCGAGAGCTCATCATCGAGGGCATGAGACGAAGCCTGATGGAGATGGTGAATACAGGCACCTGTGCCTTTGCCGACTTTCGGGAAGGAGGAGAGGAAGGCCTTTTGAGGCTTACGGAGGCGGCAAGGGATTTGCCGCTTCTCATGCGCATCTTTGGCCGGCCCTGTGAGGGCGAATTGAGTGCTCCGGAAAGCTGCTGGGGCCTGGGAATAAGCAGCGCCAGAGATCACGATATCGATTACCTTAAGACAGTGACGGCATCGGCTCGAAAAGCCCGCCAGGCTCTGGCCATCCACGCCGGAGAGGCCGCTCGTGATGATATATGCGACTCCATCGCATTGGAGCCAGACTTCCTGGTGCATATGAGCAAAGCCGACGAGTCGGATTTGAGATCTGTGGCCCGTGCCGACATCCCGGTCGTGGTCTGTCCCAGATCCAATCTGGTAACCGGCGTGGGTCTGCCCAATGTGAAAAGGATGACGGAACTGGGCATAACATTGGGAGTCGGAACAGATAACGTCATGCTCAACTCGCCCAACATATTCGAGGAGATGCATCTCCTGGCGAAGGCCCTGCTGCATGACGATAGACAGGTATTTAAGATGTGCACGCTAAATGGTGCAAAGATAATTGGACTTGATCAGAGGCTTGGGTCCATCCAGGAAGGAAAAGAGGCAAGAGTGATGGTCATAAACAGGGACTCGAACAACCTGTGGGGATCAAGGAATCCGTTGGCCAGCATTGTGCGCAGAGCCGGGCCATCTGACATATCAGCTATCTTTTAGAGGTATTTAGAGGTAAATCATGTTTGAGAAGATTCTGGTTGCAACCGACGGATCAGAGCACGGATTGAGGGCTGCCAAGGTGGCCCTGGAGCTGGGCAAGATATCGGGTGGAAAGGTAACCGCCCTCTATGTGGCAGACACGGAACGGACGGCTCATCTGCCGGATGACATGCTTCTATTCAGCATCCGTGAGCTCCTCCTCAAAGAAGGAAAGGAAGCCGTGAAAGAGGTGGAGAAGCTGGCCAAGGAAATGGGCGTCTCCTTCGAGAGCGCTGTGGTGGAGGGCCATCCCAGCAGCGAGATCATAAGCTATGCGAAAAACGGCAGGCATGAGCGTAATCATCATTGGCGCTGTGGGACGCACCGGTCTTGATAAGTTCCTTTTGGGGAGCGTGGCCGAAAAAGTGGTTCGCAACTCCGGTATTCCTGTCTTGACGATTCCGAGGGAATAATCGTGAGCTTTCTCGTCAGGGACGTGATGGTCAGGAGCGTGGCCTACGTCGCCATCCCTGGCAACAGGGACGATGTCCTAAAGACGCTGCAAGACCGGAAGGTGTCCGGACTTCCCGTGGTAAAGAAAGGCGAGGTAGTGGGAATGATCACCAGGACCGACCTGCTCCGCAATCGCGAGGAAGATCAGACAGCTCTGCTCATGACTCGCGATCCGGTTGTGATAAGCCCGGAGAAGAGCATCGTTGAGGCCTCTGAACTGCTTATCAGGCACGGCATAAGACGGCTTCCTGTGGTGGAAGGCAAAGAGCTGGTGGGGATACTTACCGTTGCCGATATCATCCGCGTGGCAGAGGACATGAAGATAACCGAGAGCATTGAGTCGTACCTGGAAAAGGAGACCGTGGTGCTCTGGAGCGAGATGCCCTTGACCATCGCCGGATCGATCATGGAGTATGCAGCCGTG
The DNA here is from genome assembly GCA_963798205.1 of uncultured Methanosarcinales archaeon. GTDB lineage: Archaea > Halobacteriota > Methanosarcinia > Methanotrichales > Methanotrichaceae > Methanothrix. Next base: position 4,263 of record CAWCSK010000008.1, read on the forward strand.
GAAGCATGCCCCGTCATTGATACCGACCTTAAGCTGGTGGGCATAATCTCAGACCGGGACCTCATCAAAGCCAGCGTGATCGAGGAATCCGTGGAGAAGACGGATATGTCTGCTGACGACGGAGAGGATACCTGGATGTGGGATCGGGTAATGCAGACCATCAGCAAGTACTACACCGTTTCTCGTATCAGGCTCCGCAATATTCCCGTTCGCGAGGCCATGGTGCCGCCCAAAATGGCTTTTAAAAACGATGAAGTGAGCGAATGCGCGGCCGTTATGCGCAAGAACCGGATAGATCAGATGCCCGTGGTCACATCCAGCCAGAAGCTGATGGGAATGCTGAAGGATACCGACATCTTGAGGGCCCTTGTGGATCACTGCAAGAAGACAGCGGCCTAAAACATTTTGTTCGTGGCAAAGAGCTTAAAGATCAATTCCGCCTAATTTCATGGGACCATGTCTCTTATCAAGTTCTTCAGCACCAACGGCCACTTCGAGCGTGTGGACTTTCGGCAGGCGCTCCTGATGGGCCAGGCCCCGGATAAGGGGCTCTTTATGCCTGAGCAGATTCCCCGGATCCCCGAGAGCATTATCGAGGAATTTCCCAAGATGAGCTATCCACAGATCGCTTATGAAGTCGTCAAGCCTTACTTGGGCGATCTGATCACAGACTCCGCTCTGAGAAATATGTTGCAGGACGCCTATAATTATGAGATTCCAATGGAGCGCGTCTATGACGAAAAATACGTGCTGCGACTGGATCAAGGCCCTACCTGCTCCTTCAAGGACTTCGCTGCCCGGCTCATGGGCAGGATGATCCAATACTTCCTGAAGGAGGACGGCAAGAGCATCATTATACTCACCGCCACCTCAGGGGATACCGGCTCTGCCGTAGCTCATGCTTTCTATGGCCTGGACAACATAAAAGTAGTTGTATTATTTCCTGAGAAGGAGGTGACGGTCAGGCAACGCCGCCAGATGACCACCTTAGGCAAGAATATCTTCCCGCTGGCAGTAGACGGCAAGTTCGATGACTGCCAGGCCCTGGTCAAACAGGCATTTGCCGATCCCGAACTGCTCGGGCTCAACCTCTCCTCAGCCAATTCTATAAATATAGGCAGACTGCTGCCCCAGGCGGTTTATTACTTCTACGCCCGCTCGCGCGCGGCATTGCAGGGAGTTGAGGTCGTCTTCTCAGTGCCCAGCGGCAACTTCGGCGACCTCATGGGAGGGCTCATTGCCATGAAGATGGGCCTTCCCGTGCATAAGTTCGTGGTGGCGACGAACGAGAACGATGAATTTCCAGTCTTTATGCAGACGGGCGTCTACAAGCCCATCCGGCCCAGCAAGAACTGCATATCCAATGCCATGAACGTCGGCCACCCCAGCAACCTGGCAAGGCTCTTCTGCCTTTACGGCGGCCAGATGGACGAGACGGGACGGGTTTCCAAGCAGCCGGACCTTATAGCTATGCATAAGGACCTTTATGCCGTTTCTATCACGGACGACGTTACCCGGCAGACCATCAAAGATGCCTATAGCCAATATGAAGTCCTTCTGGAACCCCATGGGGCAGTAGCATGGGCAGGCCTTGTGAGGTATCTGAACGAGTGCGGGGACTGGAGTCCTTGCATCTCGCTGGAGACGGCGGACCCAGCCAAATTCCCGGAGGAGATCGTTAGACTCACTGGCATAAATCCGGCTTTGCCGCAGGTCATGGCCCGGCTGGATGAACTGGAGGAGCACTTTGAGAAGATGAACGGAAATTACGCTTCTCTAAAGGATTACCTCGGGCGCTTCCTTACGGAGGTTTGATGTCCAGTCAATTGAAAGGCATTTTCTTCGATGACGTCGGCAGCTATCCCCTGCCGAAAGGCGTCCGTCTGGAGAGTTTGTCTCGCGATCAGTATCTACAACTGGTACGGGATGTCCTGGCTCAAAAGCGAAATGCAGGCGTCGAGGTCCCCACCTATCCCCAGTTCCGGAACATGATTCGCATGTTCATGGACCCCCTCGAAGACCCGGAGCTTACGGAAAGCCCTTACCTGATAAAGAGAGAGCACGCGAAGATTATGGAGCTGGAGGCGGTGCCTCCGGGCCAGGGTGTGCGCGTCTGTGTCACGGGACCCGTCGAACTTTACATATCCGCTTTTGGGGCCACGAATTATACCGATATTCTCTACACTCTGGCGGAGAGCGTAGCCAGGTTCCTCGCCGAGGCTAAGGCCGAAGGAAGAATGGTTGTGGCTTCAATTGATGAGCCGAGCCTCGGCATGAGCTCCAACACAATATTCTCTGAAGATGAGATTTGCCGGGCCCTGGAGATTGCGAGCGCACCCTGCCGGGATATGGACTGCGAGGTGCATTTGCATTCGCCCCTTTATGCCGAGGCCTGTGCCCGCGTTCCCGGTATCAACATCCTGGGTGTCGAGTCTGCAGCGCATCCGGATTACTTGAGATTGATCGACAAGAAGGTTCTGGATGAGACGGACACATACATTCGGGCAGGCATCGCCCGCACCGATATTCTCTCCATGTCCGCCGGCTTAAACGAGCAATATGGCATCAATCTCTGGGATGACATGATTCGGCTGGAGAAAGAGATCCTCAACATGGAGTCACCCCCGGTTATGGAAGAAACGTCTGGAGAAAGCCTATGCCCAATTCGGAGGACGGCTCCGTGCGACAGGTCCCGATTGCGGCCTTGGGTCCTGGCCAAGCCAGGATCTGGCAGGCAAAATCCTGGCAAACTGCGCTGCGGCTGTGAGATCCTTCCGGGAGAAGAAACATATTTGACTGTACCATCGCTAACTAAGCAAAAGGTAGCTTTATAAATATAAAAATTTGTGTATCATAAAAACGTTTTGAACTCTTTAACATAATTTGTATAATATTTATACATGGTAGCACCGATACATAAATATTTCATCAAATCATTTCCTGATCTCAGTATATCTAAATAAGGAGTACTATGATTACCATTATCTATAAATATTTTAAGAGCATTGGTAAGTGTCATGAAGCTGAGGGTAGTTAGTTCGAAGAGAGAAATTACTGATCTAAATCGGAATGAGCAGCTGGTTCATCTGGCATTCAGAGCCTCCAATATGGATGTGATGAACCTGGTACAGTCCTGTCCTCGTCTGCGGGCCGTGCAGATCCCGCCCTCGTATCATGAGACCATGTCGAAGGCGGCCCAACAATTCCTCGAAATTCAAGGCGTGCAGCTCTTGAGGGGAGATGTCTGGGGCCACCGCAAGGACATCGATGAGTACTATGCCATTGGCGAAAAGATTGTGAGCCGCATATCAAGCCTCATGTCTGAAGGTAACAGCATCGAGGAGACTGTGAAGAGATTGCAGAGAGAGACGAAACTCTCAGAAGACCTGATCAGATACATTCTGAAGGAGCAGGTGATGGTATAGACTGCTGGCCACACGCCCTCAGTCATTTTGGAACAGGAGCTCGGGCAGGGAACGGAAAGTTATTCTCTTCCGATCATCCTTCTTCGATCTGGAAGCTTATTATTAGCGGCCAGTTGGAACGTGTGGAGCCGGGGTTAACGTTACGATCCCGAAAAAGCATGAGCGCAGAAATGGGTCAAGATCCTTCTAATTTTCTTCTTTCGAGAACTTGACAAAATATCAGGCCGAAATCGAGATCAAAACTGGCTTTGACTACTCTATATTGCATAGACCGGGAGCATCGCCATTGGGAAGGAGCTTGTAGACTTTTCCATTCAGGAACAGATCCACATGATCGCCCCTCGGGACTACATCATAGTTGTGAGTGGCAAGGAAGAATGCCAGGTCAGAGGAATTTATCAGTCTGTCTTCAAAGGATGTGATGAGATTCTTCAGGCTATAGAGGTCATCGCTTTCGGCGGATGCTGTGATGGTGCTCAATATCGCCGTCATAGTGCATGCCAATACGATCACAGCCAGATACTTTGTCATTGATCTCATCATAACCCCTCATTAGATTTCAGCAATCATATAGACGATTATGTCCAGATCTGGCTGGAAGTATGGAGAGATTAGCGATTCTGCAGCCTTTGGCCCGGATGAGATTGGCTAATTGAGCTGGTCTATTGTGCATTCTAGCGGGTCTTTGTCGTCCCTGGTGTGCAAGAATACGGGCGCCCTGAGGTGACCGTCATGTGTGACCTCCAGGGCTGTTACCTCCACCACCAGATTCGGCTCGACCCAGACTGCCTCCGGGGTTGTTGGCGGATTGGAGAAAGGAGACTGGATTCTGGGCAAAAAGTGACTTGTGATCTCCTTTAGCTCATCCTCAGAAAAGCCGGATCCCACCCGTCCTATGTATACCAGTTGACTGTGGTCGTATGCTCCCATAAGCAAGCCGCCGAAGTACTGCTCGCGATCTCCATTTCCCGGGATGTAGCCGCCCACGACCAGGTCAACCGTGAGGCTTTTTTTGATCTTTATCCAGTCCTGGCTTCGGATCCCTGGCAAATACCGGGAGTCCAGTCGCTTGGCAACGACTCCTTCTATGCCCATCTTAAGAGCTGCCTGAAAGTAATCCTCGCCCTTTTCAGGAAACGAATCCACAATGCTTACAATCTCGCCCTCCTCAAGCTCTTCGCGCAAAATTTCCTTTCTCTCGCGAAGAGGCAGGTCCATCACGCTTTTCCCTTTGGCATAGAGGATATCAAAGACAATGTAGCTTACCGGCATGGCACGGGAGAGGTAATCGATCTTCATTCTCTCCATCTGGTGATCACGCCCGGCTAGAGCTCGAAAACTTGGCCGGCCTTTCACAAAGACGGTGATCTCTCCGTCCAGAACGCATTCCCGGGCAGCGTGGGCCAGGGCGCCGGCCACCTCCGGATAGCGGTATGTTATATCCACCAGCCTGCGGTTATGCAGCCGCACATCCTTTGCGACTGCGGTAATGCAGCGCGTTCCGTCTATCTTGGGCTCGAAGATCCAGCCGACTCTATTGAAGGGCTGACCGGAGACTGCCAGCATAGGCTTTATGGGATCCATTTCTATTGACATTTCAAATTGCCTATTAATCGCGATTGTACGAACTATTTCAATGACTCCGCCGTCATCCGCAAGGCCTCCATGAGGCTCTTGGCAGCGGGTTTGGCCTTTTTCGCCTCCGGGACTATGACGACTCCTTCCATCTTGGACCTGACCAGGGCCTCGATTCGCTTCCTGTATTCGTCTTTGTAAGTATTGAAATCGAGGTCTCCACTCAGGCCTTTCACAATCTCCATGGCCAGTTGCAGCTCGTTTTCCTTCGGCTCGGGAAGCTCTTTCAGAACCGAGTAGCCTTCCGAATCCAGGACCTCATCGGGATACTTCATGGTGGTGGCGACAATTGCCCGGCGGTAGTAGTGGACCATGACAGGATTCTCGCGCGAGTGCATTGTGATCTTGCCGATAGCGGCTTTTCCCGTCTTCTCCATTACGCTTCGTAAAAGTGAATATGCATCCTCGGATCTATCAGGCAGCAAAAGATAGGTCTTCTCGAAGTAATGGGGATCGACCTCAAAGAAGTTCACAAAACGGTCGAGGGCTATTGTGTTCTTCGATTCGGGCTTCATGCGGTCGATCTCTTTCTTTTCCAGGATTACGTACTTGCCCTTGCCCAGAGGATAGCCGTAAACGGTATCCGCGAGTGAGACTTCGTCACCCTCCTGGCAGATGCGCTTGAAGGAGATGGGCGTCTTGCAGTTCCGGTGAATCATGCGAAAGCTGATCCGGGTATTTCTGATCATGGACATTGCTTTCACCGGGATGTTCACGAGACCTATGCGCAGGTTGCCGGACCAGATGGTTCTGGGGGGAACGGATGGGGTTGAATCCTCACCAGACGCGCCTTCTTCCTTCTTTTCTGCTTTCTCTTCAGTTAGCTGCACGACCTCGGGCATGAACAATAATAGGTGCGGATTCTACTAATGCTTTTGCACAAATTGCCCACAACCTTTTGTCAGGATTCAAGGTCCACTCTATCGATTTCTCCAAATGCCGAAAGACGTTTGCCCTTCACGATCACATCGTCGCTCTTGTTCAGCCCATGCTCTATAATTCCTGGTAGTTACGAATAAAACCGCAGAGTCGCTGAGCGCGAGGGAGGACGTCCAAAGGACTCTATTGCAGGGTGAAATGATACAGACCGAATGCAGCAAGAGTCAGGGAAAGCGTTTAATCCATTGAGAGCTTCGTTTTATGCAGGAGATACGAATGGAGACAGAAATCATTCAGAACCCAGCCGCAAGCAAAAAAGCATTGAAGACGATACGCGAATCGTCGCCAATACCCGGAGAGGCGAGGCAGAGCTAAAGGCAGGTCTTGGAAAACGCTTCAAGAATGCTGATGATTTCATAGAACATCTTGCCAATCTCTAAGTTTTCATGATTTACGCGCTACAATCATCCCCGTTATTTGATAAAAATTTCAAACGACTCACCAAGAAGAATGCTGTCTTAAAGAAAAGGACTTTGAATAAGATCAGAGAAATTCTTCAAAATCCAGAGATAGGTGAGACATTAACCCAAAATCTCGCGAGTTATCGCAGTGTTCACGTAGGCAATTGGGTTGTTATTTACAGAGTTGTGGGAAACGAAATATGGTTCGTCAATTTCGATCATCATGATTATGTCTATGATATCTGACAACATCTCTGAAATTTGGATAAATTATGAACATGAATCTTGAAATGATGCCACCACTAGCCGGATGGGACGGCCCCGATTGCATACAGAGGGAGTTTATCGCTACTCGAAGTGCGTATCCTGGATAAGGCTGTACATCGATGTTGTGGATGGCGAATTTTATGGCGGCACATGCGGAGCCTGCACGAACTTCGAGGTGCTCAGGAGAACGACCGGTGGATACGCTTCGAGACCGATCTGGCGACAACACCTGCCGGCGAGCTGGTTATGCGGCTCCGGAGATACAGCACCTGGGAAGTGGTATACGAGCGCATCTCCGAAGGCAAGCCCATCGAGGAGAAGATCGAGACCTTGGAGGATCTGGCGGCATACCTGGAGAGATGTTTCCCGTGAATCCTTGTAGGCCTTGCGATCCAAATGGAAGGATCTGACCTGGGCATAAATCCAGGGCTAAGAAAAAGTTAACAATATTGTCATCATCTTTTCTTCTGAATATGGATCGTTACGATGTGGCCGTCATCGGCGCGGGCCCGGCAGGCTCCATGGCCGCCAAGTATGCGGCCATTGCCGGTGCGCGAACTGTTTTGCTGGAGGAGCATGCGGCTATCGGGTGGCCGGTGGAGTGCGCCGGGCTCCTGGGTGCCGGTGCCGTGGCCGAGTCGGAGCTGGCAGGAGGCTCTTTCATCCTGCGAGGCATGTTCGGTGCCGCGATCTTTTCTCCGGGCGGCTCTCGACCTGAACTTCAAGGCCCCATCCTGCAAAGCCTATGTCGTGGACAGGAGACTCTTCGACAGGGCTCTGGCCCTGGATGCTTTGCGGGAGGGCGCAGAGCTCCGGCTTTGCTCATCGGTCCGGAAGATGAAGTCCAGAAGAGGGCAAATGCACTCTGACCATTGCTGGCGGCGAGGAGATCGAGGCCAAGATTGTGATATCGGCGGAGGGAGTCAGGGGCAGACTGGCCCGCCAGGCGGGCATTATGCCGCCGCAAATCACTCTCTCCGGAGCGCAGGTGGAGGTCCCTTTTGCTGTGGAGGATCCTGAATCGGTGGAGCTGCACCTGGGACCGGCACCAGGGCTCTTCGCCTGGGTCATTCCGACAGATGAGGGGACGGCCCGCATCGGCCTATGTGCGCGCGAGCGGGGATGCGAGCACCTGCGGGCTTTCTTGAAGACGGAGAGGATGAGAAAAAGAGTCCGTGGATCGGCAACGACCATGAACGTGGGCGGTCTGCCCCTGGGCCCGCCTGCGGCGACGGCTGTAGAAGGACTGCTGGCCGTGGGCGATGCTGCAGGCCAGGTCAAGCCCACCTCGGGAGGCGGCATCTATCCGGGTCTTGTCGCGGCCAAGATCGCGGGGGGCGTGGCTGCGGCTGCGGCCTTGGAGGGCGACAGCTCAGCCGAGCGCCTCGGCGAGTACGACCGGCTCTGGCGGGCCAAATTGGGCCGGGAGCTGGAGATCGGCATGAGAGTCAACCGCATGCTGAATAAAATGAGCGATGCTGAGCTGGACGGGGTTGTCGGCTATCTGGCAAGAAAACCCCGGCTCATAAGAGCTATTGAGGAGCACGGGGATATCGACCGGCCCAGCCGTCTCATGGCCAGAATGCTCCGCCACCTGGACTGGGATGCCGTGAAGCTGGCAGGGTTGCTGAGATATGCGCTGGGCTAAATAGCCTCCACCCGGCTGTTGCCCATCTCATCCTCCACGACCTGCAAGGTGTTGTCGAACTGTCCCTGCACATCGCTGATATGGCTGATGGCGATAATTTGAGGAAACCGCTCTTCCAGGCTGCGGAGCATCTGAATCATCTTCTCCCGGTGCTCCAGATCCTGGCTGCCGAAGACCTCATCCAGTATGAGGAAGGAGTAGCTCTCCCCATCCGGCCCAAAGCGCATCAGATACTCGCTGATGGCCACGCGCACGGATACGGCGATCATGTCGATCTCCCCACCCGAGTAGCGGGAAATCGGATACCATTCGCCTCCATCCTCGACCTGAATATTGAAGTCGTCGTCGATCTTGAGGAGGCTGTACTTGCCGCTGACCTCCTCCAGGATCTCTCCGGCAGTGTGAGCGATATCATTCTTCACTCTTATCAAGACCTGATCCATGAAGCTGTTTACCAGAGTTCGGGTCACGTCCACCACCTCAATCCTGCGGCCCACCTGCCCGGCTGCCCTCTCCAGCTCCTCCTTCCTCTGCGCTTCCTGGATAAGTCGGTCCCGGGCTGCCAGTAGAACGCCCATCCTAACCTGGCTCTCAGAGACTGCCTTCCTCGCCAATTCCAGGCTCTCTTCCAGGCCGGCCAGAATTGTTTTCACCATTTCATGCTCATCCGGGCTGTATGCCAGGGCCAGGAGTTGTTCCCTGCACCCTTTGAGATCCAAAGCGAGGTTTTCCAGAGCACATTTTGCTGCGGCTTGCCTCTCCCTGATCTCAATCTCGCCTGCCATCATCAGGCGAATCCTCTGCGCCTCACTCTCAGCAGCCGCGAGATCCTTCTTCTCCTTGAAGAGAGCCTCATACTCATGAGGATTGTAACCCAGATCCCTTTGCGAGTCCTGCGAAGCCTTTAGAGACTGATCAAGCCTCAAGATCTCCGTCTCTTGCTTCTTTATTCTCTCCTCCAGGGCGGGAATTTGTCTAGCCCTCTCCGAGAGAGAGAGAAAACGATCGTGAAGCGGCTTGAGTGTGACCTGACGCTTTCGGGCCTCTATGTAATCCGACTCCTGGTAGCCGAGAGCCACTATCTGCCGGTCGAGCTGCGCCTGCCTCTCCACTAAAGCCGCCTGATCGCTCTGGAGCCTGGCAATCTCCGCTTCCAGGCCGGGCAGATCCTCCAGCCGCAGGGAAAGGCCGGCATACTCCAAAACGAGAGGTGCAAGAGCTTTTAGAGCCGTTTCCACCTTTTCCAGCTTTCCGGCATCGAAACTGACTGTTCCCAGTCCCTCAATTCTGGTCGAGATATCCTTGATCTCAGACTGCGACTCGTGCATCTGCAGGGCCAGGCTCTTCAAATTGGCCTGCAGAGCCGAACGTCTGCTCTTTTGAGCATTCAATTCATCGAAAGCCCTGGCCAGATTGCTCCTCGACCTGGTCGCCCCCTCGATCAACTCCTTCTGGGCTGAGATGCTGGCGGCAAGCTTTTCCATCTCTGCCCGGGCTCTTGCCGCGGAATCTTCATACTTTTTTACGAGAAGATCGCGCTGGCCCTCTAGCGGCCTCTCGCAGGTAGGGCAGAGCCCTTCTGCCCCCAGGGCAGTGACCTTCTTTATGGAGCGCTCAGCTTCTGCCAGGGCCAGCTCCGAAACCTTGTTGCTCCCTCTCAGATCTGACAGGACGCGGTTAAGATCGCCCCCCAGCCGGTCCAGATCCCTATCCTGACGGCGCAGCTCAGCCTCCCTCTCCTCGATATTGCCCAGGGCTTCCAAGTCCTGGCGTGCTTTTCCCGCCTCGCTCTTCAGCCTGGCCAGGCGCTCAACCTGTCCCGTCTTTCGCGCCAGCAGTCCTTCCAGATCCGTTTGCAGCTGCCTTTGCCGGGAAAGCTCCGCCAGTTCGATCTTGAACCTTGTTTCTTCCTCCCGGCAGGATGCAATCTCCTCCAGCCTGGTAAGAGCTTTATGGAGATCATCAATCAGCGTTCTCGTGCGGGAGAGGTTGGAGTCGATCGCCTGCTCTCTGACGGCCTCCTCTTTCAGCCTGGACTGCATCTCATTATGCCTGTCCCTCAAGCCCTCCAGGGCAAGGAGCCGGCCCTGCAGTTTTGTGTGCTCGTCCTCTCCGGGCCGGAGTTCCTCCAGCATTGCGGCATCCTGGCCCAGATCCAGAAGACTTCTTTGGCTTTCAGCAAGCGCTTTTTTCTCGCCCTGCGCCGCCGCATCAACTGCCGCCATGCCGCGGGCCGTCTCTTCATAGACTACTCTCTTGGGCTGCAAGATTTCCAGCCGGTCCGCTATAGAGGACAGCCTCTCCAGCATCGGCTGAAGTCCCGAGAGCCTTTTTTTAGAGGCATCGATATCCAAGAGCCGCTTTTCTGCAGCCCTTATCATCTCATTCAGCTCTCCGTCCGTTGCCTCCAGGCTCTTTGCCCTCTCCGCCAGAAGGCCGTGCTGACGCCTCTTTTCGGCCATGGCCTCCAGCTCCTGTCGTTTCTTTTCCCTTTTATCTTGCAGATCTGCCCGGCTTCTCTCGGCTTCCTCCAGGCCCTTTCCTGCGGCCAGAATCTCCCCTGAGGCGCTCTCCAGCCGGGCCATTACATCTCCGACTTCAGCCAGTGCTCCCTCCAGCCGGCTCTTCTGCTCCTCCAGGGAGGCACGGTCGGATTTGATCTCCTCTATGGCCTGCTCTTTGATATCTTCCAGGCCCAGAAGCTTCAGAAGGTACTCTCTCTTACCCACCCCGCCTTCTTTGAGCAGATTGTCCAGATCCTTCTGCCGGGCGTAGAAGGTCTTCATGAAGTCCTGATAGCTTATCTTCAGGATCTCCTCCAGCCTCAGGTCCACCTCTTTGGTGCCTGCTGCAATCCTCTGGCCATCCAATAATGAGAAAGGCCTCCGGCATCAGGCCTTTTCCTTTCATGGCCCGGAAGATGACCAGTTCCTGTTTGCCAAGAGAGAGTGTGAGCCTGACCTCCACAGGATCGGATTCCCCGGCATGGGCATTGCGGATGAAATCCCGTTTTATGCTGGAAGCACGGTTTCCATAGAGAGCCCAGGCAATGGCCTCCACTATGGTGCTTTTGCCGGTACCGTTGCTGCCCACGATCCCGGTGAGCCCGTCTTGAAACTCCACCTCGGCGCGACGAAACTTCTTGAAGTTGCGCATGACCAGCCTGTTAAGATGCATCCAGTGCCTCTCTGTGCCTGGCCAGCACTGCCTTTTTCATAATCTCTGATCCATAATTGACAACTTCGTCCTTTATCGTCTTAGGTATCAGATCCAGTGAGGCTTTCTCCTCCATGAAACCGGCAAACTCCAGATGGAGCGACGTTCTGTCTACAGGTCGCTCGATATGCTCTTCCTCATCAAGAAACTCCAGCCGAATCTTGAAGTAAAGAGCCGTCGTTCCCAGCCTGTTGAGCCTTCCCTGATCTATGCTTCTGTAAGCGGCTCGATTGACGTTCTTCAGAGTAATACGAACCATCCGGTCTCTTACCTCGTCCTCTTGGCATAGCTCCAGCAGAGATTCTGCTATCTCCTCCGAGTGTAATCCTCTGCAGTCTATGGCCGGGTGATCCATCATGTACTTGGGCTTCACAGGCACATTCGTGGCCTTGCCCGTCTCCAGGTCCACCAGAAGCATTCCCTTCTCGTCCTGGGACTCCCCGAAGTTGAAGTACTCCACCGAGCCGCTGTAGTAGGCGTTATTGGCAATCCGTGCCTGCCCGTGAAAGTGGCCGAGGGCTATGTAGTCAAAGTCGCTCTTGAGAAGGCTGTCCTTCAGCTCATGCTCTCCCACGCTCCTCATCTTACGGTTTTGCAGCGACTCCACCAGTCCGTGCATAACCAGAACATCTCTCCCCGAACGCTCGATCTTCTCAAACTCTGTCAGGTAGTCCTGCGGCTCCAGACAGAAGGGAATGCAATGAAAATAGTGGTCCCCGACCAGAAAGCGCTCATACTTATACCGCTGGGCAATATGCACATCCCGCAAACCCTCGAAGAGCCGGAAGGGGCTGGTCAGAGAAAAGCTCTTGGGGGCATCGTGGTTGCCGCTGATTATGATCACAGGTATGCCCTCTTCCATCAGCCGCTGCAAACCCCTCTGGAAGACTACCAGGGGCTTGATCTTGGGTCGAACATGGTGGAAGACGTCGCCAGCATGGACAACTGCATCGGGACGAGCCTGAATGATCTTTTCGATGGCCTGATCAAATCCCGTGTAGACCATCTCTTCAATCCGGTTCTGGCCGTGCTCATCCATACGGCTGTAGCTGGAGAAGCCCAAGTGCGAATCAGCCAGATGAATTATCTTCAACGCTTCCGCTCCTAATCCAGAAATGGTTTGAAGCCGCCCCTGGTTATGAGGCTATCCTCCTTTTCTTCCTTTTCCAGGCGGCGCAAGTAATCCTCATAGCGGTGTATTCTGGCAGGGACCGGGAAGGGGATATTCAATGTTGAGACGACGGCCTCTCCCTTCTCCAGGGTCTGAATCTCGATATCCATGGAGGACAGATCTTGCTTGGCCGACTCTTCGAGCTGTTGGCGGTCGTTTCTGTCTCCCAGGCCCATGACCACCAGGGTATTGAACTGGGAGAGGAGCTGCTTGTCTATGAGCTTGGGCTGCTGGGTAATAGCGCACAGGCCCACCCCGAACTTGCGACCTTCCCTGGCTATGCTCTCGAAGCGAGAGATGTTGCCGCCCGTGCCGAGGACTCTTTGCGCCTCCTCGATGGTGATGAGGCAGTTCTTGCGGCCTTCTTGCTCATCTTTCTTGTACTCCTCCAGTATGTGGCGCGAGAGGACTGAGAGCAAGAAGAGCTCGGAGCGGTCGCTCATCCTCGGTATATCCACCAGGACGACCTTTCCCCTCTGCAGATTGACCAGGATGTTGTTCAGGCTGGACCTCTTCTTTATGTATTTGTTTCTCTCCAGCTCATTCTTAATCCTTCGAACCAGAACCATGACGGTAGTGTCCTTGAAGCCTTCCTGGACCATTCTGGCCAGCCCCTCAGGACGCTGGATCTCCTCCAGCCAGTTGCCCGAGTCCAATATCCTGGAGATGGCATCCAGTGCGTCTCTCTGGGGCGGCGACCACTCATAGAGCAGGGCGATATCCTCCGGCCGAACCTCGCTCTCGGATATGGCCAGCTCCTCCACTCCCGGATCGCTGGCGTTCTTCTGATCTGTGGAGTAGCAAGCGAGACCTTCCCGGTATCTCTTGAGATGGGTCAGGCCTTTGGTCGGCATCTTTCCGTTCGCGTTTCCTTTCAAGTATTCCCCATGGGGATCAACGACCAGAAGCCCGAACTTGGACTCGCCTCGCGCCGCCAGACGCATGCACGAGGCGGCAAAGACCTTCATGAAGTTGGACTTGCCCATTCCGGTTGTGGCGAAGACGCCCATGTGGTGGTCCATGGCCTCGCTATGCAAGGCCACCGGAATCTCTTCAACCAGCCTTGATCCATTTCTCAGGTATCCGACCTCGATATCCCCCATAACGCCACGCAGGAACTTGAATTCCTCTTTCTCGGCACGCGCCACTGGCGAAAATTTGGTGGGCAGGGTTCGGGCCCTTCTGAAGACACCCTCTGGAGAGACGCAGCCCAGGGGTTCGGCGACGACCCGGTTGAAGATCTGATCGTCGTCAAAGAACTGAGTGCCCTTCATAGTGGTATCCCAGTGGCCGTCGTAGTTGGAGCTGTGCTCGATGTTCAGGACGCGCGCAAGGAAGGTGAGATTTTGGTCTTTGATAGAAAATATCTGACCCACTTCCACACGCTCCTCATCGGCCTGGTCGTAGGGCACAGTGAAATGATATTCGTCTAACGCTCTTAGAGACGATTCTGTAGGTAGTCTTCTCGTTTTCGATTACAATTCGATCCAATTTTCCTGCTTCATCGTCAATTCGATGCCTATCTTGTCTCAGGGCCACCTTCATTCTCCCTTTCGGAACATCGCTATTTAGCACCATACATAAGTATTATACATTAGTATCGGATTAGCCAGTTCACTTCATCATGCATTTCATCATTAACATTTCATCAAAGCATTTCACTATAGCATTTCATCATCGTTCTGCATTATCAGATTAATTATTGCACACATTTTTATTTTTAGCCCTATTTTTAGCATAGGTTCTTGTTTTCTCTTATGAAGATCATTTTATCAGTTTATCTAAATGCCCTGCCTCATGTCCAGAATATCATGATAATCCTGCATCAGAATCTTCACCTGAGAGAGGCCCAGCCCCCCACGATTCAGCATCTCCATCAGCTTCAACCTCGTGAATCCGCCTTCTTTCTCCGTGATCATAATGTCGCGGTGGGCTCTAAATAGCGCATGAGGATATCCCAGGCATTCTGCCGAACAGGAATATGCAGCCAGCTTTCCAAAGATCGGTCCGACAAGGCTTCCAAGATATTTGGGCGCATCCACTCGAAAGGCACGTTCACTGCGGCCGCTAAAGCGGACTATGTAAGTCTCTCCACCCCATTTGCCCTGGCTATGCTCCACCTTCTTATCCTTCAAGTTCAAATACCAGGGAACGCCGGGCAGAATCTTGCTTCCTGCAATGCTGGTGTGCTGCACAAAGGGCAGTGAGATCCCCTCACCCCAGAATAGCGAGCTCGATTTGGCTATGGCCAGAAGGGCTACGCCTTTCTCCTCCGCCCGGGAGAAAACGATGTTAAGGGACTCTCGCAATGGTTCAAAGACTTCGAAGCTGCCGTCATAGAGTATGATGTCACCTGATTTGGCTTCCCTTATGGCGTCATCCAGAGCGATGTACTCTTGCAGCTCCCGAAAATAGCTGGAGAGCCGGTCCAGATCCGACTCTTTGAGATCGATTCCCTTCTGGTTGAAAATCTGCTCCAGATAGGGATCGAAAACTTCTCGGCACATCCTGGGGTCGGCTAAAAAAATATCGTCATAGGTGATGACCGTCCTTTGCCAATCCCTTCCCCGATAGACGACATAGCCTGCACGGATCAAATTGAGATTTGCTGCCGACCAGCTGCAGATCGAGACATTGGAGCCGTCTATAGCAAATACCTCCCCGTCAAATTCAGAGGGCTCCAACGCCACAAAATCCCGGCTCTGCACCCCGGTCTCTGCACAATACCGGTCTATCCCGTCCAGAGATACGTGATCTCTGATCAGCTCTGCTACAACGGAAAGGCGCCGGTCGCTCAACATTCAAATCAAGTTGAAACGGAAGGTATATACGGGTTGCCGTGGATTTGCGCCGTGACGGACTTTTTCAAAAAAAGAACAAACTTTCATATCATTTCCGGGCAAGCTCAAACCCCCCCTGCGAAATTGATATCGCGAGATTATCGAATGCCAAAATTTGCTCCGCCTCAGGAAGGCGCAATTCGTTCTTCATCACTCTTAACAAGACGATTTGCCCTCTTCAGGGCTGTTCTCCACCAGGTCGGGAGTGATAGGATGACGAATATCATGTGATAGGAGGGAGGCAAAAGTCATGATGTAGGAGGGGAAAAGAAGATTTGACTCTTGCCAAGATATGGTAGGCAATAAACGAATATAAAGGTTTCGGCATTCGTCTTTCGACGAAGCGAACAGGCAAGATAGATGTTTATGAATCGCAAGGATGCGGGAGCTTATGATAAGGAGACTATCCTGAATCGAGGCGTCCCTAATCGAGGCGTCACGAATCCGCGGCCTCCGGCCCGTGCTTGTTCTCTCTTTCCTCCCGTACTTCACGCATCACCTGAAAGATGCCGGTTATTACTCCGACCATGGCAGGAGCCAGGAAGAAGCCGGAGATCCCGGCAACAACTCCTCCACCCAGAAAAGCGAGCAAAACCAGCAGCGGATGGATCGAGGATTTGGTATAGACGATATAAGGCCGGATGACCAGCTCCGCAACGTGAACCAGTATAGAGGCCGCTATGAAAAAGAGAAGCGCATCCATCGGCCCGATTTCAATGTACCGGCTGATGGCGGTGGGTATAAACACGAGCCAGGTCAGAAAAGGCACCATACCCGCCAGGAAGACAATGCTGGCCATGGCAAAGGGCCGGGGTACTCCGAAGATATAAAATATCGCAATAGAGGTTATTCCGCCTACGATTGCGGTATAGATGCTGCCCATGTAAACGCCGCAAAGGATACAGTCAATTCTTGTCAGACAGCGCAGCTCAAAGTCACTCTCTTCCAGATTTAAGACGACTAACATTGCCTGTACCAGCCGCTTTCCATCCAGCAGGAGGAAGTAGCAAACACAAAAGGCGATCAATAAGTTAAGGAACCCGAGCGTGATAGTTGTGCCGAGGCCAAAGACCGGCAGATTGGTCAGAAGGTTCAGACTTATTCCCATCAAATTGGCCATATCCCGGGAGAGTTCATTGAATATAACTTGCGGAATATGGACCCGGGAAACGAATTCATAGCTGGTGGCGATGATCTCGCTCTGGTGATTCTCCAGCCACCATATCTGCCTTATAACCTCGAAGACACCCGAGGCAAAGATCGCAGAAAGCGGAGCGACAATGCAGATTATGGCCGCAAGAGAGCCGATCTTTCGTCTCTTTTTTCCGAATAGATCTCGCACCGGCCGGCCGACATATGCGAAGACAAATCCAAGGACCAGGCCGTCGAGAAGCGGCCAGAGGAAGTAAGAAATAAGGATAATAAGGGCGAGCGCGACGACTATCAACCCATCTCCTTTGCCCCGGTACGGCAGATTAAGTTCCATGGATGAAACAGCTACATGTCGGGCAGGATATCAAACTTTGGGATGCTTTTGAGGGACTTGGACTTCACGAAAGAGAAGGGAGGCAAATTCCGCAGGCCTTCAGGCATTACCTTATCGCCTGCCTTATTTGCCTCCCTATCTTCTACACACCCGGCAGAGCGTCTCCAGGGATTTTGAGACTTTGTTCCAGGAACCGCGCCCATCCAGGTATAATAAGAAGCCGCTGGATAGCCAAAAATTCTGCCGCTTGCATCCGGAATCGGTGATCCGGACTTTGAGTATTCGGGAGCGACGGCGATGGTTGAGAGTGTGAACTCATTAATCAGAGTCTGATTGCCGCCAAAAGATGCCCCCAGAAATTGATTATACGTATCCAGATAGGTGTTAAACTGCCCCGCATAGTTTACTACATACTGGCCTCTTCCATAATATTCGCCCATAAATAGTCCTATTTTCAGCCCGTTAGCGACTCCTCTTTGATAATCCGTCATCTCACCGTAAGCAGGAGCAACGGCTAGAAAGAGCATAATTAAGAAGGCAATTAACCAAGTCATCTTCATCGTAGTCATCTCTGTATTCTGAAGATCTGGCATAAGCTTTTATCTTTTTCTGTTCGTGGTCTCCTGGACAGCCGCCCGGAAGACTTCAACTACCCGCCAAGTCCATTTAGCAGCAAATATTTTCATAGTCCACTCCCGATTAAAATAATCTTCAAGATTTTAAAAAAACTTATGCACATTCCCATCTCGCTCCAAATCCTTTAGATACTTTGCCCATCCTAAACCCCTCGCAAATGCCCGCCGATCCTGTCGCCAAGTGGGAGGAATTCCTCCGTTCACGTTACTGGGATGATCTTCTGGAGCTGGCCGACTCCTATCCTGATGAGCGCAGCCTTGAAGATTCGCTTCTCAGATATAGACAAGTTCGATCCCGACTTCGCAGAAGAGCTGATGGAGAACCCGGAGCAATCTCTGGAAGCAGCGCGCGCCGCCATGCTGGAGCTCGACCTGCCCATGGATGTTTACATGGACCGGGCCCACGTGCGCATCGCGGAGCTGCCCCGACCACTTCAAGACTCGCGAGCTGCGCTCGGATCATATAGGCAAGCTGCTGGCCATTGACGGCCTGGTCAGGACGGCCACAGAGGTCCGGCCCAAGATCGTCTCCGCCGCCTTCCAGTGCCAGAGGTGCGGCTTCACCTTCTTCAAGGAGCAGACGGGCAACAAGTTCGAGGACCAGAACCTGAAGTGCATGAACCAGGCCTGCGACCGGGGCGGACCTTTCAAGCTCATGCTCGCCCAATCCAAGTTCGTCGATGCCCAGAAGATCAGGGTGCAGGAGTCGCCCGAGGAATTGCGAGGCGGTCAGCAGCCCCAAACCCTCGATGTCGAGCTGGAGGACGACCTGGCCGGCAAGATCTTCCCGGGCGACCGGGTCATCGTCAATGGCATCCTCAAATCCTACCAGCGAAGTACCCCCCAGCAGGGCAAGAGCACCTACTTTGACCTCTTCCATAAGGGCATCTCAGTGGAGATGAAGGATCAGGAGTTCGAAGAGATCGAGATCTCCCAGGATGATGAGGAGATGATCATGGTCGATGTCCCGCGACCCGGAGATCTATGAAAATATAAGGAAGTCCATAGCCCCTTCCATCTACGGCTACGAGGATGTAAAAGAGGCTCTGGGCCTGCAACTGGTCTCCGGCTTCGAGAAGAACCTACCCGATGGGGCACGCATCCGCGGAGATATTCATATTCTGCTCGTGGGAGATCCCGGCATCGCCAAATCTCAGCTTTTGCGGTATATGATCAAGATCTCGCCCCGCGGCATCTATACCTCCGGAAAAAGTTCCACCTCTGCCGGGCTCACGGCCACCGCCGTCAAGGACGAGCTGGGCGACGGCCGCTGGACCATCGAGGCGGGCGCCCTGGTTTTGGCGGATAAGGGCATCGCCGCCATAGACGAGATGGACAAGATGAATAATGAGGACAAGAGCGCCCTGCATGAGGCCATGGAGCAACAAACGATAAGCGTCGCCAAGGCAGGAGTCATGGCCACCCTGAAGTCCCGCTGCTCGCTCCTGGCTGCAGCCAACCCGAAACTGGGAAGGTTCGACAAATACGAGCCGATTGCCCCTCAGATCAACCTTACACCTGCACTCATGTCGCGGTTCGACCTGATCTTCGTTCTGACCGACGACCCGGACACAAAGAGGGATTCGGCGATTGCACAGCATATCCTGAAGAGCAACTATGCGGGTGAGCTCGTCACCCAAAAAGCCTGGAACCCGGATATATCTCAGGATGATATCGACAATGCCCTTACGGTAATAATGCCCGCCATCGAGCCCGAGCTGCTCAGGAAATATGTGGCCTATGCTCGCAAGAATATATTCCCCACTCTGACAGATGAGGCCAAAGAATATTTCCTGAAGTACTACGTCAGCCTGAGGACCCAGGGCCAGGATTCGAATAAGCCCGTGCCCGTCACAGCCCGGCAGCTAGAAGCGTTGATACGTTTGGGCGAGGCCAGCGCCCGCCTGCGCCTGAGCGACAAAGTGACTCTTGCCGATGCCCAGAGAGTGGTCAAGATCCTGGAGGCGTGCCTGCGAAAAGTCGGCGTGGACCCGGAGACAGGTTTCCTGGATGCCGACATCATCGCCTCGGGCACCACCAAGAGCACCCGAGATAGAACCAAATCGGTGATCGATATCATCAGAGACGTGAGCCGAGAGAGCCAGGGCCCGGCTTCGAGAGATGCCGTCCTGGATAGGGCAGAGGAGCTGGGCATAGAAAGAGCTAAAGCGGAAGAGATCATCGACCGCATGAGAAGAGATGGCGACGTCTTCGAGCCGCGGCCGGGAATGCTGAAGCTTCCTTAAATACCAGGATGACCTAATTTAGGCTAGAGTCTTTGTTGTAAAAGCCTGACAGAAACAGCAACAGAAATGATTTAACGCGATTACCATGTCCGAGATGTCAGAAGAGATCGAAAGGAAAGAGATGTGTCTTAAAACATACCAGCAAGGAAGAAATACCCTGATAGCCGTCTGCGATAGCGATATTCTGGGAGAGAAATTCAAAGAAGGTCATCTGTGCATAGAAGTCAGCCAGGACTTCTTTGGAGATGATCTGGCCACCTGTTCGGAGGTCGAGACGGCCCTTAAAGGAGCAACCATGGCCAATTTTGTCGGCTGCAAAACCGTTGAGCACGCCATCCGGCTGGGCTATGTGGAAAGAGAGAATGTCCTCTCCATCGATGGGATTCTATATGCCCAGATGGTGCGAATGTGATGCAAGCCTCTTGCCCCAAATGCGGTATGCCCGTGGAAGAAGGGCTGTGCCGGCAATGCACCCTGGATTCGACAAAACTCATCACCACTCCCGACATGGTCGAGGTGGTCATCTGCTCGGTCTGCGGCTCTCGACAGATGAAAGGAAAGTGGCATCTACCGGAGAATCGCCCGATCGAGGAACTGGCGTCTGCTGCAGCCGTCGACTCACTCTGTTTTCATAAGGAATTTATCGGACCCGAGATCGAGATCAACCTCCGAAAGGTCGGAGCTACCAGGTATCTGGCCGAAATGGAGATCAATGGTAGTTTCAAGGGTCAGAGCATAAGCGAGCAGCACGAGATTCCGGTCTGGATCAAACTCGTAGCCTGTGACCGCTGCAGCCGCATGGCCGGCAAATATTTCCAGTCTACAGTGCAGCTAAGAGGAAACACTATCCGCTCGATGTCCAAGAAGGAGATCGAAGAGTGCAAAAAAGTCGCCACATGCCATGGCCGATTCGGGCTACCATGGAGGCGACCAGCTATCCTTTATCCAGGAGATGAAGGAAGTCAAAGGCGGACTGGACATAATACTGGGCTCGACGCAACTGGGGAGACGTATGGCCAGAGCCTTCCAGGAGCGCTTCGGCGGCAGACTCCTGGAAACATGCAAACTCGTGGGGAAGAAGGATGGCCGCGACGTGTACCGTTCCACCTTGCTGGTCAGGTTCCCGAGGTTGAAGCGAGGAGATATCGTATCCTTCCGTGGGTCGCTCTCCTTTGTGTCAGGATTCGATGGAAAGACAACGCATATAACCTCACTTCAAGAGGGGCGCAGGTCCAGCATGAGCGAAGAGAACTCAGAGACCGTGGAGATCCTGGCGAATAGAGCCGATGCCCTAAAAGCGATGGTCATCACCATTGATAATGACGTCCTGGAGATTATGGACCCGGAGACTTTCAAGTCGGCTCTCGCGTCTCGACCCAAGGATCTGCAAGTCGAGCCCGGTGAAGAAGTGGACGTAGTAAGAACAGCGAACGGATTTATAGTATTGTAGGAACTTTTATGCATCAGGAATAAGCTTGTGGTCCCAATCCCCACCACAAAGTTCTTAAACTAGTTTCGTGCAATTTTAACTGGTAGAAGTACGCATTTGAGCTTCGAATCACATAATAATTAAGCCCCGAGTAAAACTTGGGGCGATGAAATGCCAGCAAAACGTAGAAAAGAACGCTCATGTGTAGGCATTTCTATCAGATGCTCCATGATATTGGTAAATGGACACTGAAATAGTTGGATAAAACTCATATTCACCATCATTCACTGCTCACTGCCTGCCTTAAAGAGGCATGGTCGAAATAGCGACAATATGTCGCGAATAGGCTCCTGTTGATCTAAGGGATAGCTTTGGCTCTTTGAGTGTGGGTGTGACTTTTATCTAACTATTTTGATACAAGAGGTGTCATACATGCAAAATGTTGATACAACTAAATATGTCATTTATGCGGATATAACAGCGGAGGGGATAGTGGAGCGGCCAGATGTGGTCGGCGCCATCTTCGGCCAGACCGAAGGCCTTCTGGGGAGTGACCTCGATTTAAGAGACCTTCAAAAAACCGGGAGGTTAGGCAGAATCGACGTCCAGATTACATCCAGCGGCGGAAAGTCCAGCGGCACCATATCCATTCCATCCAGCTTCGATAAGGTAGAGACTGCCATTTTGGCTGCAGCTCTGGAGACCATAGATCGCGTAGGGCCCTGCATCGCTCGCATCGCCGTCAACCGCATCGAAGATGTGCGTGCCTCCAAGAGGAAGTATGTCATCGAACGGGCCAAGCGCATACTGGTGGAGATGTTCGACGAGAACATCCTGGAGACGGAAGAGATAACGGAGGAGATAAAACAGTCCGTGCGCGTGGAGGAGATAACGCACCTGGGCAAGGACAACCTGCCTGCAGGACCAAATGTGCTGGACTCAGATGCCATCCTGGTGGTTGAGGGCCGGGCGGATGTGCTCAATCTGCTCAAGTACGGCATCAAGAACGCCGTGGCTGTGGGCGGGACCAATGTCCCTCCGACGATCGCGGATCTCTGTGCCAAGAAAGTAGTTACCGCTTTCACAGACGGCGATCGGGGAGGAGAGCTGATCGTAAAAGAGCTTCTACAGGTTGCAGATATCGATTACGTGGCCAGGGCTCCGGAGGGCAAAAACGTAGAGGACATGACCCAGAAGGAGATTGTTCGGGCTCTGCGCCAGAAGATCCCTGTCGAGCAGGTGCTTGACCAGTACAAGATCAAGAACCAACCCAAGAGAAGGCGCGAGATCACCACCAAGAGAAAGAGCCTCATCCGCGAGAAGCCTTTATGCGTGCGGACCACTGCCACCGCCGAGAGGGCGGAAGCCATTGCGCCGCGCCGGATCGTGCCCCGCGAGGTCGTGCCGAAGGCAGCACCCGTTCCTGTAGTGGAAGAGATAGTAGTCGCGGCTCCAGAGCCGGTTCCCCAGCCGGAGCCGGAGAGAGAATGGTTCAGAAAGCATATGGATGAACTGGATGGCACACTTTGTGCCAGGCTCCTGGACAGGAACGAGAATGTCATCAAAGAGGTAGCAGTAAGGGATCTGGCCAGAGAGCTGAAGGAGTCGAATGGAGACGTCAACGGCGTGATCTTCGATGGCGTGGTAACGCAACGCGTCCTGGACATCGCTGCCGATAAGGGCCTGGAGTACCTCATCGGTGCGAAGATGGGCAATATCGTCAAGAGGCCATCTTGTGTCAAGGTGCTCACCAAAGAGGCGTAAACATTCTCGCCTCTTTTTCTGATTCAAGCGAGGTCGCCAATTGATGGAGTTCAAACAATGCATAGTGATTCGAGAGGATCTGAAGCTCTCGGCAGGAAAGCTGGCCGTGCAGGTGGCTCATGCCGCTGTCATGGCCGTGGAAAGAGCGGAAAAAATGGATAAGTCCGCGGTCTCAGGCTGGAAGGCAGAGGGCCAAAAAAAAGTGATCCTTAAAGTGCCCGGGGTCCCTGACCTATTCCGGCTGCGAGAGGAAGCCGAAAGGGCCGGTATTCCCTGCGCCATTGTTGCTGATGCCGGATTGACTGAGATTCCTGCAGGTACAATAACCGCGCTGGGCCTCGGCCCCGCCCATAACAAGTTGATGGATAAAGTGACGGGCAAGCTCAAGCTCGTCTGAAAGACTCTTTTAGATCTTCGAGGACTGCATGATATCGGCGACAGATCAGGATAGAGCCCTGGGTATGGATTATTACATAACAGACAGCCCTGGCTGCGGTGGCGTCATCAGAAGCAGTCCTCAAGACTTCCTGGTGGATGAAGTCTTCGAGGAGCTGAGCTACGAAGGTGGAAGGTACCTGGTCCTGGAAGTGGAGAAGACCGACTGGGATACGCATCACCTCATCAGGGAATTGTCAAGGAAGCTGCGAATCAGCCAGAAGAGATTCGGTTGGGCCGGCACCAAGGACAAGCGGGCGGTAACGGTTCAGAGGATCAGCATCATGAACCTGGACGAATTGGAGCTGAAGAGAATCAATTTGCCGGGACTGAAAATAAAGGTGCTGGGCAGGACGAACCGATCTGTGGGTTTGGGGGATCTGCTCGGCAACCGGTTTCGCATCACTATTCGTGACCTCGCCTGCCCCGAGCCGGGCGCAACTCTGGCCCGCATCACAGAAGAGACAATAGAGCAAAAGGGCGTTCCCAATTATTTCGGCGTGCAGAGGTTTGGGGACACGAGGCCGGTCACTCACAAAGTGGGCGAGGCCCTGGCGAGAGGCAAGATTGAGGAAGCGGTCTATATCTATCTGGCCTTGCCCTTTTCCGGCGAGCCGGAGAGGACGAGAGTTGCTCGCGAAAAGCTATGGGTGAGTCGAGATATACCATCATCACTGAAAGACTTTCCCGAGTATCTGCATCATGAATTGGCCATGCTCAACTATCTGACCGAGCACCCGGGCGATTATGCTCATTCCTTTGACGTTCTTTCCGTCAATCTGAAGCGCCTCTTTGTGCATGCTTACCAGTCGTATCTCTTCAACAAGATCCTGAGCCACCGGCTGGATGCGAAACTGGAGCTGGACAGGGCCATTGAGGGCGATGTGGTCTGCTTTGCCAAAGAAGGCTTGCCGGATATGGATAGGCAACAAGCAGTGACTATGGAGAACATAGAAGCGGTAAGAAGGCTGGCAGAAAGGGGCAGAGCATTTGTAACCCTGCCGCTTATCGGCTTTGAGACGAAGCTGGCAGAAGGCATACAGGGTGAGATCGAGAGAGCCGTGCTAAACGATGAGGAAGTCTCCCAGGAGAACTTCAGGGTGGAGGAAAATCCGGAGCTTGGCTCGCGAGGCACAAGGCGGGCTGCTCTCTGTCCGGTCAAACCTCAAATCAGGGTCGAGGGAAATATAGCAGAGCTTGAGTTCGTACTGCCCAAAGGAAGCTATGCCACAGTGGTATTGAGAGAATATATGAAGGGCTCCGCAGGCATATTATAATACCATAATATCAAATATTATATTTAATATCAAAATAATAATATCATAGATAGGTCGGTTGAGAGACAATCATAGAATCGATATTAGACTCATCATAGAATTCATCGGAGAATCATCAAAGAACGTTACCGAGGAATGAATGGTGCAACTAGAATTAGAAGATCCATATGTGGTGATTTACAAACAGATCCACGCCGTGGTTGACCAAGAGGGGAAACAGGGTTGAGCTCATGGAGCGCTCCAGCTGCTACGGCGGATCGGCCTGGGCCAGATACCATTACTCTCGAGGACCCCTGGTTTTGAGCTCTCGCAATCTGGGCGAATGGTTCCGCTACATGATCGTGCCCGGCAAGGCTGACCTGGATCTGGTCTCCTCCAAGAGATCTGCAGGCATTGAATCGGTCCAGGTGCAGGGACAGGAAGTAGAGGTGACTTATGCGGGCCTGGGCGGCGGCGGCGTGGGGGCTACGCTCTCCCGGGCAAAGGCGGATGATGTCCTGCGCTACAGTGTCACGGAATGCGGTGGCGGTCGCGTCGCCCGGGGTACGATAGTCCTGCCAAGAAGAGAGAGAGTGATCATTGGAGTGGATGATACGGACTCCAAGACCAGTGGGGGCGACCTGGTCCTTGATTCATAATATCGCGAGCAAGGTAGACCGGCCCGAAGCGCGCTATCATCTCCCATTCACTGGTGCAGCTCTTTCCTGTGCCTACCAAGACCCAAAACTGCGTCTCCACGGTGGTGGAGTTCGCCTGCCTGCCAGGGAAGGCGGAGGGCATGCTCTCCGACTTCAAAGCGCTGCTCCGCAAATACACGGTCTCTGAGCAAACTGGCATGGCCGTCTTCCGGGACTTTGATCCATCCGAGCTTCTGCCTTTTGGCCAGAGATGCAAGATGGAGAGGGTGCAGTATGAGGATGCTCTGGAGGCGGCACGCAATGCTGGCGTACAGATTCTCTTGAACGGTCAGGGATTGATTGGAGCCGTGGCTGCATTGCCTTTCTGTGCCCGGCCGGATGAGTCCATTGTGCCCGGGATACAATGAATGGCCAGGATGCAGCACAAATAGCAGTAGACGATGCCGGGGCGAAGGTCCGAATATATGTTCCCGGCTATCCCATAACCGACCTTGCCGCCGCGCTGAAAGCGCAGATTTCAGTAAATGAGAAGGTGGCCCTGGAGATTGCTCTGGGAGCCTCGGCTACGGGCCTGCGTTCTCTGGTTCTGGTCAAGCAGGTGGGCATGAATATTCTGGCCGATCCGCTGGTGATCTCGGCCACGCAGACCATCGGCTCGGGTCTGGTGATAATTGCCGGCGATGATCTGGGGCCCAGGCGCTCCCAGGCAGAGATGGATAGCAGATTCTATGGACCGCTCTCTGAATTGCCAGTGCTCGATCCCAGGAGCCCGGAACACCTTTATTCCTGCATCATGGAGGCTTACGCCCTCTCTGAGAGGCTCAGAATCCCGGCAATCGTTCGAGTGACGGCACGCCTTCTTGCGGCGACAAGCTCCGCAATCCAGCGCCGGACGTTCCCGGAAACGGGCCAGGAGTTTGAGAGGACTGCCCCGGAGCTGACCATGCGGGGCCGCCACCAGAGGCACCATGACCTGATTTTGGCGCTTGCAGAATTGGCTTCCGAGTCCACGGACCTGAACCGGCTGCAGGTCTGCGGAGACGGCGAAGCGGGAATCATCGCCAGTGGCTTTCCTGCCAAGCTCGCAGAGGAATTGGGCGTCTCGCTTCTTTCGATAGCCTACACCAATCCACTTCCCCGAAAGCTCCTCAGCCGCTTCATCGATGAGCATCGCTTGATCCTGGTTGCGGAGGAGCCGGAGCCTTTCATCGAGTCGCAGCTTGGCATGGGCGCCAGGGTGTTGGGCAAGCTCTCCGGCCATCTGCCCAGAGGACTTCTGGAGAAGGCGGATATCATGCGGGCTCTGAAGACACTCGATGAGGAGCAGAAAGGAAGTTCCGAGGCATATGAGACCGTGGCTGGGCGAGGCTATGCACCGATCTGTGAGAACTGCCCGTTCATCCCCCTCTTCAGGGCGCTCGGCAAGCTGGATGTGCCCGTGGCAGGAGATGCGGGATGTGCCATTCGCGCCACCCGCGAGCCATACGAATCGGTGGACATGGTCTATGGCCTGGGCTCATCGGTAGGAGTGGCCTCCGGATTCCGGACGAAGGGGGTTGCGGTTATAGGCGACTATGCTCTGGCGCATTCAGGCCTGCAGGCCTTGATTAATGCCGTCTGGCAGAAGCGTGATGTTCTGGCGGTCATCCTGAAGAATGACGTGGCTGCCATGACCGGCGGCCAGGAAGCGCCCGATCTCACGGCTCTTCTGGAGGCGCTGGTGCCGACGCACATACTGAGGCTTCCGGTCTCTGAAGAGCAGCTGGAGAAGCGGCTCCGAGAGGAGCTGGCAGCGTCCGGTGTATCTGCTGTGGTGGTATCGGGAAAGTGCGTCAGGAACGATGCCGGAACAAAATAGAACAAAATAGACCAACATAAACAACAGAACAACACAAAATGGCATAAATAGCACAGAGCTGACTGCAAAAAATTGGCGGGCAGGATTACGCCTGCCCGTTCCGGCTAAATCGAATTCAATTGATCCAATTCTCAGGGCTTCAGAGCTCTACCATCGTGGCGCTGGTCACTCCCGGCACTTTCAGGAGCTTTTTCATGATATCATCCGATACCATATGGTCCACACTCAGCACCATGAGCTGCGGCTTGCCTTCATCTATGCGGCCCACATGCATCGAGCCGATGTTGATCTCGCCTTCGCCCAGGACCACGCAGCACGGGCCGATGATATTGGGCTTGTCCTCGATGATGGCGATCACCATATCTCCCTCGGTGGGGATGTGAGTCTTGTAGTCGTCGAGCTGCACAATGCGCGTCTCTTTATTTCCGGATACCGTGCCCTGCAGCATAGACGTCGCCCCATTCTTAGTCAGCTTCATGGTGATGAGGTTGCTGTATCCATTGGCGGACTCTGTCTTGCCCTCCAGCAGCTTGACGCCCATCTCTTTGAGCGTCCTCTGGGCATTGACGAAGTTCACGCTGCCCGCACCCATGAGGCTTCCCAGCAGTCCCTTGATGGCGGATATGGTCACGGGTCTTATATCCTTCTCAGCCACACTTCCGCTGTAAATGAGCTCCATGCTCTCGAAACCTGTGCCCACGAGCTGGCCCAGCAATGTGCCCATCCTCTCGGCCAGTATCATATATGGCTCCATGACCGCCAGAGTCTCAGGCGAAATGGCCGGCATGTTGATGGCATTGGTGGGCAGGCCCCCTTTGGCGATGGTGAGGATCTGGTCAGCCACAGCCAGAGCCACATTGACCTGTGCCTCTGCAGTCGAAGCTCCCAGGTGGGGCGTGGTTATTATCTTATCCTGCTCCAGCAAGGGGTTTCCGGTGGGCGGCTCTTTGGTGAAGACGTCTACCGCAGCTCCGGCAATCGTTCCGTCTGCTACGGCTTTGGCCAGAGCGGCTTCGTTTATTATTCCGCCCCGGGCGCAGTTCACAATGCGGCAGCCCTTCTTCATGATCTTGAACTCATCTTCATCGATCAGGTTGCGGGTCTCGTTGGTCAGGGGCGTGTGCACGGTGATGAAGTCGCCCTCTCGCAGTACAGTCTCCAGCGGCGCGAGAGTCAGGCCCATCTGCTGGGCTCGCTCTTCCGAGACAAAGGGGTCGAATGCAATGATCTGCATGCCGAAGGACTTCATGCGGGCGGCAACCTCGGCACCAACGCGGCCCAGGCCCACGATGCCCAGGGTCTTGTTGAAGAATTCGACTCCGGTGTACTTCTTGCGGTTCCATTCGCCCTTATGCAGCGCGGCATTGGCCTGGGGGATGTTCCTGGCCAGGGCCAGCATCATGGCGATGGTGTGCTCGGCAGCAGAGATGGTGTTTCCGCCAGGTGTGTTCAGCACGATGATGCCTTTCTTGGTGGCGGCCTCCACATCCACGTTGTCGATGCCGACACCTGCTCTGCCTATGACTTTGAGCCGGTCCGCGGCTTTGATGACGTCGGCCGTAACCTTCGTCCCGCTGCGAATGACCAGGGCATCGTATTCTCCAATCTTCTGGATTAGCTCTTCAGGAGAGAGGTTGGTGATAACATCAACGTCGGCTCCCGACTCCAGCCTCTTTACTCCCTCTTCTGCTAAAGAATCACTGACAAGAACCTTCATGAGCATTCCTTCTTCTCCGACGCTTAAAGATGTACAAGCATTTGATCCTTTCGAGAGAGAAGCGGAAAAGGGGAGAGATCGGAGGATGGGCTCAAGTTCATACATCGAATACAAATTAGTGGCAAATGGCCCAATACATTGCTTTGACAACGCGTCCAAAGATTTTTGTAGGTCTAATGATAATTAATGATAAATTAACTGGTAAGAGGAGGAATATAATATATGAGAACCTGTATAATATTGGCAATTTTATTTGCCATGTTAATAGGAGCATGCCATGCAGAGAATGTGGACATAGGTAACGTAACAGCTTTTAAACAGACCTTAGAAAAAGATGGATTCACAGTACAACAAGGCAGGATAGGTTATTTGGATATAATCAAGTTATACGACTTAGGAGTGTTGCCTTCTGCATATGGAAACAACCCCAGCACAAAATATTTGACATATTTTGTTCCACCTGCGCCTGGCCGTAAGGTACCTGAACTGTTTTCTAAAATAACCAAAGCACTTGGAATGGGTCAGGACACATCTGCTTTTTGGAATCTTGGTCCAGATGAAGCCGTTGTTTTCGTAGGAAGAACACCACCAGAGTGTAGATACTTCAGTTTCGATCATTATTTGTTGTCCAGGACATATGGAAATGAGACCCGATGGATCTTTGCCAACTTAGCCGATACAGTAAACAACTTAGTCATCAATACTGAAGGGACGCCCAATGGGTCGGCTGGAAATCCATTCAATCAAACTACGGTGATAGTCGCTACGGCCGACAGAGGCATTGATCAACGCATCCGGGCTGCTGCCTTATCAGCAGGATATTCGAGCGACATATTTAACACCCAGGTGTTTCCCTCAGCCATGCTGAACATGGGCTTAGAGAATAACTCCGATACATTTTGTGATGTTAATTCGTCCAGCTCTATACCAAGATAAGCAAGCTGGCGATAACTACCTCAATAACACACCTGCAACTGTTTTCCGCATAACTCCCAACGAATCTACAAAGCTAGATCCGTATAATTATCCAGAGCTAAGAGTCCGTGGAACGGGTAAAACAGAGTTTGACCTTATGGATGATCTCGAACAGCTGAGGAATGCGATTCTCAATAAATATAGCGATTTGAATGCTACAGAGCTTCCAACGAGTATGGCAGTCCCAGTCGGGGAGTGATGCTATTCAGAGAGGAATCGATGCCTTAGGCCCTGACAACGATGCCTGCTATCTATGGACAGCAAACCAAACTCCCACTTCGCCGACACCTCCTTTCCCTAATCTCTCGCAGTACTATGATTTCATGCCGACATCCAGCAATTACTTTGGGCAACGATACCAATGAGTTCATAATCGTCTATGGGGTCAACCATGTAGCCACAGGAAAGGCAACGTACTCGAACTTTGTCGTCTACGGAGCGGATGTATGGAATGGTGTTGGAGCAATCCACGACGCGGAATTTCAATGGAACTGCTGAGGAATACCTGCCCGACAATCCCAATGCGAAATACCTCTATGTCTACAAGATTGCCAGAAACTGCAATGGCGATCCACACTGCTTTGAGGTTCCCACGGGTCCTGGAGCCTATGGCATAGGTCTGGATCAGCCGCTTTTCATTGCCTGGAGGAGCTACCTGGAAAAGGCTACAAAGACCGGGCCATCCTACTCAGAGATAGTGTACGATAGAGCAATAAAGTTCGATCCGAAGAAGTAGGGTAAGATAAAGAGCTGGGATATACAGGTTGATCCTCATCTATAGGTGCGTATAACCTGTAATCCAATCTCTCTTTTTTCGATATGCTTTAAACTGCAAGATATTGTAATCGCACTGAGAAGAGGATAGCTTGCTGAAGCTGAGAATAGACGCCCCAATATTTATTCAAGAAGGAAAATCGCTATTCTATTACCAGTAAGATAGCGCCGAGGGTGAGATTCGAACTCACGAGGCCCTTGCGAACCACGAGCTTTCGGACATTCCAGGCTCGCGCCATACCGCTAGACGACCTCGGCACATGTTTGATTCAGGTTTATCGCTTGGCTACTGTTTGCTTTGCATGGAGCCGTCCCTTTCGGCCAGCTTCCACGCCCTCGGATAGGTGCCCGGCTCCATTATTACCCTTTCGGTCGCGGCCACAATTCCCGTCTTGGAGGCCAGCATTTCGTAGCTGGTCATCTCCGCCCTGGCAATGGCCACAGCTTCTCCTTTCAGGGTGAAGAGGGCAACACCATCGCCCTTATTATGTCCGTCTCCAGGCTGAGCAGCCCCGGTGCCGCCAGTGGCGCGCCGTGACAGACAGCATCCACGGCATTGTCGGCTATAACCAGATGCGGCAGGTGCTTAGCGCCGTCTCGACAGGCTGGATGACGCGCCGCAGCCCGCTCTCGTCGCCCGTCTCTTTGTAGGCTACATAGGCATCCTTGAGCTGATGCAGCGTGACGAGCGTCTCGTCCTCCCGGAAGGGTCCGGCCTTGGTCCTGCGCAGCTCCTCCATGTTGGCGCCGGTGCCCAAGAGCCAGGCCGATATCGAAGCACAGCTTGCGTATGTAGGTGCCCGCCTGGCAGCCCACGCGCATGAGCACATAGGGCCCGTCAACCTCCAGAACTTCCAGGTAGTAGATGGTCCTGATGCGCAGTTCTTTGACGACAGACGACTTGAGGGGCGGCTTCTGGAAGATGGGTCCCGTGAACTCCTGGCAGACCTCAAGGATGCGCTTCCTGGGCTGCGGCTTATGAACATGCATGAGGCAGATGTACTCCTTTCCCGCCAGAAGAAGAGTATCCATCACGCGCGTCGCATCTCCCAGGAGAACAGGCAAAATGCCCGTCACCTTGGGGTCAAGAGTGCCGCTATGACCGGCTTTCTCGACCTCCAGAATCCTCTTCACCCAGGCCGCCACCTCATGGCTGGTCGGCCCCGAGGTCTTATCCAGATTGATGGCACCCAGACGAAGATGCGCCTCCAAGGACTGCGCTGCAAGGGAGGCGTGCCGTAGTTGGGGTCGGTCTTGCCGTTTCGCTTCAGCAGAACGGATCTGACCCTGTCCGAGGGAAGTATAGTTGGATGAACGGTTTTGTGAACCGTTGGATTAACGATAGGATTAGCATTTCCGCCAACGTCTGCCGGTGGCGATGGGGAGGTGATTTGGGAGAGGCTGTTGGCTGAGAAGAATTTCTTGCGCCGGATTTGTGCGAGTGAGTCACGAGAACGAGGACGATCCTCTTTACGATCTACTCTACCTTCCGCGCGATGAATCACGGGCATTGGAGGGCCCTCACTGCAGCCATCACGATTGCCAGCGTTCCTGCCTCATCAAACTTGCCTGTATCCACTACCAGATCATAAACAGAAAGATCATTGATATCAATATTGTAATACATCTTATACCGCCGGGCCTCGCTCTCCTCACGGATGCGCGTCTCCTGCATGGCATCATCCAGAAGCTTCGACTCGCGTTTGGAGATTCGCTCGGCTCTCTTGCAGCTCCGTCTTCAAGAGCACCTTCAGATCTGCATTGAGGAGATGTCCGGACAGCCTCCCCTCGAAGATGCCCTGACCCTCTTTGGCCAGGGCTTTCTGGGCGTCGTCGATGAGATAGTCGATCTCTGGACCCTTCTCTGCCAGACGGTTCATCTCCTTAACAGAGATGTTCTTTTCACTGGCAATCTTCCGGAAGAGCTCCCCGGAATTGACCCACATTAGATCGAGCTGCGGCCGCAAGAGCGCGGGCCAGGGTGGTGGTTCCTGTGCCCGGCGAGCCGCTTACGGTTATTATCATCATTCAGCTCATGCTCCCAATGTTCAGAGCCTTGCGTATGATCTGCGATACGGGCATGGAGCAGAGGAAGTACCAGTAGAACCAATAAGATGATCGGCCCGATCACTGGTTTGGTGATGTCGTGCGGTCCCCCCAGAATGGAAAGGTCATTTGCAGGAGAGGGTGACCTGTTAGCGGTATGTAATAATAAACCCACATTAAGAGGGGAATGGAGATAATGCCGATGTACAGCATGGGTTTGAACTGCATCTGCATCATCTTACCCTGCTCCGAGACCAGTCTTCATCTGCTCACTTTGGAGGGCTTGAAGTCTGGCCTGATCTCCGGATAGCTGCGCTTCTTTCATATTTCTTTGCAGCGTCTTCATCTTCTCCTGCTGGGTACGCATGAACTCCCAGTCCATGGTGTACTTCTGAATCAGGCTGGCGTACAGACCGGTTATGGCCGCCAGAATGAAGAGGACGACATGGAAGGGACCAGTATGCCTGGGAGCCAGCCCAGGACTGCATTCATCGCCACGCCTAAATAGTCCCTGTATCACCGCGGACCATTACCCCAAAAAAGAGGACAGAAGCCCAGTACCATGGCCCCTTTGTCCAGAGACTTGGTCAGGTTCGCGTTCATGCGGAAGCTCCGAAGAACTTCTGCATCATGGGGTACATCTCTTGAATCTGCTCGCTGGCTATCTGCTCATAAAGCCGATAGACTATGCTCACAGCCAGAAGTAGACCTGTACCGCCGGCTCCGCCCAAAGTTCCCAGAAGGCTGGCGATCAAAGTCAGTATGCCGATGATCACACCACCAATCACAGTCACCTTAGGGATATATCGCTCCATGAGCTTTTCAATGGAGGCCGGGTTTCTTCTGTATCCAGGAACCTGGAGTCCGGAGTTGTGGATCTTCGTGGCAACGCTCTTGGGTCCCATGCCGGTGGTCTCGATCCAGAAGATGGCGAAGAGAATGCCGCCGATGATCAAGAACGCCGAATCGGTCAAGACATGCAGCAAGATCTGGTAGCCGGCAATTGGCGAGAAGCCCAACTCCGCCATTCCCGGATGTGGACGAAGATACCATGCTCGGTATCCAGTCGCTCGGCCCGTGAAGGGGCGAGAAGTAATACATCAAGCCTGAGACGGGCTAGGCGACGATCCGCCCATGGCCGCGCCTGTAGCAGCATTATATCTTGCCTGGGAGACGAAGTTGCCAAGAAGGCTGGAGTAGCCGGTGTACACGGTAGTTACTCCCTGACCCGTCACCGAAGCCGTAGTCACCACGCCGATCTTGGCTGCCAGCAATGCTCCTATCATCTCGATATTGGCCTGAATGGCTCGCACCAGAATCATGGGAAGAACGGATGCGTAGACCAGCTTCACAGGGAACCGGCCTCTGGCACCGCGCACGCGGCTGTGAGCCAGAGGTATCTCAATTCTCGTGGACTCCACCAGAACGACCAGCAAGATGATCATTATAGTCGATATCAGAGCCAGGATTCCTCCCGTCACCAGGATGAACTTCAAGCCTTCTGATGTGAATATGGTATCAAAGCTGATGAGCTGCAGCCTGAAGATATCGATCCATTTGGGAATGATGCCCACAGGAAGGCCGGCATCGCCCGCAGCCGGGTTGATGATACCCGTGACCAGCTGCTGGCTTATTCCTGCAACGATGAAGAGGCCCACGCCTGATCCCACACCCCATTTGGAGACGACCTCGTCCATGTAGACGATCAATGATCCGCCTACGAAGACCTGAATAAATATCAATAAAGATATCATGCCCAGGGAAAGGCCAAGCGTCTGGGCTAAACCCGCATCCGGTAGCAGATAGCCACCCAATACCTGCGGCAAAGCCTCAACTGCGACCATCACAAATACCAGAGCCTTTTGAGTACCCTGATAGATGGCCTGATCTCGGGGATCGCTCAGATTCGAGCTTGATGATATCCGCACCCACGAGGAGCTGAAGCACGATGGATGCCGTGACGATAGGACCGATGCCAAGAAGCATCATCGAGCCGAAGGACCCGGCAAAGAAGGCACGATAAGCACTGAATATATCTATGGATGCCTTGGAAAGTCCAAAGAGAGGAATATTGCCGAGTGTAAAGTAGAGGAGCAATATGGCCAGAGTCCAGCTTAGCTTTCTCTTAAAATGGACGTGCCCTGTGGGCCGCTCCACAGAAGGGAGCCGGCGCACAAAGGGCTCTATCGCATAAAAGAAACTATGCTGGTTCATACTGTTACTGCCTGACCACCAGCAGCCTCAATCTTGTTCTTAGCCGTTACAGTGAATCCAGCTGCGCTAACCTCTAGCTTCCGGGTTACTCTGCCACGACCCAGGACCTTCATCTCACTGATCTCAACCTTGCCATCCGGGCCGGCCAACTGGTCCAATACGTCCACATTGACTACTTCGAGCTCTTCGCAAAGAGGCTGCCGGACGAAACCATGCTTGCCCATCTGAGTTCCGAGGAGCATAGAGCGCATGAAGTGGTGCTTGCACTTGCCCGAATCGCCACGACCTCCGCGAGATCCGCCTCCACGAGCGTTCTTATGTTTGCCATGGTAGGTTCTGTGCCCTCTCTTTTCTTTAGTCTTTGGTCTAACCATTGCCTTCTACCTCATCCTCTTGATAAGATCCGTCAGATCCGAGCGGAATCCCAGATCTCCACCCTGTTGTGCGGTCTTCTTGGTGGTCCTTAAGCCCTTTCGAGCCGGGTGCAACCTGAAGATGGGCTTGATTTCCAGTTCCTTCAGGCTGGTTGAGCCAGAGGTTATGGCGGACGCCAATGCCTTGAAGGAGGAATAAGATGTATTCTCCTTCAGGTACTGCTCTGTCAGACGCCTGTTCGCACTCAGCCGTCCCCGCTTCTCCAGGAGTAAAGCCAGCGTATCGTCATCGATCTTGCCCCAGGCAACATAATCCTTTACCATCTGGATCATGCCGCGATAATGGGGGTCTTCCTTGACCACGATGCAATGGTTGACCCTGTGTATATGCAACATCGCCAGGGTGGCCTTGATCTCGGGCCTGACGTTAACCTCACCTCTCAATCTCACTATGGCAAACATCTTCAAGCCCTCACAGTTATGGTATTGATGAGCGCATTGTAGGTTGCCTTGGCGAAATTGATAGTGGTCCTGGTGGAGCCAGCAGTCCGGGTCCAGACATCCTTGATGCCGGCCATGTCCATGACCTTCTTAGATGTCTCACCGGCAGCGATGCCCAGGCCCCGAGGCGCCGGGATAAGCACTACCCGCACGCTTCCGGATTCGCCCACTACTTGATAAGGCACGGTGTGAGCCTGACCGCAGCCGCATTCCCAGCTGCCGCAGCCTCGCTTCACCTTCATGATGTTCCTCTTGGCGTTATCGATGCCCTTCTTGATGGCTTTGCCAACCTGGACATCCTTTCCCTCGCCAAGACCTATGTAGCCGTCTCTGTTGCCTACAATTACCGTGGTTCTGAATTTGACTCTCCTTCCGGAGTCGGTCATCCTCTGAACCATGTTTATATCCAGAACCTCGTCCTCTAGCCCTGGGATGAGCGCATCTATCAGTCCGGCCTCTTTAATGGGCAGCCCTGACGCAATGGCCTCATCGAAAGTGGTTACCTGGCCCTCAAAAACGAGCTTGCCAAGTCTTGTCTTGGGGACCCACTCTTCCTGGTAGAAATCGCGTTTCTTTCTCTGATCCATACTCTCACCCCAATATCTTTTCCTTGGCAGCTTCGAATTGAGCCACGATATCTGCGCCGGTGTATTTCTTTATGTGCTCGCCTCGAATCCTCCCATCATCGGGGAAGATCTCTGAGCCGTGAGGCACATTTACACCTGCATCCACGACGCCTTTAATTGCAGCATAGATCCTGTTGCCCTTGGTCGAGGCATGCAGGCCGATGTCTGCGATTCCCTCATCAACGCCCAGAGCCAGCATCTTCTTGCCGAATAGAAGGCCTGTGAGATATGCTGCGGGCAGATTGCCGATGCTCGCGGTGAATCCGAAATTCGCAAGCTCCCGGGAATTAACCGTCAGGAGGGTCTTGTCTCCCTTCTGCTCCGCTATAACCAGTTGCAGTGTGGTGCTGGCGTTGCTCTTCCTGATCACGACGCGGGGTTTCTTCGATAGTATCAGCTTATATCTGACGTGATAGTTGGTTCTGCCTTCTCTCCGTCTGCGGAAAGGCACTTTATATCTAGGTCCTGTTGCCAAGTTCACTCACTCCTGGCAAGGCCCTTGGCCTTGATAAATGAGTTCATATGCGCCGTGCTTCTGTATTCGCCGCCTTTGGATTTGCGGTAGAGCAAGCGGTAAGCATGCCGATCAATCTGGCCGCCTTCACGAAGCTCCCTGAGCTTCTTTCTGAGAGCGCGAATCTTGGTCATCCACTGCTCTTTGCGTGGACTGCGGGCGCCTTTGGCACCTCTTCTGTGTCCCGCCCCTTTGCAGTGACCATAAGCACGCTTGGCGTTCCTGGCCCGAATTCTGCCCCGGCTGTTGCCCTTCTTGGGCTTGGCCTTGATATTTCCGTCCTTGATCTGGGTGCGGATATCCTCCCGGGTAATGGCATCGCTCAAATCGCCTGCCAACTCGGGATCGGGATTGATCCAGACACGGCTCTCGCCAATATTAAGCTCCGATGCCGCCAGCCTGCGCTGATTCGTGAAACCTGGCAATTCAGGCACCTCCCTTGGGGTTCAGTATCCTGAGGCCCATCTCGGACGCTTTGGCCTGGATATCCAGGCGCTTCCTCATTCCCACCCCGGACGCAATGCGCACAACGAAGCCCTGAGCCTTCATGAGCTCTGCCACGTTGTTAACCAGCATCTCAGGAAAGCCGCTGGGATGGAAGCCACGAACTGCCTTGGGGCTTCCAAAGCCAGGTCTTACCAGCCTACCCTTAGCAGCTACCTGCTGCCGGAGCTTGTTGTGCAGGCCCTGGGGCTTTCGCCAGCTGGTGCCCAGCCGCTTCTTTTTATGTGAATCATGGAAGTTGAACTCAGGCTTCTTGGACTTCTGCCTGGTTCTAACTCTAAGCAACCTCTCTGCCATCCTAAATTCACCTCTTGCTCACCAGGTATATTCCGTCTTGGAATATCCTGATATCGAAACCATGCACCCTAGTCGCCTGCTCAATGTTGGCCATGGTTTGGCCAACGTGCTCCTTGTCGATGCCTGTAATCACTACTTCATCTTTGCCGATCTCGACCTTGGTTCCTGATAGGATCTTGGCAGATCGAGACTTCCTTTCGCCAAGGAAGTTGTTTATGATGAGCTCGTCGGAAGCTGCCTTGAGCTGTATGGGAAAGTGGGAGTACACGACCTTCATCTTGTACTCATACCCTTCGGTTACGCCCGCAATCATGTTGCTTATGTGCGACGCCAGAGTTCCTACCATCGCTCGATGGTGCTTGCGATCGACCCTGGAATTCACGACCAGTTGAGTATCCTCTTTGCGGATCTCTATCTCCAGGAAAACAGAGCGTCCGGGATACCTCGCCTTTCGGTCCCTTGACCGTGACGAGATTTCGGTCTACGGATACTGCTACTCCTTCCGGGATCTCTACCTGTCGTGCAATCTGTTTGACCATGAGACCACCTAATACACATACGCCAGTAGCTGGCCACCCAGGGACTGTGCCCTGGCATCAGAGTGGGCCATGACTCCTTTGTTGGTGCTCAATATCAGCACTCCAAAGTTCCTGGCAGGGAGGAATCGCTTCTCCCATTTCTCCATCTCTGAAGCCTTGGTAGAGAACCGCGGCTTGATAACACCACAGCGGTTGATCCTTCCCAGGAGCTTCACTCTGAACATTCCCGACTTTCCGTCGTCAATAAATTCGAACTCGCCGATGTATCCTCTATCCGCCATAACCTTCAAAGCCCTTCCTATGACCTTGGAGGCGGGATGGATGATACATTCAGGCTTGCCTACGCTCTCCGCATTCTTTATTACGGATAGGGCATCGGCCAGTGGATCCAATAACAATGCAACCACCTACGAATATTTTTCAAAACCCATTTCAGGGGCGATCTCTCGGAAGCACTGCCTGCACAGGTATATCCCGTACTTTCTCACCAGGCCGCTCTTGCGACTGCAACGCTTGCACTGGTTCGCTCCTCTTCCGAAGATCTTCTTTCCTTTCTTCATGCTGCCTCCAAGATCTCAACGCCGAACTTCTTTTGGACGAACTCCATGGTATCGTCCTTGCCCAACCTCTGTCTACCTGGAAGCTTCTTTTGCGCCACACGTCTCCGGGCTATCCTATAGCCGGCCCTCTTCAAGGCGACAGATACGTCCATACCGAAGATGCCGATCT
Source organism: uncultured Methanosarcinales archaeon (assembly GCA_963798205.1). GTDB lineage: Archaea > Halobacteriota > Methanosarcinia > Methanotrichales > Methanotrichaceae > Methanothrix. The sequence continues at coordinate 43,383 of CAWCSK010000008.1, forward strand.
CCGGATCGTATCTCATGCCCGGGAAGTCCGTGTGCTCCTCAATGCCGAAAGAGAAGTTTCCCTGCTGATCGAACTGGCTCTTTCTCAGGCTGTTGCCGGCGGCTTTGAAGGCGAGGATGAGAAAATCCTCAGCAGCCTTTCCCCGCAGGGTCAGCTTTGCACCGATTGGCTCCTTCTTTTTGATGCTGAAGGTGGGAAGAGTCTTCTTGGCGAAGGACCGGACGGGTTGCTGGTGGGTAATCGCCTTCATGATGGTCTCAGCGTTAACCAACCTCTGGCCGCTCTCTCCGACGCCCAGATGCACGACAACCTTGTCGATACGGGGCTCAAGCATAACATTCATCTAACGGCCCCCAACTTGATGACAGGCTGATCTATTCCGATCATGTAGACGTATTCTTCGATGGTCTCAAACTCCTTATCGCCCGAGATTATCACGCGATTGGGCTGAGAGCTCTTCACCTTTATGATCTCCTTGATCTTGCCCGTCTGCCCGGTGTGCTTTCCACCAATGACCATGGCCAGGTTGCCGACCTTGAACTCGATTCTTTCCTCGATTTTCTTCTCGGGGATGGAGAGTACAAGGGAATCGCCAACTTTGAACTCGCCTTCCGCCAGCTTATTTGATCCATCGGAGAGGTTGAGCTGCAGCTTCTTGCCGTTGATGATGGTCTTGTTTTCAACCCTTGCCAGTTTCCGGGCTACTCCGGATTCAAGAAGGCTCAGGTAGAACATTCCCTTCTCATCTTTCATCATCCTGTATTGCTGATCAAGAAGTGGAAGGGTTATGACATCGAATATGCCTATGGGCAGCTTGTAATCCGTCTGGGCCTTTCCGTCCACCAGCACCTTTCCCTCGTAAAGAATCCTCTTTGCTTCGCGGGCGTTATCCACCAGCTTGAGCAGATCCCGGATTACTATCACGAGAGGCATGCTATCCGCAGAGGAATGAGGCCCGGGACTGGTCTTTGCGACCCAGACATGGGTCTTTCTGGCGATGGGCCAGCTCACGGGAACAGTTACTCTCTTCTGATGTCGGCTCAAGCAGATCGCCTCGCGAAGATCTTCTCTCTCTCAGCGTCTTCAAGATTGAGTTTGACAATCATGACGTTGGAGGGATGAATGGTTCTCGGCACTTCAGTTCCATCGGCGCGGTAGTTGCTCACGCCTGCCACTTTTATGGTGCACCTCTTGAGGTCTACATCCTCGACCGCTCCTTCGGTGCCGGCGTGATCTCCACGCATAACCTTGACAGTATCGCCCTTGCGAAGCTGAGCATTGCGCTTCTTCAGCTCTTCGCGGAGGGCCTTGCTCAAGGGTGCGTGCACGTACTTCTGACGCTTGTGCAGCGGCGCGGTATACCTTGCCTTCCGCTGCTTCCTTGGCTGTGTTGTAACCATAAAATCATCACACAATAATGGACGCCGCGGAAGCGATCTTGCTGAACCGCTCTGCTACCTCGCGGGCCACAGGTCCCTTAACCTCGGAGCCCTTGGGAACGCCCTCGTCATCTACTATAACGGCGGCATTATCCTCGAATTTCACCCTGAGGCCATCGGGCCTTCTGAACTCCTTTCTCTGGCGGATGATGACAGCTTTAAAGATCTGCTTTCTCATCTCAGGAGTTCCTTTTTTCACAGATACGACTACTACGTCCCCGATTCCTGCGCAGGGCTGTCTATTTTTCACGCCGCGATACTTCTTTACCGCGATAACGTGTAGCGTCCGCGCACCTGTATTGTCTACACAATCCAGGTATGCGCCAGTGTTGATCGCCCTTGGGATCTTGGCCTTTTGTCCTCTCATTTCAAGACCTCCACTACTACGTAGGATTTGGTCTTGGAAAGGGGCCGACACTCCGCTATCTTGACACGATCCCCGGCCTTGGCATCAATGCAAGGGGGATTGTGCGCATGGATCTTGGACTGCCTCTTCTCAAATCGTTCATACTTCGTTGCTTTCTTTTCGAACTTGCGCATGACTACCACGGTATTTTCCATCTTGTCGCTAACCACGGTGCAACTAAAGACCTGGCCGCGTACAGGTAGGGTACCATGGAAGGGACACTTCGGATCATTGCACTCCTTCTGCGGCGAGCTAACGTCCAGTCCGATATCCCTCATAACTTCCACCTCGTTCTCTGCATTCTCTTGCTTATTCTGTTCTCGGGCTGCGAGATCAAGATAGACCCCGCGACCCTTACTCTTTGTCCATTGGGTAATAAGAAGATCAGGCTCGTATTCTTTTTTGGAATGCGCACGACTTTGCGCTCCGTCTCCAAAAGGAATGTGTTCCTGGTCTCGTCCACAACCTGGGCCCTGAGCCCGACGATCCCCGGTTCACTGCTTTGCTCAACCAGGACATCAAGGCCGATTAACTCGTGCCTCGCCAGGCTCTCGGGGTTAAGGTTCACTTCTTTCGCTCCGTTTGGACCGTCTTGATTCTGGCGACCGTTCTGCGAAGGTCTCTGATTCGCCCCGGCTTTTCCGGGGCGCCACCGGCAGTGACGATGCCTCTCTCGCGGATGAGCTCGCTTTCGAGCTTGTGTAGCTCCTCTGCAATCTCCTCCGCGTTCATGTTTCTGATCTCATCAATCTTAAAGATGGCCATTTTGGATCACTCCTCCTTGGCGCAAGGCTCGCAATCTGCCTTCTCCTCAGCGAGTGGCGCATCCTCTGCCACGCCTTCATCTAAGGGTGCTGGCTTGACCTCAGCCGCATTCGGCTCTGACTCCAGGAGCTGATCCAGATCGCTCTTCTTCTCCTCCACAGGAGCGCGCTGTTGCAACTGGGGCGGGTGCGGGCGTTGCCGCGGGTGCTGGGGCGGGAGCGGGCGCTGGGGCCACCGGTATTTTCACTATCTGGAAGTCGTCTGGAAGTCGCACGTCAGGTGGTATGATCCTTACCTGACAGCCGATGACTCCCAGCTTCTTGACAGCAACGGAGTAGCCTTTATCCACGAGATCGATGGCCGGCTTGCCGGAGTGCTTGATGTATCCCGAGATGAATTTCTCGGTTCTTGATCGGGGACCGGTCAACTTGCCGCTGATCACTATTTCGCACCCAAGAGCTCCTGCGTCCATCACTCTGCGCATCATCGACTGGCCAGCCTTTCGGAAGTACCAGCCGCGCTCCAGAGACGAAGCCAGGCGATTAGCCACAACTCTGCCGTTCAGGTCGCCCCGGCCCACATCCTGCACATCTATCTGTGGGTTGTCCAGATGGAACTTGCGATCCAGGTCACGGGTTATCTTGCGGATCAATTTGCCGCCTTTTCCGATGACCATGCCCGGCTTTTCTGCATAGACAGTGATCTGGGTGCCCATGGGCGTCCGGTTCATGAGCATGCCGCCGTAACCCGCACGCTCCAGCTCTTCAGCCAGATACTCATTGACGAGAGCTTTGGTGATGCCCTCCGCCACGAACTTCTTTTCAACGGACATCAGCTCTTCACCTCGGTCAAAACCATCTCCACAGAGACCGTCTCTGTGTTCTTGGGCGTGGCTCTGCCCATTGCGCGTGGCATCCATCCTCGAATGGTTCTGCCCTTCTTTGTACCAGCATGGAAGATCCTCATCTTATCGGACTCCATGCCCTTGTACTCAGCATTGGCAAGTGCATTATCCAGGACGATCAAGACTGCCTTGGCCGCCTTCTCCGGAAATCTGCCGGCATCCCATCCCACTGCGCCATGCCTGTGGGCCACATTTCGTCTGTAGCGCTTGAAGGGAATAGCCCTCTTCAAGGCTATTACATCTTCCAGGTAGGCACGGGCGAGATTAGCCCTCATGCCTTTTAGCGTCCTGCAGATCTCGTGGGCGTGCTTTGGTGAGATGTGAAGCTCCATCCCCATGGCCCTTGAAGAGCGTACTGCAGGCGTAAGCGAATAATTCAATCTGCCCAATCTCACACCTCACTTCAGCGGCACATATTTGCTCGATCTGGTGGCGCCCACGCCTGCGGCTCCGTGTTGAACACGACCGCGCGTCATAGCGAACTCGCCGAAGAAGTGCCCGATCATCTCGGGCATGACCTCTACCTTCTCAAAGCTTTTGCCGTTGTAGATCTCGAGATTCTTGCCCACCATATCCGGCAAAACTATCATGTTCCGGATGTGAGTTCGAACCGAGTCCTTGTTCTTCAGGTTTGCCAGGAGATTCTTATTCTCTTTGGCAAGACCTCTCTTGATCGATCTGCGCTGCCGCGCTGGAAACAGCCCGGCAAGCTCGTCTATGCTCAACTTGGCGAGGTCGGCCATCTTCCGGCCCCGATACAAGAATTCTTCCTTCCTCTTTGGAAGCTTGGACCCTACTTTTTTAGCCAAAACCTTTCACCTAGCGCTTACCGGTCTTTCTTGCCGCAATTGAACCAACCTTTCGCCCTGGTGGCGCGTTCCTGCTGACCGTCTTTGGCCGGCCGGGATGCTGTCGTCCACCGCCACCGAAGGGATGGTCTACCGCGTTCATAGCTACGCCTCTGACAATAGGCCACTTCTTGGCCTTGGATTGGAACTTGTAGAAGCTCTTACCTGCCTTAACCAGAGGCTTGTCCAGTCGGCCGCCTCCGGCAACGACTCCGATTGTCGCCATGCACTTCGGGCTGAGCCATTTCATCTCCCCGCTGGGGAGCTGGACGACCGTCTGGGCTCCATCATGAGCCACGAGGATGGCGCAGACTCCCGAGGACCGGGCAAACTGGCCGCCGTGGCCGGGCTGCGATTCAACGTTGCAGATCGGTATGCCCTCAGGGATCTCCGCCAGGGGCAGAGTGTTTCCCGGCTCGATGGGAGCCGATATGCCGCAGGCAACTTCCTGGCCCACGTACATGCCCTCTGGAACCAGGATGTATCTCATCTCACCGTTATCTAAGGCCATGAGAGCAACCGGGGCGGTCCGGGCGGGGTCGCGCATTATCTCCTGAACCACGCCTTTAATCGTCTCTCCCTGGTCGACTTTGATGTGCTTGATATCTGCCCTGTACCTGTGAGAGGGTGCCCTGTATGTAGGACCTCCTGCGCCTCTATTTTGAGATATGATTCGATGTCCCATATTTCCCCACCTACAGCAGTCCCAGCCTTGTGGCTAACTCGTTCGCACTGCCCTCTCCGGCCAGCTTCACGATGGCCTTCTTCTCTCCCCGGGAGGTTATCATGGTCCTGACTGCCAGGACATCTACATCGTAGAGCTCCTCCAGGGCCTTCTTGATCTCCGGCTTGGTGGATCTTATGTTCACCAGAAACTCAATGGTATCATTGGAGTCGATCATGCTGGTGACCTTTTCTGTAACATAAGGACTTTTGATGATCATTGCTTTGCCTCCGCGGAGTTCTTAATGGCGAGCTTTTCCAGGGAAGATTCGGTCCAGACAGTAAGTCTGCCGGCCTTGGTTCCGGGAGCCAGCAATTCAGCGTTAAGCCTCTCGACGGTGACGAAGTCCACGCCCGGAAGATTACGAGCCGCCTTTCCGAGGCCCCCGTCATTTCCAGCGACGATGAGCAGGCTCTTTCTACCCCTGAATTTCCTTCCCCGCAGTTTGCCCTTGCCGGCACGAATGTGCCTTCCATTCTTCGCCCTCATGACATCATCCCAAAGGCCTGCTGCCATCAGGAATTTTATGACATCAGAGGTCTTTTCCAGGGATTCGAGCTCATTCTTTGCCACGACTGGCAGCTCACGGGAGAATTTATGGCCCCGTGCCTCGACAAGTCCTGCGGATGGCTGTTGCGGCTATGGCGGAGCGAATGGCTTTTCTTCTCTCCTTCTTGTTGACCTTCTCAGTATTGTCCTTATTGGGCTGAGGGGCGTGAGACCTGCGGCCGCCTACGGCCATTGGTATGCCTGCGGCCTTTCTGCCGTTCTTCAATCTGGGAACTCTGGAGACGCCGTGTCCCGGACCCCAGGATTGGGCAGAGGTGTTCATGCCTGCATTGAAGTGAGGTCCATAAGCCTGGAGCCGGTTGGCTTGCGCGGCCAGCACTGTCCTCTTGATGATATCAGGCCGGTACTCCTCCTCGAAGACGGAAGGCAGTTCGACCTCGCCGCTTGCATTTCCCGATAGATCAATGACGTTAATCTTCATTGCCTAGACCCCCTGCTTGGACTCTTGGCTGACATAGAGGAACTCGGGAGCTTTCACGAAGTTCTTTCCAGGTCTTATGGCGTGTCTGATCCTGACCAGCCTCTTGATGGGGCCGGGAACGCTTCCCTTGATCAGGACGTAATCGTTGCGAACGATGCCATAGCCCGGGAATCCGCCTTCCGGAGTTATCTTTGTGCCATCTGTTCCGATGAACATGAGTCTCTTATTGAATTCGGTTCTCTGGTGGTAGCCCATCTGGCCCAGTTGTGGAACCCGCCAGCTGATATGTGACGGATGCCAGGGACCGAGGTTGCCCACATGCCGCAGTTTGCCAGTTCGAGCGTGCTTACGCTTGGCGATGGCGATTCCCCAGCGCCTGACTGGACCCTGGGTGCCTTTGCCTTTGGTAACAGCGGAGGCGTCCAGTAGATCTCCCAGCTCAAAGACGCTGGAGACCGGGATCTGCTGGCCGAGCAGTGTTTGAGCAAAAGCGAGACGATCCAGCATGGACCCGCCGTTGATGGGCATCTCCATGACCTCAGGGACCTTCTTGGGAACTCCGGTTACGAGCGTGGGGTTGGTGTGAACCAGGACTCGGACATCCACGATGTCTTCGCCGATGGCCTTCAGCTCATCGGCAGAGCTTCCGTGGGTCTTCTTGGGAACGGTCAGAGCGCGAGCCAGATCCGGGCTCAGGTTCTCGGCCCAGGCCTCGCCAGCAGGCCGCAGCCCGCCGTTGTAGTTCTCGTAGGCGCGCACGGCCACCACGTTCATGGGGGGAACCTCAAGAACTGTCACGGGCATGCTGATCTCCATGCCCTCGGTGAGGCTGCGCGGTCGATCGTCTATCATCATGACGTGGGTCATGCCGGCCTTGTAACCGGCAAAGCCTGCCATTCTGGCCTTATCCTCATCGGGCCAGCTTCTGATTCTGGGGACCTCGCTCTTGGCCCTCTTTCTCGGGCTGTAGGCCAGCGAACCTCGTCTAGGTCGGTGTATTGTTGCCATCGATTTTAGTCCTCCAAGCGCACCAGGTTGAGCAGGGCTAAAGTGGCGAAAGACCGCCTCTTCCACTCGAACCGTCTCCGTTCCCTGATGCGGAATGGTGTTGATCATTTCATACCTGTCCATTGATTCTTTGCTCAAGAAGGCATCCACGCCTCGTGCGGGTGAGCCGAATACTACCGCAAGATCGCGCTTCTGAACTGAGTGGCCCAATTTTGAGAGGAGTTCAGGCGTTAGGGCCTTTCCGTTCCGGGATGTAAGAACCACATGGCTGCCCTGCTCATGCTTTGCAGCTAAGTAGCCTTCCAGGCTCTCCACTACCTCGGTCTCGAACCCCCAGTAATGAGGGATCTCCTTAGGGTCCACAGGCTCAGCGGCGAGCGGTTCATGCGAAAAGATTCTGACATTTAGGCGCTGCCCCACCGAGTATTTACCACCGGTACGAAGGGGAATAGGGCGATTGATTCCGATTTCCACCCAGACGCCGCCATCAGATCCGACGCTTTCAACGACTGCTCCGACGCGAAACTCGCCAATCTTGAGCGATTCTGATTTTGAGTTTATGGGATGATGTGCAGTGCGTAAGGGCGGCAGTGTTCCCACGTGGCGCAGCTCCTCCCGGCGCGGGATGAGCAATTTGCGCAGGTACTGCGGCGTTTCCATGTACCGCAGGATCATGGCTATGAACCGGGAATCGTTGTATTCAGGATCTCTGTAGATCACGATGCGGTTCATGCGGAAGACTGCTGCTGCCCGTGCGATTTGGCCGACCTTGAGCGTGTTAACACGCGAATCCCTTCCCTCCATGGTGAGAGAGGACGGGATAAGGATGGCTCTCTCGCAGCAACCTATCATCAGATTTTCCATGCTTTGAAGAGAGTGGATATATAAAAAGGTTTGGAGAAAAAGAGAAAAGGAGAGGATCAGGTCTCATTGGTGGGATGAGGTGTCAGGATCAACCTTTGGGGAAGGCGGCATCGATCAGGCTTTGGCCCCGGTCCTTCTGGTAAGATTCGGTTACCTCTTTCAGGAGGAGCATCGAACTGCTCCTGGGAATAGCTTAGCTGTGAAGCTGCGGCTAAAAGATTTCAGAACTCCTCTCTAAATCTGAGTGGCCAATATCACAAAGATCAGGTGACCAAGGGCAATCAATCTCAGAGCCTCCTGAACCCTGCCCTGTCGCCATGCGAGAATGCCGAGCTGGGAGAATGTCGCAGCTTCGCCTGCCCTGTCGCCGATCTGCTGCCTGATTTTCATGGACTTCTCGAACTTCTCCCGTGCCGCCTGGTAGTCGCCCTTCTCTAGGTCGATCGAGGCCAGTTGATGCCAGGTCTGAGCCTCGCCAGCCCGGTCGCCGATCTGCTGCTTAATTTTCATGGACGTCTCGAACTTCTCCCGCGCCGTCTCGTAGTCACCCTTGTTGAGATCGATCGTGGCCAGTTGATGCCAGGTCTGAGCCTCGCCAGCCCGGTCGCCGATATGCTGCACGATTTTCATGGTCTTCTCGAACTTCTCCCGTGCCATCTCGTAGTCACCCTTGTTGAGATCGATCGTGGCCAGACAGTGCCAGGTCGCAGCTTCGCCGGCCCGGTCGCCAATCTGCTGCACGATTTTCATGGACTTCTCGAACTTCTCCCGCGCCGTTTCGTAGTCGCCCTTGTTAAGATCAATCATGGCCAGTTGATGCCAGGTCTGAGCCTCGCCGGCACGGTCACCGATCTGCTGCTTAATTTTCATGGACTTCTCGAACTTCTCCCGCGCCGTCTCGTAGTCACCCTTCTCTAGGTCGATCGAGGCCAGTTGATGCCAGGTCTGAGCCTCGCCAGCCCGGTCGCCGATCTGCTGCACGATTTTCATGGACTTCTCGAAGTTTTTCACCCGCAGCATCATAGTCGCCCTCGTACAAGTCGATCGTGGCCAGAGCATGCCAGGTCGCGGCTTCACCCGCACGATCACCGATCTGCTGCCTGATTTTCATGGACTTCTCGAACTTCTCCCGTGCCGTTTCGTAGTCGCCCTTGTAAGATCGATCAAGGCCAGATTGATGCCAGGTAGCTGCTTCACCGGCACGGTCACTGATCTCCTGCATGATTTTCAAGGACTTCTCGAAGTTTTCCTGCGCCGCATCGTAGTCGCCCTTTTTCAAATCGATCGAGCTAGGCCATGCAGGGCGACACCGAATTCTCTTTGATTCAAGCCAGAAGCATCGATGTCTTCTGATACCAGATTCGAGCTGAATCATAATCTCCCTTGTTCTGAGTAGGTTCTCGCTATCCAGTTCATGGAGGGGATGCATCTCATAGTTCAGCAATTCCGTATTGAGCTGCCTTACACCATCGTAAAATCCGCTTAGCACGAAGAAGCCTGACAGGCTATCGGTCACACTCTCTGGCAAGCTCAAGCTCCTTCGCCTGCAAGTACTGGGACCGCGCTTCCATCAAACAGTCCACCCAGGAGAGCCCAAGCTCGCTCTCCCGATCTTGCCGGTCCATCTCGACCAGGAAATCGCCTGCTGCTTTGTGGGCATCCTTTCGCTCTTCCGGAGAAAGCTTCGCCAGCAGCCAGCCCCGCAGGAGACCATAGACGATCCAGAGGGGTTCCTTTGATCTTCCTGTCTCCTGGTAGGCAAAGGCCCGGTCCTGCCAGCTTCTGGCGAAGGCTCGCACATCATCCAGAGGCTCCCCGGCGACGGCTGCCAGGCCCTCCAGGGTTACAGGAACACCATAGACTGCCGAGCGGCAGAGAGCCTTCTGCGACTCCGGGACTGAGGTAGCCATAAAGCCGCTCGGTGAAGATGTCTCCAAAGTATTTGTCCCTTAATTTCTGAAGCTCGCCCGGCTCTGTGCCAGCGGGCAGCTCCACCCTGGCCAGCTCCGCCTTCAATAATTTGGCATCCATTTCCTTGATGGCCTCACGGATCTGAAGGAGGAAGCGAGGCGTTCCGCCGAACTTCTTGATACAGCTCCTTCAAGAGCGCCATGGGAAGCTCGCCCGACCGGCTGCGCCGCTCCACCTCGGGTCACGCTGCATAATCTTCAGGAAAGAGGATTCGGGGAAGTCGCCCAGATCCTCCCGATGAACCTTGGACGGCAGGACCGGCACATCAGAGGGCGGATAGCGAGTGGTGACGATGGCCCGGGAGCCTCCCGACAAGCTTCGAGCAGATATCTGTAAAATCCGGATATCTCTTTGTCCAGGATATGTCGGTCTGCCTCGTCCAGGTTGGATTCAAAGTTGTCGAGGAGCAAGAGGAAGCGGCCTTCATTCAGAGCGGCTAACTGCATCATGCAATCTACTCTCCACGGATAGCTCAGGATTGTTCAGATCCTCAGCCAGTGCCGCAAGCTCATCGGCCTTTCGTGCATTTCCCTGAGATCTTATGCTTTCTTGCCGCCTTCCGGAAGGCATCGCCAAAAGCCTGCAAGAGACGCGCCGAGTTCAAAGGATTCTCTTTGGAGCTGGGGACAGGGATGGGGATGAAACCGTCATGGTCTCCAGCCTGCGAGCCAATCTTGTGGCCAGGGTGCTCTTGCCGCTGCCTCCCATGCCGGTGATGATCACGACCTGCAGATCACCGCTTCGCAAGGCGGGTAGAAGCCGCTGCTGCTCGCGCCTGCGGCCTACAAATGCTCGGCATAGCCCTCTTTCATGCCGGGCAGGGCATCCAGAACCATTGTTTTGACGGGTCAAAACCTCGGATGGCTTGTTGGGATCGAAGATCTGGCTCTGGCTCGTGGCAGAATAAAGCACGGGCAGGGTCCAGGATGGATCGCCTTGCTTTTCACAAGCCTTCCAGGCCTCCTGGCGGGCCAGGAGAAGGGCTCGGTCCACAGGCTGGCCATCTTTGAGCGTCTTGTAGAATGTGCGGGCAAAATTGGTGGCCAGGTCGTCGGCGATGGACGCCGCCCAGCCCACGGCCAGGGGCACCTCGGCACCTACCAGGCTCTGGCAGATGCCGCTCAATACCTCGCACGCGGCGCCTTGCCCGACTGGCAGCCGCTCACAAAGACGCACTGAACGCCCGAGCCGGCGAGGAAACGGCGCAGCTCTTCAGCGGGGACGAGATCTGCTGTGCCATCCTCTTTCTCGAAGGCAAAGCGGCCCTGGCCATCCAGGACTGCACCGTGGCCGGTCAGGTGGACGATATGGGGCTTGAACTCGCTTACCTTCTCCTTGAGCTCCTCAAAGGTGCCCTGGTCGCAAGAATCGAAGGCTACATCCTGACCGTAGATGGCCCGAAATAGGGCCTCTTCCTCTTTTTCGTAGTCCAGAGTTGGCTGATCCGAGGGAGAGCAGGCCATGAAGAGCAGGCGCAGAGGCCTGGGGCGCAGCTCTCCTGTGAAGGTGGCCATCTGCTTGGCGGAGCTGGGAAAGCGGCGGATTCTGAAGAGCGGATTGATGCCAAGAAAGTCGCCTTCGGGAGGAAGCAAGAGCTCCCAGGGGAGGTTGAGGATCTCAGGAATTTCCGAGGCGATGACCAAAAATCGCAGCGTGCCCACGGGAACTGCCGGCCGTGATCTTATCCCAGGATGGGGCCAGCCAGAGGTCGAAGAGCTGCTTTCCCAGAGCCCTCTGGGCATCGGCGTCCATTTCCGGCCTGCAGCCCTGCTCGAAGAGAGAGCCAAAGCTGCGGGAGATCTCCCGCACCGCCTGAGAATCCGGCAAAGAAAGGCTCTGGTTGCTGGTGATGACATTTCCGTCAAGCTGGATATGAAAGAGATAGGTACTGTTGGGACGCTCTCCCGCTTCCTTTATGGATAATGTGATGGTCGGATCCTGGCCCATAAGCTTGCCTCTGGCTGTAAGTTTTGCAGTGATGTTTTAGGATTACCAGATAAGGTACACGATCGAATTAAAAATGCGTAGTCTCGAAACCTCTCAGAAGTATCAAAGAATGGAGAGATGCTTCGAAATTGCCTGCTTATATCGATCATCATCTTGACATTGGCCCTTCCATCGGTCTGCAGCTTGACCGCCGTCGCTCGGCCGCCCGCGGCCTGGAGCGGGCCCCCAACCGTAGCGCGGGAGGCCCGCAGGGCCGACTCGCGGAACCCCGGAAGAATGTCAGAATGCTGTTTCTTCGTGCATCCACTATGTACCGTCTGCAGTTGTATGACATTAACATATCTTTCATCTAGGTGCAAACGATTATCCAGCCTCTTCTTCCGGGTTCCGCGCGGTAAAACGCGCTAGGGTGACGGGGGCCCACTCCTGGCCGTGGCGGCCCCCCTAACCCCGCGGTCGCGGGGAACAATTTAGGAAGCTTCGCCCTTTACCCTTAGATGTATTTTAGAAGACTCCAGAAGGACA
>CAWCSK010000009.1:0-72950 GCA_963798205.1 uncultured Methanosarcinales archaeon
GGGAGCTGGATAGCGGTCGATGATCCGTCGCTCTATTATTTGCTGAATTTTCCATATCACTTGTGGAAGATCAGGAATATAGCGAAGAGCCTGAAAATAGACGTCATCCTCTCCACCAACATTCTGCCATCCTTTGCCGCCAATTTCGCTGGGGTGCCCGTAGTTTTCGATTATCTGGATCACCTGGAAGAATCGGCATCTATTTACTACCCGGGCTCTGCCCTGGGGGAGATCGTCAAACAGACAGTAAGCCATTTTACCAAGTACAATCTACGCCATGCTCGTTCCGTCATTACCGTTACCAAAGAGTTATCGGAATTCTTGCGTGGAACTGGGTGTAAAGGATATAACTGTGATTCCCAACGGTGTGGATACGAAGGTGCTGAGGCCCATGCCCATGGCGGAGGCCAAGAACTCCCTGGGCTTGAAGGGAACCGTTCTGGGCTATGTAGGCTCTCTGGAGCACTGGGTGGACCTGGAAACGGTAGTGCAGGCGCTGCCGAGCCTGGATGTGACTTTGCTCGTGGTGGGTCCGGGGCTTTTCACAGATTACGGAAGTATGATCAAGAAGATGGCAGAGGATCTTGGAGTGGCAGACAGAGTTGTCTTTACGGGTGCCGTGTTGTACTCCGAGCTCTCCCGGTATATCAGTGCCATGGATATCGGGCTCAATCCCCTGAAGATGATGAAGAAGAACGAGTATGCAGCAGGAGGCAAGGTCTTCAATTACCTGGCCTGCGGCAGGCCGGTTCTCTCCAGCCGCATGATCTCCCTGGAGAGGCTGCTCGGGGACGAGATTTACTATTATGATGACGTGGAAAGCTTCATCGGGCAGGTAAAGATGGTTCTGGGAGCGAGACCGGATGAGCAGAGATACAGGTCTCTCGCCGAGAAATACGACTGGAGGCCTATATCAAAAAGATATGAGCGGGTTTTGAGCGATGCGGCAAGAGTCCATGAATAGTTATGAAAGAGATGACAAAAAAGGTCACGGATAGAGATCCATAAGCCTTCGTGCGATCTTGTCTGAGCTGTGGACTTTCTCAATATAGCGTCTACCCTTTTTGCCCAAATCCGACCTGAGAGCCGGGTCTTCGATAAGGAGTCTCAGCGTCTCTACAATGTTATCCGGTGTGGTATTCAACATGGGATGAGACGGGATATATCCCAAAAGATCTTCACGTAGATAGACGCAGACAGGCTTGCCGAGGGCCATGCACTCCTGTGCCAGCATGCCGTACCACCCGATTAGTAATTGGTCAACGACTATATCTGCTCGTTTATAATACTCTATGGCCTCTTTGTGAGGCATGTTCTCTACCAAAATCAGCTCGATATTGTAGCCTTCATTTTTCAATCTTTTTATGGCGCTTAATACATGTTCCGTTCCCTTCAGACGCCTCTTGCTTGGTGCATGCAATATCTTGATGGAATCTCTCCCGGGCGGCTTTCTCTGACACCCACATTTGGGTACATTTCGAGATCCAGCGGATTCGGTACCCATGTGGCGTCCCTGGACCACTCCAGAAGGTCCGGCGTGGAGACGAAGATCCGCTGGGCAAATCGGGAGCGAAGCCAGGGCCCACCCCTATTTCTGATATCCGTGCCGTGGTAATGCATGACGACCTTTTTGTGGAGCATTCTCCACAGAGGAAAATCGAGCCCGAAGGGGAGGCCGGAAGAGTAGTGGAAGTGAAGCAGGTCGTAATCCCTGGCAATGGGAAGAAGGAGGGGCATCTTTCGCAGAAGATTCCAGGGGTTTGAAAAGTAAATTGAGCGCCGGGATGAGTAATCCAGCTTTATTGGATAATGAAAATCAGCCCTGTATCCAAAATCACGGAACTCAAAAGAGAGAACATCGCTTCTCATGCCGAGACGTCTTTGAGCCGCGGATAGCTCCTGGGGCACTCCGGCGATGGAGCCGATATGAAGTATTGAGTCCATGGCGATCACTTGCAGTTCACTGATCTTTTCCGCGCGCCTTTATATACCTCATGCTGCAGAAATTCGGGCGTGCCGTCCCAAACTCCGCCCATATATTCCTATCAAATGGACATGGAAAAGATAGAGGGTCCAGGTTCAACCCCTCTAATCAGCATCAATAGATCCATTTCATGAGCTCTTGCGCCGCCAATTCCAGAGAGAAAGATTGATACACAGGGAAAAGGTCAGCTATGGGATGCCCAAGGTTATCATCAAGACGGGCCGGAACCCTATTGATTCAGATTCAAGAAATATATCTCAAAGAGACTTGTGCATAAGAGGTTTATGAGAGTATTGATGACCACCACATACTGGAAAGGGTGTCTGGGCGGAATCCGGCCATACTTAGAAAATTTAGTGCTTGAGCTTGAGAAGGGCGGAATTGACGTGAAGGTGGTCTTCCGAGAAGGGCGCGATCCTGAAAATTATAAGATGCATGAAGATCCCCTATTCATTAATAGGCTGATTTCGGCCTTTCGTCTGTTGATGGAAATCAGGCCTCAGGTCATCCACTCCCATGGAGGAATGTACTATTATCTTTTGGCGGGATATATCTATAAAAAAATCTTTGGTGCAAAGATAATATACACGTTCCACACCGAACCTGAGAAAAATGATAGACTGCCATTTTTGAAAAGAGCCGGCCTTCAAATCCTTCTGAATCGATGCGATAACGTTACCTTTGTCTCAAAGAAGCTTGAAACCAAAGTCAGAGAGATATGGGGACTGAGTTTTAAAAATAGCTCAATAACTTATGCCGGGGTAGAGTCGAAGGAAGTTCCTGAAAGCTCGATGAAGATCTTCCGTCAAAAATTTAGTATTCGGGACGACTCAGTGATCTTGTTGGCGCTGGGCCTCACTGCTCTGAGCTATAAGGCAGAGGGCTTGAAATTATTGATTAAGTCAGTCAAGAACATAAGAGACGAATATCCAAATATATTGCTTGTTGCTACGAGAAGCGGGCGTCGTCTCGATGAGGTAAAAGAGTTCACAAAAAATGAGGAAATGGAGAAGAACGTAATCTTTACCGGAGATATCGATGATTCCTATACGGCCATTGCCGTCTCGGACATCTATATGCATATAACTCTGGCAGAAGGTGGCTTATCCATAGCCCTCCTGGAAGCAATGTCAATGGGTAAACCAATCATCGCAACTCGTGTTGGTGGAATACCAGAAGCGATAGAAGACGGCAAAAACGGACTTCTGACAGAACCTGATGTCGATGAGATAACTGAGAAGATCGTATATCTACTTCAAAACAAGGAGACTGCAGAAGAACTGGGCAGAAATGCTAAAGAAACCGTCGAAGAGAGATTCACCTGGAAGATTGCTGCAGATAATATGCGGAAGATATACATAGAGGACCGTAAATCAATCTGATGATGGGATTTCATGAAGATCGATTATTATACACTTGGAGATCCAACCGATCCGGCTGCATGGAGCGGTACCTATCTTGAACTCACGACTGCATTAGAGAATCTCGGAGTATTACAAGGAGCATATAATATAAGGCCGCCGTGGTTAACCTCGATAAAACCGGGGGATAAGCTGATCGAAAAGATCGTATTCATCTTAAAGAACTTAAAATATTTCAAATACTATGAAAGAAAAATATATCTGGCTTCGGAGTATTATCCTGACATTGTGGATGCCACAAATCATATAGCTTTTAAAATATACAAGGACCATCCAAACCCAAATGCTATCATAATACATGGTGATTTTGCTGTATTTGAGAATACCCCGTTCTTCATTTTCCATGATCTGGATATGAAAACCCTATTGGATTGGAGACAGAGGGGAGAGAGGAGTTATATGTGCGATCCCATGCCCATCCCCATTCTGAAGAAAGAGGATGGATCAGCAGCTGGATGTGTATGCCAAGGCAAGTGGATTATTGATTGCCAGTGATTCGATCGCGAAAAGCATAAGATCCTATATTGAAGAACCGAGAAAAAGTTACACCGTTGGCATGGGGCACAGATATGAGCCAATTGAGCTAAAGGAATCACTGCTGCAGGAGAGATTTGAGAATCCACAGCTTCTATTTATAGGAAAAAACGGAGTGGGCAAAGGCATAGATATTGTCCTGTCTGCATTTGAGATATTGCGAGAAGAAATGCCCCAGGCCAAACTAAAGATCATCACGGACATAAGAGGGTTACCCAGGACAATTAAGAAGGAACTGGGCAAGACGGACCAGGGGATTGATGCATATGCTACTGGCATTCCGTGGGAAATGCTTCGTGAGTTCTATCTAAAATCGTCTATTTTCGTTATGCCATCCCGGTTCGATGCCTGGGGCAAGGTCTTCTTTGAGGCCATGGCCTTCGGAATGCCCGTAATAGGGGCAAGGAATTGCGCTATGCCTGAATTCATAAAAGATGGTTACAACGGATACACGACAAATTACGATCCGGATGAGGTTGCGGATAGGATACTGTCAGTTCTTGGTTCCTTTGAGAAATATAAAACCATGTCAGAGAATGCGATACTGGTGAGCGAGAGATATACATGGGATAAGATCGCCAAGAATATGACAGATATAATAAGCAAAAATATATCATAACTATCTGATATATGAGATCTGGTACAAGATATCTGGTACAATAATATCTGATAGTCAAGAACAGGATTGAATCATTCTTTCGATTATTGCCGAGTTCATCGTCTATTTCAATTTAATTTTCGCTTTGGCAGTATGCCATGGAGCACACCTTTAAGAAAGATTGATATGCTTTTCATATCCTTCTGATAAACATAGTCTCTTAAAATAATCCAAAACTGGCGGCCAAAGAAGTAAGCTAAAAAGGAAAGAAGTTCCTGCTTTGTACATGATCTTTCACAAACCAGAGCCTATTCCTTGTCATATAATACAGTTTAACGCCTTTCGGTGCAGATGATGAGACTTTATGCCATATCTTTGCGGTTGGAACGCATATGCATTTATATCCGGCCTCTCGCCCCCTGATGCAAAGATCTGTCTCTTCCCAATAGGCAAAATATCTGGAATCAAAAAGTCCTATTTTGTCCAATGCCGCTTTTTTTATCAATAAACAGGACCCTTCGAGGTAATCCACAGTCGTCACTGCATTATATTGACCTCGGTCCTGCTCAAAATTGCCTATGCGATGAAACCAGCCCTTTCTCATTATAAGATCAATTCCGACGGTACTGAGGATATCTATATGCCCATTATAGTCGTAATAATATATGGCAGGACCTGCAAAACCTGCACCTTCGTCATTCTGGAGAGCCGCGGTCAGATGGTCCAAAAAATCCCTCTTGACCACGACATCATTGTTTAAAAGCAATATATAATCGGGATCTAGGGCCTTAAGCGCATATCTTATCCCGATATTATTTCCCTCTGCAAAACCATAATTCTTGTCGTTTCTTATCAGCACAAGCTTTCGGCATGAAGGCAGATCAGCTATCTCATTCTCCCTGCCGCCACCAAGCTCTGCCTCACCATTTGTATATTCCAAAATTTTTATCGGCTTATTCTCGGTCGTGCATTCGAAGAGCTTCGAGCTGATAGTTAGATCTCCGGCAGAGTAGCGTTTTAAGCTCTCCAGGGAATTGTCTCCCGATCCGTTGTCTAGAACTATCACGTCATAGGAGGGGTACGATATTTGGTATAACGATTCCAGGCACTCGACCGTATCTCGCCAGCCATTCCAATTTAAGATTATTATCGAAATTCTAGGATTCATGCTGCACCCTGCGGTAGAGGGCTCCCTTGAGAGATATCAATAAGCGGAAGGCTCTTTTATTGAAAGCGATATATTTCCTTTGCACATTGACGGGGTAGAATGTACTCCAGCTCCCTGTAGTCGTAATTATCAATTTGAAGTATTTTTTATGTTTCTTTAATAGCTTACTCAAAACGCTAAAATATCTCTCGGTCAGATGGCCCATTGAACCATGATACACAAACATCGGGATCGCATAGGCCAGGCACCCAGTGCGTTTGATGCTCAGACAATAGTCAACTGCATACAAGTCCCAGCCGTCACAGGTATTCTCATCAAACCCATGTGCCTCAAATATCTTCTTCGGGATGGTAACAAGGCACTCATCAAGAGTTTGCACGACCTCAGGCATTGAGATGGGATTACCCCAGCTCCAAACCTGCTCTGGATTTCCATGATTTATTATATTTCTACCCCGTTCTTTATTCGTGCATCCGAATTCGCTCATTCCTGCGACACCTGCAATGCCCAGATTTGGAATCGTGTCCAACCAGCGCTCAGCATCTTCAAGCCATCTGTCTGATATTAGGTCAATATCCTGGTGTACGAACATGATGTACTTCGATCTTGCCGTTCTTCCCCCATGGTTGAGTGCCTGTGCCGCCGAGGAGAACCTGGACCTTGTGTTATCCACCAAGATTAGCTCATATTTCGCAGTCTGATTTTGCAGGGATTTAAGCAAAAAGCGCTTTAGCACCGCTTCATCATTATAAACGCATACTATGGAGATCATCAGGATACCTTGGCCACCGCATACAATCTGATAATAGAAATCCGGTGAGTGATCAGGTGTAACTTATAAAGAAGTGATAATCGGATATCTTACAGAGTTTGGGCAGCCCAATATTGCCAAGAACGATGGGCTCTCCCGTCTTGAAACAAGATATTGTTGGAATTGCTGTGAAAGCAGACTTTCCAGATCAGACTTGGAGAAGAAGTTAACATGGTCCTTCGTCAACATGTGATCATAGGTAATCCCTACATTTTCAGCTTATGAACTGAGTACAATTCGGGACGGTGATGAGCACATTTTTCCTTGCCACTCGTCGGGCATCCTTCAGCACTTCTTCCGGCCTGTCAACATGCTCCAAAACATCAAAGAGAATGATGGTATCAAATGATTTATCAGGAAACTCAAGATGCTTCGCATCCATGACATGGGCATCAAGTCCTTTTTGCTTTGCCATATCAATGTACTCTGAATTTACGTCCTCACCTACGCAGTGATAGCCAAGTGTGCCCAGTCTCTGAATGTATTCGCCGGTAGCACACCCTGCATCCAGCATAGTATCGCCTGCATGCATCAACAGCGAAATCGATTAGGTTTTCCGAAACATAATTAGATCGGATTTTATACCAATTTTTGGTATCTCTGAAGATCTCTTCATATTTCATCCGAATATCATGTCTGTCTGGAAGAAGTATAAAAATCATTCTCATATATGTCAGGATTATCTATGTACCGCCTGTCTGAAAAGCATCATATCTTCACTATCTATACCATGCACCAAATATAGTATGGCGAAATATATAACTCCAGCAAACAAGATGAGAATTATTAGATATACGTTTCTGAAATACAATACAAAAGCGGACATGATAAGAGTCGAAAATAGAATTCTAATCACAAAGCCCTTCATAATATGAAGAGGAATTCCGTAACCTAACTTATATGTGAATAAGATTATGCTACCAACAAGGACCAGCTCTGTGGCTACTGTAGCAATGCTCGATCCGATATAGCTGAGTTTAGGTATTAATAATAAATTCAGCGATATGTTAACTACAACGCAGATTAGCGATATTTTGGTGATGACTCTCTGTCGGTTTGTAGACTCCAGCAACTTAACAAATGCCGCACCTACAAATGTCAGCACTATCGTCCAGACGAGAATCTGTAGGGCTATAATGGAATTGGTGAACCCATTTCCAAATATAAATAAGATTATTTTATCTGCAATGAGGGTTGTGCCAATGCCGATCGGAATGCACAGCACTAACATGAATTTGAGGTATTTGGCATATAGAAGACTCAAGAAGGCCTGCGAAGAGGTAAAATACCTGGACATGACCGGGAAGATCACAATATTAACCACATTGGGGATGAATAGAAGCATAAGTACTAGCCTGTAAGATGCATTATACCAGCCCACAACCTCGTTACCTTGAAGGGAGGAGAGCAATATAGAATCGGTATAGGTGTAAACCATTCCTGACAGTGAAGTTAGTCCAAAGGGCATAGCCTCTAACATCATGGGCCAGATTATTCCTCAATCAATCTTTAGCACAGGTGCCAGAAGTTTGCGATTGGCGATGAATAAACTATAGGCCAAAACACCAAGACTGCTGAATATATAGATACATGCAAAACCCAATACACCAAAGCCCTGCTTTATGGCGTAGAAGGCACCGAGTAGCATTAAGACACTGCTTAAAAGGCTACCTATGGACATATACTCAATTCGCTCAAATGCCTGGAAGAGAGAGTTGAAGACCCCGGTAAAACTTCCTAGTATTATGCTTAAAGATATGAGATAGACAACATCCACCGTATTCTTATCGTGACCCATCGAGTTTATCGCAACTACAATAATTGCCAAGGCGATAACGGCCAGGATAGACTTCAAGAGCAGAAGATTTCCTAAATACTTATCAGCTAGATTCTTATTCCTGGCAACCTCGCGTACTGTTAATGTATTTAAACCTAAATCGGTAAAAACACCGAAGATGCTGGTAAAGGCCAGAGCAAAGGAGATTGTGCCATAACGCTCAGGCCCCAGGTAACGAGCAGAATAAATAGAATACAATAAACCCAAAACCAGAATGACTACGTTGGATATGGATAAAATAACAGTGTTCTTTGCCAGCCTTTGTGAAGTGCTCAAGAATATCACTTACATTCTAGGGGTAATATAAATCATTACCCCGCATCACTTGAATGGCTGGCTAAACCAATCCCAATGCTTGCCCGCTCGATCGTCCTTCTTGCCATTGATCGTAGCAGGGATGACATTCGGATCATTCCAGGGCCGCCGGATCTCATCGGGATTCGAATAATCATACAGCCGGTTTACGAAATAGACAAGAGTTGCAGGCTCATTGCCAACAACCCGAAATCCATGCCAGTAGTGCCCCGGCATCCTGACCATCTGGAGATTGTCTCCGGTAGATATGATCTCGTCCAGCTCCCCGGTTTCATCATCATAAGCACAGATCTTAAGCGCGCCCTTGACCGCCAGGAAATGATCGACCTGTCCCCGTTCATGCCTGTGCCAGGCTCGCACCATTCCCGGATAGCTCACGGACATATTGGCCTGCACGACTTCATCCTGGATTACATCCTTCCAGTCCGCCCTCATGACCTCGGTGAAGAATCCACGCTCGTCAGCAGATCGCTTCAAAGGCTTTATGACAACTCCCGGCAGCATTACACTGGCCTTCGCACTCAAAGTTCTTAAATCATTCTGCGTGCAGATAAGGCAGGCATTTCATCGCTTATATTTGGCCAATATGATTATGTGATAAGGGGGGACAAAATCAACAGTTATCATAGTTAAATTCATATATTTAATCATTTCCAAGACGAGTTTGCTATCAAATACATGTTGATGCAGGCATCTATTGAGATAGTTATCCTGCGACCTCTTCTTGAAAGATGCATAATCGCCCACTTCAGGAGATTTTCTGAGATCATGCAGTTCCAATATCTCGGGAAGATGAGTCAAATCATCCTCACCCACATCGTTTTCCATATCCTCTACCAAGTGGTTCAATGAAGTGACGGGGCGGTTGTGGTCGAAGGTCTTGTCTCTATGGGGTACCACTAGAAGCAGCAGGCCTTCATCCTTGAGAATTCTTTTCCATTCTGAAATTGCCTTTAGAGGATTGGCTATATGCTCGATGGAGTGCGACGAGAGCACAAAATCATACGCCTCCGGTGGGATGGGACTGAGGTTCACGGCTTCGCAGATGTACTGATAACCAGGCTTTTTATCTTTTTGATAATTATATGTCCAACCATCCTTTAATTTTCCTTCCCAAATGGTTTGACTGCTAAAATTGCAGCCGTCAAGGTTTCCAAGCACAGAATAGATAGGAAGAATCCCGTTTCCATTAAAGACGCTACTTGGGCCGCCAATCTCAATGCCTCGTTTGCCTCTTAAATTGGCTTTATATACTTCGATATTATTGGCTCTTCTAACAAAGGGACTTCTAATCAGATTCAGTGCAACGCGAGCCTTCTTCCTTAGCCGAAACGGTTCAATCATCTCTTAACCTAATATGAACTGCAAATTATTCTTGCGCACCCAAAGCGTCATCATTCTATTAATGACTCGCTATTGGTTCGGCCGATTCCTCTCTAAGAATCCTTAAGGCTTTTTTGAGTTCGTATGGCTTCTCCATGAGGGTCGCCGACGCTTTGGAGGTATTCAGTGAGGAATCTATCGGCCGTTTGGCGACCCACAGCAAATCCTCCATCCTGGAGGGAAGGATCAGGCTCGCATCCAGATCAAACTCCCTGGCCAGCTCCAGAGCATAGTCATACCGGGATATCCTGGTGGCTCCGGCCAGATTATAGACCCCACTTAGCCTTCGGTCCGCGGCCTCCAGGACCATTCCGGCCAGATTGGTATTCAATGTGGGAGTGATGAACTGATCCGTAACCACACGAACCTCCTTGCCGGATTTGAGACTATTTATCAGCCAAAGGGCAAAATTGACCTTGCCGCTTGCAGGCCGTGCGCCATAAATCACACAGGTTCTGGCGATGCACCCGCGGCAAAACTGCTCGCCCAGGAGCTTACTCCGGCCATAATGGCTCACGGGATTCGTGTCGTCGTCTTCCCGATACATCCCGCGCTAGTCCGTCGAAAACGTAATCTGTGGATATGTAGGCCAGAAATGATCCGGCCTTTTCCGCGGCGGTGGCTACAGCTCTCGTGCCTTCGACGTTCATCTTTTGAGCCAGTTCAGGTTCGCGTTCGCACCTATCCACATCGGTCAGAGCTGCGCTATGAATAATTACCTCCGGCTCTACCTTATGAACCAGTTCAGATATGCTCTTTTCATCCAGAAGATCAAACTTTACAGCTTTTCCATATTCAGGCAGATTATGGGCGTATCCGGAGAAGACCTCATCTCCTCTGGCCTCGGCAATCTCGGCGACCTTGCTTCCCAAAAGCCCGCTTCCACCTGTTATAAGAATCTTCATAGAAAGCCTCCGCCCAGGATTACCAGCTCAACTTCCAGGGAGTGGGATGAAGCACCTTATCGTCCATGAGAGGCTTCCACCAGGACTCATTTTGCAAATACCAGTTCACCGTCTCCTCCATCCCGTCATTAAAACTCTGCCTGGGACGCCATCCAAGTTCCCCTCTGAGCTTCGAGCTGTTCAGGCTGTATCTAAGATCATGTCCGGGCCGATCTTCCACAAACTCGATCAGATTCTCGTCTTTTCCCATAATGTGGAGAATGGTCTTTATGACCTCCAGATTGGTCTTCTCCTCTGCGGCGGAGATGTTATAGATCTCGCCCTTGCGGCCTCCTAAGAGGACATGCTCCACCGCCCGGCAGTGATCTATTACATAAATCCAGTCTCTCACATTCAGTCCCGTGCCGTAAACGGGTATCTTCAAGCCGGCCCTGGCCCTCAAGATCGTCTTTGGTATCAGCTTTTCCGGGAACTGGTAGGGCCCATAATTGTTGGTGCATCTGGTTATCATGGCCTCCAGGCCATAAGTTCGGGCATATGCCAGAACAAAGACATCTCCCGCCGCTTTGCTGGCGGAGTATGGCGATGAGGGACGTATTGTGCTCTCTTCTGTAAAGGAGCCTCTAAGGGCGTCACCGTAGACCTCGTCAGTAGAAATTTGCACAAATCTGGCCTCTGGATTATGACGTCGCATGGCCTCCAGCAGGCTATATACGCCGAGAACATTGCTGTGCAGGAAGGAGCCCGGACTCGATATCGATCTATCCACATGAGTCTCTGCGGCAAAGCTCACCACGCCGTCCACATCCTCGATCAGGCTGCATATAAAAGCCTCGTCGGAGATGTCTCCTTGACGATAGGTGTATCGATCTGTACCGCCGAGGTCGCACAGATTATCGGCATTAGATCCATAGCGGAGAGCATCCACATTTATTATATTGCAGTCCTTATGCTCCTCCAGCATGAACCGTATGAAGTTGCTTCCAATGAAACCCAGGCCACCCGTAACAAGAAGCTTCATAATAGATCACAGCGAGATATCTGAGTTGTCCCCGACGATCAGCCTGTTTCCCTTGGGCAGAGCGACACACTCCTGTATTCGTACATTCCTGCCGATGAGGCTCTCTACTATCTTTCCCGTATTGATTATGCGGCTTTCATCCATGATTATGGAGTCCTCTATCTCCGTCCCACAGATCCGGCATCCGTCTCCCACTGAGGTATAAGGACCTATGTAGGAATCGGAGATGACGCTTCTATTTCCTATTATGCAGGGCCCTTTTATCACCGATCTCTCGATCTTTGCATCCTTCTCAATGATCACTCTGCCCATCACGCGAGAATTCTCCATCAAGCCGTCATTTCTCGTCGTAATATCATCGAGTATGAGGCGATTGGCTTCAAATATGTCCTCAGGTTTGCCTGTATCCTTCCACCATCCTTCAACAAAAGAGGCATCGACTTTATAGCCATGCTCAATGAGCCACTGGATGGCGTCCGTGATCTCCAATTCATCTCTCCAGGAAGGTTTGATGGCCTTACATGCATCGATTATCACAGGCTTGAAGAAGTAGACCCCTACCAATGCATAATTGGATGGAGGAACTTTGGGCTTTTCCACCAGCCGCCTGATGCTGCCGTCCTGGTTCAGGTCGGCAACCCCAAAGCGCTGAGGGTCTTCGACTTCTGTGAGGAGCACGCTGGCGTCGCTCTCGAGCGACCTGAATCGCTCTTCATGACGAACTATGCCGTCTCTTAGAATGTTATCCCCCAGATACATCACAAAATCATCATCAAGGAACTTTTCTGCCACCAGTATGGTATGCGCAAGCCCCTTGGGTACACCTTGATAGATGAATTCAATTCGAGCATCCCAATCCCGGGATTTCACCGTATCGATGACCTGATCTTTGTTAGGGCCCAGGATTATGCCGATATCCTGCGCTCCTGCCTCGATCACGTCTTCAATGGCATAGAACAGAACAGGTTTATTAGCTACTGGGATGAGCTGTTTTTGCTGAGAGTAAGTAAGAGGACGGAGCCTTGTTCCGGAGCCGCCGGAGAGTATGAGAGCTTTCAAAAATTATACCTCGGTAAATGTCCAATAACCGGTTGATCAGCCTATAAGATATATCCTTCGACTCATCTCTTTGGAACGCTAATGATCCAATAGGATGAAGGCGTCCACGAGGATGCCCATCCATTTCAGGGCCCAGGATAGATGACCTCGATGTTGTCCATGTTATGGATCAGTTTCCTGAGCTCTTCGCAGTTTATGGGATGCTTGAATTCACTGCACATCTTGACCCTTTCCGATAGAGCACCGAGCTCGTTATCCTTCAGATGGTAACCCATCCTCTGCGTGATGTATTTGAGGGCCTTGGCTCCGGTATGCTTGCCTATAATGATATGCCTTGCAGCGCCGACGAGCTCAGGCGAGTAGAGCTCATAGGTCCTGGGCTCCTCAAGAACCGCAGCCACGTGAATTCCTGACTCGTGGGCAAAGGCATTTGTCCCCACTACTGCTTTGTTCCTGGCCACAGGAACTTCAGAGTAGGTCTCCACCAGCTTGGAGAGGTCTTTTATTTTGGTTAGATCATAATTGCTGATGTCGTAATGCAGCCTTAAGGCGACCAGGAGCTCCTCGAGCGGCGTGTTGCCGCTGCGCTCTCCAATGCCGTTCACTGTGGTGTGCAATTGCTTCGCGCCTGCTTCCGCTCCAGCCAGCGTATTGGCCAGGGCCATTCCCAGGTCGTCGTGGCAGTGCATGCAAATGGGTATCTTCACCACCTTTCTGAGCTCGCTGATCATGTAGTATGTCGTCCGGGGATTCATGATTCCTACAGTGTCGGCGACACTTACATAGTCGGCATGGTACTCCTCTGCCTTCCGATAAAGCTTCTTCAGGATCTCAAAATCCGTGCGCGTAGCATCTTCTGCCGAGAAGCGCACTATCAGGCCGTGGTCTTTGGCGTATTCTACCGTCTGCAATGCACAGGCTATCGCCTCAGGACAGCTCATGTGCAATTTATATTTGAGATGGAGATCAGAGGTGGCGATGAAGACGCTGATCATATCCACACCGCATTCAATCGCAGCATCGACATCCTTCTTGACGGATCGAGAGAGCGCTGAGATCTTGGCATCCAATCCGAGGTTGCAGACCTCTTTTACG
The DNA here is from genome assembly GCA_963798205.1 of uncultured Methanosarcinales archaeon. Taxonomy (GTDB): domain Archaea; phylum Halobacteriota; class Methanosarcinia; order Methanotrichales; family Methanotrichaceae; genus Methanothrix. The sequence continues at coordinate 14,132 of CAWCSK010000009.1, forward strand.
GCGCTCATTTCCGCGGCGGAAACAACGGGAAAACCGGCTTCAATGACCTCGACACCGATTTCGTCAAGCCTAATCGCAATATCCAATTTCTCATCGGCTCGAAAGACTACTCCCGGCATCTGCTCACCATCGCGAAGAGTTACATCGCAGATCTCAATATCCAGATTTGGGGTCTTGGCAAGGGCCAGAAATTCGTTGAGGGAATAATCTTGCATAGCGCGCAATAATGCGGATTCATTACATAAATTGGTTTCGAAGGAAAGGGATTTCCGGCGAGCTACGGGGATTAGAGATTTGCGAAGCGCTCCAAAATCCAACGGTTCCGCACTTCCGGATGAAACATGATGCCATAAACAGGAAGAGTGCCGCGCTGGAAAGCCTCCGGGGCATCATTATTTCCCGCCAGCCTCAGGAATCCTTCGGGCAATGTCGCGGCAAAATTGTGAAGATGATAGCCCTCTATCTGTCTGGGCTCTCCCAGCAATGGCGATGATCTTATGATCTCAATCATGTTTAGACCGATAGCAGGATGCTGCACAATCGAGCCCCCAAAGAATGCGCTTATGACCTGCATCCCGGCGCAGATGCCCAACGTGGGTTTATTCAGGTCTTTCAGCCAGGAAAAGGCTTCGATTTGCTCCATGTAGGCGTTATCCTTCAGCGCCGTGCCGCATAGGATTATCTTATCGTAGCTTGCCAGAACGTTATCCGTTATTTCCGTATAATGGCATATTTTGCAGGGAAAGCCGGATCTTTCCAGAATCTCTCGAATGGGGTGGACGAACTCAAACCTGGACAGGGAGTTCTTTTCATAGCACAGGTCAGCCAGAAGGATACGGCATATCATTTTTCCACAAGCCTCATCTCTTCGATGATATATTGTCCCCGATAATTCGCATAGCTTAGAGATGCCTTCAGGATCTCGATCTTCTTCTTGAATAAAGGTCCGTCCAGGACGAATGTCTCCAGCTCTCCGCCCTCACCGGAAGGGTTGATTTTATATTTTTCCTGCAGCCTGGCAAGGCTCTGGATACGCTCTTCCGTCAGTTCTGCTCCCAGCCATGATTCCTCGAAGGGATAAGCGTAGACTCCGGAGATTATGACGCGAAATCCGACGAATCGCAACTGCCGGAGATAGTCGACCTGGTTTATCTGCCAGAGCGGATTGAAACACCATAGGTCCAGGCACCGGCAGATCCTCTGCACGCGAGCTGCCTGGTAGACGGACTCGATTGCGCCGGTGACCACACCTTCGATGCCATATTGATCCCGGGCCGCGGCCACTGCCGCCTTAAGATCCTCCAGCTCCAATTCCTTTATGCCCCGGGTGGGCCAGGAGAGCAGTGGAATTCCCATGGCCTCTGCTTGCAGCCTGGTGCAGCGGATGTTTGGCGTATGGAACATGTAGCTATCCGCATTCTCTGAGACCACAGTTATCAGACAGGCAATGTCGTTCTTTTCCCTGGCACGCCAGCAGGCAAAGACGGAATCCTTGCCGCCGGAGAAGAGCACGCCCAATTTCATTATGTCCAGGACGCCGGGCCACAGCTAAAAGGATATTGGGGACGAAAAATTAGCAGGAAAGAAAGATGGAAATTTGCGACCTTCATGGCGCATGATTCAGTCGAGGCCAAGCATTCGCCAGACCTTCTCCATATCCAGGTTGGCTTCGACTGCAGGGCCAGTTCCTGGAATCCGCTGCCCTTTTGGGACAGGGGCCGGCCTTTTCCCGGCTCGCATGGGTTCTTGCGTTCGTAGAGGTAATCCAGAAAGGCATCGCGGAAGTTCTCGTTATCGAAAATCCCGTGCAGATATGTGCCGATCACAATTCCATTTTCTGCGACTGCCCCGTCGTCTCCGAAGGCAATCTCGCCCCCGGAACTTGTCACGCCCATGTGGATCTCGTAGCCAGTGACCTCCTGGCCCCGGATCTTCTCCAGGATGGGGCCACCGCCCGTTACATGCTTTTTCACCTGCACAGTTCTCTTCTCATAAAGATCGAAGCGTGTCACTGCATCCAATAATCCAAGACCTTTAACGGTTCCAAACGTATCCTCTATGCCGCTGTCGATAATCTCCCGGCCGAGAATTTGGTAGCCCCCGCAGATGCCGAGAATCGGCGTGCCCTGCAAAGACGTTATCTGATCCGCCATGCCCTTTGCCTGCATCTCCTGAAGGTCGGATACAGTGTTCTTGGTGCCGGGAATGATCACTGCATCCGGATGGCCCAGGGGCTCGTCCAGATTCACATACCTGACGTGGGCGCTGCGCTCCAGAGGTTCGAAGTCGGTAAAGTTGCTGATGCGAGGAAGCCTGATTACTGCGATCTCCACCTGCCCGCCTGCAGGCCCGGCCGGCTTGTCCCCCAAAGAGACTGAGTCCTCAGATGGTATGTCCAGATCGAGGTAAGGCAGAACGCCCAGGACTGGCACACCGGTCAGCTCTTCCAGCGACTTAAGGCCGGAGCCGAGGATGGCGGGGTCCCCCCGGAACTTGTTGATCACAAGGCCCCTAACCAGTGGCCGGACATCCTCTGGCAAGAGCTCTACCGTACCGAAGAGGCTGGCGAAGACGCCGCCACGCTCGATATCCCCGACAAGGATTATGGGGGCCTGGAGGAGGCGGGCTACGTAGATATTGGCGAGATCCCTCTCGTAAAGGTTGATCTCCGCAGCCCCTCCTGCGCCTTCGACTATTATATAGTCGTAATCCTTCTCCAGCTCTTTGACGGAGCTGTCAACGACCTCTTTCAGCTCTTCGATATCTCTGTAGTACTCTTCTGCCGACTTGTCGGCCAGAGGCTTGCCCAGGACTATGACCTGACTGGTTCGGTCGCCCTTGGGCTTGAGGAGAATGGGGTTCATGAACTCGTTCGGCTCCGCCCGCGCGGCCCATGCCTGCACGGCCTGAGCGATGCCGATCTCAGCGCCGGATGAGGTCACCCAGGAGTTGAGACTCATGTTCTGGGACTTGAAAGGCGCGACACGAAAGCCTCGATCGCTGAGAAGGCGGCAGATGGCGGCGACGAGCGTGCTCTTGCCGGAGTGGGAAGTGGTGCCGAAGACCACGAGGAAGCGGGACATGGAGTATGGCGAGGGTGTGCAAGTTTATTTGTCTTTTGGAAGGTAGAGTTTCAAAAGAGAAGATAGAGATAGAGCGGCATTTATTGCCGCTCTTTGATTTAATCCATGCCTCTTACCTGGAAATGAGCCAGAGAAGTTGAGCTAGCCGGGTGTCATATCCTGCCCATTAGATGGATTGATTCGTTGAAGTATTATTCTGAGACTCATTCGTTGGGCTGTTACCATGGATTATTTTCTGCTTGACCACCTGGGCACCAAAATCCGGCTCCGCAACAGGTGCCGATATTTCCTGGGTTAGGAAGGATAAATCGGAATTCGTAACACCCACTTCATTTTGCGGAATAGTTGGAGCCGAGGAATTCAAGTGTCCTGGATTTGGATTCTGGTTTGAGAAAGCGGTTGAATTGAATACAGCGGGATTCGTATTTCTTAGATCCAACGCAAGAGGTCCCCCAACCTTGTTCTGGCGCACAACATCAGCAGGCGTTATAGCGGAGCTAAGAATCGTCAGAGTAATAAGTGCAAAAATAGTGGGTATTAGCTTCATTCTCCACCAACCTAACCCCAGGTCCGATGAGATGACTTCTGAGCCTAGTTGCAGCCCACATGGCTAAGCCATCGGTGTGTTTTACGTTGTTGTACCATCCCAGCCGCGTATATTGCTTACCGCCATTGGGGTGGACGATCACTATGGCCTCTGAATCTGCGCCAGCGGATCCAACGATCAAGGCAATTGAATTCTCGTTTAATTGGACATTTAAGATGTCCATATCCGCAGTGACCTCGCTCTTCTTTATAATCTTGAAGCCCGCATCGCTCTCCGCATCCAAGATAGTCACGGATTTGATCAATCTTGTAACATCCCTGATGCTTGGTGGCAATATGACACCGACTGGAAAATCCTTCTCAAAACCGGTCCATGGAATGCATTCGAGCCAGTTTGCATTATCATTGGGATCCCCTCCCACTAGGATTTTTGTATTTGCACTTGGTGTATTCATTTGAGTCACCCCAGGTATACTCTAAATCGTACTAGATTCGTACTGTCTATGTTTCTAAACTATTTATACCATACTATACTATTATAAAAATTTGATTTTAAGAATGTAGAATTAGAAGAGCACATACTTATCGTTATTATCCGATTTAATTGGCAAAATAGTAATTAGACTCGCCTTGATCAAACCACATTTCTTCCGGGCTTTTTAGCATGTTAACTGAGAGAATAGTGTTGATTCGTGATTTATGAATATGATTCAACTCGCTCTGGATTAGAGATTAAGAGACCAAGATTCTTTATAGGAAAAATGTTTGAAGCAGGATGTTCTGAACCGAGAAATGTCATAAAAAGAATGTATATTTTTCCAGGGCGTTTGCCAGTTAACATCTTCGTCTGCATCCACCGATTTTTCCCTCCAGCGTGTCGGCGGTCTTCATTGCAGCCATCGCCTCCCGGTCCCTTCCCAGGCATTGCATGGCCAGGGCCTTATTGTACCAGGCTCCGGCAAAATAGGGGTCCACGACAAGTGCGGCTTCAAAGCAGTCCAGAGCATCTTGATACTTTTTTTGTTGAGCCAGGACCATCCCTTTATTGCTCAGAGTATAGGCATGTCTGGGGGAGATCTTGAGGACCTCATCGAAGCATTGCAACGCCTCATCCAGGCGATTCTGATTGGCGAGGATTAGCCCTTTATTGTTCCAGGCATCTATCAGGGTCGCATCAAGGCTTAAGGCGAATTCATATGCATTGATCGCTTCTTCCATCTGACCTGAGTTGCAGAGCTCATTTCCTTTTCCCAGCCAATAACTCGCTGATTGCGTCTCTCCGGACGACGGTATCATAAGAATGGAGAGCATGAGATTTTGTGACGACATGATTCACGGGTATTCTCATTCACGGGAAAAAGGTTTTGCAGGGGCTCAAACTTCCTGGTGTTTCGCTTTCTTGAAGGCATCCTCTACCGCATCACGGATTATGTAGCCGCCCTTATGCAGGACGGTATCGCCAAGTTCCGTGTCGCGTTCCATCGACCCGGTGCAAGGGTATGAGTGATGCGCTTCGGAGATCCTCTCCCTGATGTCAGGCTGATCCGGCTCGAGCCCCAAAAGGCGCTTGGCCACAAACCAGGTGGATCCGCATGGGGCAGTGCGAACGACGTTAGCCGCCAAAATGTGCTCTTTGCCCTCCCGGCTCTTTTGCAGCGTCACATCGATCACGGGTTCTCCTATCCCTGCCTCTTTGAGGAAAGCCGCGATATTGGGCTTGGCCGGATCGGGGCGAAGTGCGCAGAAAGGCTTGGCGAACGCAGCCTCGATCCCGAGGTCTGCTGCCTTCTCTTCCAGCTGCTTCCTCTGGCCCAAGGGCAATTCGCGAGGCGATTCAGATCCACCCACTATGCCCTTCACGCCGGCTTCTTTCAATTTTGGGAGCAGGCCGAAGAGTATGTCGGGATGAACATTAATGACCATGGCGATGTCTGCCGCAGGGATCTCCTTGGGAAGAAGGGGTTCCACATCATCAATAAAGTCGCCCAAAGTCGTGGGATCGGGCATCTCTACCAGGGATACTATATTCGCGGCATAACCCGGCCTGACGTTACGGCATAGAGTGCAGGCCTCCCCGCAGGAGATGCAAAAACCCGAGTAATTGATGAGGTTGCCCACTACCCGTTTACCGAACTCTCCATTATAGAATACTACCAATTTCAATACATCACCACGATTTGCAGAGTGCTAGAATCAGAACAGACAATCTATCGATTTAGCGCACAAATAATGTTTGCGGGTCCAGACGGGCCCGCAAATAGCGTCTCTCTTAGCGGCACTATATTGCCGCAACCGGGGCATTCCATTTTCTAACGAAGTGGCGCGCCGCATAAAGGAGCGCCGCAAATCCCAGGCTCATGGAGATCAGAGAGATCAGACCGCCAACATATGGCAGCAGGAAGAGGATATTGAGTATAACGAAGCCCAATATGAAGAGGATCAGATCTCCCTGCTTCATCTTCGCTAGCTCAAAGATCCATTTTCCCAGGCTGAATGATACAAATGTGCCGCTGAGCATCATGGCGGCAAGTATGAGGAGGGATGAGATCAGAGCGATCGGCAATCCCACCATGGTTATTGCCACCAGAAGTACGGCGATGAATGAGGCTATGATCAAGACAAAACCCAAGACCGTTTTGAGGAGGGTAGAGCTACGAATCTCGCTATCCACTGCCGTGAAGATTCCGGGAACATATTTTACCAGGATCAATCCCAGGATGAAGTAACCGATGATGCTCAAGAGGGCGAAGATATTGAATTGGCCCTGGTTCTCGTTTCTCTGCGGAGCCTTATTCTCTGTCTTATGGAAGTCCACCTTTCCCGCCGAGCCGCTATTAGTGAAATTATTGGAGTATACGGTCAGAGTACCGTTGACACGACCTGAATTGAACACATCGCCGCCGCCGATGAGAGCATCTCTAGCTATGGTCTTGTCGGGACGTATGCTCACAAGGCCGCCTGCAGCCACCAGATTGGTGCCTATGTTGCCCCCCAGATTTACATTCCCACCAGCTGCCACAACCTTCCCGCCCACATCGGAGTTCACATAGACCTGGCCCCCGGCAGCAATGACGTCACCTTTCACAGGCGCATTGATATTCACCGTGCCTCCTGCCACCACAGCCGAGTTCACCGGGGCATTGATGCTCACCATATTGCCTGCAGCAAAGACATCATCTGCGATAGGCGTGTCTATGGAAATCGAGGTTCCGGAAAAGGTCCTCAATGCCTGCCCCCCTGAAGAGAGCAAAATTATGGCCATTAAAACAAGTATTATGTTAGCGCGCTTCATCACATTCACCAGAATATAATGGGATCTTATCCAATAAATAACCAACATATGCTCTCCTTTACTATAAACTTCAAGAAAAATTCTAGAATATCAGAAGGTCAAAAAGAGTTCTTGAAAAAGCGTTATTTGAAGGTCCTGAACCCATAACTTTTCGGCACATCCAGATTACGGGATGCCTCCACACTCATCCATAGCGCTCCTCTTTCCAGGGATCGCCATGATTATGGTAGCCGTGGCTCTCCCAAAATCCTGGTCGATCTTTTGATGTGAACTCCACGCCAGTTATCCATTTGGCGCTCTTCCAGAAGTAGAGCCTGGGAACGACAAGGCGCACAGGATAACCATGCTCAAGAGAGATCTCCATGCCATCGTGCCTGGTTGCCAGGATGACGTCCTCCTGGAAGAAATCATCCAGTGTGAGGTTGGTGGTGAAATCACCCCAGGCATGGACTACGACAAACCTGGCTTCCGGCAGAATCTTCACCAGGTCCTTTATCGATGTGGTTGGCAGCCCCTCCCAGAGATTATCCAGCCTGGACCAGCCTGTGACGCAGTGAACATCCGAGAAAACCTTCCCCTGGGGCAAGGCCTGGAACTCCGGCAGGCTAAGGCAACTCTCTCTCTCCACCAATCCGAATAATCTGAGACGCCACTCATCTGGGTTAATTCTGGGAACATTTCCGTAGTGGAGGACAGGCCAATCCCTTGGTCTGCCTTTGTCCAGGGGGCACTCTGACAGATCTTATCGTATCCGGACTCTTGATCACAGCAACGGGGGGCATACATCATGATCGTACACCATACCGTACAAAGGTTTCCATGGCGAGGGCTTATCAACTGGCGGCGTTACTGATGTGATCGATCGACATTGAGGAAACTTCCTGAACTTCTCGCACCTGCAGGCTCGCCCGAGGCCCTGCGCTCAGCCATAGCCGCAGGCGCAGATGCCGTATACCTGGGCGGCAAGAGATTTGGAGCAAGAAAATTTGCCACAAACTTTAATGAGTCGGCTATTGCGGAGGCGATTGACTACGCCCATCTTAGGGGCGTCAGGGTCTACGTCGTAGTCAATACCCTGGTTAGGGAAGATGAGCTATCGGACGTGGCTGAGTACCTGGTCCGGCTCTATGAGATGGGCACGGATGCCGTTCTGCTGCAGGATCTGGGAGTCGCAGCCCTGGCAGGATTGCTTGTGCCGGAATTGGAAAGACATGCCTCCACGCAGATGACCATCCACAACCGCGAGGGCCTTCTCTATGCCGCCCGAGCAGGATTCAAAAGGGCAGTCCTGGCGAGAGAAGTAACCCTGGACGAAATTAAGAAGTGGGAGTCGGGGTCGAAGGCCTCCGGATTGGGGCTGGAGGTATTCGTGCATGGAGCTCTCTGCTACTGCTACTCCGGGCAGTGCCTCCTCTCCTCGGCCATCGGCGGGCGCAGCGGCAATAGGGGAATGTGCGCCCAGCCCTGTCGCAAACCCTACGTGCTGCTGCGCGGCAAGTTGGACGAGTATGGGCGGCCGGTGAGCCTGGCCGCGGAGCCGCAAAAAGAGAGCTTCCTCATATCCACACGCGACCTTTCCGTTTACAGACATCTGGACAGGATTGTCCGCTCTCCTGTGCAGTCGCTGAAGATCGAAGGCCGGATGAAGTCCCCGGAGTACGTGGCCATCGTCACCAGCATTTATAGAAGGGCCCTGGACTCCATCGCCCGAGGATCGTGGTCAGCCTCCCTGGAGGACGAGAGGGATCTGGCTCTGGCCTTTAACCGCGACTTTACAGAAGGCCACCTCCTCAGTGCTAAGGACGTCATGGGCAGAAAGGCGTCGGACAACCAGGGATTTCTTATTGGCAGCGTTGCCTCTTACGACCCTCAAAGAAGCGAGGCGCAGGTTCGCCTTTGCGGGAGCCTGGCTCCAGATAAAGGCGACGGACTGGTCTTCCAAGCACCGGGTCAGGAGATGGGTCTGGTGGTGCAGAACGTCTTCCAGAAGGACGGCCTGCTGCGGCTAAAGACTCCGGAGAGGGTGCGCCCGGGAGCCAAAGTCTATCTTACGGGCAGCACCGCCCTGACCAGGAGAGCGCAGGAGATCATCGGCCGCAGCAAAGCCGAAATTCCCATCGACCTTGCTATCTCCTGGGAGGATGGAGATTGCCGCGTCGAGGGAAGGCTGGAGAATGGCCAGAAGATCAAGGTCAAAGCGGGATTCAAGATGGAGAAGGCGAAAAATCAGCCTATAACCCGGCAGCAGATCGAATCCCAGATGCGCCGGACGGGCGGAACGCCTTTCACCATCGGGAAGATCGATATGGACTATCCCGGAGACCTATTCGCCCCTCTGGGTGCCCTGAACCAGCTGCGCCGCGATATTCTGGCAAAAGCCGAGAACGCTCTCCTGGAACAGCACCGCCCGACTGTTGAGAAAGTCGCGCGGGCACGTGACCGCCTGAGAGAGATGAGATTGGATCGTCATCCGGCTTTCGAAGAAGACAGGGCAGGCCGCGTTCCCACAATAGCTGTCTATGCCGACAGCCTGGAGACGGTAGAGGGTGCATTCGAGGGAGGATGCAGGCGAATCTATTTCGAGCCGCAACCACCTCCGGGTGAACAGGGAAACCGCGCCAATGAGACCAGGAAAAAGCTGGAGGAGGCAAGGGCCATCTGCCAGAGCGCGGACGTGGAGCTGATCTGGAAGTGGCCGAAGATCACAAGAGCTGATTTTCTCATGTTTGCCCGGGCGATGCTCAATGATGTCAAGGCAGATGGGATCATGGTAGAAAATGTTGGTGACGTCGAGGCTGTCCTGGAGGCGTCGCCAAAGTCCCGGATCTATGGAGCTTCTGGCCTGAATGTATGGAACCACCTGACCATCCAGGCGCTCGCACCGCCCCTGCAGAGGCTCACCCTCTCGCCCGAACTCTCTCGAGACCAGCTCGCCTGGACGATCGCTGCCGCGAGCGAGCAAGGCGATGTCCCCGAGCTGGAGCTGATGGTGCAGGGCAACCAGGAGGTAATGGTGACGGAGGACTGCCTCCTGAGTCTCGCCAGAAGAAAACCCGAGCCGGGAGACTTCTGGGGCCTGCAGGACTTCAAGCGCATCTTCCCGGTACGGCTGGATGAGGGAAAGACGCACATCTTCAACTCCACAGAGACCTGCCTTCTGGACCTCATGCCCGACCTCTTCCGGATCGGGCTGGACGGCATAGCTGTGGACGCCCGCGGCAGAACCCGGAAGTACGCCCGGGAGATGACAGAGATTTACTTAAGAGCAATAGAGCTCACCAGCAAAGGATCGCCAACGCTGGATATGGATCTGCAGGCCCTGAAGGAAGATGCCAAGGCACGATCTTTGGGCGGCATCACCACAGGGCACTTTCTAAGGGGGCTGAAGGAAGAGCTAACTTAAAACAGGCGTCACCATGAGTCGAGGATTTCATCAGAGGCAAGAACGCGATCTTTCGATCGATTGGCGATCTGTTAATCGGATCGGCGAGCGTGGATCAGATCTTACCTGGGTGTTATGGTCTCGTCGAATTCGCGATCATCGACACTTATCTGCACAACTTATATGCACCCACAAGGCATCCTTATCGACCGTTCACACATTCTTTAAAAGCTGTCCAGGGTGCGATGCATTCTCCGGACAGGAGCAATCTGAAAGTGCTCGGCACAGTGGCAGCTATGACATAAGGTTATGCAGTTGACCGCCTCGAATTTCGGACCCCCTTCCATGATCGGCTTGATGTGGTGAACCTCCAGAGGGAATACCTTGTCTTTTCGCCAGGGTATCTTCCTCCTGGTTTCCCTGGCCCCACATCTCTGGCAGGCAAATCCATCGCGCTTGAGGATAGAGGCTCTCAATTTGGCCCAATTATGAGTGGCATTACCAGCCAATAGGATGCATTCTGGGGAGCAGTATCTATGCTCGGATCCGCGTTGGGACATCATATCGGCGGGGATATCGCCACCACATCGGATGCATTTCGCGCCGTTCAACTGAGGAGACATTGCATTTTCAAGCATTTTCATTTCAAGATTCGATTAGGTCAACATTTTATGTGTCAGTCTTTTTTTGCACACATTTGGCGATTAAGAGAATGTGGAGTCGATTAAGCCTTCCTGTTCTTTAGCCTTATACGGCTGGAGGTGAACCGGTATCGTTACTGTCCGTCCAGATCAGGCTCGATCTCCAACATTTCCGCCACGACCAGATAGAAGCTGGCCAGCCCACGCCAGCCCGACCAGGCGGAGGCAGTCTGCCGCGCCTGGTCTCCCGAAATCTTCTCGCCACCGTAGTAGTAGTGAGCAATGATCCTTCGAAGGCCAATGTCATCGCCTGGGAAAGCATCATATTTCTGCATCCCCCTTATCATGGTCATCTCTGCCGTCCAGATGCCCACGCCTCTTATCCGGCTTAGCTCTTCGATGATCTTCTCTTCACTCCGGGACTGGAAGCTCTCCAGGTCCAGCCCATCCTGCACAAGCTTTGCGACACCCTGCACGTACTCTGCCTTCCTGCCGCTCAAGCCGCAGGCGCGAAGCTGCTCGATGGTGGCTGCGGCCAGCTTCTCCGGTACCGGGAAGGCAAAATAGGTGCGGCCCGCAAGGTTCAGGACACCACCAAATGCCTCTATCAGCCTCCGCTGCATACTCCAGGCGGCTTTGAGAGAGATCTGCTGCTCGATAATGGAATCAACCAGGGCTTCAAAGACCGTGGCAGTGCTGGGGCTGTGCAGACCCAGCAGGCGACGGGTTATCTGTAGCATTATGCGATCACTTTTGACCGCTTCGTAGAAGGGCAACAGGTCCAGGTTCAGGTTGAAGAGTCTGGCTACAACCGCCTCGACAATCGATCTGTCATAGTCTGTGAAGGCATCTTCAGGCTCAACCTGCACAAGAAGTCTGGGACGGTCAACGGTTCCCTGAGAAGAGACTCTGATCAGTGCCGGAGCACCGCTCAGGCGGACTGTCTGCGAGAAGACGCCGTTCTCGTACCTCTGCACGCGCCCGTCCCCGTTCGAGAAGATTTGCGCGGACAGATCGAAGTCGAAGGGCGGCCGAGGCTCGAGGGTCAGCTGCATGGTTCAATTATTCTCAGGAAAGAAGATAAAAGATTGCCTCAAAGATCCCGGCCGGAGATGAACTGACAGTAGCCGTAGCTTATCGGCCCCTGCTTTGTCGTCTCGCAGGGAAACTCCGGGCACTGGAAGCACAGATCCACTCCTTTTCGAAAAGCGCAGGTGGCAATCTGACACATCCTGTTCTCCCGTGGAAGGCAGCCTGCCTCGCCGTTGGGGCACTTGCCTTTACTCATGCGCGGGCAGACCTCGCAGGCAATGCCGCACACTCCGATCTTCATAATGAATTCTCAGACAGTATAGTCCACGACGATCCTGCTCTCGCAGACTTTGCCTACGAAATCCGCCACTTTGACGTGCTCGGGATGCTTCTGATAGCTGTATAGGGCCTCTTTGCTGAAGAACTCTGTGACCAGGATCAGGTCGTAAGCGACAGTGGCATCGCTGAAGTTGACGCCCACCTGGAGGAATTTGATCTCGTTGATCTTGGCAGGAAGGGCCTCCAGATATTGCTTGAGCATCCCAGTATTGCCCAACTTATTATTGCTCTCTGCAAATTTCTTGAACTTGAACATAACAATGTGCTTGATCATCCAATAGAGCCTCCCTGCGCGATTCTACGCCTGCGGTTTGGACGGGAAGTTTATAACGGTTTTCCTGGGAGAAAGAGGAAATGAAAATGGCAGGAAATTCACCACCATTGCAGATTCGACTTTTCGAATTCTATTTCCTCGACGAAGCGGAGAATGTTCACACCGAGAGATCGTCTGTTCTCAATTCCAAAAAGCTTATCACAAAAGAGAGACAAAGTTTAACATGAAACTTTTTGCTAAACCAGCCATCCAAGCGGAATGAACATGGTTATTGTAATTATCGAGGCAGAGGTCCATCCCAATAAGTGGGAGGCCATAAAGAAAGCATTCAAGTCAGAGATAGGTGCACTGAAGCTTTTTCCTATTGCTGAGATATTTCTTATCCAGAGCAAGGCGGATCCGACTCTATGGCAGATACTGTCAATATGGTATAGCTCGGACGATCTTAAAGAGGCACAGAACAGAGGATCGCTCCCTGGCGAGTTGATATTCGTATTGGTCGGTGCATCGCCTGTTACATCCATTTTCAATGTGGTGGCTTATGCCCAGAGATCTCTGGAAGATCCCTCGGCAGATAAGAGTTGATAGATATGCGGGAGTAATACGGTGAATTACCTCATGAAATGTGCCTATCCTGTTCCATTACATATTGAACATTTGCCGCCGGATATAGATCCGTAACCACCAAATAAGAACACCTTGCGTTAGTTGATTTTTCATACCAATCCTGTGCGGTACATTCTACCTCAGCATCACCTTGCTCATTGTCACCAGGAACAAAGCCATGAGCAGCCACCCTATGAGTGTTTCAATCACTGTTAAGAACTCAAAGCCTTCGAGGACGCTCAAATTCTGAGGGCTGCGGCCCAGAAACTCCATGCTGCTGAAGTAGAAGGCATCGTTTATCGATATGCTAGCTATCCTATGCGCCTCTGAGGCAGAGCTGCTCCATTGCAGGGCGTGTCCTCCCCAGAAGATCCCCGTGAAGAGGAGGATGATGGCCACACTGAGCAGGACCGTATGCGAGGGGCGCACTCCGTAGCCGCAGGAGAGCCAGGCCAATTGGTCGATTAGTTTAGGAACCAGCTTAGTCTTACGCGCCTGTTTTTCCTTTCGATACTGGTAATAGCATTCGTCCTCATCCTCGAACCGCTCCAGATTCCGGAAGTTCCTTGCCAGGTTGAGATAAACTGAACCGTTAAAGGGAATGTGATCCCTAATTGAGTTCCAGCGAACCATGATGCGGTTGAAGTTGAAGTCCTTCAGGTACAGGTACGATCCTTCTGCGAAGATAGTATCAGACAACCTCAGGGTGTACACTTTGGCATTGACGAGGTTGAGATTCCGGTGAAATGCCGCCCTGCCAAAGTCGGCATCGTTGAACCTGGCCCGGGAAAAATTGGCCTCCGTTGCGAAATGGGCTCGTGAGAAGTTGGCCTCCCCCTGAAACTGAGACTCAGAGAATCCGGCATCCTCCTGAAATTGAGAATCTGAGAAAATGGCAGCTTGGTTGAAGACTGTGCCGTCAAAGTCCACCAGGCCGGAAAAGGCAGCGTGATCGAAGAACACATCCCCCTTGATCACGGAGTACTCAATCTTTATTATAGAATTTATGATCTTACGCTTATTCTTGTTCAGGGGCAGGTCCAGGCGGTGCAGATCCAGGTCTCCATAGATGATGACGTTCTCGTACTCAACCGGTTTACCTTCTTCGATCTTCTTATGGATCTCCTCGGCTTTGATCATCAACAGGCTATCGACCATAAACGAAGTAAAATATCGACATAAACGGATAATCCTTTTGCTATGCTCTATCGACAGGCATCATGCTCATCTGCTCCACGTCCCATTGATAACCAAGTAGTACGAACATTCACTACGGCGTTCACCATGGAGCCGCAGAACGCGCTGAACTCACAAAGGACTCTCTCCTTCCCCCTTCCCGAGGAGCATCTCCTCCACCCAGTCCCAATCATGCTCATATATATGCGCCGAGGCACTCGTGGTCGAGATCGAGCCCGGCTCTGCGGCGACCTCACGGGCCACATACTCCAGCACTCTGGCCAGGCCATAGAGATTGGCAGGATAGGCTCCGGCAAAGTCGTGGCTGCGAAAGAAGACGGCCAGATTGAGGCGCCCATCGCGCAATTTGAAGTCATCCACAATCATGCAGGGAACCTCATCCTTGAATGCATCAACGGGCGGGATCCAGGTTACTGCCGTGGCCCGGCGCGTGGCGGATGACTCTTTGAGACGTCGAATGGCCTGCTCGATCTGGTCCAGAGGAGGCACCCCCGGCAAGGACCAGGCGCGCAGGCGTTCGCCATAAGTGTACTCGAAGCCCGGATTCTCGCCACTCAATAGCTGACCGGCATACTCCTCCAGCCGCTCCTCATTCCAGGAGTATTCTTTGGGAATCATCTCTTGATAGGGGTCTTCCACTACCACCTGCAAAGAGAGCAGCTCCCGGATCCTGGTACCCCTCTCGTCAGTGATCTCCTGGCCCTGCCGCCAGATGAGATTCAGGCCCCGGTGCCAGGCATCGGAGATCGATCTCGCGCGAATAAATCTGCCCAGTTTCGCCATAGTACCATTTACCATCCTTGCAAAATCAAAGGATTGATTGTCTAATGTCTTTTGCTCTTGAGGTCAGCCAGAAACTCCGGCGGAAAGGCTTTGACAATATCAATCTTTTTGACACGACGCGTGGCGATGCCGTATTTCTTGGCCAGTATCTTCAGCTCCCTCATGCAGTAGAGCCTGGCGACTTCCTCATCATCCATGGCAAATGCTACTCTTCTCCCGGGTACTTTAAGTTTTTCGGATTTTCTTTGGCCTTCGGTCAATATTCAATAATTTCGATAATTCAGTTCCTGAGCCACCCTGGATTCTGGCGGAATCAGGCAGGACTCAAACAGGATTCAGGCTTTCAGCCGGGCCAGGCTGCACAGTTCCAGGCCCAGGCCACCATAGCTGAATTTTATGCAGATAAGTCCGTTATGCACCATCACTAATATCAATATTAATATAACCTCAAGAAGGATGAGCAGAGCTATGAGAACGATGCCGAAACCTGGCATCCGGATAACCTCAATGACGAAATCCCACAAAGTCCTTCCCACTACCATACGACCCTCACTCACAGAGCGCACCGGAAGGTGTTCTGCTGCAGAGTTATTAAATTGTTAGAATGCGAGCGGAGCGAAAGTAATCCGGTGGCAGGGTGAGGAAAGATATTTTATAAAGAGCATTAAACACCAATACCAATGGGCGACTTCGAATGGGCAATGGTCAATGCCCTGAACTCATTCTTCGAGAAGGAGGGCATCGCAGCCATAGCCTACCGCCTCCGTCAGTCGCGCTTTGCCACGCAGCTTGTTGACATACTGGTGGACTCCAAAACTCCCGAGTATTATCTGGCCATCGAGTGCAAGAGTCTGGATGCGCGCAAGACGAAATCGCTCTATTTCAAGCAGCACTTCAGCCTTGCCGCAGGCGGCCATCAGATGGAGCGGGAGACGGATTTCATCACCCGCTCCGGCAGGCAGGGCATCCTTGCAGTGGAGCTGCGCCGTGGCGCAGGTAAGACCAGAACCGCGCACCTCGTCCCCTGGGGGCAGATATTCCAGAGCTACAATGCTGGAAAGGCGGGGGTGCCTATCCAGGAGATCGAGGTCAACCCGCCTTTGGAGAGAAAGAAGGGCGCATACAGGATCTCCCGGCTGGATATAGTGCGCATCTCCGGATACTATGACCTGGCTCTGGAGAGCGACTCTCTGGAAAGCGACCAATCTTATGAGGAGCGGGAGAACGAAGAATTTAGTTAGGGAATTTAATTCGGGCATCAAAGCCCTTCCAACGCGCCTTAACTGCATGCTGGTGCGTCAGTGAGTCGCAGACAGTAGATACGCTTGATTTGGCAACGGCAAAATTCCCGACTCTGATGGGAACTCAAATTTTAATACTCATAAAACAGAAGTTTACTCAAAAAGAACCGATGAGATGGAGAGAATAAAATGAGAAAACTCATTGTATTATCTTTCATAACACTTGACGGCGTTATGCAAGCCCCGGGTGGACCCGAAGAGGATCCGACTGGAGGCTTCAAGTACGGCGGCTGGACTGTTGGATACTGGGACGATTTTCTTGGCGGTGTAATGGGTGAGCAAATGGCAGAACCATTTGACTTGTTGCTTGGAAGGAAGACTTATGAGATTTTCGCGTCACACTGGCCTTATGTGAAAAGCGACGACCCGGATGGCCTGATTGCAGGGAAGCTCAACAGCGCCAAAAAATATGTCGCCTCAAAGACGTTGAAGAAGCTCGACTGGAGCAATTCCATGCTCATCAAAGGTGAGACCGTTCAAGAAATTATAAAACTAAAAGAACAGACGGGACCTGAACTGCAAGTACATGGCAGCGGTAATCTAATTCAGACGCTCTTGAAGAACGACTTGATCGATGAGTTCCGCTTGAAGATATTCCCGATTACCCTCGGCACAGGCAAGCGTTTGTTTGGGGAAGGTACTATTCCTGCAGGCCTCAAGCTCATTGATGGCAGAACTTCAACCACAGGCGTTATAATTGCCACTTATGAGCGCGCAGGGGTTGTCAAAACAGGATCCTTTGCCCTGGAAGCGTCAACTGTGGCAGAACTTGCCCGTCACAAAAAGCTTACTGGAGGAAGATGACAATGAAAAAAAATCACCCCGCATCTATGATTTGAAAGAGATACTGAGGAGGCAGCCAGGTTCTATACATCACTCTTCAAGGACTCGAAAATCAATAACACGACAACGCTTCGTGAATGTGGGAAGTCAGGGCTGGTGCTTGCATTTGGACGTGCGCTCAAACATGGGGGCGGGCGATAACGGGTGCTGGCTGCGAGCCATGCAGTGCAGGATGGGGGTCGAACGCCGCAAGTATGCCGCCAGGGCAGAAAAAACATATACAAAGACGCTCAACTCTTAGAGGATGAAACGGCTTGAGGCTTTCGTCTCGGGTAACGTCCAGAAGGTGGGCTACAGGGCCAGGGTGGTCCAATTAGCCAACGCTCTTAGCCTGAAAGGAACGATTGAGAACCTAAAAGACGGAAGGATTAAGATCATAGC
The DNA here is from genome assembly GCA_963798205.1 of uncultured Methanosarcinales archaeon. Lineage (GTDB taxonomy): Archaea > Halobacteriota > Methanosarcinia > Methanotrichales > Methanotrichaceae > Methanothrix. The sequence goes on from CAWCSK010000009.1 coordinate 31,832, forward strand.
CGAAGGGGATGAGGAGCGTCTGAGATGGTTTGAGGAAGCGATCTAGATCAAAAATACTCTTATCCAGGTCACTTCAGTTGATAAGGCGTATTCTGAAGCCCGAGGTGAGCTCGGCGGTTTTTACAAGCTTGTAGGTCAGGGTGAGACGGACTCACGCTTGGATCAGGGGATTGAGGTTTTGAAGGATATTCTGGTCGCGGTCAAGGAAGTGAACACTAACCTTGGCGGCAAGATGGATTCTATGCTCAGCAAGCAGGATGCCATGCTGGATAAGCAGGATGCTATGCTAGACAAGCAGGATCATCTCTTGAATGAGGTCAAGGATGCCAGAAAAGACCTCAAGAGCTACATGGACCAGAGGTTGGGGCGGATTGAGGAAGACATCGCAGAGATGAAAGTAGCTCTAAAAACAAAAGGAATAATCTAACTGAAAATTGGATTTCTGTTCACGAACCGGTAGAGTCTGACCGGACTTTTTTTTATCTTTTATCTTGCTTCTCTGAAGATTCGTTTTTCTACCGCCAAGTGATACACCAGATAAGATCAATCTGCAAAAGATTGATCACCCAGAAGTGCTCCTACCAAATCAAGAATCAGGTGCGAGCCATGAATCAGACTGAGGCCATCGAGAGGGCGAAGGAGCACTTCGCCAGGCTTCTGGAGGCGCAGCTCAAGCGCGTTGACCAGATGAAGGCGGGAGAGGATTGGGCGGACTACAGCAGGCTTATGCCCATAATAGTAGGTGTTGTAGGCGGCGACGGCATCGGCCCCTACATCACCAAAGAGGCAGTGAGAGTTCTGGAGTATGTCCTGGCGAAAGAGATCAAAGATGGGCGGGTTAAGCTGCGGGACATCTCCGGCCTGACCATCGAGGAGCGGGTCAAAGCCATGAAAGCCCTGCCCGAAGAGACTCTGGCGGCGCTGAAGGAATGCCACGTGATCTTGAAAGGCCCCCTTACCACACCCAAAAAAGGCGACAAATGGCCCAACCTGGAGAGCGCCAACGTCTCCATGCGCCGGGAGCTGGATCTCTTCGCCAATGTCCGGCCCGTCAAAGTGCCGGAGAAGGGCATCGACTGGATCTTCTACAGGGAGAACACCGAGGGCGAGTACGTTCTGGGCAGCTCGGGCTTAAATGTCACTGACGATCTGGCGGTGGACTTCAAAGTCATCACCAGCCAGGGCGCAGAGCGCATCGTGCGTCTGGCATTTGAGTATGCCAGGAAGAACGGCATAAAGCGCGTCTCTGCCGTCACCAAGGCCAATGTCATCAAGACTACGGACGGCAAGTTCCTGGAGACGGCCCGGCGGGTGGCGAAGGAGTACCCGGAGATTCAGTTCGACGACTGGTTCGTGGATATCATGGCCGCCAAGCTGGTCGATGAGAAACGCAGAAAGGACTTCAAGGTCATAGTCCTGCCCAATCTCTACGGAGACATCCTGACCGATGAGGCTGCGGAGTTCCAGGGCGGGGTGGGCACAGCCGGGAGCGCGAACATCGGCAAGCGGTATGCCATGTTCGAGGCCATCCACGGTTCGGCTCCGCGAATGGTGGAAGAGGGCAGAGCGGCCTATGCCGATCCTGCCAGCATGATGCGAGCCGCTGTGATGCTGCTGCGGCACATCGGCTTCGTGGATCAGGCGCAGCAAGATGGAGATGGCTCTGGATATCTGCGGCCTGTTCGAGAAAAAGGTGATACTCACCGGCCGCGCGGACGGTGCCACAGGCGCCCAGTTTGCCGACTATGTGATGGAGACCATCCGGGACCCGGACCTGGAGAGCCGCTGGCGAAGCTACCAGAAATAGATGCAGAGGTAAAGCTTTAGACGAATAAGGCATATCATATTCTGTGGAAAATCTCGCAGAAGCATTTCTGAGCCTATGCAAGGAGGACTTCTCCTTGCTGGGCGCAATTGAAGCCGGGATGAGGACTCATGAGTGGGTCCCTACCTTCGTGATCTCCCAGATTGCCGGCCTTTCGGCCAGCAAAGTAGAGTACCGGCTGCAGCATCTTTTTGAGCAGAAGCTGGTGGTGCGGGAGACGCTTCACTACCTCGGCTACCAGATAAATTTCGATGCTTATGATCTTCTGGCACTCTCGGATTTCGTGAAACGCAATAGCGTAAACAGCATCGGCGATGAAATCGGTGTAGGTAAAGAGTCCGTAGTTTACGGGGCACTGGGTGAGATTCCCCTGGCCATCAAGTTCCACCGCCAGGGGCGGACCAGCTTCAAGCACGTGCGCCGCCTGCGCGACCACCTCACAGACGGCCCAAGGTGCCCTGGCTTTATGCCGCCGCTCTTGCCGCCAGACACGAGCACCAGGTGATGAAAAAGCTCTACCCTCAGGTCTCCATTCCCGAGGCCCGTTGGCGTCAGCCGGCATGCTCTGGCCATGGAGTTCATCGACGGGCCCCAGCTCAACAAGATCACTCTCTCTGATCCGGAGGACGGCCTGAATATGATCCTGGATGAGGTGGGCCGGGCTCTGAATCTGGGCATCATTCATTCCGATCTGAGCGAGTTTAACATCATGATATCGGAGTCCGGACCCAAGATCATCGACTGGCCTCAGGCGGTGGAGGTCACTCACCCTCATGCCCAGGAGCTCCTGGAGAGGGATCTTGCCAATGTCTTGCGTTTCTTCGAGCGCAAGTACAGAATGGAGACGAGTCTGGAAAAGGCGCTCATACGCGCCCGGGAGGCAGGGCGGAGTTGAGCATATTCGGAGTGGATATCGCCAGCGGCTCGCCCAGCAGCCGCCGGATGCCGAGCTATTCTCTGGTCATCCTGGAAGGGGATGCCACCACCAGCCACCACATGATCAGCAGGCACAAGTTGATGCGGCTCATCAGGGAGCGTCAGCCGGAGATCGTAGCTATGGACAACGTCCACGAGCTGGCAGCGGGACGAGATGAGCTGATCAACCTCATGCGGCGGCTGCCGGGCGCAACAAAGCTGGTACAGGTGACGGGCGGAGAACAGCCCGAGTCTCTGGTCAGGCTGGCCCGCTGGAACGGCATCACCTTTGACCGCACCAAACCCCTGCAGGAGGCGGAGGCCTGCGCCCGGCTGGCTGCGAAGGGCGTGGGCGCGGTTCTTTCCGCCTTCGAGGATCGGACGTGGATTAAGGTAAGCCGGAGGCGATCGCTGGGCAGGGGCGGCTGGAGCCAGAACCGCTACTCCCGCAAGATTCATGGTGCAGTAAAAGGCCTGGCGCGCGATGTGGAGCGTCAGCTGCGTGAAGCCGGCCTGGAATACACCACCAGGGCAGTAGAGGGCCTGGGCGGCTACACTCAGTGCAGAGTTTGTGGTGGAAGCCTCCCGCGAAAAAGTGCACATCAACACCGGCTACTCGGCGGATGCCCAGGTGAAGGTGCAGAGCATGGAGCGGCCCGAGCTGCAGTACAAGCCACTCCTGCAGAGACGGGGATACATCATTGTGGGCCTGGACCCCGGAACGACGACAGGCATTGCCGCCCTGAACCTCAGCGGAGATTTGGTCGACCTGATAAGCTCCCGGGCCATGTCCTCCTCGGATGTGATCGAATGGATTGCTGCCAGGGGAAGGCCGCTCGTTGTCGCCACGGACGTCTTCCCAACGCCCGGTGCGGTAGAGAAGGTGAAGAGGGCTTTTAATGCCGTTCTCTTCTCTCCCGGGGCGGATATGCCGGGCGTTGAGAAGATCGCTCTGGGAAGAGAGGTCGGCTATAGAAACGATCACGAGCGTGATGCTCTGGCTGCGGCCTTCAGCGCCTTCAAGAAATACAAGAACAAGTTCTTGCAGGTGGAGAAGAAGGCCCCTGCCGAGATTGATCCGGATGAAGTGAAGGCCCTGGTGGTCAGGGGCTACTCCATAGAGAATGCTGTTGCAGAGTTCATCAAGCCCTCTATGCCAGAGATCCCGGTCAGGCCGGCGGCCCCGGCGCCTGCTGCGGCAGCTAATGCTGATCCCGAAAACAATACCCACCGCCTGCAAAACCAGCAGCTCACAGAGCAGGTCAGAACTCTGCGCTCCTATGTGGATGAGCTGAAGACTGAACTGGCGGCAAAGGATGCGGCTCTGCAGGGCGCAAGCGTGAAGCTTGACCGATTGCGGGATAAGACGGCAAGAGAGATCAAGCGCCAGCATGAGATCAAGATTCGAGACAAAGAGATCGAACGCCTGCGGGCGATACTGCGCTCGGAGAGGAAGTACACCAAAAAACTGAAGCGGAATGCAGCGGCCCGGAAAAAGGCAGAGCGGATAGAAGAGATAGAGGGCCTGCGGCGTCTGAAGCCGGTAGGTGCCTTCTCCAGGGAGGCTGTGCTTCTGGCCATAGAACGCTATGCTCTTGGCGAGGGGGACCTGGTCTTACTGGAGGACGTCAGCGGCGGAGGAAAGAGTACTGCCGAGCTTATCAAGGAGACGGGAATCGCGGCCGTGATTACGGAAGGAGAGATGGCCCCGGCGCTGCACGAGCACTTTCTGGATCTAGGCGTACCGGTATTCTCCAGCCGGGAGCTGCCCGTGCAGAGAATCGATGGGCTGCCGTTTGTCCGGCCGGAGGATGTCGAAGCTGCCCGCGTTGTCTGGGACGAAATGCAGAAAGCCCGCCAGGCAAGGCTCGAGGCGGAAAAGCTGGAGAGCCTCTTCCAGGACTACAAAGTGGAGAGGATGAAGGAAGAGAAGAGAAAGAAGAAGATGGGGCTGGCGGATAAAGTCTGACCTTGGAACGCACTGCAGCTAAATCGTCGTCGCTTGGCCGGCCGCGGCCTGGAGCGGCGCCCCAACCATAGCGCGGGAGGCCCGCAGGCCGACTCGCGGCACCCCGGAAGAATTCAGTGATGCGGTCCTTACTTGCATCTACGAAGTCAAGTCTGCAGTTGAATCACATTGGCATATTTTTAGTCAGGCGCAAAAAAATATTCCACCACTTCTTCCGGGGTTCCGCGCGGTGAAACGCGCTAGGGTGACGGGGGCCCACTCAAGGCCGTGGCGGCCCCCCTAACCCCGCGTCCGCGGGGAACAATCTATGAAACTTTGCCCTTTACTCTTTGACGAGTTTGAGAAGGCCCGAGATGGAGGCTCCATTCGAAACATTGGGACACTCTATCAGTCTGCAGCTTAACCGTCGTCGCTCGGCCGGCCGCGGCCTAGAGCGGCGCCCCAACCATAGCGCGGGAGGCCCGCAGGCCGACTCGCGGAACCCCGAAAGAATGTGCGGACGTTGTTCCTGCTGGCATCGGATAGATCCCATCTGCAGTTGAACGACATTAGCTTATCCACATTAATTCACAAAGGAGCGCAAATCCGAACAGCTCATACCATTCATCAGAAGCGGTTCAGCTCCCCCAGCCTCTCCGGCCTCTCCATCAGCTCCGTTCCCACCAGCAGGGCGTCCGCTCCCGCCCGCATCATGCGCAGCGCATCCTCCCGGCTGTGCACACCGCTCTCCGCCATCAGGAAGACACCCGCGCTCTTTCGCCAGCGGCGCCAGCCGCTCGAAGGTGCCCAGATCAACCTCCAGAGTATTCAGGTTGCGATTGTTGATGCCGATGATCCGGCGTAGGTTTCAGCGTCGGCTCCAACGGTAGGCCCATGCCCAAATCCCGGGCCCCGATCAACAAAGGACCGCTCTCCTTCGACAGGGCAAATATGACGAAGCCATCAGGCTAAATCCAAAATATGGCATGGCATGGAACAATAAAGGCGTTGCTCTTGCGGCCCTCGGAAGAACTGCCGAAGCCGATGCGGCCTTCGCCAAGGCCAATGAGCCAGGGTCAGAAGACTAATTCCAACTTTTTGAGAGGGTGGCTTAGACCGTGGGGATCTTACGGGTAATCTTAAGGAAGGACAGAAAGGACAACGCCTATCAATGTCGTTTCTGAATAAATGAATACCTGCCGGAGATGAGATTCTAGCGCCTTTGTTAGCTCAACTAAGGACGGTCCTCAATTTGTTAGCTGAAGAAGGTTAGTAGTAAATCAATCATCTAATGTTCTCAGGAAGCCAGGGGTTTGGACATTATTCAGAAGGAGAAAACACAATTGAGGTTACTACGCAAGGTCAGAAGTTATTCGACTGAAAAAAATTGCAAACGATCCCTAAAAACATATATACAAAATTAAACAGATCAGGCCATGAGGGATAATGAATGGAAACTGCGATTTCAAATACAGAGAAGAACGTTAGTGAAAGATATGTAGATTCATATGGTTTCGTAAGAAAGAGAAGGAATAATCTAGGCATATTGCTATGGATTGGGGTTGAAGTTGCGAATCAAGGAATACGTTCAATACCAAACGATCTCGGCATTTTGGCGTTATTATCATGGCCCATTTCAGCTTATCTAATGCTTATAGCTATTCAAATGGAAAGCAGCCATGATATAGAGACCTGGAAAGGCACATCGAATGTTAAGGCTTGGGTATTTATCGGCAACTTGTTTGCAGGATTGTTAGGAATAATTATCTATGAGCTTTTAAAGAAACGTGAAAGAAGCTACCTAAAGAAAACACCTGGTTTGGTCGAATCAAGTCATCCATCTGATCTGCGCCATTCCAGGGAGCATAACGATCTTGAACAAACAACCAAAGAGGACTTAAATATTAAAGGCAATGATTTTTTTGGACGAGAAGAGTACTTTAAAGCCATTGAGTTTTATGATATGGCCATAGGGAAAGATCCCGAATATACAAATGCATGGCTCAACAAAGGTACGGCACTTTATAAACTTGAAATACATGACAGGGCTCTCGATGCTTATAATGAAGCCATCAGGATAAATCCACAACTAGCAATTGCCTGGTACCGCAAAGGATATGCTCTCAAAAAACTGGATCGAAACGCTGATGCTGTGGATGCTTTTGCCAAAGCCAAAGAGCTAGGATATAATGGCTGATACTATCTCCAATGAGTATGTATAACCTGTAAATTCCCTTTTATTGTTTTTAATCTCTCGAAGCCAGAGCAGTATTTATAAATTACATTCTTGATCTGCAACTGCAAAGGCCTTAATTGTTGCGCTCCAAGTTCCCATTAGCTGAATCGATAGCATCAATATCAATTGATCGATATCACCAACCACTCAGTTTTACTTGATCTTCATTCTGATAGTGGATGGAATGAGAACTTCGATTCGCCTGAAGAGGATTGAGGCCAATTTGAGAAGGTTGTATAATGCAGTATGAATAACTTGCAAATGGCATATAAGCATGGGCATGAGATCAGGAAGCTTCGCCGAAGCCCAGCAAACAACCGGGCTGCAGCTTTCCGGACAATGCAGAGGCCGCAGGGAGATGCTGATGCGCCTGGAGCAAGGACGAGGCACGCATCCATCTTCCGCTTTCATTGAACTGGGTGGAGTTCCAAGGATATCAATGCATCCATGCAGGCAAATTTCTAGAGCAACGGGCTTCCCGGCGGCTCATCGCTCTCCAGGAAATGGTTCAGCTCCATGCGATCCGGGTCATTATGCGGCTCGACTCCCGGCTGGAACACATCATTCTCGACAAACTGCTTCATCGTGGGAGTTGCCACGTCTTCGGAACCCGGTTTCCAGTCGTCTCCGGTGATCTCCCTGGCCGCTGGAAGGGGAGTATCATGACCTTCGGAAAACCATTCGTAAATGCTCGGGATGGACAAATAAAAGTCGAACTGGTCCCATAGTGGCCGTATGATCTGATAATAATCGGTGCGGTTGAGGGATTTTATCAGGCTTTCGTTGGGCCGAAAGACATTGGTTCCCAGGTAGACCGGAGCTCGTGCCGTTTGTATTGTTCATCGCCAGGAAGGATGCGATGTAGAACGGCCCGGAGTTATCCGGATAGCTCAATCCCTGGCCATAAGAGTCGCTTCCACTACTGGGGCTGCATGGACCCCTGGGCGACTGGTCCGGAAGATATGAACAAGAACAAAATTAAGGCTGCGATTTTCATATAGAGTTCGCTATCGGATCAAGTCGGATATAACTCTTAGGGTCTCAAAGATACATGTTAAATACCAGAAGCCCGAACCCTGGACAAATCTATGCAAGAATTCAGCAGAACCTTTTCTCCGGGCACGAGCGAGCTATTCTGGTGCAAGAAATGTATGCTTCCACTTCTGTCGGCCAATTGCTCCATCTGCAATAGCCCTGGCTCTCGAGTTCCGATCTCACCTCCGGGCGATGTCCGCCTCTGCTCTCGGGGGGGTCGTGAGCTTCTCCGGGAGCTCTTCGAGGAGAATTACGGATACGCAGATTTCCTGGACGGCCGGATAATTCTGCTCAATAAGATCGCAGGCATCGACCGCCGGGATCAGGTGATCCTGGATGGGAGCCATATAGCGACACTGTGGTTTGATATCACCACTTCCTGCCATAAGCTGGATCTGGAGACTGCGGGCGCCTCCCTGTTATCCGGGAATGCCAAGAAGAACGTTGTTAACTGTCATGATTCCCTTCTAAAGGGTCACATAAAAGGCAAGTGGCTGGCCAGGGATATGATCATCGGCGGCGCCGACGACTTGAACGAAGGCGAGAACGTCATCCTGAAGATCGGAAAATTCGCAGGTGTGGGTGTTGTCCGCAAGCGAGGAGACGGCTCGAAATCCATACGCATTAAGGATGTTACTCAGAGGGATTTTCGGCTAGGCGACCATCTGCCCACTCTGCAAGATGTCATTCGAGCCAATGAATCGCACCTGAAGGGCCTGGAGAAGACGGCTTTGGGCGAGATCAAGGATTATCTATCCCGAAGCCGTCTTCCTGTGAACGTCTCCTTCAGCGGAGGAAAAGATAGCCTGGCCTCGCTCATCCTGGGCCGGAAGGCGCTGACCAGAATTGAGGTTCTCTTCATCAATACCGGTCTGGAATTCCCCGAAACCATCGAGTACGTACGTGAGTTCTGCCGCTCCCAAAAGCTCCGGCTGCATGAGATAAAAGCAGAGGACAGTTCCAAAGACGTTGCAGAAGACAGTTTAGCAGAAAGCAGTTTCTTTGCCCAGGTGCAGAATTTCGGGCCTCCTGCCAAGGATTTTCGCTGGTGCTGCAAGACCAATAAGCTCGGGCCGATGACGTCCTTTCTTGAGAAGCATTATCCCAAAGGGTGCGTGACCATTGAAGGACGCCGGATCTACGAATCCTTCAACCGCTCCACCATCAAAGCCGTGGAGAGGAATCCCTATGTTCCGACCCAGACCACGCTCGCTCCCATTCGCAACTGGAGGGCGCTGGAGGTCATGCTCTACATCTATTGGAACCGCCTGGAGCCTAATCCTCTCTACGAGGAGGACTTCGAGCGCATAGGCTGCTGGCTCTGTCCAGCCTCTCTGCAATCCGAATTCGCTCACTTGAAGAAGTCGCATCCAGAACTTCATGGCCAGTGGACTCGCCATCTGCGAGCCTGGGCGGAGGCGAACCATCTGGAAGATCGATACATAGATTGGGGCTTCTGGCGCTGGAAACGGCATCCACCCAAGATGATCGAGATTGCGGTCGAGAACAAAATCGATCTTCAAGCCCGCGGTGCGGAGAAGAAGGAGATTGCGCTGCATGTGGTGAGAGGAAGGTCGCCCTGCGGTCTCGAATATTCCATCGAAGCGACTCTTACCGCACCCCAGAATCATCCTTTCCCGGCAGTAGCGGGGGCCCTGAGTATGCTCGGAGAGGTGAAATACGCCGAAGATCTGGGAGCCGCGGTTATTAAGACGGATTATGGGCGGGCCACAGTCTTTGCCAACGGCCATATTATGATCATGGCAGGCAAATCGGAGGCCGAGGAGCTGCTGCGAAGAGTCTCCGAGACCATCCTGCGCGTGCAGATGTGCACGAGATGCCGCATCTGCATGAAGAACTGCGATCAAGGGGCGATCACAGTGAACGATACTTTCACAATCGACGGAGAAAAGTGCAATCGCTGCGGAAAATGTGCAGAGGGTTGCATCGCCGCCGACCAGGCAGCGAAGATCTTTCGTAGACTCGCTCAAAAAAGGAGCGCTGTACCTCAGGCCATAGATGAAGTGAACCGAAAAGTTTGATTCGTTACAGGCGATGACGGAAAGGACTATTTTGTTCATGCAACCGTCGTTACATATCGCTGAGGGTGACGGACATGGTCAGATTCGAAGTAGTTTAGGGCAGAAAGGCTCAAGGCTGATAAATAAACAAAAAAGTAGCCATCGATCTATTTGAGCTTTCCCTGGAGATAGACTGAAAGAGCGATCCTCCCTAATGCAGAGTTCACCAGAGCCTTTTTGTTCTCTGCCTTCCTCCATATATCGCGATATGACGGATCACCTTAAAAAATTAGCACTGGAGCTGCCCTATGGCGAAAGAGAGATCGGGGCGGTCGCAGAGCTGCTGGACGGCGGAGCAACATTACCCTTCATTGCACGATACCGAAAGGAGGCCACAGGTGGTCTGGATGAGGTCGCGATTGCAGAGATCCGGGATCAATTATTTCGGCTGCGCCAGCTCGATGAACGACGAGCTGCCATCATTCGCTCCCTGGCCAAGCGAGACCTCCTCACATCAGATCTGAACGATAAGCTGCAGGCGGCAGAGACGCTCGTCCAGCTGGAGGACATTTATCTCCCCTTCCGGCCCAAGAGGCGAACCCGTGCCACAGTGGCGAAAGAGCGCGGCCTGGAGCCTCTGGCAAGGATGATCTTTCTGCAGGAAGCCCGCGATTTCCTGGACCCGGAAAAGGAGGCGGCTTCATTTGTTGATGCTGAAAAGGGGGTCGCAACGATAGAGGAGGCACTGATTGGGGCGAAGGATATCATGGCGGAATGGATCAGCGAGGACATTGAGGCTCGAACCAGGATGAGAGCCCTCTTTCAGGCCGAGGGTGTCTTAAGAACTCAGGCCACGGCTGACAGAAGCTGCTGATGCAAACGCAAATTCCGATGCCGGAAAATTCAGGGACTATCTGAATCTATCGGAACCCATCAGTCGCGTCAGTTCACATAGGCTGCTGGCCATGCTGCGCGGAGCAAAGATGGGCTTGCTCAGCCTGCATATAGCTCCGGCGGAGGTTGAGGCGGAGGCGGTTTTGGAGGAACTCTTCATAAAAGGAGACGGCCCGGCTTCGCTCCTGGTGAGCGAGGCGGCAAGGGACGGCCTTCACCGGCTCCTGGCCCCTTCCATCGAGAACGAGACCTTAGCGGCAGCCAGGGAGAGGGCGGAAGAAAAGGCTATAGAGGTTTTTGCCGACAATCTGCGCCAGCTTCTCCTGGACCCGCCCCTGGGGCAAAAGTGCGTCCTGGCCCTGGACCCGGGCTTTCGCACCGGCTGCAAGCTGGTTGTGCTGGACCGCATGGGACAGCTGCAAAAGAGCGATGTGATTTACCCCCACGAACCCCATAACAGGACGAGAGAGGCAGCCGCAAAGGTGCAGGAGCTGTGCGACCTCTATGGCGTGGAGGTGATAGCTGTCGGCAACGGAACGGCAGGCAGAGAGACGGAGGCCTTCTTGCGGAACATAGCTCTGCCGGGCAAGATTTCGATAATCATGGTCAACGAGTCAGGGGCATCGGTCTACTCCACGTCTGAGGTGGCGCGCCGGGAGTTTCCCGATCAGGATGCAACCGTACGCGGCGCGGTCTCCATCGCTAGAAGGCTCATGGACCCGCTGGCGGAACTGGTGAAGATCGAGCCCCGGGCCATCGGCATAGGCCAGTACCAGCACGATGTGGACACGTCGGCTCTGCAGCGCGCTTTGGATGATGTGGTCTCTGCCTGCGTAAATTTGGTGGGTGTGGATGTAAATGCCGCCAGCAAGGAGCTTCTGGCCTACGTTTCGGGTCTGGGTCCCAAGCTGGCTGAGGCCGTAGTGAAATACAGAAACGAGCACGGGCCTTTTCGCTCGCGCCGGGATCTGAAAAATGTGCCGCGTCTGGGTCCGAAGGCCTTCGAGCAGGCGGCTGGATTTTTGCGCATCAGAGATGGTGACAATCCCCTGGACGGCACGGCTGTCCATCCCGAAAGCTACGCAATCGTGGAGAAGATGGCGCAGGACCTGGGTGTCACCGTCCGGGAGCTGATGCAAAATGAGAGCCTTCTTGAGAAGCTGGACCCGGCTGATTACGTAAGCGGGAAGACGGGCGCCTCCACACTGGCAGACATCATGGAAGAGCTCTCCCGGCCGGGCCGCGATCCGAGAAAGGAGTATGAGGCCTTCAGCTTCGCCCCGGGAGTCGAGAAGATCGAGCAGCTCCAGGTGGGCATGAAGCTGCCGGGCATTGTGACCAATGTCACCGCTTTTGGAGCCTTCGTGGACGTGGGTGTGCATCAGGACGGCCTCGTGCATATCAGCCAGCTTCGAGATGGATACGTGAAAAACCCTGCCGACGTGGTGAAAGCCAGAGAGAGGGTTATGGTCAAAGTGCTGGATGTGGATCTGGAGAGAAAGAGGATATCGCTCTCGATGAAAGAATAGCAGGGATTTCATGCTTCGTCATGACTTTTCGATTTCGAAGACTTTTTTATACTTTGCCCGAACAAATATATTCGTAGGGAGATTATTATGGCGATCACGACGAGGCTATTCGGAAAGACCGGCCCCGCCATTACCCAGGTCGGTCTGGGTGGCGAAGGAGTGCTGCGCACATACAATCGCGAGCCGGAAGCGAAGAATGTGATCGAGGAAGCTGCAGCTCAGGGCATCGCCTACTTCGATCGGCTCCGGCCTATGCCGGAAGCCAGGGCTATTATGGTGATTTCTGGTCCAGGCACAGCGAACTTCGCTCCCGAATCTTCCAGACCAGCAAGTCTGCAGCCCGGGATAAAGAGGGCGCAAAAGCCGATCTGGAAGGGACTCTGCGGACGATGGGGCTGGATCGGCTGGATCTGTGGCAGATTCACGACCTCCGGACTCGTGAGGATATCGAGGAGGTCGAGGCCCCGGGCGGAGCTCTGGAGGCTTTTGTCGAGGCCAGGGATGCCGGACGAGTTCGATTCATAGGCGTCACCGGGCACCATGCCCCAAAAATTCTGGAGTACGCGGTCAAGAGCTGGCCGGTGGACAGCGTCCTCATGCCCGTCAATCCTGCGGAAGCAGTGCTGGGCGGATTCCTGGACCGGGTAATGGCAGCGGCAAAAGATAGGGGCCTGGCTGTGATCGGGATGAAGACGCTGGGAGCCTCTCACTACATCTCAGCGGAGAATGGAGTGACGGCGGAGCTTCTCCTCCGGTTTGCACTCTCCCGGGATATCAGCACAGCAATAGTGGGATGCTCAAGTCCGGCTGAATGCCAGGCGCTGGCGAGATTGGGCAGCGAGTTTGAGCCGCTGACATCCAGAGGAGGAAGAGAGCCTGGTGGAGCTATTCCGGCCCCATGCCAGGAGGCTTGCGTTTTACCGCGGAGTTTCATAATTCAAATAAGATTTATCGATAAAGAGGAGGCTCATGTTTGCGGAAAAACTTCCTTCTAGAATATTTCAAGGGAGGATCCGGGTCGATTCATCTGAGGGGATGGATGACTTAAAAAGTCTTTAAGAAATCCCGGATCCATATTCATACTTATCATCTATCATATATAAATTTTACTGTATAAGGATTCGAGAATTTCATTCAAAAGTAATTCAGTTCATGTTTTCTGAGGCAGAATTGAAAAAGAAAAAAGATAAAACTATATCACAATATAAAAGTAAGACCGATTTTTCATTAGGAGCATATCGATTTAGATCAATGTTTTTTGTGGCTGGGATTAGAGATTCTTATTTCTATTTTCATCTATATCTTTTGCCAAATGCATATAGTATTTGCATAAAGTTTAAAAGTATTCGACACAATTTTCCGAATCTCATGAGATCGCATTATTCTATCGCAACACGTTCTTGCCCATCAGGCGCTTATGATATTTATGTAATCCTTCTCTCGTCAATTATATTATTCAGAGTGACTCAATGATTCCTCGGGATCAATATGCAGAAGATGAGTGTCCGGATTGAACATTATGGGTCATACCGTAGACCTGGAGATTCTGATCAAAGATCTGCAACGAATGGGAGTCGAGAGTGGGGTCTCTCATTACTGTGAAGGCAAAATGATCCGCCAACGACTTAAGAATGGACAGCACCGCGAATGAATGCCATTAGTATGATATGCTGGGATAAAGCAGTCGTATTAAGAGGCGAAAAAAGCTGCCATTTCTGAAAAAGAGAATGTAGAGATACAATCAACATCTATTGGACTCAATACATCTCATGTCCGCATTATTATCTTTTATGAACTTGTCAATTTGATTTCTATTTCTCTAAACTATTGTGCAGTTTAACACTATTATTAGTTAATATTTTAAGGGTAACAATTTAATATTTAGAAATTAGCCAATCATCATTCAGGAGGGAAATAATGACCCTGGAAGAAGTTAGAAAGAAGACTATAGATTCACTGAGCCTCAAGGATACCACCGCCAACCCGGCACCTTTGGGCCTGCTGGGCTTCGGTTTGACCACCGTGTTGCTGAATTTTCATAATGCTGGATTCTATGAACTGAATACCATGGTTCTGGCTATGGGAATCTTCTACGGAGGCATCGCCCAGATCATTGCGGGTATGATGGAGTGGAAGAAGAATAATACCTTCGGAACCACCGCCTTCACATCCTATGGCCTCTTCTGGCTGAGCCTGGTGGGTTTGATTCTCTTGCCCAGTTTGGGATTGGGCACCGCCGCTTCTAAGCCGGCAATGGCCGCTTATTTCTTTATGTGGGGGCTTTTCACCTTCGTCATGTTCCTGGCAACCCTGCGACTTAACAGAGCCCTGCAATTCGTCTTCCTGTCGCTTACCATACTGTTCCTTCTGCTGACTGCAAGGGATTATCTTGGCAGCGCTGCGATTGGAACTCTGGCCGGATATGAGGGAATTATCTGCGGACTATCTGCGGTCTACACCGGCCTTGCCCAGGTCCTTAATGAGGTCTACAAAAAGGTTGTAGTACCTCTCGGGCCCATGTGAATAGCTGCAAACCATAAAGAGGCGAGAATGAGATCGCATTTCGCGATCTCTCCTTCGATTTTTATCTATTGAAAATCATTGATCTGTAAGATACAAGCGTTATGTTATCGATGAATGCTCACGGATTATGGATATGGATACAAATGCAAACGAACTTCTGTATTTATTGTATTAGTTCTCCAGTTCTCTCTCCCAGAATAGTTCTTTTCCTGCATAACTCTTTCCAGGTAATATTCCGTCAGCGATCGCAAACATTGAAAAACATTGAACTTAAGTTAGGCATTTGAGAAACAAACGAAAACAGAGTGATCAATCTAAATCCCTGTCATCATTTTTATAGAGAAATTCACAAAAAAAGATGGAAATTGATTGCCAGATTATCTAGCAATCTATGCCATCACAACCAGAATGCCCTCCATTTTCTGGCACAGGATTCTCATGGAACTTGATGGTCTTCTCAGCCTCGAATGTTCCGGAGAACAGCTCGTGGGCCTTGATATCCTTGTAGAATATCTTATGCCAGGAGGCATCGGTGCCCCATGTGCCGTTGAAGGTATTCTTGGTCTCGAAGCCGATCAAGTGGGCCGGATTATTGCCCATGAGTTCAGCTACTCTGTCGGTATCTCTTCCTGCATCCTTCAGCTGTTTTATGAGCTGCTTCCGGGGTTATTTTCGGAGAGGGCTCAGCCATGTACTGGGCATATTCTTCCGGATAGTACGTTGCAAGAAGATTCAAATAGTCCCCATTGAGGGGCGTTGTCGGCGCCGTTGGGTTGTATGGCGCAGTTGAGACAAAGAATGCTGTCTGATCCTTCTCCATCTCAGTGACTGCGAAGTTCTCCTGAACCTTTGCCCCTATGCCGCCATAAAACGCCTTCGATTGCATGGACTTGGTTCCCACCAATGGAGTCTCACCGGAATAGGTGAGCTTGGTCCTCTCGTAAAGATTGAGGTTGGGATTCATTTCCGCCATTGACCGAATCTATGCTTCTCTTTAGCTTATCGGAATCTTGCGAGTAAGCATGCTCCTGGTCGAGCTCAAGATCGCCATCACCGGCCATGTTATTGAAATATTCCAGCGCGAGCTTCTTGTCTATTATAGATGTGCTGACGTCGATTACACCGTTTCCAGATACTTTCTGTGCTTCACAAAACTGCTCATACTGCACCGGCGCCACGAGTGGCGGGTTCGCCATTACTGTGCAACATAGCAATTGAGCTAAAATTAATGCTATCGCTACAATTACTCCCTTCATTTAACATTCACCCCTATACTCGATAGAGTATACAAATAATTCGTCTCGTGAGGATATAAACATATCGAAGATTACCTGATGGGTTATCATATTGATATTCTATAGAATAATAGTAGTCATTATAAGGATAGTAATTGCGTTTTTGGCGTTAAGACTTTATAAATTAATGCATATGTGGTGCCTCCAGTCCGGTAGCTTTGACCTGAGAAATAATGAAAAATTTTAGCGCGTATTCGCAAGAACAGTCAACAATACAAATAATATTAGTATTCACAAAGATCGGAATTAGAAAATTGGCAAGCTCTGATCCGACCATTATGATTGTACGTCTTATATCTTTAAAAGTTTATTTATATTAATTATTTTTCGAGGGCATGGATTCATGTACTGATAATGAGGATAAGATATAATGAGGTTGCCATGACAGAAGTTTCCATTTCCGGCAATGAGCTATCGAGAGCTGCAAGCCAGCCAAACCGTCTCATTGCAGAAAAGAGCCCTTATCTGCTACAACATGCCTGCAATCCTGTGAACTGGTACCCCTGGGGTGAGGAGGCCTTCGATGCTGCCAGGAAGGCGGATAAACCCATTTTTCTATCCGTGGGCTACTCTACCTGCCACTGGTGCCATGTCATGGCTCACGAGTCCTTCGAGGATCCGGATGTAGCCGAGCTTTTAAATCAATCCTTCATCTGCATAAAAGTGGACCGGGAAGAGCGCCCGGATATCGACCAGATGTACATGGCTGTGGCCATAGGCATGACCGGCCGGGGCGGTTGGCCTCTTACGATCGTCATGACTCCTGAGAAGAAACCCTTCTTTGCCGCCACTTACATACCCAAAAACGGTCGCTATGGCCAGGCAGGAATGATGGAGCTCATCCCACAGATCACCGATATTTGGAAGAATAAGAGAAATGAGCTTCTCGGTTCCGCCGACAGGATTGTAGATTATCTAAAGCAATTACAGCATCAAAAGCCATCATCTGGGGACCCGGATGCCTCAGTCCTTGCCAGAGGCTATCAAACCCTGGCCAACATATACGATGCCGAAAACGGCGGCTTTGGGACTGCACCCAAATTTCCCACGCCCCATAACATCCTCTTCCTTCTGCGATACTGGCGGCGGACTGGTGATGATCAAACTCTGGAGATGGTTGAGGCCACACTCCAGGCCATGCGCATGGGCGGGATATACGATCATGTAGGATTTGGATTTCACAGGTACTCGACAGATGCAAAATGGTCTCTTCCCCATTTCGAGAAGATGCTCTACGACCAGGCGCTTCTGGCCATCGCTTATACCGAGGCTTATCAGGCTACGGGGAAATTGGAATACGCCGGAACCGCACGAGAGATCCTGGAGTATGTTTTGAGGGATATGACAGATCCTGACGGCGGCTTTTATTCCGCAGAAGATGCCGACAGCGAGGGGGAAGAGGGCAAATTCTATTCCTGGACGGCAGAGGAGCTAAAAGAGGTCCTGGATAAAGAGGAATTTAAGCTTCTAATCCGGCTCTATGATGTGCATGAAAGAGGCAACTTTGAGAAGGGACGAAACATATTACGCCAGACGTCTGCCTTTGGAGATGCGGCAGAGATCCTGAAGATGCCGGAGCACGAACTTTACGATTCCTGGGACCGAATACGGGTCAAGCTTTTTCAGACGAGGGAGAAGAGAGTTCATCCGCTCAAGGACGACAAGATCCTCACCGACTGGAATGGATTGATGATAGCAGCCCTGGCAAAAGCGGCTCAAGCCCTGAATGCGCCAGAATATGCAAATGCCGCGAAAAAGGCGGCTGATTTCCTCCTGGAAAAGATGCAAAATTCGGAGGGGCGGCTGCTGCACCGCTACCGCGGCACAGCTGGCCTTCAGGCCAATTTGGACGATTATGCCTTCCTTGTCTGGGGCTTAATTGATCTATACGAGACGGTCTTCGAGGTCAGGTATCTGGAAGAAGCAATGCATCTGAACCGGGTCATGCTGCAGAACTTCTGGGATTCAGATCTCGGCGGCCTTTTCTTTTCTCCCGGGGATGGAGAAGCATTGCTGCTGCGCCGAAAGGAGTACTATGATGGTGCACTGCCATCTGGAAATTCCGTTGCCCTGCAAAATATGCTTCGACTCATGCACCTCACAGGAGACCAGGACCTTGGAAAGAGGGCTCTGGATCTGTCCCGAGCCGCTTTTGCTGCGGCAGGAGAAGGGCCCGCTGGTCACACCATGCTGCTATGCGCCCTGGATTATGCACTGGGGCCAATTCATGAGATCGCGCTCGTCGGCGAAGCCGAGGACTCAGGAATAATTGAGATGTTGCGCGCCATTAGATCGCGTTTCCTGCCCAACAAAGCAGTGGTACTTGTATCGGGGCGAGAGATTGGCAAGGCAATACCATTTGCAAAAGATTTGGTCCAGCTGGAAAGCAAGGCAACGGCTTACGTCTGCTCAGATCATGTCTGCCAGCTCCCCACGACAAACCCGGAAATGATTACAGATCTATTGGAAAAAAATGGCTGAATTCGCTCAGATTGTCGGCAGTATTTCCTGCAGCCATGTTGGTAGCGAATGATCGCATAATAGGAGTGGAGAGACTTCCAGAAATTTATCCGATATACAGGATCCGTGATTGCAAATAATTCGGAATACATCAATCCCCAGGTCGACAAGGATAAATACTTCCAGTAGCTTTACGCTGTAGAGGAGATCCAAATTTCAGAGAATGAAATAGCATCCGATCCGGACAGGCACCGTAGTCTTAGTAGACACCGTAGGGTATCGTACGCAAGGAAATTCTCAACAGCGCCACAGAGTGGGCCCGACGGGGACGAATTCTTCGCTTATCACAAGTCTATTTTCTCACACGCAGGTCATGCGGTGATGATTTAAATGAACCAAGGACGCGATCAAATTCCTAAGAAGGATATCATGTATACCTTGAAGGAGGATGACTCTCAATATATTGTTAATGAGAGTTACTTCTACAAGACTGAGCCGTACTACACCATCGTCAAGAACGAGAATGAGGGAATCAAGACCACACCCAGCAGCAGCGATGTGCTGGATGCTTACATCGTCCCTATATGCTTGGAGAAGGCGAAGCTGGCAGGCATCCAGGTTTGCGACTGGACGATATCCTACCAGTTTGTGCCGCTTCCGGCCATGATTTATGGCCTGAACTACTTCTCCACGCCGTCAGACAATTTCCTGGTGAGGGACATGAAGAGGCGAAGAAGGTCATCAAGCACGTCACCAACCGGGGCAGGTATCCCTTCTGCTATCAGAAGATAAGCGATACCTCAACCGTTGTCAAGATGCGCCTCCATATTCGGCAAGAGCATAAACTGTTGCGAGAAGGTGTCAGCGATGGCAGAGAAGATCTATGAGGTCTTCAGATTGCCGTTGGTTGAGATTGTCCTGGTCAAGGATGAGTCAGGCTGTCGCCTATCCTCCTCTCACCGGTGAAATATTCGCAATTATCCAAGGATGAAACGGAAATGTTACAGGACCTTCTGGACAGGAGGGTGAAACGCTTTGAGTAAACTTGGCATCTTTGTCGATCGAAAGACATTAAGCAGCTCTTCACAGCTCATGGCCCTGGTTAAGATCAGGGACGTGGCTGAGAGCATGGGCCACACAGCAGAGTTCATCTTTCCTGTGGACATCAAAAGGATCCCCAAGCTGGATGCGCTATTCATCCGCGCCAACACCGACCCCATGAACATCACATATGTGGCTGCCAGGATGGCGCAGATGTACGGCATACCGGTGATAGATGACCCCATGCTCCATCCAGATCTGTGCGGACAAGATAAACATGTACATGCATCTCATGAAGAAGAATGTCTCCATGCCCAGGACGAAGTTCTTGAAGAAGAAGGAGCTGGACGCAGAGCAGTGCACCAGACGGCTCTTCGAGGAGCTGGGCACGCCTCTGGTGTTGAAGGAGCCGTCCACGTCCTTCTCGGTCAGGGTGGAAGAAGGCATCATCAGTAGATGAGCTCATTGAAGATCGCCAAGAGATTCTTCAAGCTCTCGGATTGGATCGTGATCCAGGAGTACATCGAGAGCAGGTTCGACTGGCGAGTCGGCGCTTCAACGGAGAGCTGCTCTACGCCTGCCGGTACATCATCCCCTCGGAGACCTTCAAGATCCAGGCTTCGGTCAACGGCCACATCGTCTATTGCGATGTGGAGAGCGTGCCTGCCGATCAGGTGCCGCCAGAGGTTATCGATCTGGGAATCGAGGCAGGCAATGCCATCGGCAAAGGACTGTACGGCGTGGACATAAAGGAGAGCAACGGAAAGCTCTACGTCATTGAGGTGAACGATAATCCCTCTCTGGAAGGAGGAGAGGATGCCAATTATCCGGATATGTTCCGTAATATCGTGTCCTACCTGATGACACGGGAGACGCCTCCGGCTATGCCGATGAGTTCATGGCCCAGAGCCATCGGACCCCACGGTTTTGAGGGCGAGTACGGCTGGGCGCAGACGCGGCCTTTGCCCAATGGAGCGGCCACTGGTGGAAAACGATGTCTACTCCTACAAGATAGATTTCTGAGAGAGGTAGACGCGAACCCTTTTTTTATCAGAATGGACAAGAGCTAAACCGATAGAGCCTGAACATGTGGCAATATTTGTATATTTCAGATTTTTCCCTGCGAGTGATGAGCAGACAATGAAAATTATCAAGATAATCCGGAAATCAAGAGATAAAAGATTATTGAAGAGATGATATTCTGATGGATGAAAACCTGTGCGAAGCCTTAAGCAAGGCCTGCAGCGAATGCAATCTGGATGGTGGCTGCTGCATTGATGCCAGACCTCCCTTAAGCCAGGAACGGATAGACATACTGCTGAAAAACGGCGTCAGTGCGGATGCATGGAGTTTGCGGGATACAAAAGGCTGCGCCTGAAGCCGGACGGCTTTTGCGTGCTCTTCCAGGATGGAAAATGCAGTATCCACTCCGTCAAGCCCGAGACATGCGTCGCCGGACCCTTCACCTTCGATATGAAGGAAAACGTTCTGCAAATATTCATCAAGAAGAGAGCATCTGCCCCATGGTCCGGTTCCTGAAGGCAAACCGAAAGGCTTATGACGGATTATTCGAGACCTCTGTGGAGAAGATCATGGAACTGGTGAACAAGCGTACCTGCCTGAAGAGATGGCGGAGATCTTGAAGATAGATGAGCCTGAGACGGATCTGGTGGCCGAGATCAAGCTGAAGGATTGAAACTATATGCCAGACGCAGGGGGAAAGATCAATGACCGATCGAGAAGGCGATCAAAAGATGGCAACTCATAGGGCTATGCCTGCGAAGTCGCCCATAGGAACGGAGCACGAGTACTCCATAAATGACAAGAATTTCGGCCCCTGCCGATCTCCGACAAGATCATCGAGCGGATCAGCGGAGAAGTGCAACATGAGGTGCAGTTTCGGCGGGATCTATGTCTCCAAGGAGCTGCAAAAACATGCCTGGAGCTGATTCCGGCACAGCCCGGGAAGCATCAGCCTTCTGGAAGAGAATCTTTACCATGGGCTATGCGAGCTTTACCGGGCCACGAATTATGAGTACAGGTTCATGGGCCTGGGAATGCATCCACTGCTCACTCTGGATCAGACGACCTACTGGGATCATGACGAGCAGGAGTACTACAAGCATACGACCGACTGTTCAACATCGAGCAGCACGGCTGGTTGAACATCCAGGCGCTGCAGATCAATCATCCCTACGAAAGATACGGAGGATCTGGTTCCAATGTTCAACAAGATCCGCTCGCTGATTCCCTATCTGGTGGCCGTGTCGGCCTCTTCGCCTATAGTGGAAGGAAAGACTGACATCCTACATGGACAACCGGCTGGTCTACTACCGGCAAAACCAGGCTGCAAATTCCCGAGATCTGCCACGAAATATTCCCGGAGAAGCTGGAGAGCGTGGATGATTATGTGCGAATCAACCAGGACATCTACTCGGAGCTGAAAGAATGCCGGGGCGGATATTCTCTGCCATGAGTGGGTGAACTCCCGGGGCGTGATAGTGCGGTTCACCAGAAAGTGCCTGGAGGTGAAGGCCATCGATGAGCAGGAATGCCTGCACTCGGACATGGCCATCTCTGCTTTCCTTCTGGCGCTGCTTCGATCTGACCTGGAGCTGGAAGAGGAGGAAGGCCATCTTCTGGCAATGCTGGAAGATGCCATGCGCCACGGAGTGGCCGGCATGAGGCCGGAGCTGGAGAAGCTCTTTAGAATCGCGCAAAAGAGTGCCACTGAAGAGGAGAAGCGATATCTGCCTGTCGTGGCAAAACGCATCGAGCAGGGCAGCCTGGCCGAGGTCATGGTTCAAAAGCTGAACGAGAATGGAGGAGATTGAGCCCTTACTGGCAGAGATGGAGTGGTGCCTAAAGGAGAACAGGCCCTATTCTGCAGAGCCGCGGCGGTGTGGATAGGTTATGTATCAATGGGCCCTCAGTTGCTCGACATGCAACCTCTAACCACGAAGAAGCCAGTGTATCCAAGCCTCCCCGGCGTTGAGGGGGCCCCGGGCACTAGCGCGGGAGGCCCCGAAGGGCCGACTCGCGGCGCCCCAGAAGGAAGTGTGACGCGGCGCTTGACTCTATTAGACGTGTCCCATCTTAAGTTGGATAATACTTATCTTTGCTCGTAAGAAAAGACTGCCCATCCACTTCTTCCGGGGTTCCGCGCGGTGACACGCGCTAGGTGAGGGGGCCCACTCCAGGCCGTGGCGGCCCCCCTAACCCCGCGTCCGCGGGGAACAATCTATGCAACTCTGCACTCTGAGGCGCCGGTCTAAAATCGGCCATTCGAATCGATTCCTTCAAATCGATCTATCGCTAAAAGGCAAGGGCAATGATATCCAAGAGAGCTGAAAGCATAACGCCCTTCATCGTCATGGAGGTACTGGAGAGGGCGCGAGAGATGGAAGCCATGGGAATCGATATCATCCATCTGGAGGTGGGCGAGCCTGACTTCGATATCCCAACCGCTGTAAAAGCCGCGACAAGGTCGGCTCTTGATGAGGGACTCACTCACTATACACACAGCCTGGGCGACCTGGGGCTGCGAGAGGCGATCGCTCAACATTACAACAGCACCTACGGCGTTTCTGTGAAACCTGATCAGGTGGTCGTGACCTCCGGAACCTCGCCTGCCATGATGCTCGTCTTTGCAGCGCTGCTGGAAGGCGGACAGGAGGTCATTATCTCCGATCCGGGCTATGCGTGCTACCCCAATTTCATAAGCTTCCTCGGAGGCGTTCCCGTCAGGGTCCCCGTCTATGAAAAGGACGGCTTTGAGTTCGCGCCCATTGCAATTCAGGCGCGAATCAGCGATAAGACAAAGGCCATTCTCATCAACTCGCCATCCAATCCTACCGGTAACCTTCTCTCGGAGGGCACCATGAGGGCCATTGCCCAATTCTCGCCTTACATCATCTCCGATGAGATCTATCACGGCCTGGTCTACGAGGGTAGAGAGCATTCCATTCTGGAGTATACCGACCATGCCTTTGTCCTGAATGGCTTTTCCAAGCTCTATGCCATGACAGGACTCCGGCTGGGCTATCTCATCGCTCCGGAGAACTTCATCCGTCCTATTCAGAAGATGCAGCAGAACTTCTTCATCTGCGCCAGCTCTCTTGCCCAGAGGGCCGGCATCGCAGCTTTGCAGGAGACGGCTTCGGACGTCGCCGAGATGAAGAGAATCTACAATGAGCGACGCCTGTTCATGATCAGGCGCCTGAAGGAGATGGGATTTGGAATCACAATCGAGCCGACCGGTGCCTTTTATGTCTTTGCCAACGCCCGCCACATATCAATGGATTCATACAAACTGGCCTTTGACATTCTGGAAAAAGCGCATGTGGGTGTGACTCCTGGAATCGATTTCGGCAAAAATGGTGAGGGGTATCTGCGGTTTTCTTACGCCAATTCCATGGAAAATATTGCGGAAGGGCTGGACAGGATTGAACGATACTTGAAAAATATGAATTGATCGACTTTTTTTGATTGACATGTTATATTTTGACCTATTATGATTGATATTATATGATTACTTTTTACATGAAGTCAGCCAACCCTGTCTGTTTAGCCTTGTCGTTCTTGAAGAGTGAGTTGATCTCTATCTTCAAAAGCTGCAGCCTCTGCTTGGTATAGCTGCTCACGCCATACTCCTCCGCTACTTTTATCGAGACCTCCAGGTATTTCCGGACGCTTCCCTCGTGCACTGTAAGAATCATCCGGCCACCGCACTTGGGGCAGGTCTCTTTTAGCGGAGGGCGTCTGTATTTGGCGCCGCACTTCACGCACCTTACCTTCTGCTTGGAGAAGGCATGCAGATTGCCGATCAGATCGGGCAGGAAGTGAGAGTTGATGACCCTCTCTGCCACGTCCTGCTCATCAACGGCCCGAATCATGCGTGCTAGCTCCAGTTGCGCATCCATCTTATCGACCATGGTCTCCAGTGTCTTGTAGGCGCTGTTCTTCGGGCCGGCTGCGATATCCGTTGTGCTGTGGCTGAAGTTGAAGCCCTCATACTGGGCATCGGTGCCCAGTCGCTTGGAGACCAGATCGAACTTCCCTTCCAGGTCCTTGGGGTTTGTGCCGAGAAGCGTGGCCTCATAAAACTCCAGAGGGTAGACGCGAGTCAGGTCCAGGTTGTGGGCCTCTTTGTCCACCTCGGCGGGGTTAAGGATCGTGGTCATGACCAGGCAGGCATCCATCTTTCCGCCTCGCTTTGCAGGCAGGTAGGACATGGAAAAGTTGAGGAGCGCATCCATGAGCAGCATCACGCAGTCCTCATCTCCGTCGCAGTTGCGGCGCTTGGCGGCATGAAAGAAAGGATGCCCAAATCCAGCTGAAGCCGGGCTATAGCCGATAAGGCGGCAGAGAACTCCGGCCGAGGTATGGGGAGCCAGACCGACCATGAGAGTGCCGATCAGGTCGGCGGGCGAATTTGCATTATAGTAGGGCTCGAGACCGTAGAACTTGACCAAAAGCTCATCCACGAACCTGGCAACCTTGAGAAGGTACTCTCCTGCATCTCGGGCCAGGATGATGTCCTGCACCCTTAATTCACAGACCTGATCCGGCTCCGTCAGGGGAGCGCCATGCATGTCTTCCGTATAGCCGAGGGTCTGCAGAATCTCTGGACTGGTGCCGATCTCGTCGGAACGGAAATGAGTCAGCGGCAGATCGGTCAGGTCGTACCTCACGGTGCCGTCTTTGAATATGTTTACCCCATGCTTGGCCCGCAGGATGCCTTTCTCCAGAGGCTCCGGGGTCTTATCCCGGGAGGAGAGGCCCAGGACGCCTTTCAATGTCTCAGGCTCGCGCTCTCCCAGACGCTCCAGCGCCTGGTGATAGAGCTTTTTTACATCGATCTGCATCTTGGAGGCAGCAGTCGTCTCAGATCCGCATTTGGGGCATTTCTCAATGGCCGGGATATTGCATTTGGGGCAGACTCTCTTTTTTTCCGTGAAGCCGCCGCATTCGCATAGGAAGGCGAAGCCCTCTTTTTTGCAATCTTTGCAGACACGCCGCTCAATCTCCACGTTGATGATGCCGGTCGAGTTGTTTGTGGAGTGCTTGGCAGCTTCCTGAATCGACCTCGACTTGCCGCCCTCTTCTCCTGCCGGGAAGAGAACGTGCGGTGGTGGTCGCATCAGCCTTTTATCGGACTTCTCAGGCCTGCCCATCCGAGCACCGATGCGCGTGGGCGCCCGGGCGCGAACAACGAGGCCCGATAGCCTGTTGACGGCGGACAGTGCCGAATCCTCCAACTCATTCTTTTCCAGGTTATTTTCTTTATTATCTTCTATATTTTTATCTATATTTTTTTCATTTGTATCATCTATATTTTTATTGATATTTTCATCAGACTTCTCTCCGCGAGCCTGCCGGGAGTTTTCTTCAAGGTGCCGTTTTCCTGAGTTATTCCCAGGCAGAGCAGGAAAGGCAGAGGATCTTCGACTATTATCTTTCCGCTCCGAACCTTATGGAGCACCAGCAGAGTCTCCAGAGAATCCTTGACCTCCGGAGGAAGGATGAGCTTATCTGATTCCAGGCGGCCTTCTTTTGATACGGCCTCTCTAAGTTGTTCGTACTCTGCAAGCGTCAGATCATGCCAGAGATGGGTATGGGCCGGGTGAAGGGGGACGCCATATTTTCTGGAAAGTTCTATGGCTTTTGGCCCATCGATCAGCTCCAGGCCCAATGGGTCGCCTCCCGCTTTCTTGAGCTCCTCCGCCCACCACTCGAAGACATACGAGGCCGGGGCCAGTGGCCGGTTATTCTCCAGGAACTCGCCATAGCTGATCAGTATCTCGCCCAGGTCGAGAATCTTGGAAACATGGGACTTCAGAGCCAGCTGGATGGTCTTGGGATCTTTGCAGCTCACCGGCATCCATTCCAGGATGTCCTGATCAGAATCGAAACGAACCACATCCCCGTTCAGCAGCCGTACTGTCGGCCCCTCGATGGAACTGACCGGAGCCACTGCTGCCGCCTTGCCGGGCTGCTCTACCTTGATCTGGGTGCCGGCAGCCATGAACTCGCCCAGGAGCAGCATGCTGGCGGGGTTGATTCCGGCGGCAGCCAGGCCCGTATTTCTGGCCCGCCCATAACGCAGCCGGAAGCCGCCCGGCCGGGAGGGATGCGAGAACACAGGCCGTCCTGCAATGAGGTCGCGCAGGAACTTGGGAGTTGAGTCGCCACCTTCTTTCTTACCGCTGGCCAGTGAGTCGAGCCACTCCCAGCCGGTAATGCCCAGTTTTGTGACATGCTTCTTGAGCTTGGGCCGCTTCAGGGCGATGCCTTCTGCCGAGACCAGGGCGATGCCGCCCCGCACGCGGTTGGTCTCGATCCTGGCAAGGTCACGGTATCCCGATACCTCTTCTTCTTCGGTGGGCTCTCCTTCGATGCAGATGGGGCAATTGCGCACGATAATTCGAATCTCGTCGTCAGAAGGCGAATACTGCAGGCCGGCCACGCGCTTGTAAAGGCCGATCTCCTCCACATAGCGCTCCACCTCTTCCGGCCTCGGCTTCCAGGGTGATATGCCGACGCTCTTCGCACATAGTCGGCCACGAGAACGGATAGGGCCTGGGCCGTGCCGCCTGCTGATCTTATGGGACCGGCATAGTAGACCTTGAGGTACTCAGTTCCGTCGTCGTTCTTTCCCAGGTCGACGCGTGCGATTCCTTCGATCGGCGCCGCGACGACGCCCTCCGTGAGCAGGGCGACCGATGTACGGATGGCGTTTTCCACGGATTCGATCTTGGAGGTGCCTTTTCCCAGGCGGCCTTCAGCAAAATCGATGCCTATGGCGAGAGCTGCTTCTTCCCGGCTCAGGCCCTGCTTCTCCAGCTCCCGGATCCTGACGGCAATGCCAGGGATACCGATCAGCTTCTCCACTCTCTCCGCCAGGTCGACTGCAAGTGGTATCTCTACAATAGTTGTGGGGTCCAGCCCCCGGCTGCGCGCAGCTTGGGCTATGGTCATGGCGTCCGCCAGGCCCTTCTGCAAAAATTCGAAGTATTCGGAATTCTTCACTCTTCGCCCCATAGATTCAGGCCGGTGATCGAATCGGGCACTCTTTCCAGATTCGGGCCCAAAAGCTCCTGCATATAGAGTTCTGCAGCAAAGACTGTGCCGGAGTTCAGGTGGCCACCATAAACCCTGCCCGCTCTGTCCGACAACGCCGCATGAGCGTGCACAAAAGGCCGTCCGTCTCGCAGGGATACATTTCCTAAACAGGATACAAGCTCTACTGGCTCGCCTATCTGAATTTTGCCGTATTTTTGAGAGACCTGATCATAGTAGCCTAGCTCTGCCTGGCTCAGGGCACCGATAACACTCAAGAAGCCGGTCTTAATTTCCTTCTCCTCTGCCAGATCGGTGATCTGACCGATGATGTCTGTGCCATGGTCGAGCCTGGCCATCAGACAGCGACCTTGCCTGAAATCTCTGATCAGCAATCTCTCAAAACCTCATCTCTGCCGGACGCTATATAGATTCATAAATGTTTTTCTGCTCCTTTGCTCTCGGTTTTCTCCAATATCAAAGGCTTCATCTCATTTCGCTATTCCGAAATCCTGCCTCATATTCCTTCACCGACCCATCTGGATCAACCATTAATGCAGGAAACGACCTAGGATTTTCTCTCATTTTGGTTGTCATCACGAATAGTAGAGGCTTTTTGAATCGGGTGTATGTTGCCGCTCCGAACCAACTTAATAATATATTTTATTTTTTTACCCCTCTGTTTCGAGTGTGTTGGTGCTGCTACATATATTGTTTAGAGAAGGGTTTTCTAAATGCATCTGCTATAATTATTTATTCTGTTCCCAACTTTCGATAGCATCTGACACATTCTAAAATTTGTTATGACATTCTTCCACTGGAACTTACCTGTTGAAGGAACACGAAACCCAATGGCGTCTCAGCTTTCTCATAAGAGTAGTCGGTTAAGAACTTTGCGGCGGCGTTTTAGCGACATCTATTTTTGATCAAAGCCTCATCATTCTCCGATGAATCTGGAGTCTCTGGCAGCTGAGCTGCGCGGATTTGTGGGGATCACTCGCAAGAAGCAGATTGGAAACCTCATGCAATTCTTTCCCATAGAATCCGAGCGCATCATTGCATCTTTCGGGGAGGATGCCGCAGTGATAGATGACGGTGAAGAGGTCATGCTCCTGGCCGCTGATGGCATCTGGTCCAAACTTATGGAAGTCGATCCGGAGTGGGCGGGCTACTGTTCCGTTCTGGTGAATGTGCACGATATCGCAGCCATGGGCGGCTGGCCGGTGGCGATGGTAGACATCCTCTCTGTGGGAAACTCAGAGATTGCGAATAAGGTTTTGCTGGGCATGAGGAAGGGAATTGAGAAGTTCAATGTGCCCATTGTCGGTGGACACCTTCATCCGGACACTCCCTACAGCGCTCTGGACGTTGCCATTCTCGGCAAGGCGAAAAAGAATGCGGTGATCTTGAGCAGCACGGCCAGGGAGGGTGAGGTGATAATCGCAGCCGCCGATATGGATGGCAAGGCTCACCCCAAGTTCACCATAAACTTCGATTCCACCAGCTTCAAAGACCGCAAAACGCTTCTCATGCAACTGGGTGCGATGCGGGAGTTAGGTGAGCGTGGTCTTGTAAGAGCAGGCAAGGATATCAGCAATCCTGGACTGCTGGGGACGCTCGGAATGCTGCTGGAGACAAGCAATGTGGGGGCTGTGGTGGATGTAGAGTCCATCCCGGTACCTGCGGGCCTGGACCTGTCAAGCTGGCTGAAGATGTATCCCGGGATGGGATTTGTGGTAACCGCGAAATCTGAGGATGCCGAAAGGGTTTTGGAGGTATTCTTGAGACGCGGGCTCACGGCGAAAGTCATCGGCCAGGTGACCGCAGATCGGCGGCTCATCATCCGCAAGGGATTGGAAGAGGCAGTGCTGTTCGACCTGACCCGAGAGTGCGTAACTGGAATTCACTAAAGATCATTATGCAGTTTAAAATACTGATAAACAGGTAGCCTTGGGATGGACTCCAACTTTATAAAATCTCTGCAAGATTTGGCTATGTCTAGGAGAGCGCGCATCGGCATAGGTATATGGAATGCTGATGCAGATCTGATTGCCTCCTTGCAGTCGGCAGGGAAGTATGCAGATCTTCTTCTGGTAGGTGAGCCCTGCTGCGACTGCTCTTTTGATTACATTCCTTCGAAAGAGCCCTGGAAGGAGCTGGTGAGGCTCCTGGCCGCAGGCGAGATCGATGGTGCGGTGCGTGGGAACCTGCCTGCAGGGAGGACCATGCGAGTCCTGGCAGAGCAGTTCGAGATCAAGGTTAAGCGGCTGGCACTGCTGGAGCTATCCGGCTGGGCTTTCTTGCTGGGGCCGGTGGGCATTGACGAGGGAGAGACGGCTCTGGACCGGCTGGGCCTGGTGCAGGAGGGATCGAGGCTCTTGCAGCACATGGGCGTCGCGCCAAAGGCGGCTGTACTCTCGGGCGGCAGGCTGGAGGACCTGGGCAGGTGCGAGCGCGTAGACCGCAGCCTTCGGGAAGGAGAGCTTATCACAGCGAGGGCGCGGGAGGCCGGCCTGCAGGCCCGTCACAAAGGGATACTGATTGAGGGCTGCCGGGGAGACGATATCGTCATAGCTCCGGATGGCATCAGCGGGAACCTGATCTTCCGGACGCTATTATTTTTATGCGGGGCCAGCTCCTTTGGTGCGCCGGTGCTGATGGAAAAGATCTTTGTGGACTCCAGCAGGGCAAGGGGTGGCTTTGACGGGCCGGTGATGCTGGCAAGCGCCATGGCCGGGATGAAGGATCGTTGCCAGTTATCGAAAAACAAGTAATGATATGAATGTGACTATTTCGAATCCAGAGGCCATCATCGCCAAAGTCCCAGGACGAGAATGTTGCTACTGGCATCAGATAATATGCATTGATGGCATCAATTAAAATAAGTTTCAGGCCCATTATACATACCAGGGATGCGCCATATGAATCGAGAATGGTTCGGCGGATTTGATGAACAGCTGAGGGAGCTTGGCAAAGAGGACCCCGAGGTCTATAAACATTGGCACGATTGGTATAAGCCAAAGGCAGAACAGCCACCGTGGCTCAAGCCCGGTTCTCCTGAAAGCCTTGAGAAGCTTTTAGAAGTGCTCAATTCGGCAATAAAAGAGCGAAGATGGACCCACGAGCCTGTAAGAGAGGGACCCAATAAAACCTGGATGGTTTGCGTGGTTCGAAGAGATGGTATCCGTCATTGCGGCAAAGGGGAATCTGCGGGAATTGCCTTGCTGGTTGCATATCTGTCCGCCCTGAAAGGATGCAGGGGGGATGAAATATGCCCCTGGCTGCCTTAAAGTCGCGAACTCTAAGGAAAGATGCCAAGAACTCCCGAAGAAATGCATTATGATTCGCATTTAGTGCCATTATTTCGTATTTTGTGCCAGATCATTTTAAATAAATTCCACTATACTATGTTAATTAGCCATTCGGGCTAGAATTACTGAAATACTGAAATGATGTAATGGCAGGTGAGGCTCTTGAGGTATATCTATTCAATCATTTGCATCGCGGTCATCTTTTCGATGACAACATGTTTTGCTCAATCGATATCGACCACAGGGACTCCTTCTCAGGAGGGATTTGCAGAAGGCATTTCTGCAGGCGTAGCGCAGATGACGCCTGCCACCGAGACCCCGTCGCAGGGCGTATTTGAAACAACTGATGCGCAAACGGCTTCCGGCAGTTCAACTGCTGGGCGCGATGTGACGATATCCAAAGTACTCAAAGAGGGCGATGCTCTTCATGTGCTTGTAGCAAATAACGGAACAATCCGCCGTGGATCTTACCGGTTGGAAGCTCACTTTGAATAAGGGAGCGAGCGAGTATATCTTCCCAAGTTTTACATTGAATCCAAACGCCATAGTTACAGTACATACTCACATGAATGTGAATACAGCCACAGATCTGTATGGCAGTAATTTCACATGGAATGGAACTCGTGATGTGGAGCTTATGGATCAAACTGGGATGCTGGTGAGCCAAAACGCGCTGCCTGCCAATTAGAGCAAATCACCCGCTGTGATGGCAATCGCTTATAAGTCCGATCAAGGCGAGTCAAGATTATTAATGGCGTCCCTCCGGTGGGGCCTGCAAATAGATCTGGTCTCGCTTTTCCGACTCTCTTTTTCTCTCCCAGTCTTAAACTGAGATAGATCTCTTCGATTATAGTTAAAGAACTCAATCAAGCGATAAAAATTAGAGCAATCAATCAATTAGATGCGTCCTGGTACTGCAAAATCTGCAGATAGCATCGGCTCACTATAGATTGACGAGAGTCTGGAAATCAGATGAGGCTGAAAGGCACGGGGACTATTACTGCGCCTTGCCGGTCACTACTTTGGTTCTTCAGCCACCCTCAGGACGATCTTTCCCCGAGTATGACGGCCTTCGCTCAATTCCTGCGCCTTTCGGGCTTCGCTGAGCGGAAGCACTGTCGTTACAATCGGCTCGATGAGCCTTCCATCAATGATCTTCGCAATCTGTGTGAGTGCACTCCCATCGGCATGACTGACAATATGTTCCGCCCGCACCCCGCGGGTGTCAGTTGCACCCTTCTGAACATCGGCA
The DNA here is from genome assembly GCA_963798205.1 of uncultured Methanosarcinales archaeon. Classification (GTDB taxonomy): domain Archaea; phylum Halobacteriota; class Methanosarcinia; order Methanotrichales; family Methanotrichaceae; genus Methanothrix. Next base: position 64,178 of record CAWCSK010000009.1, read on the forward strand.
ACTGATGTGACCAGGAACCCGCCCGGTTTCAGTACGCTCCATGATCTATCAAATGTGTCCCCGCCAATGGTGTCTATCACCACATCCACATCATGCACAACGTCCTCGAATCTTTGCACATTGTAATCTATCACCTCATCTGCACCCAGGCTCAGTAGGAACTGACGATTGTTCTCGGACGCAGTGCCAATGGCATATGCTCCTTTCCATTTTGCGAATTGAAGCGCGAAACTTCCCACGCCGCCTGCAGCCCCATGGATGAGCACCTTCTGATCGCTTTTGAGTCCTGCAACGTCAAAGAGCATTTGCCAGGCAGTAAGGCCTGCAGTAGGAACGGCCGCGGCTTCGACGAATCCAATGCTTCTGGGTTTCAAGGCTGCCTGGGAGTCGTTAACGATAGTATACTCGGCGTATCCACCATGTGCGAGTTGATGCTTTGGCAAAGACCTGATCTCCGAGATAAAATCCATCTACTTTCGGTCCGATAGCCTCTACAATGCCTGAGACATCAAAACCCATAGTTATCGGCAAGGGTATCTTCATTAAGCCTTTTCGTATCTTCCAGTCGACGGGATTGACTCCTGCGGCTATCACCTTGATTCGGATCTCGCCCGGACCCGGCTGCGGCACCGGTACATCCTCATACTTCAGAACGTCCGGCCCGCCGAACTCATGAATCCTTACCGCTTTCATACTACAACCATCCTGTTTCAACCTAGCATCTGGCACCGGTTGACCATCTTTCGCCGAACTCTTTCCTGCCGATGCACCAAAGATCAGATTCGCATGGATGAGATTCTCCGATCAATATATTACTATTAGGTGCGTCTAAGAGGATAACTTTTTGGGATTTCGAACCGATTGCACCGGCAGTGAATCAAACTCCAAAATCCTCTGTTAATGGATTTGCCAAGCGTATTACGCGATCATGACATAAATATCTATAGAGAATATATCTACGAATAGGGCTGACAGAATCAATTACTAGGATGATTTCCATTGGGATGTGTTCGGAATAGGTTCTGAGACCTGAACTCATTTCTTCAATACTTGGCTCAAAGCCTGGGCCATTTTTCTAGCTTTATGGGTTTACAGATATAATCATCCATATCAGGCTTCTATGCATGTATCCCGATCGCCTATTTGATCCGCATCTTCGTGAGAATAAACTAGCAGATCGGAAAAGCGAAAGATTCTCAGCCATCTCCTTAGAGAAAATTTAAATTCATTCGAGACACGTAATATTCAGTAAATGCTCGGTTTGAGCCATGATACTGTCCATCTCTGCCTGCCAGATTCAGATCTGATCATCGACAGAAGTAGTTTGGACTTAATAGACGAGCTTACGCATGAGGAATACAATTGAGACTACAAATTCTCGTTGCCTTACTGTTGATGATAGGATCTGCAGAGGCCTCAACTTTAGGGGTCTGTAATGCTGGATGCGACTACACCAGCATACAGACAGCGATAAAGTATGCCGATCCCGGCGATACAATCAATGTGTCTGAGGGAACTTATAAAGAGAATATTATGACAACCAAACCCATCGCCATAAAAGGTGCAGGCATAGGTCGCACTCTAATCGATGGTTCTTTTGCGGGCCCTGTAATCACGATTGGCCCGGGACTGGACACATTCGGTCCTGGCCCGATATTGTCGTTCTCAGACATAACCATAGAGCACGGCAAGGCATATTTCGGCAGCGGGATTTCCAATAACGGTGGGCAGATTACTCTGATCAACTGTAGCATTACGAATAACACTGCATACGGCGGCACTGTCTATAACACACGCGATGGCACCATAGAGTTGAATGGCAGCGTAATCGCCAATAATAATGCAACTACAGGCGGCGGCATTTATAACGAATACGGAACGGTGGACTTGAACGCAGACAGTCTCATAAGCAATAACACAGCGATCGACTATGGCGGCGGGATTTGGAGTCAGGTTGAGTCGATTCTAAACCTGAATGGCACTACAATATCCGGCAATAGAGCTGCTAATGGCGGAGGCATTTACAGCAGTAGCGCCTCGATTAACATGAATAGAGGCACCGATTTCAAATAATACTGCAAATCGGGGCGGAGGAGTTTTCAACGACAACGGGATGATGAGTCTAAATGGTGGATCGATTGGCTATAACTATGCTTTGACCTACGGAGGAGGCATTTTCAACAATCAAGGCCAGGTTGATCTGGACGGCAGCTCGATAGACTATAATTATGTCAGAATGTTTGGAGGTGGTGGGATTTATAACGATCTTGGCGTGTTGAATTTGAATGGCAGCATGATAGATCATAACCGTTCCGGGACTTATGGCGGGGGCATCTACAATAATGTTGACACCAGCTCAGGGCTCTACAGCACGTTAAACCTCTACAACGGCTCCATAGATCATAATACGGCTTCTGCAAAACTCTCAGGCGGTGGCGTGTATAGCGTTTATGGCACCTCAATAACTGGAAACAAAAGTCTGGTGAGCGAAAACACTCCGGATCAAATAAGGACGGTGGGTTCCTGATTGGATTTGTTAGTGGGTAGGGCCGCAGGACTATCCCACGGGCCCAATTTTCAGACCAATCGAGCGGAAAGAACCAAGAGCACTAACTCCTAATTTGGAAAGCATCTGTTTTATTTTCTTCGTCCAATATGACGCCGGACGGTTTTAACTTCAACTGGATGCTCTCACTATACCAACCATCTGGAGCTGTACGGGTCCCGTTCAGTCCTACATTTGAAACGGACCAGTCGGCACAATCCATTCTCGAAGTTCCAACATCAGGAAGCGTAAAGTATTCGTCCTCGCTCGGTCCGTATACGGCTCCATCAGGTCCCGTGAATCTTACAACTAACCAGGCTTCTTGAGAGAAGAATCCGTTATTAGCAATATTTGCGCAGGTACTAATATGGTCATACAACCCATAAGCTCCATCAGGTCCATGTCCTCCTTCCGGCCAATCGATCTTATTCATGCAGGCGCCGACATCGCAGTCGCGATTAGTTGCAATTCCCGTCAATGTCACGGCAAGAATCGCCAAAAGCACGGATAACAAAGCTCGGTTCATAAGGATCTCCCGTCTGACTCCATCATATTATGGCCTTTCTACTATTATAGTTTTTAGTTTGCCATATCCTGCGAAGAAAACCGGAAGCCCTTATGAAATGTGAGGGCTTATTGAGCAGTCATTTCGCAGTGAGCGCTGATTTTCACTCTAGGCCGTTTTTGTTTTCACAACTCGTAGGGTGGGGATGCCGGGCAGAAATTTGCAGAAAATCAGTCACGCCCCACACCACGCAAGAATCACGATTAAGAGTTTGAACATGGAATTGCAAAATGACTATCGTTTTCCTTTCAAGGAGACAATTTGAGGATAGACACGAGGAAATGACAATCTGCATTGTAAAAATGAAGGGTGATTGGGTTAGGCCAATGATCGTCCTGAAGGATGATCTGGTTGGCTCAAACCCCACCCAGGAAGTCCGAGCCTGTAGCCTTTCCCTGCTCCGACGCGGCATACTTTGCTATGGCTGAGTCCGGCAGCAGATTGGCATCGTTGGTAGTGTACTGTGCGCTTCCATCCATCTTATGGGCTATGCCCTTGCCTGTTGTATCGTTGGCCGCGTAATAGGGCTTCTGCAAATTGGTCGGTGCGGTAATCTTCGCGACAAGCAATGCGGTGTCGTTTCCGAAGTTCTTAACGACCCATGCATTCCACTGATCGACCAGCGAATCGTAGGCCGGGATATCCTCCCCTGGATGGCCTTTTCGTATGCCTGACCAAGCTGGAAGGAGAGACGAACGCCGTCTACTGTAGTCTGTTGTTCGGGAGTATAGGCCGCGGCAAGAGAAATGGCCGCTAAAAGGCTTACAAGAATTATAATTGTCTTCATCTGGTAATGGTTCTCTCTCTGGATTATTAATACCTCTTGGTCTGCTCCGAGATGGAGTCTACCTGATCTGCATTGGCAGAGAAAAAATGGGTTTCTGGGTCTGGTCGTTTAGTGGCAGGAAATCAATCTCATTAGACTCAAGCTCGAGTCTCATAGATGTCAGCTGGATACAGCGTGTCCCTTTTTGAAATACATATCTTGAATGATCTCCTGATGCATGCCCGCCATTCCGGGCTCCATGGCAAACCAGTGCCTGCAACAATGTGGACGGAAGATGTCTTCTATCTCGATAGAAATAATATCCAATATGACGGATGTTTTCTTCGCTATGATCCTCATTGAGTTGATTAGCCTCTTATAGTTTAAAAATTCTTGGTTTGATTCTATATGTTCCCGTGCGGTCAATAGTATCTGGTATTTTAGTACTTCAAGTAATATTGGTCGCGCATTCTTAATGTTGGTCGATGATGTTAGTTGGATACGCATATAAATATTTTTATTTGATATTAGTTGGCATATGTCTTATGGATAAATAGTAATGCTATTACTATTAAAGAATTTAGGATAATGCCGTAATGCTATGACACTCTGTCACTATCTGTTTATTAAGCCGTGATATAATGTCGACATTGGTTCTATAACAAAATATTTAAACTTAATCCTGATTTTTAGATAATAAGCGTTTTGTAGAACGGAGGATGGAAGATATGCCAATTAGCCAATCGTCTGCTATTCCACCATTTCCGGCTAATAATGGTAGTAGTGCAGATCTTAAGGACTACTTAGAGAAGATATATAATTTTGCCGTTGGAAATGCAGAAAGAAACATCAACTGGTATGCTCAGGCAGCAATACCCAATAAACGTAATGGCCGAGCATTTCGCTTTTTAGCAATTTTGTTTGTTGCAATTGCAGGGATTTCCGCTTGTGATTACAGCGCTCCCGGACGCTTGTATTTCCAAAAATCGTGGATATCAGCTACATTTTCATAGGTATCGCCGCCTTTCTCATCGGAGTTGATAAATTCTTTGGATACTCATCGAGCTGGATGCGTTATATAACGACCCAGATAGCTCTGGAGACGCTCCTTGCTAAATTCCGCTATGATTGGGCAATCGAGAATATAAAAGCATCTGGCAAATTAGATGCAGACGCTTGCAAGCCTCTGCTCACACTAGTTAAGAATTTCGCGGCCGATGTCCAATCAAAAATGGAGAATGAAACTGCACAGTGGGCAACTGAATTGCGCAATAACCTTACTGATACAGAGAAAAAAACGGCTCCATCAACATCTAAAGTTGAAAATATGCCGCCTAAAATCACCAACTTAACATCAAACCCATCGAGCCCCCAGCCAGCAGGCACGGATATAACATGGACTGCAGAGGCAAATGATCCTGAGAATGATGAGATATCGTACAGGTTCTTCCTCAATGACGTGATGGTGAGAGATTGGCAGCCTGATAACCACTGGCATTGGATAATCCCGGCAGATAAGGCCGGCAGCAGTAATATGATCGAGGTAAGAGTAATTGATCGTAATCACGCAGGAAAAGACGGGTTCGATGATCAAAGAAGTGCGAATTTTAAGGTGAAGGCATAAAACGGTCTTGAATTGATACGATTAGGTACGGAATCGGGTAGCCATGGCCAAATCCCCGAAGCTCGGCGTGATGATATCAAGCCGCTGCAATGATAAATTCCCCGCAGATCCCGCCGGGCGGCCTTTGTCTGAAATACGGAAGGAGCTGAAGAAGGAGATCGATGCGTTTGAAATTTTCGACAAGAAGATTTTCGACGTTTGGATCAATGAAGCTGGAACCTCCTAAAGGCGGCACCTGGGATAGCTGGGATGTTTGCCTTCAGGCGGTCAAGGATTGCGATATTTTCATTGCACTTTCAAACGGCAATGCAGGATGGGCAAAAGATGGCGGTGATATTGGGATCTGCCATGCTGAGTTGATGACAGCACTCTCACAGGCCCCTGGCAAGGTACGGCTGATCGCTCTCGGAGACATCGCCATCACGAAGACGGACGAGGGTGCACGAAATAAGCGCTTCCAAGATTACGTGTAGCTTCAGAGCCTTTTCCGCGGCGGCATTGTATCAACAGAGGACGAACTTACAGTCCGGTTCAAGGAAGCTCTCCATGACGCAATAATCTCTTTGGCTCAAGCAGGTGTGCAAGAATCCAGCAAAGGGCGATTCTATAGCGGCCAAGCCCTTGATTGGAGTCACCTGGATTTCCATGCACGCCGGGATGTGATACGCAGCGTTCTACGCGATGCTATGCGCCAGCGTGCCGGCTTCAAGGGATGATGGCAATCACCTCATCGTGAAGCTCTCAGGTATGGACGTTTTGATAATGCCCGATGCGATCCCGGCAGCGGTTACTGTGGACCCGCAAAGGAAATGGTCGGCCAGCCATTTCTCCGGGACCATGAGCGGCTTTCAAGTCCTCGCAGAGGGGTGCGGCGGTCCTGTACATGTCATCGGCTGCCACAAGAACGCAACTGAAGCACAGGCCACAAAGCTGCTTGGCTTTCTGATGCGACCGTGGTGAGTGCCCCCTTTGGCGTATTCGTCGCCGATAACATCCAGAAGGTACAGTTCGCCTACCATTAGGGACTGCCGGGATGATGCTACCACGAGACATGGTGTGCAACGGTTCTTTGAATGGCTCGAACAAACAAGAGAAGATGCCCTCGTCGCTAACCGAGCCATGTCACGTGCACAGGATCGTTGCGGCTATAGCGAAAGAAGTGGAGGAATGATTATCAACATCAACTCTGAGCACTGGCGAAATTAAATGGTCCTAAAGATCTGGTTGCAGACCATGTGCCACCAGGGGCATTCTCCCACCGTGTACGTCCCCCCCTCCCAGGTTGTCTTTGGTCACGGACTGTGTTGTCCATTTGGCCAGTCCTCCACTTGGCGAAACCCAACTCATGGCAAAGTTTGTACCATCAAATTGCCAGGTTCCGGTCCTTGTCGCTCCGAAATTTGCTCCTTTCGTCTCAGGTCCAGCTCAAGGTGCCATCGTTTTTAAAGGCAGATCGGCTTCCAATCATTAATACCTGTCTGGTGACCTAAAAAATTCCAGCAACCCGCGAGCTGAAGCCACCATTTGTGCCGCTCTGTCCACGATACGATCCGAACTGGTTTTTGTCATATGGCTGTCCTGGGATGACTTTGCACTGGTCTAAATGCTTTCCAGGTATCTTTCGTTGATGCTATCGGAGAGATTCCATCACGAACTCGTTCGAGGCTGTTTGAGTTACTGAGCGCTAGAACTTAAGCTCAATGGTACTGCCGTTAATTATATCTTCCTCGCTTACATACCATTTCGCCACGGGGAAAGCACTTTCCCAAGGATCTCCTTAAACCAACGAGTGAAAGGCCATGACCATGGAAACTAAAAGCCCCAAGTCAAAGAGTTTCAGCTGAAACCAAGCAAGTGCTGCGATTGGTCATCCATTCGCTGTATTCGCACAAGGAGATTTTCCTGCGCGAGCTGATCTCGAATGCCTCCGATGCTTGCGAGAAACTGCGCTTCGAAGCGCTCGCCAATCCGGAGCTTGATGGGAACGGATGCGTTGTCGATCACACTGACACCGGACAGCGCCGCGCGCACCTTGACGTCAAGGACAACGGCATCGGCATGAGCGGGAGGAGGTGATCGACAATCTCGGCACCATTGCCCCGTTCCGGCACCAAGAAGTTCCTCGAGAAGTTGACCGGCGACGCGGCCAAGGACGCGCAATTGATCGGCCAATTCGGCGTCGGCTTCTATTCCGCCTTCATCGTCGCCGACAAGGTCACCGTGCTCAGCAAGCGCTCCGACGCGCGGGAGTGCGCTGGGAGATCGGACGGCGAGGGCCAGTACGAGATCCAAAGCAGCGACAAGCCGGATCCGGCACAGAGGTAATTATGCATCTTCGCAAGGAGGACAAGGAGTACCTCGAAGCTGGTGCGCCTGCGCCAAATCGTGCACAAATACTCGGATCATTTGAGCATTCCGATCGTGTTGAAGGGCGGCGAGAAGGAAGAGACCTAAATCAGGCAAAGGCGATCTGGACCCGCCCCAAGTCGGAATTGAAGGACGAGGATTACCAGGCATTCTATCAGCCCATCACCCACGATTCCGAGGATGCGCGCGCCTGGGCGCACAACCGGGTCGAAGGCGACATCGAGTACACCTCGCTCCTGTACCTGCCGAAGCGCGCCCCCTCGACCTGTTCGAGCGCGAGCCCAAGAGGCGGCGTGCAGCTTTACGTGAAGCGCGTATTCATCATGGACAAGGCGGCCGAATTGCTGCCGCCTTATCTGCGGTCATGCGCGGGCTGGTCGACTCGGCCGATCTGCCGCTCAATGTGTCGCGCGAGATGCTGCAGAGCAATCGCACCGTGGAGAAGATCAAGGCTGCGCTGGTCAAGCGCTCACTGGACCTGCTGGAGGAAGTGGCGGGCAAACAAGCCGGAAGAATATGCGGAGTTTTGGCAGAGCTTCGGTGCGGTGCTGAAGGAAGGGATCATGGGGGAGTTCCAGGGGCAGAAGACCCGCATTGCCAAGCTGCTGCACTTCCAGCTCACCGTGGCCGCAGACGACATACCTCGAGGTGACCCTGGTCGACCTGCATCTCGCGGATGAAGCCGGACCAAAAAGCCATCTACTATCTTACCGCCGACACTCTGGCCGCTGCGCGCAACAGTCCGCACCTCGAGGGCTTTCGCGCCAAAGGCATCGAAGTCTTGCTGCTCACCGATCGCATCGATGAATGGGTCGCCGGCGCATTTGCACGAGTTCGAAGGCAAGCCGCTTCGCCAACGCCGCGAGTTCGGCCGCTGATGTGGCATCCGCCATCGAAACCCCGGAG
>CAWCSK010000010.1:0-20991 GCA_963798205.1 uncultured Methanosarcinales archaeon
ACTCTCATTTACGATATTACGAGCCTGTCAAGTTACTCTCAACTCATCAACCTTCTTGAGTATGGATACAACCGTGATGGGGAATCTCTTCCACAAATCAATATGTCCCTGATTCTGGATAAAGACAAAGGCATTCCAGTGATGTATGACATCTTCCCCGGTAGTATTTCTGATGTCAGTACACTTTCCGGAACTCTGAAAAAAATTAAAGCTCATGGTATACATAACTATGTCGCAGTGATGGATCGCGGATTCTTCAGCCTGAGCAATCTTCGAGAGTTGATGGATAATAAAATTTCATTTCTCATGGCTGCCAAATTACAGCTAAATGATTTGAAGCTGCTGATGACTGAAGCGCAAAAGGATATTGATGATGTAAAATATCTCCATAAATTTAACAAAGACCCAATTTTTGCCAAACCAATCACATATAATCTTGACTCCGTTGAAGTCCACGGATATGTGTATTATGATCCGAAACTCGAACAAACCGAGAAGCAGACCCTCCTAAGCAGGTTATACGATATTCGTGAAGATTTGCTTAAGGTGCGCTTGCATAAGAACAGCAACTCCTATGCGGTTTTCAAAGATAAAGCGCAAGGATTTGGAAACTTCTTTGACTGGCATGTAATCGATAATCGCTTTGAAGTTACGATTAAACAAAATGCAGTCGCTCAAAGAATGAATAAAATGGGTAAGTATATCCTGTTCTATTCTGGAGACTTCGACTGGATGAAATGCCTTTCCCTTTATCGGGAACGCGAAGAAATTGAAAAGAGCTTCAAGGCTTTGAAAAATGAACTTGACATTCTTCCTTTGAATACCCACAGCGAAAAGACAACAAGAGGATTCATATTTATCGCGTTCCTGGGTCTTATCATTAGAACTAGGTTGATGAATATGATGAGGGAAGCAGAGCTACTAGATAAATATTCTGTTGAACTCCTGCTTCTGCAATTGGAGAAGTTGAGAAAAATTACTTTGGCAGACGGACAGATATTCGTCACTGAAATGACAAAAAAACAGAGAGAAATATTTCAGGCGCTGGACATGTGCGCCTAAACTTTTCGGGAGGTTAGGTTTGAAGCGATGGAGCAGATAGACGCGAAACCATATCAACGAGTAGGTTCTCGAAAGGCTTCATAGAAATGGTCACAAAGAAAGATCTCTTAATACGCAGTTGGAGAACTTAAACTAAAGAAACCGCAGTTTCGCGAAATTTCCTTTCAAACGAAGGTTTTGACCGATATTCGAGGGTAGAGAAAGCTTTGATTGATGCGATAGTAGAATCGTATCTGCAAGGAGTTTCAACCAGATGAATTCAAGATATCGTTTCTCGACTGGGAATCGAAGAATTATATGCGCCAAGAGTTTCCAGGATTGCCAAGAAACTGGATGAAAAGGTTGAAGAATACTCACGAGACCTATTGAACATCCGATTCATTATCTCTTTGTAGATGCAAGCTATTTCAAAGTAAGAACCGATTCAAGATATGTCACCAAAGCTTTTCCGGTAGTTATGGGAATCAGAGACAACGGTTATCGCGAGATACTGGATGCAAGGATAGCGGGTGGTGAAGGTGAACTCTTCCAGTCTGGATTATTTCAAGATCTAGCGGGCCGGGGATTATCTGGAGTAAAGCTCATGATATCGGATGGTCATAAGGGAATCCAGAAAGCAGTCAAGAAATCGTTTCTGGGCGCATCATGGCAGATTTCACTGACTGCCGTCAGTGAGAGTTTCGGCGAAGTCGAAAATGTGTCATGCGCATCTCGTGCGAGCTGTTCTAAGACAAGAAATATCATAAGGAGATTGCGGACAAGATCAAAATAGCTTTAGAAGATGAAACCAAGATACGGGAACTGATTCCAGATTTGGAAGGCAGAGGTTATTCCAAAGCTGCCGATACCCTTGAGCATTTTCGATTCAGCTTATGGAATTACAGGTCGTCCTCCAGAGGCACTGGAGACGGATCAGGACTACAAACGGACTGGAACAAATTAACAAGGAGCTGAAAAGAAGAACAAGAGTCATTTCCCAGAGACAAGTCATTCATGAGGCTGTGTATTATCGATACTGATAAATATCAATGAAGAATGGATGACAACTAAAATTATTATCCATGGATACGGATTGACTTATGGGATAACAGGGCCTGCAAATTTACAGAAAATTTGCAGACTACCTTGAAATATACAAATTTCCATCAATTGATCTCGAATGCATCTGACTTTTAAGTCTGCAAGTTTGCTTCGTTGCACTTTATAACGATAGCAGTTTAAAAAAATCAGCTTATGCTGGGTTCGGTTGAACCCAGCAAACAATCTAATTTTTGGTTGCATTCGCGCAAGTACCAACTGGAAGTTTTGGACATATATCTCTAGTGATATACGTAGTTGCGCGATCTTTGAGGTCTTTATCTTTTCCCATAGAGTATTCGAACGATGTTTTTGCGTCTATCAATTCATTTTGTGGGTAGCCTTTTTGGAGTGCAATAATGAACTGCAATTTTCCCCTATAGAACCAAGCATACGCATCGTCCGGTTTGAGCTCAATGCTCGTATTAAAGGCAGCTAATGATTCGTCGATTTACCCAATGCCTCGAGAGCCAATCCCTTTTGGTACCATGCATCTTCATTGTCATGATACTGGCCGATGGCTCCCTCCAAAATGTCGAGCGCCTGCTTTGTTCTCTTGGTTTCATTGATTTCCAATAAGTTCATTGCTCTACCTACCATTGCATCTATATAATTTGGATTAAGCCTTATGGCTTTATCGTAAGCTTCATCTGCATCTAAATACCTTCCCAATTCACTAAGAACAGTGCCTTTGCCATTCCATGTCACCGCAGAATTCGCAGAATTTTGATCCTGCTCAAGGGCTTTATCAAAATATGCGAGTGAATCTTTGTAATTTCCACTTTTATACAGTTTATTACCTTCCCTAGTTAGACTTGCTGCGTCCTCTTGAGGCGAGGTTTCATACCCTCCTTCGAGTTCCAGCTGAGGCATTTTTAAAATTTATCCTTAACGCCCCTCTCTCCTGCCATTTTCACGGATTTTAGCTTTAATTGGTCGTTCTCGAGGTTGTATCCATTCCATACCTGCACATTCTCTGTTACGGCTGAATTAAGAGCAAAGTTTCCATCGATACTGGACTCTGCAATGTAGTTGTTTTTAGCGCCATCCTTTTCAGAGACTTTCTCTGTTAGAGATGAGTTATTCGAACTTATCTCGTAATTTGTCGAGAAACTACCACCATCACGCTCAACAATTGCAGTCGATCTGATCGATTGGTTCGAACGAATTGATATTTCATGCGCTGTATTTATCTCACTTTTTCCTGAAACGTAATAGAAATTGGAGTAATTATTGTATTTCTTAAGGCAATTTTTTGACACATTCGTGTAGTTGTACGTAGATTGCAGACTGGATGAATCCTCGTCAATGCTCAAGGATCTCGAATAGTCTTGCGTTCCGATACCACTAGCCGTATCCTGGCCATCTACTGTGTTGGACCGAACATATAAGCCACCTTCTCCATAGACATTTATGTTCTCATCCATTTTTATGGCTTGGGTCGTTGAAATTGATACTAATATTAAACATAATAAAGCCCCTGACATCGGCCTCATATATCATCCCTCCTCCGGGTATCCTGCCTATCAGTCTAACCTGTATGGCTTTGTTTAACTGCCTCCATATACAAATACATCTTTGCTTTGCATGACTTAGGAAGCATTATAGGATGTCCGGCATATCAATTAGAAGCTATTTCAGCTATATATTTTTGTCGAGAAGTTACATCATTAAATATTATTAATTAATGCTAATATTCACGATTAATAAGTATGTTAGTCAATACAAATCCTTTCTAAATGAAGACTTGAATATGTCTATATCGTCGTAAAATCCCTGAATCATATACTGTCTTCCGTTTTAATTCTTTTAACTACTACTTCATGAATATGCATCTAATCCACTTATATCGATCGCGAAGACATTCGTATATCTCCTGGGGTGCCACAAAGCTATATGAGTATTTTTACTTTTCCTCCGTCCTTGGGGGATCAGAAAGCACTGCCAGACCACTATCTGGGCTGGTATTGAAATAAGAAAAGTTAAGAACCATTAATGTTCTTTCTCTCAGGCCTCTATGGTTTGTTTCCGTTGGCCATAGCTACCCTAGACTGAGCATTGCAACGAAGCACGATCCGCCCAAACCTGTTCAATCTCGTATCCCCATACTTCTGCTAGTCTCCCGCGCCCGCTGGGAGGACAGTTCCCCCAAATTCATAAAAATCACGAAAAAATCTCGCAGACCCTGATCTTTCCCATCCCTGAGCGTGTACATCTTCTCCGCCCTCCTCGCCAGGTCCTTGTTGTGGGTTACTATTATCGCAAGGTCAAACCCTTGCGGTTCAGCTCCCCTGAAGAGATCGAAGATCATCAGAGATGTGGCCGAGTCAAGGTGTAGGCCGGTGGGCTCATCCGACCAGGATGATGTGCGGGTCATTGATCAGGGCCCGGCGGATGGCTACCCGTTGCATCTCCCGCCGGAGAGCTGTCCTGGCAGATGATCTCCTCTCTCTTCCAATCCCACCATCTGCAAAACCTTGTCGATCTTGTCCCTGCCAGACACTCTTATGACTGAAGAGCAGGGGCAGCTCGATATTCTCGCGCGCGGTGAGCGTCGGCATGAGATGGAACTGCTGGAAGACGAAGCCGATGATGTTGAGCAACGCCTTCTTGCCGGAGCCGGAAGGCCGATGATGGTGACAAATTCACCCGCGTCCACACGAAAGTCTACATTCTTCAAAGCATGGATCTCTCTCTCCCGCGACGGTATACCTTGGTCAGGTCGTGGCCTACAATATATTATACCGGACTCATTATCGGTTACCTTCCATCCCTATTGAAATCGGTGAACAAAGCAAACATATTTTGTCTTTAATCAAGTAAGCTTTATATGTTAAGACCGGGATTGCCTTATCTGTGATGTGAATGCATATAATGGAGGGATTCTTGCCACTCTACTGGTGCGTGTTCTGGTACGCGCTCTCGCTGCCGGTGGTGGTTTATGGAGCTTACAAAATGCGCAAATTGATGAAAGCTAATCGTGATGTTCTGCCCTTGCTGGCGGTATCCGGTGCCTTCATCTTCGTTCTCTCCTCTCTGAAGATGCCATCCGTTACAGGAAGCTGCTCTCATCCGACGGGAACCGGCATGGGTGCGATACTCTTCGGCCCGTGGATAACTGCGGTATTATCAATCATCGTCCTGATCTACCAGGCAATATTTCTGGCTCACGGCGGCCTGACCACCTTGGGAGCCAACACCTTCTCCATGGGCATAGCCGGGCCAATCGTGGGTTACCTGGTCTACAAAGGGTCCATGAAATCTGGGATTAATATGTACATTGCCGTATTTCTGGCGGCGTTGTTCGCGGATTGGGCCACGTATATTGTTACATCCATTGAGCTTGCTCTGGCCTTCCCCGCGGCCTCCGGTGGTGTCCTGGCGTCTTTCGAGGCATTCCTGGCCGTCTTTGCCATAACTCAGGTTCCCCTGGCCATTGTGGAGGGAGCTGTAACTGCGCTCATGTTCAAGTACATCGTCCAGCTCAGAAGCGATGTCTTGCTGAAGCTAAATGTGGCGTCTCCTAGCGTCATTAAAAAGCTGAAGGATATGTCTGTATGAAGATGGAACTCATTGTTCTTGCCATCCTTGTGGTATTCATCGCTGCCTTCGCTTATGTCAGCTCAACAGGAAATCACGAATGGAGCGGATCTGACGATCAGGCCAAAGATACAATAGATAAATTGACGGGAGGAACCTACCAGCCCTGGGCGCATAGCATATGGACGCCGCCTAGCGGTGAAATAGAGAGCTTGCTTTTCGCTTTGCAGGCGGCTTTCGGCAGCCTCATCATCGGTTATTTCCTGGGCTACTATCGCGCCATGGCAAAGATGAACGCAGCATCACCCTCCGAGATAAAGAAGGAAACTTGAATGCATGACCTGCTGGATGACTACGCCCATTCCAATGCTCTGAGGGATACAAGCACGAGGCTCAAGCTGCTGCTCGGCCTCGGGGCCATCCTCCTTTGCGTCTCCTCAGCCACGCCGATAGCGCCTCTATTCATAGCAATTACCATGAGCCTCATAACTGTGATGTTGGCCAAAATTCCAGGGCGTTTTTACTCCAAACTGCTATTCTTACCCCTCTCCTTCTCCCTGCTGAGCGCCGCTGTTGTGGCCTTTATGCATGGCGGAGGCGAACCATTATTTGCCTTTGACATTCTCGGCATCAGTTTGGGCATCAGAGAGGAAGGGGCCAACCTCGCTCTGCTCTTGATCGCCCGGACCTTCGGGGGCATGTGCTCCCTATTCTTCATAGCCCTGACCACGCCCATGATCGAGATATTCTCCGTGTTGAAGTCCCTGGGTCTGCCGGACTTCCTGGTCGAGCTTTCCATGTTGATGTACAGGTACATTTTTGTCTTTGTGGATCAGGCTGCCATGATCCACAGCGCCCAGGTGATGCGGTTGGGAGATGCGGGTGTCAAGAACTCTCTGAACTCCTTCTCTATGCTTTCCAGCGTTCTATTTTTAAGGGCGTGGGAGCAGGGCGAGAGGCTCATCGTAGCTATGGACGCTCGCTGCTACGATGGCAAACTCGATCTCATGGAGCAATCCGCGAAGGCTGAGCCGAAGGCAATCTTTGCCGTTATGGGTTATCTGGCGGTGATTGCCGCCATAGCCGTCTTTACCCGGGGCATCCAGCTGTTATGAGGTTAAATGACATCCATTCTTGAATGCAGAAATGTGGTCTATTCTTACGGAGACGGAACCAAAGCCCTGAATGGAGTGAGCATCTCACTCGATGAAGGCCAAAAGATAGCTCTGGTAGGCCCAAACGGAGCGGGCAAATCGACTCTCATGCTCATGCTTAACGGCATACTGCGTCCGAGCGCAGGAGAGGTCCTCTTCCACGGCCGGACTTTTCAGTATGATTCCGCTTCGCTCCGGGAGATAAGGCGTAAGGTAGGGATGGTATTTCAGAACTCGGACGACCAACTTTTCGCTCCGACGGTCTTTCAAGATGTAGCATTTGGGCCGGTGAACCTGGGCTTTCCCGAAGAAAAAGTGAAGCTGTACGCAGATTACGCCCTGCAGTATGTTGGGCTCTCCGGTTACGAACGCCGTCCTCCTCACCACCTCAGCGGCGGCGAGAAGAAGCGAGTAGCCATAGCCGGCATCCTGGCTATGGAGCCCGAGGTCTTGATTTTGGATGAACCGACCTCTAACCTCGATCCCGCCTCTGCGGAGGAGATCATGGAGATGCTCGACGAGCTGAACGTTGGAGGTAAGACTGTAATCATCTCAACGCATGACGTGGACCTGGCTTACCGTTGGGCAGACGAGGTAATCCTCATAGAAGATGGTGGTGTGCTCCTCCGGGGCACCGGACAGGAGGTTTTCGGAGACTCGGAGCTGATCAAGAGAGCCAGGCTAAAGCTGCCGATTGTGGTAGACCTCTACAAGGAGCTGGTCGGACGGGGTTTGCTCAACGGCTCTAAGCCGCCCAGGAACGTTCTGGAATTGACCGATCTCCTGGAGACCGGAAACCGAGGGACGGCCTCCCAGGGAGTCCTGGGAAAGATCTACATCTGCAACGTGGACGAACCGGACCCCGAAGGGATAAAGGAGATCCTGGAAAAGTCACACGTAAGTTATACAGGGGCGATGGGAACGAATGCCAAGATAGTGGCCGAACGCGCCGGAATCCCCCTGGACTTCACCTACGGCGTCATTGACAAGTGCATCCTCAAGGCTCTTACAGGCAAAGACTCCTTGATAATGACCTCCGGAGGAATGGTGGACCACTCCATCAAGAGGATTCAGGCCTATTGCAAAGAGTCTGGATCGGAGATTGAAGTCGTCAAATTCTCTTCTCTTGCAGATTCTGGCGTGAACGGAGATCATTGAACGATATCGAGCCCAAATGATTCCACAAAGCCGGTAGATGCGGCCCGGTAATCTCGCAAGAAATGCACAAATGATGAAAGAAATTAATCGAAAAATTAGAAGAGTATAAGAATATAAGACCTTAGCGAGCCGCAACCTGGCAGTTGGCTCATCCCGTCACGACGAGAGGTGACTTGAAATCGCCTGTGATCTCCACTTTTTTGCCGATGATATAAGGAGTCCCTGGTTCAAAGGTCAGCATCTTCTTATCTCCAACAACGGCCACACTTCCGTATACTTTGGCTGTATTGCCGACCAGATTCAGAGGCATGGTGAAGTTGTTGGGCTTCAGATCGACGAGCAGGCTCCCCGTTCCATCGTTGACAACCAACCAGCAACCTCTCCCTGGACACTCTTTATCAATCGTCCCCTCGATCTGAACTGCTCTACCCGGGGACAGAGAGTTTCCATCCATGATCTCTTTTACGGTTACTTTCTCATAATTGATATCTGCAGCTTGAACTGCAGCACATGCCATACATAAAAGGATGGCAATACCCGCGATCCAATAAAGTCCACTTTTTGACATCTGTATTTCAGCCTCCTAATCTGGTTTCTGATCGGGCGTATTTCTTCGAATTTGCTGCAATCCATCTTGTGATCTTGCAGGAGGATTGTTCCGCAGTCTCCCAAGTTCCCAATGACTCAATCCGAAGCTCTCCGATCGTATATTACTGTTAAACTATTTAAATTTTTTGAATTGTCAATTAATATCTGGATTATCCGCTGGAGAACGAATTGCTTTGCAGTCGTTGGCTTCTTACCGGCTTGTGTCTAGCTTCATACAAAGCCTTTTGCTCCTGTATTTTGCTTTCTTTGGCGAGTTGTTTGGCTGACAATGGCGCCTTCCCGGCGTCTCTGGATCAAAAATTAGCGTTCCAACGCCTTGCTCGATCTCCTCCAGATTCCTGCATCGATTTCGACAGTTGACTAAACCGAAATCGTCATATAGTAATAATAGAACATGCAATCGGGTCAGAGACTGTATGCCATCAGACGCGCAAAAGAATGTTCTAGGCTTCCAGAAGTCGAGGTTTAACCATGGCGCGGTAGGAACGAGGGCATTCATCAGTCGGATCCGGGACAGGTCGATATGATATACCACAAGGTACTCCTAAGCATAACGGTTATTGCTATTTTCTTGGTTCAGGCAAATGCAGATCCTGGTGACCCGCTCGATCCCGGCCAGCTGGGCGAATCCATGTCCACGCCCTTGCCGCAAGAGCTCATTCAGGATGCCAGGAATGCGGGGGTGATAACGGGGTCCAACCCGCTCTATAAATCAGACAGCGAACAACCAGGGTTCTCAGTCGTGACTCCGACCGAAGCGGCTGCAGATAATTCGTTGGATAATGTGAATGTGAACGGCACCTGGTCCTTCGACCTTATAGGTAAACCCCCAGAGAAAATGAAACTATATCTTGTCCAGAACAAAGATGTGGTCATGGGTCAGGGGGTCATAAATGGACAAAATGAGACTGAGAAGGCCACAGCCAGCGGTTCGATATCGGGGACGAAGATGAGCCTAACCGTGATACCTCTGGGAGTCTTAAACCTGTATAAGCTTAATCTGTCACTAACCTCATTGAGTGCCGGGACATATACCGCCTACATGGCCGATGGTAGCAGCCGGTCCGGCCAGGTCACGTTCGCGGTTTCCACGAATATTTTCAAGCCGGCAGCCACAGCGGCCAACGATGGGGCTGGCGCAGATGCGAATGCCGATCCGGCGGCTGCAACAACGCCCGTTTGGCCTTCGGGCGCCAGGAGCCTGGCAGTAGCATTAGTTCTACAACATCGACCAGCATGTCGTCCGGCGGTGGATGGATGAGCGATTCGTCCAGCTCTTCATCCTAGCTCTCTATTTCATAACCAAAAGTTTGTGTGATGGAGTTTGTGTGATGGATAAGTGATGACGGTTAATCGATAATGTGCGGACTGCCAGGAGCTGGGCTCTATGCATGGCGAGCGCTCACGGGGGCGGCGGCTACGTGCATTGGATTATCTGTCTATTTTGCACCAGGGGACCATTCATCTGGGTTCCATCCGATTCCGAATTTGAATTATCGCTTCCCGGTGTCCACATCGATCCGGAACGCCGGCGGTTGCTTTCCGTCCACATCGGTGAAGCCGTACTCCTTTGCCAGATCGCCCACGGCCAGCACTTTACCGGATTTCCGTATCACCTGCGGATCCCCGAGCAGATGGGCGATTGCTCGGCCTGCATACTCAGGCGACTCGGTGCGATCCAATGGGAAGGGCTGCAAGGCATGCACTGCCATCACTCGCTCTGTACGCACGAACCCCGGTGCCAGAGCGAGAGCGGCGATGCCGTGCATACGCAGCTCCTCTGCCATGCCGTAGGCCATGCGAATAATGGCGGCTTTTGCCACATCGTAGAAAAGATTGCCCAGGTACAGGTTCCGGTCCCAGGCTACAGTGTTGATGATAAGACCGCTCTGCTGCCGCAGCATGAGCGGCACAGCATAGCGGCTGGCAACCAGATGCGCCCTCAGGCCCGCTTCGAACATACCGTGCCAGTGCCGGAGCGGCTGCTCCCAAAATGGGATTGTGAACCGCTCAAATGGTACTGCTCATTATCCACCAAACGTTATTGACTAGAAGATCAAGGCGGCCCTGTTCCTCTCGCACTCGCTGGAAGAGAGATTCAACTTCACTGTCCACGGTGTGGTCGCATCGGACCGCGATGCCATCTCCGCCACGGGCCGTCACGGTCTCGGCAGTCTCATCGATGCTGCCCGGCAGATTCTCTGTCGTGCTACCTCGAAGGCTTCGGCCTGTCAAGTAAACCGCGCATCCTGCTTCCCCCAAGACGATTGCAATGCCCCGTCCTATACCGCGACTGGCGCCGGTGATGAGGGCAACTCTGCCTTAGATGGGTAATTTAAAAGCGTCAGCTGTCATAAGCCTCCAATACCGTTAGAGGTACAATTATAATTAACGCACAAACGACTCAATAAGATCCAGTGATGTCGTCTCCATGCCACACTGCTGCAAATGGTGCGCCAGGAGGCTCGCTCTCTCGCCCTCAGGATGGTAGACCATGATCTCCTGAGGTGAGATGTGCTCGATCATCTTCATCAGGCCGCGAAAGTCCAGGTGGTCGCTGAGCTGGATGGTCGGATAAGACGTGTCCCTTCGCCCGGTCAGGAAGTACTTGTTTCTTCCCGGAACCTGAGACAGATTCCAGGGCGTGACCACATTGTATCCGTTTCCGTTGACCTCTGTCAGCGGCCCGGCTGTATCCTTCATCAGCTCCCGGGTCAGGACCAGGCTCTTCTCGTCCATGCCGATCTCATCTTTGTAGCCCATACCTCTCATCAGAGCCACCGCCCTCTGGGCTTTGCCAAAGGCATAGGCACCGAAGCTTGCCCCCGACTCCAGGGCCTCATAGAAGCCTGCCAGGTCATCCTCAAAGATGCAGGATGGATCGTAAGGATCTCCGTAGTTGGCTTCCGTAACCAGATAATCGCAATGGGGAAGGTGACTATAATCTTTTACATCCCCGGTCACAAGCACTCGCTGCCCCGTCTCCGTCGTCCAGGAGAAGGCGGACGAGCCGATGGTGTGGCCTGTGGGATGAGTCTCGATTTTTACATTCCCGACCATAATGCTCTCGCCCACAGCAAAGGTGCGCCCTTTGTACTCCCGCTCATAGCGAATCTCCAGAGCGCGGGCGGTCTCAATGGAGGCCACAGCGTTAGCCGAGAGCATGGCCGATTTGCCGTAATGATCGCTGTGGGCATGGGTGATGAGATAGGCATCGGGCTGAACGCTGGCCTTGGGAGCGCGGCTGGTGTCAATGGAAAAGAGATGCGAGTCGAAGCGGATGCATAGATGGGGGGCACAGCCTCCACGGCCATTTATCCTCCTCACAGCCTCCAGATCAAAATCCAAACCCATCCCAATGACCCTCACTTCAGAGCTTCATTGAGGGCCTGGGTCAGCTCTTCTTTGGTAGTGACTCCCATCCATTTCTTGACTTCCACGCCATCCTTCTCCAGAATGATTGTGGGCACGACGAAAATACTCTTCTCTACGGCCAGATCGCCTTCTTTGTCTACATTGATCTTCCTGAACTCTGCCTTATCTTTGAATTCCTTTTCCAGATCGTCAAAGATGGGGCCCTGTATCTTGCACGGTCCGCACCAGTCCGCATAAAAGTCCATTAAAATGGGTTTAGCCATGATCCTCTCCCTCACAAACTATTCGGGCAAGAGCCCGGGTTAAGGGAGAGCTTTCCTAGTATATCAAATTATATCGAATTTGACGCCAATCTTGAATATTCTGCCCGTGGGCATAACCAGCATCGCTCGTCCCGTTAGCCTCTTGATATCCTGCAATATTTCCTGGATCCGCTCGTCGCTTGCCGAAACTGTAAACCACATATTGTAGCCGCTCGCATTGGGGCGCAGATAGTTATGGGATACTTCCTGATACTGGTTAACCACCTTGGCCACATCATCCGCCTCTTCCGTGGAAACCCTTAGCGCTGCCAGGATCCCGCTCCGCCCTAATTTGCGCAGATCGATAATTGGCCCAATCCTTCTCACCAGACCACCTTCTCTGCAATCCCGCAAGCCGTTCAATGACCTCCTTCTCGTCCAGACCTAGGGCTTAGCCTAGATCCCGGAAGGGTCTCGAGGTTAAAGGAAAACCGTCTTGAACGAGTGCCAGCAGCTTGAGATCGATCTCGTCCATGGGCTACACCTCCAGGCGGCAAGAAGGGTCCGATTCCAGGTAATTGCCCGTCCTGGCATAGGCCCGCGCCCGGCAACCTCCGCAGATCCGTGGTGAAACTGCATCGGCCGCACTTTCCTTCGAGTTTTCTCTCCCGAAGTGCCCGGAGCTCTGGCGAATTCTCCCAGATATCGATAAAATTCCTTTTCCGAACGTTCCCGACTAGTAATGGAAAATAGCCGCATGGATAGACGTCGCCCTTTCTGGAGACGAAGACGAAGTTCTTGCCCGCCAGACAGCCACCTCTGCCTCTGCCCTTTTCAGGCTTGGCCAGGCGGGCGTATTGTGGTGCGCAGGTGACCTGCACCTCGATTCCTCGCTGCCCTCGCTCCCTGTCGATCTGCAAGAGCAATTCCTCTTGCCTCTCCGGCGAGATCAGATCCTCCTCCTGGCCGCGGCCAGTGGGCACGAGGAAGAAGAAATGGAGGGCTCTTGCGCCAACCCTTTCGGCAAGGTCGAAGATATTCGAAACCTCGGACTCATTCTTCCTGGTGACGGTGAAATTGATCTGGAAATCGACCTTGCCGCGCAGATTTTCCATGCCGTTTAAGGCCGCACGGAAGGTTCCGGGACCGCGGCTCTGATCGTGCTTTCCGGCATCGGCACCATCCAGGCTGATGCTGACCCGGGAGACACCCGAGGCCGCTATTTCATCCGCAATCTGGGGGGAAATCCGGGTTCCATTGCTGGCCAAAGAGACGCGGAGATCCAAAGATACGGCATGCCGGATGATCTGGAAAATATCAGGCCGCAGCAAGGGCTCACCCCCGCTGAGGATGAGCATGGGCTGCAAGGGCGCAATGCTGTCCAGGAAGGCCAGCGCTTCCTCAGAACTCAGCTCGTCCGGCTCCGGCGAAGGCGTCGCACAGGCCCGGCAGTAGCGGCATGACAGGTTGCAGGCGGCCGTCGTCTCCCAGGCTACAATCAGCATTACAGCAGGCCTTTCTTCACCAACAGCTCGGCATTGAGAATGCTCGCGCCTGCAGCGCCCCGCACGGTGTTATGGCCCATGCAGATGAACCTGATTCCGGACCTGATCCTTCCCTACAGATACGGACATGCCATTGCCCCGGCCGCGATCTAACCTTGGTTGGGGTCGATCAGGCTCATCCTTGACTATGATCGCCTTCTTGGGTGAGGTGGGCAGATCTCCCAGATTCGGGTTGAAGTCCAGCATGGCCTTCCTGACCTCTTCCGGGGTGGGGTTATCCTTCATGGTCACCCATATGGCCTCGGTGTGGCCGTCCATGACCGGCACCCTGTGGCAGCTCGCGCTTACGGAAAAATCTGCGTTCACGATTTTTTCGCCGTCGAATCGGCCAAGGATCTTCTGGGGCTCGGTCTCCACCTTCTCTTCTTCGCCACCTATGTAGGGAATGACGTTGCCCAGGATTGCCATGGAGGGTACGCCTTCATAGCCCGCACCACTGACGGCCTGCATAGATGCCACGTGCACGCTCTGAATTCCAAACTTCATGAGCGGTTTCAGGGGGAGAGTGAACATTACGGTTGTGCAGTTGGGGTTGGTGGTGAGATATCCGTCCCAGCCACGCTTCTCTCGCTGCACTTTTATCAGATCCAGGTGCTCGTAGTTGCACTCGGGTATCAGGAGAGGCACGTCGTCTACCATGCGGTAGGAGCTGGTATTGCTGGCGACAGCACAGCCGGCAGCCGCGAAGGCAGGCTCGACGGTCATGGCGTCTGTTGCCGGAAGTGCAGAGAAGACTATATCTGCATCGACTTCCCTCGGGTCGACATTGACCACAGTCATCTCTCCGATGTCCTCTGGAAGCTCGCTCTCGAGGCGCCATTTGGCAGCCACGCTATACTTCTTGCCCGCGCTTCTCTCCGATGCGGCAAGGCTGGTGAGCTCAAACCAAGGATGATCCTTTAATCCTTCAATGAAACGCTGTCCTACGGCACCGGTAGCACCTAAGACGCCTGCTTTGATCTTGGCCATTGACAATCTCCTTTTGCTAGTTTGGGGCATATCAGCCCGGATGTATATATTTCTTGTCCGAAAGAGACTGAAAATGAGCTTCTCAAGAATGGGCTGGATAAAAAATAGGATTTGGTTTATGGAGATGAATCAGTCGCCCGCGCAGGATCTTCTCTGGATGCCATAGCTCCTGGCAAACTCCTTATTGACCTCGACCACTTCCTCATTGAAGTGCTTGAGGCTCTCAGGCACAGGTCCGAGGCCGTCTGCCTTCTCTTGCGTATCGATCACTGCGCCATGGGGCACGAACTTGCCGTCTGCAAGCCGGACGCCGATGACGGCAGCCGCATGGCCGACAAAACACTTCTTGCCGAGGGTTGAGGCATGAACTACCGAGTTGAAGCCCACAAAACTCTCGTCTCCTATCTTCATGGGTCCGTGAATTACCGCGCCGTGGGCGATGGAGATCTTTTTTCCGAGCTCAATGGAGCTGCCCATCAGTCCGTGAAAGACGACTCCATCCTGGATGTTGCACTCATCGCCTATGATAATTGGATGCGCCTCGTCTGCTCGCAGGGATACAGAGGGAGCAACATAAACTTGTTCGCCGATGCGCACGTCGCCTATAAGCGTTGCCGCGTCATCCACGTAAGATGAAGCAGGAACCACTGGCATGCATTCTGTGCTATTCCACGAGGTCTTGGGATTGGCCTTAAGCATTTTAGCACCACCTTCTCAGGTATTCGCCATTCACCTTAAAAGAGATTGCCATTAATGATGCTTCTCAAAAGGACTTATTCTATACTATCGATATCTATAGATGATGGCGTCTTATGGGGGGCGGCTTTTCTGATTAGCCTGGTAGTGACTTATGGCATGGAAAAATAAACCTCCGAACTTTTGCGATAAGTGTAATATTATAATCTATAATCGCGATAATTGCCGCCAAATTTAAATATATGAGATGAGGAATTAAGAGCAAGCCATTGAATAATCCTTCAAGGGTACGGGAGGGGATAACGAGGGATTTATAAATATATATTTATGAATATCTATCATGAGTTATCATTTATATTTTAATCTTATGTATCGAATGAGAACAAAAGTAATATCGATCTGAAGGTGTGTAACTTATGGCAGATGAAGTGAAAATATTTGGTATGCCTGCAGAATCGGGACGCTGGATCATGGTAATTGTAGGTCTGGTAATCCAGCTTTGTCTCGGTGCCATTTATGCATACGGAGTGGTAAGAGTCCCAATTACGGCTTACTTCAAGACTCTTGGGTTAAGTCCAACTGCAATGGATATGACTTGGCCGTTCATTGTATTCCTTTTGCTATTCGCCCTGGCAATGCCTTTGACGGGGCCGTATATCCAGAAAATGGGACCGAAAAAAGTGGGAATGATTGGCGGAGCACTGGTGGGAGTTGGCTGGTTTGCGGCTTCCTATGCACAATCTCCATTTATGCTAATCCCATTATACGGCATCATTGGCGGCCTGGGTGTGGGCATAGCTTATGGATGTCCTATTGCCGTCTCAGCAGCCTGGTTCCCTGATAAGCGTGGCCTGGCTGTCGGGTTGACAGTCCTGGGTTTTGGTTTCTCTTCGGCCCTTATCACCCAGATAAATAAATTCCTCTTAGCAGGCGGCGCCGGAATAATGGATATAATGAAGATGTTCGGCGTGGCTTTCCTTATAATCACCATCTTATTCTCGCTGTTATTAGCATTTCCTCCAACAGGGTGGTGTCCACGTGGATGGAAACCTCCTGCACCAAAAGCAGGAGCAGCGCCGATGGCTAATCTCACTCGCAGCGAAATGACAAAGACCAAGACCTTCATCGGTCTGTGGTTGTGCTACACTATTGGAGCTATGGCCGGACTTACCGCCATCGGAATAGCTGGACCCGTGGGTCAAGACATGCTGAAAAATGCAGGCTATGTTCCGGCGGCGGCAACTGCGTTGATAACCACGCTGATCATCCCCTTCGCTCTGGCCAATGGTGTGGGCAGGCCAATCTTCGGCACGTTGACGGATAAGCTAAATCCGAGAAACACGGCATTGATAACTTATGTTCTCATCCTTAGTTGCTTGCCTGTTGCTGTACACAAATTACGCCTCTGAAACGGCTTACGAGATAGGTTTCTTCCTCCTGTGGGGATGCCTGGGTGGCTGGCTGGCCATTGGGCCTACTGCCACTGCAAGCTACTTCGGAACCAAGGATTATGCTCGGAACTATGGCCTCGTCTTCACGGCCTATGGTGCAGGAGCTGTGATCGGTGGAATCGTATCGGCTCAGGCCAAAGATCTACTGGGTGCCTATCAGCCTTTCTTCCTGATTGTGGCAGCCCTGGCCGTGCTGGGAATGGTTGTGGCTTTCGTACTGATGAAACCACCAACTACTGCGTAACCAAATTCTCATTTTTTTGATAATTTGGTAAGTCAGGCGGTTTCGTTGCATTTGCAAAACATTTATTCGTTTAGAATGCAGTATAGAATTAAGGCCAAAAATGTTGAGGTGAAAAATATGCCGGATGATGAATACATGTTGTTTTGCTGTAATGATCTGGAGCATCCCTGTAGTTTCCGGGTCCAGGCCAAGACAAAGGAAGAAGTAATGGAGCACGCTAAAGACCCATATTTCTGATGTCCATGACATGGAAGTCACGCCCGCGATGGAAAAGAAGATGGAGAAAGTGATAAAGCCGGTTACTATAAAGGATTGATCCGAAAGATTTGACATGAGTTCGGTTCTTGGATTGCGTGACCACTTTTGGCGGGCAAATGCCTACCCGCCTATTCTTTTATTAGAATCTGACTATACTTCTTTGCACCTACTCAGAGCCCTTCAGGATATCTGAATCCAGATATTCCGAGAGCCTGGTCTGCACTTCTCGCCGGAAATCTCTACAGGATACAATCCCGTAAGACATCCTATGCAGAGGTCCTCCTTCGGTATGCCCACAGTAGCGATCAGGCCCTCGTGGTTCACATATCCCAGTGAATCTGCATTAAGGTTACCGCTTCCACTCCTGCAACCGTTTTGTAGGCAGCAATCAGCTCCTTGCGATTGGCCATGTCGATGCCAAGATAGCAGGGTGCCAAGATTGGCGGGCTGCCTATGAGGACATGCACCTCATTTGCACCTGCTTTTCGGACCATCTTCATATTATAACAGCTCCAAGTCGGCCCAGCCCATGATTGAACTCCTTCATGAGCGAGAATGTTATGACCAATTTTTAATCTTAAATAGTATTGTGTCAATGGGCTCTTGAGGCGACCGATAGCTTGAAGTCAAAGTAGTAATTGGCTATTTTGAACTGGATGATAACAACCGTCAAGAATTTCTGCGACCTCGCGCACGCAAGTTACACCAGAAAATGGGTTGCCTTAAGCATTTTGATAGGAGTTGCTGCTGGCCTGGGTTCCATAATCTTCTACTGGTCTTTGACGGCTGCGACTCATCTCCTGCTCGGGCTTGTTGCAGGATATGTTCCTCCTACGGCATCCGGGGAGGGAGCGACTGTATTTACTGGCGTGGCCAGGCCCTGGCTCCTTCCCATCCTCACGGCTGCTGGGGGGCTGCTGAGCGGGATTATAGTCTTTCGTTTTGCTCCTGAGGCCGAAGGGCATGGGACCGACGCAGCCATAGATGCATTCCACAATAAAGGAGGCTTGATTCGCCGCAGGGTGCCGGTGGTCAAAGCAATAGCATCCGCCATCACCATAGGCTCCGGCGGCAGTGCCGGTCGAGAAGGACCGACCGCCCAAATAGCTGCCGGGACGGCCTCAGCCCTGGCTGACCTGTTTCATCTAACGGAGGGCGACAGGCGCATTGCCGTGGCTGCCGGTATCGGAGCCGGGATAGGCTCCATCTTTAAGGCTCCCCTGGGTGGTGCTATCCTCAGCATGGAGGTCCTCTATCGCCGCGATTTTGAATATGAAGCTCTCTTGCCGTCATTTATCGCATCCGTTGTCGGTTACAGCATCTTTGCTTCCTGGAACGGATGGGAACCAGTCTTTGGCAGCGGCATCGTCATGCCGTTCAGCAGACCTTCTGAGCTTATCGCTTACGCTATCCTTGGGGTAGTCTGCGGACTGGTCGGCATAGGATACGGGCGCAGCTTCTACTACTTACGAGACAAGTTCAAGCGTGCTGGGATTCCCAAATGGATTAAGCCCGCCATTGGGGGGCTCATGGTCGGCTTGATTGGCGTCTTTCTGCCCCAGGTCTTGGGCACGAGCTACGGATGGCTGCAATTTGCCATCAACGGCGACTTCATCGCATTGCCTGTAACAGTCATGCTGGCGGTGGCTGTATTGAAGATCCTGACCACAGGGCTGACCATCGGTTCAGGCGGCAGCGGCGGTGTCTTCGCTCCGGGTTTGGTGATCGGCGGAATGACTGGCGGAGTCGTATGGAGCCTTCTTCATAGCTATACGGCTATCACTCCCAGCACCTCCTCCGCCTTCGTCATTGTAGGCATGATGGCGCTTTTTGGGGGCATCGCCAAAGTTCCTCTGGCGGTGATACTCATGGTAAGCGAGATGACCATGGATTACACCCTCTTGATCCCCAGCATGCTGGCCTGCTCCATAGCCTACTTCGTCACAGGAGACAATTACATCTACGAGAAACAGGTGGCCGTGAGAGCGGAGTCACCAGCTCATCAACATGAGTACTCCATCATGCTCCTCAAAGGGCTCAAAGTGAAAGAGGCCATGACAAGCAGCGTGCCGATCATCAGCTCCCAGTCGACGGTAGGTGGTGTGGCCAATCTCTTAAAAATGTATGAAGTTCACGCCGTGCCGGTGGTCGATGAGGGCAAGCTGGTGGGGATTGTAGCCAAACTAGATGCGATGAAATTTATTTTCCAGGATCAGCCTGAGGCATCGGTGAAAGATATAATGAGCTCCAATCTGGTAGTAGCCTATCCGGATGAATCTTTATTTGAAGCGATGAATAAAATGATCGCAAATCACATCAGCCAGCTCCCGGTCGTTGAAAGAAATAATCCCGATCAGCTCCTTGGCTTATTAGCTTTGGACGACGTGACAAGAATCCAATGCGCGACAAACACTGGCTGAAGTACCGGCAGCGGCGCTGACGACCTGAAAAACGGTGTAGTTCTTAGGAGGGTATCTTAGGTGCGAATGCTATGCCGTGAGCCCAATCAGAGGGAATTCATTCAACCAGTCGATGTTGCTAAATTTTTTCAACGTCTTTCTCAATAACTACCGCTTCCTTCTCCAGGATCTTTGCCTCTCGCTCTAACCGCTTGAATAGGAATACCTTGGCGAGGTCTGTCAAAACGAAGGAAGCCATGGCGTAAACCCATACGAATAATGCCAGCGTCCAGCCTATAGGAGGTATGAGCAGGCCGTAGACTGCAATAATGGTCGCCACTGTCTGCGTGCCCAAAACCGCTACCAGCAATATATTACTCGGCCTGTAGGACCAGAAATGGCCTTTTGTCCTGGTAATAAATATGAGAAAATGTCCGGCGACAGAGAGCTCAAGGTACATCATTGATTGTAGCATATCATGGGAAAGGTGCAGGATAGCTATGCCAATGGAAAAAAATAGGAATGAGGACACAGCGCCTACCAGGCCCAGAAATGTCGCCATGCCGAACACAGATGTCATATCCCAACGGTTTGGCTTCAATGATACTCTGCCCGGTCGTAGGCGATGGACATGATGGCAAAATCGTTAAGCAAAGCCAGCAATACGATCATGATGGCCGTCACCGGATAGAAGTTGAAGATGAATATCGATAGAGTAATGAACGAACAGTACTCTGATGGTCTCAGCTATGCGGTAAATGGCGTAGCTATTCATGCGCTGGAATATCTTGCGGCTCTCTTTGATGGCGTCAATGATGACGGAGAGCCCGGGTCTGGTCAGAACGATTGCCGCCGCGACTTGGCAGCATCCGTTGCTCCCGAGACGGCAATTCCGGCATCGGCTTTCTTCAACGCAGGTGCATCGTTCACTCCGTCGCCGGTCATGCCGACGATGTGCCTCGGCTTGAAGCAGCTCTACTATCCTGAATTTGTGTTCTGGAAATACTTGGGCAAACCATCAGCCTTTTCGATGATATCTGTTGCCTCTTCGTCTGGTTTATCGATAAAGTCCGATGCGGGCCCAATATTGGTTCCAGACCCACCATTCGAGCGATCTCTTTGGCTATGGCTACGTGGTCACCTGTGACCATTTTCAACTGGACACCCAATGACTGAGCAGTCTTAATGGTCG
>CAWCSK010000011.1:0-7557 GCA_963798205.1 uncultured Methanosarcinales archaeon
TGGAAATTGTGAGGTCGGAGATTCCGGATGTGAAAGCCCTGATAATCGGAGACGGCCCGGAGAAAACAAGATCTGACCAGAGGTTCGCGAGGGCGGACTGGAAAGGAATGTTGAGTTTTGCGGCTTTCTGGAGGACTATGATGATGCTCTGGCTCTTATGAAATCGTCCCGGGTATTCGCGTCGCCGTCTACGAGAGAGGGCTTCGGCATGGCGGCCCTGGAGGCAAACGCCTGCGGTCTGCCCGTGGTCACAGTAAGGCACAGGATGAACGCAGTCATGGATCTTGTTACAGAGCAGACGGGAATAGTCTGCGAGCCCACGGCTGAGGCGCTTGCGAACGGGCTTTGCCGGGCTCTCCAAAAAGGGAATGGCATGCGGGGGCGGTGCGTAGAGATGGCGAGAAAGTACGACTGGGATGAGATATGCGACCGGGTGGAGAACGTCTACGAAAAAGGGAAGTGAGCCTCTGCGATAATACAAACACAAGCACGACTCGATTTCGGACGATCAGTAAATATCAGAATGCGGTCCATCCTGATGCATTGGAAATTTTGTGACCGGCCCGATAACTTCGGCGGCTTATCCCCGGCAGAGCTGGTGAGGTATTCAAAATAGTAAGGAATGACGTGGTCATTGAACGCGATAAGGATTCTTTGCGAGCCATGGATTCGATATGTAAAAGACCAGAAATGCCACGTGAGCAAACACTGCCGGCAATATGCTTCCCGTCTGAACCACCGTTAGCGCTCCTATCACAGAGATGATCAAAGACGAGGGCCCGATCACGCCCACCTGCGCCAGGGTGTCCAGCTGGATGATCTGATCGTAGAGGAAAAGCAGCACGCTCAAGATTATAGCGACCAATGCATCCACATGGTAATGGTTGAGAACCACAATCAGAAAAACTCCTCTGAAGACGACCTCTTCGAAAAAACCGCCCAGTGCTGCGGCCAGTGGCATCCCGATCTTTGGCAGAGAAGAGATTCCTACGATCCATTTTATCCTCAGAATCTCATCCACGATATTTATGCCCATCTTGCGTGAGACATTGGTCGCGAATCCGTTCGCAATACTGTTTAGCGATATCTCAGAAAGCGCACTGGTGACAAGCAGACCGGCATACTCCGGCCGCATGACGAAATATGCGAATACATTTTCCTGGTAAACCAAAAAGACGGCAAAGATGGCAAGCAGGCCGCCGAGGAAATAGATCAGACTCATCAGGATCGAGTACGTTGCAGCATAATCCAGGCTCAGTCGGCCCATAATCCGGTAGGAAAGCTGCCGGATGTGCCTATTTCCACCGAGCTCTCCTCCGTTCAGAATGGTGGTGATGCGGGCCCATAAAGTGACATAGATGAAAAAGACTATAAGAAAAATCCAAAATTCAAGAGTATACGGCATAATCTTTCACTATCCATTGGGGCCTGAGCAGCAGGATGTTTTGAACATAGTGGATTACGATTGGAACTATTATCGATGAGCCGCTGGCATAGAAGAGGCTCCCGTAGATCATTCCTGTAAAGAATTTGGTGCTGGTGGTGCCAAAACCCATGAAGATGTGGTTCAGGCCGTAGAGGAAGGACGTGATTAACAATATCTGAAGGAAAGAATAGCCATACCCCGACAGCATGGAGAACATCATCTGGCGAAAGATCAATTCCTCACCTGCGACTATGAGGAAGACCAGGACCATGTGATGGAGATCGCTGCATCTCGCCCAGGCAGAGTGGATCTTGAATCTTTTGGGAAAATTGCCCTCTCGAAGATAGATGTAGAGGCCGTTTATGAGGTACTCGAAGGCTATGCACAGCGGTCCGAGCAGTAAGGCCGCCGGATAGAACCAGAGAGCAGGAAAATTCAGGTGGCTAAAATACTGGGGAGCCATTGCAATGGCCACCAGCACAATAGTAACAGTCGACAGCGCTATGGATTCAACTAATTCGGTGCTGGGCGCAGTTCTGGAGGCGCGGGGAAAAAGGGTGTTGCC
Organism: uncultured Methanosarcinales archaeon; assembly: GCA_963798205.1. GTDB lineage: Archaea > Halobacteriota > Methanosarcinia > Methanotrichales > Methanotrichaceae > Methanothrix. The sequence continues at coordinate 1,992 of CAWCSK010000011.1, forward strand.
TATGAAGTAGCTGAGCCCCACTGGATGGCAGACCGCCCCCAAAAGAAGGACCTCCTCAAGGGAGGGGATGGGGGTAAGAATTCTTGACACCTCCATGTTTCAATATTCTCGGGTGCTGGCTGAAAGGCAATCCTGGGAAGCATATGTTCGCATATTCCGGTATGAATACCCTTACGACGTGCCATCCTTTTTCCACCATCTCAGGAGGGGTGATGTTTAAGTAAACCGCGTATTTGCTTATCTTCTTTATATTTTTGATCATATACTGAATGTCCCGGCTGTCGTCGCCGGTTGATAGATCCTTCAGCCCGCTCAGAGGAAGTGACGACCTTGTCAGACTCTCGAAGATGCCCCTCTTTTTGGCGGCTTCCTGAGGGAACATATAATATGCGACGTTCCTGTCCAGGTCGAGGAAGGGGCCGCCCTCTGGGTATTTGAAGTACGACTCCGGGTAGAAGATCGGCCCGAAATCGCCCAATTTAAGGATGGCCACAGCCTCAACCATGGCACGGTACAGTCCCTTAACCGGATTCAGTGAGGTTTGCGTGCCGAAGACAATGTAAGGAAGCTCCTCTTTCTTATTGATCAGCGCCATTCCGAAGGCATATCCGATCGTGTCCTCCAGGTTCATCAATAAAGGCAGGACCTCGAAGTCCGAATTCTCTCCCAGTATCTGAGGGAAATTTTTCAGCAGTGCATAATCATCTATGACCACGCGAGGAGAGGGCATCATGGTGTACCACTTTGTTATAAATGGGTCCATCTCGGTGGCTTCCATTATGGCGTTCAAGAGAGCCTTCTTGAAATCAGTGTGTGCCGATGCTCCCTTAGAAAAGCCGGAGATGAACCGTACTTCCTTGGCGGCAGAATTGATCTTGTAACCGGGAAGAAGCATTTGAGCTGGAACCCAGATCTCTCTATCGGGATCCAGCAAGGATGGGCAAGAGATCCAGCCAATTATGCTGTTTTCATCCATTTTCTGCATGACATTCTTGCCTTTTTCATAGTCCTCATCCGAATATATGTGGATGAGCTCCCACGGCAGAACCTCGCCCTCTTTTTGAATATCCCGGTAGGATTTGAAATTGATGCGGTCCCGCAGGAAGTTGGAGGCCACCAGAAGAGCATAGCGCTCTATGCCTTCACCCAGTAAGCGCACCAGACTCTCCTCAAAGTAGAGACCGTACCCAACCAGATGATACTGCATCTCGGCATCAGGGTGGATGACCAATTTGTGGTAATTGGGCATTTTGCCATATATGGAATAGATGCCGAGATCATTTGGCCTGCGGGCGTTGACGGAAAAATGAGCTTCCAGTATGCCTGCATGCTGCCCGCAGATGTCCCTGTAATTGTTCATCAAGTGGCCGGGATAAGGATAGTACTTCACGTCCATTGTGATCACTTCTCCTGGTCAACCAGGTTGACACTGTCCAGCAGCTTGTTCACGATCATCTTGGAAGAGGTGAACAACTCGGATATCTCCGACCTGGCTGCAAAGCCGCAGGCTGGGCAGAACGGCACTCGCATCAGATCCTGGATTTGTATCTCTCCGACGGGAAGATACACGTTCACCACTCTTCCGGAGCTCTTTGAGAAGCCGATAGTGGACTGCAGGAAGCCCTCAGCAATGGCGATGCCGGTCAGGGCATGCAGCAGAGGATTGACGAAGGCATCCTTCAGATCACTAAGGCTGGTCCTGGTGGAATCGGCAAAGTTGTGATAGACCGCCAGGTTTTCCATCCTGGCCATGAGCCGGTTCTCATAGCACTCGAAGCAGCCGGTCTGCGGGGGATTTATGGTCAGAAATGTGATGAAGGGACCGTCGATCAGGCTCAGGATGAGGGGTTTCTCTGCCATTACCAGGAGCCTGTTGAGATTGCGAAGAAAACTGATGCTCGGTTTTTCCATAATCCCGATTACAACGGAATATGGTGCGATGAGCCTTCCCATGCTCTCCGTCTCTTTTATGGTCTCAATGGCATCGGTCTTGGTGGTGAAGTCGGCGGCACATAGACCCTTGAACGTCTTCTCGTCCATGATATCGACGGAGTAATTCATGTCGGCGGCGATTTGTGCGGCTATCTTCTTGGCATACGGGCTATCTGTAAAAACAAGCGCAGGTCGCGGTTTCATCGGAATGGGCGCCGCTCCGGACGGCTGATAGACGCCACCAAACATATCGGAGATGATCTTTCCCACTTGCAGATCCTGTGCGCTCCGGAGGTACAGCTGGTGCCTCAAGGCTTCCATCACCTGAAAGACGGAATTCTTCTGCTCCTTGTCGAGGCCGAATCGATCCGGCAGAGACTCCATGTCGATGGTTTTGCCTTCACTCAATTCTTTAAATATTTGAATGAAGGCTTTCCTTACGGCCTCTTTCTCGTCAGACAGGCTGAGAGTGGCTTCGGTGTAGTTCCAGATTCCCTTGCGAATTCGAATTTCGTCCACGCCGTTGTAGAATATTCTGGCATCCTGAGATAGAGCAAAACTGGGTTTAGCTGTCGACATTTTTTGCCTCCTAAGCGCCTAAGATGGTCAGATGAATCATATGCTTCGATAGACCGTCAATACCAATAAACTTCTCAAACTGCTGCTTGCCGTAGCCGCCTATATCGCACGGACCCAATCCGAGGGCGGTCGAGGTCAGATGAATATTTTGAGCTATCTCACCCGCTTCGATAAGTGCGAATGCCACCCCGGAGTCGCCGTACTTCCTGGAGTTCAGTGGCATGTTATACACAAAAATGACGAATATGTCAATTTTGTCCGATTCAACTCCCTGGAAGCATGCCAGCGAATTTTGCAGGGTGGAGATATCACTTTCCTGCAATTTGCGAATTTGCTGAAGAGAATGGGTGTTCGGGAGATATTTGTATATCCCTTTTTCCAGCTTCTCCACACCGGTTACAATAAGATAAAGGTCGATGGGATAGACAGCGCCGCCAGAAGAGACATTGCGCAGGTTGTTCTTGTACTCAGCCCCAAGGGTCTTGGTGGCCGGCAGTCCGCCCTCGATGTCCAGAGATATATCCGCTATGCCGGATACACCCTGACAGTAGAACAGCAGGGTGGAGAGATCCTTCATCTCGATGAGCTTTCCAGAGAAATTGCGCTTGCTGCGCCGCGATTGAATGACCGGACCCAGAGGAACATTAAATTTCCCAGGTGGCGGGAGCTTTAGGCTTTCTTGCAGGACCTCTTCATCGAGCAGGGGACGGTTAGCCATAGCCCCCCGCACTTGAAACGACTTGTAGGCCTTGATGCCAATCACCATGGATAAATCGGAGTTGCTCCTGCGGTAGTTGAGAAGAAATTCTTCTCCTGCCAGGCGGTTTGTGGAGTAGTACAGCCCACGAAAGCAAGTCTCCGGCGTTTTTACGATTGTAGTGTCCGAATACAGAGAGATCGGAACATTGGCACAGAAATTTACGATGTTTGAAAGCTGGGGCAGCTCAGTGTTTCGCAGCTCGTTTATAGTCAAGTCTGACTTTTTAGCCTTTTTAGCTTCTTTATCATTATTTTGATTCCTTTTAAATAGTATCTCTCGCATTTTGTAGCACCCTCGCTTCTCGACGTCCCTATAAATTCGTATTTCCAGGCGTTCTATTCGACAGCCCAGGTAAACCCCGGCCAATAAAACTCAGGTTCCAGATGGGCAATTGCCTTATGCAGCATCTGTTGCCCGAATCCTCAAACGCGTCCTTGAAGCGCGAATAGACCCAGGATTGAAGAATATCGCTCGCTATCTTTTCATCATACTTTTTCATGACCCGGCGAAGAATACTTCTCAAACAGATAGGCTGTTCCTGATTGGGCTCGATGGATCTTGTGGTCTTTTCGGACAGGCAGCCTCCAACGCAGGTGGTGATGTACTCGCAGCTCCTGCACGCCCCCTCCAAAGTTTCAGCCAGCTTCTCGAAATAGCTGTCCATGGATGCATTCATTTTATCAAAATCATGGCAATCGTTAAACTTGATATTTTTTATCGGACCGTCGTCCGATATGTATGGACAGGGATGAATCACCATCTCTGAGTCGACGTGGTAATAATTGCATCCTGCCGTGCATCTGCGTGTCGTCAGCATCTCGATGGGATTGGGGATTCTCATCGACGCCGTCGACTCCAGGTCAATCTTCGCCATATGTTTAATCGTCGCCTCCACAATAGAAGAAAGAATTTCCTCAATCAGGGACCCATCGATCTCAACATTTTTTGCTCTGTAATATTTTGCTGCAGGAAATATGCGTATGAAAGAGCAGCCGACATCCAGTGCAAACCTCACAGTATCCTCAATGTCCCCCACATTCTCCTTAAAGACTGGCATGCCCACGCCAAAGTATATTCCATTTTCCTTCAGCCGTCTGATGGCTGCCGTCAATGGGTCGAAGGTACCCTCGCCACAAAAATATTCATGAGTGCTTTTATTCGCAGAATAGAGACTGAGTCTCAACCTGGCATGGATATCTAAAAGAGCCTCAATTTTTTTCTCATCGAGTAGGAGTCCGTTGGTTAGTACGTTTGTCCAGTAACCTGATCGTTCCGCGTAGGATAATATTTCTATTATTTCCGGGTGTAAAAATGGCTCTCCACCTGTGATATCCAGGTACCTGTTTCCTCGCTTTCTTCCTTCGTCTAATATCTGCTTAATCGATTCAAAAGGTAATGCGCCCTGGCCTTTTTCGGTTTTGTGTTTGGTGAAATCCCATCCGCCGCAGGTTCGGCAGTTCAGATTGCAGTCAGAGGTTACGCTTATCGTCAGAGCCATGATCTCCAAAATATATTTAAGAAGGCACTATCCAGTGCCCTCTCAGATCTACCAGCAAGAGCAACACGAGCAGCATGAACATGCCGCACAGCACGTGCATCCGCCTGGGGCCAAATCGACACTTGTGCTATCAAGCTCGCATGTGCTTCCAATCCTGTTTGCAAAACTTAGCATTCAGTTTACCTCCAAGAGTTGAGTCAACGCTATTCTTTTATTACTTTGCGGGGAATGATATGGGGGCCAAAGTCGAGAATTACGCCTTCGTCTGGCTCACGAATTTGTATTTTTCGCCCATGCCCAGCAGCTCTTTCTCCTCCATAACGATGTAGGACTCGGCTGTAGCATATTTTAGCCAGGGGTCGTTGGTCTGGAGCAGGTCTGACGCTTTTTCAACTTCCTGCAACACAAACAATTTATTTCCCGAGACATCGTGCCATTTTCCCAGCACTTTTACCGCTGCATGAGCACCTTTCTCTCGAACGGCAATTTGCTGGAGTTTTTCTCTTTGTCCGGGTTCATAGGTCCATATAGTTAATACTAACATATGATCACCTTCAAAGTTATTTGGGCCGCAAAAATATATGAAGATTTCCTGAGGAATATTTAGTATGTGAGGTTCTGATGTCCTAGCGACATTGAAAGCCGGATGGAGAGCAGTCATCCATGATAATGACCCGACGCAAATCTTCGGGGTGGCTCGGGATTTTGAAGGGTCATTGAGATGCGCTTCAAGGAGAGCCTCTGCTGAGCGGTATAGAGCAAGCAATCAAATCCTGACAAAGCCCAAGTAGAGACAA
>CAWCSK010000012.1:0-15891 GCA_963798205.1 uncultured Methanosarcinales archaeon
TTTAAATTTATTGATAAATCTGAAATAGGGTGCAAATATCATATCTTTATCCATTGATGTGTATCATTCAAAATCAAATCCGACTTTTCTATTCCATTATCCATTTTGATATGCTGCACATCATTTTAGAGATAATTTTAAACATCCCGCAAGCGTTATATATCAGTGAATGTTGATACGTTGTAGTGATTATCATGGGATTAAAAGATAAAATCCTGGGTGGCAAGAGCAGCAGTAGCGGCTGCTGCGGCACGCGCATCGTCGGGCTTCGACAGGTCAATGTGGGTGGACGCAGCACGGGAATTATGGGAATGGACGAGACCTTCCAGGAATACTTCAAAAAGGGAAAGAAGCCAGAGGATTCGACCGGAGATGAGCTTGTCGAGGATTTAAAGAAGCTCAATTTCATCGCCGAGGGTGCTGAGAAGATGTATAAAGAGGCTTTTTTGAGAGAGTATCAAAGGTTCTACGAATCCAGGAAGAAATGAGTTCCCCAGAAGGAAAGGTGACATCAATATTGACAGGCAAAGAGATTTGCGAAGATTCCGAGATCGATGAGGAGGCAATATGCAGCCTGGCGAGGCTCATCGGAGACACGGACAAAGCCCGGGCCAGGACCAGGAAGCTCGCCTCATTGATGAAGGATATCGAGATGGGAGGCCCGGAAGGAGAGGTCGATGTCTTCAAGGCGGCTGCCGATCCCTGCCGGCTCAGGATTCTGAAGCTTCTCAAAGAAGGAGAGCTATGTGTCTGCGAGATCATGACTGCCCTCAAAAAACCTCAGTCTTCCACCTCCCACCATTTGTCCATCTTGAGAGAGGCAGGACTTGTCAAAGAGCGCAAAGACGGCAAATGGTCCTATTATCGACTTGCGGATGGTGCGGTTAATGAGATGATCAAACAGGCCGGAGCGCTAAAGAAAAGATAACAAAAATTTTTGAAGGAGACTGAAATGTTCTGGGACAACTTAGCGGTAGCGGCGAATTTCTTCGTGGAAATCGCTGTAGAATTGATTGTTTTATTCATAGGCATAACCTTTCTCGTGGGGCTGATCCAGGAGTACGTACCGGATGAGACCATAAAGAAGGTCCTTGGTGGGCAGCATAAAATTCTGGGCAGCATCCTTGGGGCTGGATTCGGCGCTCTAACGCCATTTTGCTCCTGCTCGACAATACCGTTGCTCCTGGGAATGCTCAACGCCGGCGTGCCCTTCGCCTCTGCAATGGCATTCCTGTTCGCTTCGCCCCTGTTGAACCCGGTGATTATATCGCTGTTCATAGTTCTGATGGGCTGGAAGGTAGCAGCGCTCTACTTTGCTGTCACCTTCGTGGCCGCAATTGCCATCGGCCTCTTGCTTGATGCTTTTGGCTTCGCCGCCCAGGTGAAATCCGTGGCCGCAGTACGAAGCTGCTGTGACTGCCATCAGGAGACGGATGCGAAGTCGAGAATACAACGCTCTGCTGCGTTCGCATTCGGCCTATTCCGCCAGCTTGTGCCCTACCTTCTGTTGGGGGCGGGCATAGGTGCATTCATTCACGGGTTCGTACCTACAGAGATTATAACCCGCATTGCCGGACCGGACAATCCTTTTGCCGTTCCTGTGGCCGCAATCATAGGCATTCCCATCTATATTCGGGCGGAGACCATGATCCCCATTGGCCTGGTCCTAACTGAGAAGGGAATGAGCGTGGGGGCCGTCCTGGCACTGGTCATCGGTGGAGCAGGGGCCAGCATCCCTGAGCTGACGCTTCTGTCAGCCATATTCGAGAAGAAGCTGCTGGCAGCCTTTGTGCTCACTATCTTTGCAATAGCTGTAGCTGCAGGATATCTGGCCAATCTGCTGACGATGTGAAATCTAGCAATAGGAAGGATGGAGGTTGAAGGCTCGGGAGAACTTCCGGAATCAAGAATTTCCAAGGGTCGCTCTTTTTTTAGCAACAATGCCAGGGGGCTCCGCCTCAAAACCCTGGCATTATCTCTCAAAGTTCTGGGTGATCCAGTCTTTTATCTCGTCTCTGACCCGCCGGAAGACCTTGAGCTGCTCCTCCTCTGAGACTGTCGGCTAGGGCAGGGTCCTCGAAGCTTCTGTGAATGACCTCTTTTGCTCTGGGAGATTTGGCTCGAAAGCTCAAGCTCTGTGCTGCAGAACGGGCAGGCCTGTTTTGCCCGGTCGCATGACAGTGACCGCCAGGTCAAATACGGTATCCTGAAATTCCTGGGACGATTTGGGACGCTGACCGGTGATATCGATGCCGATTTCCAACATGACTCGCACAGCGCGGGGATCAGACAGAGGTGGCCCTCAACGCCGGCGCTGTAAGCCTCATATCGATCTGGATGCATGGCCCTCAAGAGGCCCTCGGCCATCTGTGAACGAGCGGAGTTGTGGGTACATAGGAAGAGAACCTTTTTCTTATCTTGATATATCGCATTTGATGACATCTATGTCATAATACTCATCATAATAGATCAGCATTTTGATTGTTCTGCTATCGGGGGTTCGAGTAATATTCCAGAGGCAAGTTACATTAAAATCCTTCAATGCATTGTCTATTGGCGATGACCTGTGACGAGCAGGAACTTGCAGAGATCCTGCAGGAGATCGAGGCGCTCTGCAAAATGCACGAGAAGATCACGCAGTCCTCAGAGTGCCGGGAGTTCAACCATCGCACTGCCTTGTTGCTGCAAAGACTGGAAGACTCCGGATGTAATCGGCTGGCGGATAGGGCTATGGACCTTCTGGCATCCTGCAATCCCAAGGACCTCTCGCAGTGCGACAGCGTCCAGCGTGCCAAGGATATTCTGAAGAGACTGAGGGAGATGGCCAGGGAGAACCTGGAAAAAGACAAAGGCTAAAGAGAGCATTATCTTCTGGCCTGAGATCGGAAAAAGAGTTTGTCGAGAGGCTATCTGATGTTAACGAGTCCCTCCAAGCCTCCCGCTTTTCGCCTCTTACCACATCTTAAACCCAAGGTACCTCACCGCATAGACCAGGCCGATCACGATTACCGCCAGCCCGAAGACCTTGGTCACATACTTTCCTGCGGAGATGTACTTCTCGCCGATCTGCCCGCCTACTGCCCTGGAGAAGGTGGCAATGGGAATCACAGGCACGCCGTGGCCAACTCCGAAGACGAAGAGCATCATGCCCCCGGCCAGGGGCGTCACATTCTGGGAGATGAGCCAGATGAGCACCGGGAAGACCAGGGATACGGCGCAGGGTGCCCAGCCCAGGGCGAAGAAGACGCCTAGAGTGAAAGGCTCCAATGAAGGCCGAATACTCGAAAAGGCCCATGGAGAAGTGAACCAGCCTCTCCATTATGCCCTTCTTTTCCACCGGCGAGATCGTCTCGGATCGGCTTTGCGGAAGGATAGGCGCGACCTGACCGGCTCTATGATCTCGCCGATGGGCTTGATGATATTTATGCCCAGGATTACCATCAGCAGCCCGGCTGCCAGATCGAAGAAGCGGGCCTGGCGGATGAAGACGCCGATGTCCGATAGGAACAGCCCCACTACAAAGAAGACGGCGGCCATTCCCAGGGTAAAGGCCACGCCGATCATGAAGCCCTCTTTCGAGGCCGAAGCGGACTTCTTAAGGTACTCCTCTTTCCGGCGGGCCGTCATGACGTAGGAGAACATGGCCAAGCAGCAGGGCAACGGAGCAGGGCGAAAGCGAGGTTACAATTCCCAGGAAGAACATGCCCAGGTAGTTTACGCCCTGGTTGGACGCGATTCCCTTGAATCCGGAAGCATTGCCTTGATCTATGCTTTTCAGATCCTTATAAAGAGAATCAGCGCTCTGAATGCCGTCGATTTCTCCCTTGCCTAGCTGGTAGACGTGGTAGAGGCCCGCCACATTTCCCTCTTTGTCAATCAGGATCAAAGTGGGGTTGGCAAAGCCGCCCTCAAGGGTGGAGTAGTCGATGTACTTGCCGGTAAGGGGATAGGGCTCATAGTCCTCAATCCAGGGCCAGGTTACATTGATGTTCCACCAGCGCCTAGCCAAAGCCCGCCCGTTCATGAGTAGGGGTTTTTCCGGACGTTGAGAGTTATAATATTAATGCCGGGGTCCTTCTGCTTTAAAAGTGGAAAGCTCACGGGTCTGAGCGTTGAGGGCATGCTCGCACTCCCGGCAGAGAGGGTCTTCGATGTTGGTGATATGCAGAAGGACGACCTCGCCCCGGTAGTCGCTCAGAGAGACATTCTTTCCATCGAGGTCTACTGCCCGAAAATCAGGTGCTTTAGCCTCCTGTGATAGGCCGGTTGAAGAGCTTAAGAAGAAGTAGAGAACTCAAGATAGACAAAAAGGGTGATTGGCCCTGTGATCAGGGATTTTTAGCTTTTAAAGACATGACTGTTATCCCTTTATCCAGGTCAGCCTTCACTTATTCCATTTAGCGGAGTTCTCGCTATAGTAGCCTAATGCGTCCTCGATATAATTCTTGGTCCATCATACCCGTAACCTCATCAGTGCTGTGCCAGACCGGCACGACCTTTCCTTCCGAGTTGGGGGCCAGAGTTACAATGACGGTCAGCGGCACATACATGACGCCGCCGTTAGGATCATATGCTCGCAGGGCTTCTTCTGCTCTGGCATCGCTTCCTTCGGCGATAATTCAAAAATGTAATTTATTACCCATCTCATTATCTATTTTGTCATGGCTTCGGTCTGAGGTTTGCAGTAGTGCAGCATCTGTGAGCATAGATCACCACAGGCTTGCTTTTCAGAGCGTCCAAAACCCAGGCTGGATGATTGACCTCGCCGCCTCTCCCTGTGGATTGATCAGGATATGTTGTCCACCAGCTGTCATTTCCCGATCCCACGGAATATTCGGCACCCATGACATTAACGCCGGATGCAAGAATAAAGACCGCAATTAAAGAGGCTACACAAACTGTTTTCTTAAATATGTCCATGATACACTCTCCTTTATTTCAGTTTTTTTGGTTTCCAGAATCTATTATGAGGTTGAAGTCGCAAATTTTCCTTGATAATAGCTCTCGCTTCAAGTTTTCAAGTAGCCTTAACTTTAGTTTTTAACAGATCATCTGAATTGCCAGCTAACAGGGCAAGCCTGGACTGGCATATCGACATTATTGGATATAAGTCTTTCGACTTTATGGTTAATAGAGAGTAATAAGAAAAATATTGGTTACATCCTTCCATCGAGTCAGCATTTTGGCAAAAATACATGTTTTCAATTGTTAATTTCGGTGCGCTTGAGACGTAATAATTATGTAATCGATAATTATTATATTTAATTAAAGACAATGTCGTAATCGGATTTGACTATATGACGGGAAAATCTTATATATCGAAATAACTGGATATGGATATCCGGATTGCCCTGAGTTGGACGGACCGCTATACGTAATCAGAGGATTAATCAGAAGATAATACTTCAGCAGATCTACAAAGAAAGGCACTAAAGGTGAAAGGCCAAATGAGCACTGTGAAATGCGAAATGTGCGACAGGGAAGCGGAGTCCCTATTCATCGTAAGTCACAAAAAGAGGGGCAGAATAAGGATATGCGGCGATTGTCTGAAGCAAGAAGGGCCAAAACTTCTAGCTCAAAAAAGCTGCAGTTGCTGTTGAAGAGAAGTTGCTGCGGAAGAGGATGCAGTCCATGGCATGTGTTCCAAAAGAAGCTGTTAACAGGATGACACGGCTGATCGGCGATGCCGATAAAGCCGAATGCAAAGTCGACAAGATCCGCTCCATAATGGACAAGATAGACGAAATGGAGATCGAGGTGGAGGCTGAGATATTCCAGGCTATGGCCGACCCCTGCCGCCTCAAGATCCTCATGCTCTTGAGAGAAGGAGAGTTGTGCGTCTGCGAGATCATGATCGGTCTCGATAGGCCCCAATCCAGCACATCTCATCACCTCTCCATCCTCAAGGATGCAGGGCTCATCAAAGAGCGAAAAGACGGGAGATGGTCCAGATACAGGCTGTCCGAGGGCGCTGTGATTGAGATGCTCAATATGGTGAAGCTGATGAAAGAAGCTAAAATTTGAGAGAGGCAACAATAAATGACCAAATTCGATACTATTCATAACGACAAAATCAGCTCAACTTTTGGCAGGACGAATGCAGGCTCCGGAGGGTTCTATGTTCTGGGAATTCTGATAATTTCCTTGATAGCTTTTGCTCCTGCGGTGGATGCGGGCTGCAGTTGCAGTGTGGGCAACTGGGACCCTAGCGGTTTCCTGAACTCTGATACAGGAACCGGCCAGCCCGTCCAGTCAGGAGCGCCCAGAGCAGTGCGCCAGGAAATTCCGGTAACAGCACGCAGAATTCCGGTATAATAGAGAGAGCCTCTAGACAGGGTTGCCTCTTTTCCTAATGGTGAGATTCTTAAGTCTATGAAGAGCGTTTCCAGCTCAGATGTCGTAGTGGACGTATCCAACGGCGAACAGCTATGCGACAGTCTCATATCGAGAACGCCATTCACATTCCTACAAAAGATTTCCTTGATGGCGCGGCAACTTAAAAGCAGATGAGGAACTGGCCACGATCCTGGGAGATGCAGGCGTTTCCAGAGACGATTCCGTAGTCCTTTACGGGAATAAAGAAAGCTCTGGAGAAGCCGAATTTGCCTTCCTGGTGCTGCAACACCTGGGGCAAAAGGACGTCAAACTCCTGGACGGAAGCCTGGGAGACTGGAAGGCTGCGGGGTTGCCTGAGGAGGCTTTGGAGAACAAAAAGCCTGGCGTTGAGTATAAGCCTGAAGTCAAGCCTGGGGTAATAGCCGAATTCGAAAATGTGAAGTCCGAAAAGGCCCAGATCGTGGATGCCCGGCCCTTCGTGGAGTTCGGCAAAGGCCGCATACCAGGCTCTGTTGCTCTGGACCCGGCCAATGTAATCAAAGGGGATCATATCAAGAACGAAGGACGATCTGAGTACCGTTTTCATAGGCTGAGCAAGGACAAGCCGATCGTGGTCTATTCCAGCGATTACAGCCGGTCGTCTCTGGTCTGGTACGCTCTGCAGCTCATGGGATACAATGCCAGCGTCTACACCTGGGAGGATTGGAAGGCGCATGAGGCCACGGGTATGAGCGCTCAGGCCGGTGCGACGGCTCCATCTGGAGGGAACGCTGCCGGCTCTAAATACACAAAGCTTGGCAGTACTTGATCCGGAAATTTTTGTCTGCAGGGGGGAGAAGTTAAATGTCAAATGGAGTCAGCAAAAGCCTGGATTTCTTATCCCGCTACCTTACAGTCTGGATATTTGTAGCCATGCTCCTGGGAATAGGAATAGGCAACTATGCTCCGGGCATAACTCGTTTCATCTTAAGCCTGCAGATCGGCACAACATCAATACCTATCGCCATCGGCCTGATTCTGATGATGTACCCGCCCCTGGCCAAGGTGAAGTATGAAGAGCTTGGGCGGGTTTTCGAGGATCGGAAGGTCCTCGGCCTCTCCCTGGTGCAGAACTGGATCGTGGGTCCCATTCTGATGTTTGTGCTGGCGGTGCTCTTCCTGCGAGACTCTCCTCACCTCATGTACGGCATAATCCTCATCGGTCTCGCCCGCTGCATCGCCATGGTCATCGTCTGGAACGAGCTGGCCTGCGGCTGCACCGAGTACTGCGCCGCCCTGGTGGGGCTGAATTCCATCTTTCAGGTCTTGTTCTATTCGGTCTATGCTTACGTTTTCATCACTGTGCTGCCTGCAGCCCTGGGAATCGCTGCGGGAACACTCGTCAATGTGACCATTGCCCAGATTGCGGAAAGCGTATTCATCTACCTGGGAATACCTTTTCTGGCAGGCATGATCACCAGGTTCAGCCTGATCAAGGCCAGAGGAAGAGGCTGGTATGAGAGAGACTTCATACCTAAAATCTCGCCCCTAACCCTCATCGCCTTGCTCTTCACCATAGTTGTGATGTTCTCACTGAAAGGAGACTACATCGTGCAGCTTCCTCTGGACGTGGTGAGAGTGGCCATACCTTTAGCCATATACTTCCTGCTCATGTTCTTTGTCAGCTTCTTCATGGCCTACAAACTGGGAGTGAACTACGAGAATACGGCAGCTCTCTCCTTTACTGCGGCCAGCAACAACTTCGAGCTGGCCATAGCCGTAGCTGTGGGCGTCTTCGGCATCGCCTCCCAGGAGGCGTTTGCTGCGGTCATCGGGCCGCTCATCGAGGTTCCGGTGCTGATAGGGCTGGTAAATGTAGCCCTGAAGCTGAAGGAGAGGTATTTTGCTGGGTCTCAAGCAATATGCCCCATCCCAGAAGTTTAAAAATAGGTTTATCCATTTTTGTCAATTGATCAGAATTAGTTCATTCTGTCATTCTATTTCCTATTTCCTATTTCAATGGGTCTTCTTTTTGCCCCTCATTGATAACAACGCGCCTGTGAAACAGATGATCCCGCAATATTGGGGACACATCCATCTTGTGTGTTCATGCTGCAGAAAGGTATTCATTACTCTACAAATCGCACAATTCATCCACAAGGTGCAATGAGAAATGCGTGCATAGAACATGTAGTATTCATGAATCTCAGCTTCTTCTTGAGCAAACTCATACTTTTCCAATAAAATGGACCGAATCTAGAAATCGTTATATATGAATAAATGGATCTAATACGTATTGAATCCTGTAGAATCAATAATCACTGTGATAGGCTGTGCTGATGCTGGATAAAGAACTGCCAGTGATCCCTGGCAAAAGATTGCCGGAGGAGGAGAAAGAATCCTGCCAGGACAATAGCGCTTGCTGTGAAGCAGAAAAAACCCTTGCCCGGCTTTATGGAGATCGAGGCATAGCCAGAGAGCGATGTCTCCAGGTATGCACTCAGGTAAAAAAGATAGATGAAGAGGAATTAAGCAGCTGAGATAAAGGTCTTTAAGGCGGTAGCGGATGCAACCCGCCTCAGGATTCTCAAACTTCTGACCGGAGGTGAGCTTTGCATTTGTGAGATAATGCTGGCTCTCAAGAAACCGCAGTCCTCCATATCGCATAATCTATCCATACTTGAGGATGCGGGCCTGATAAAAGAGAGAAAAGAGGGAAAATGGTGCCGTTACAGGATTTCGGATGAGGCAGTAATGGATATGATCAACTTGGCCAGACAGTTGAAGAGAAAATGATGGCATTTAAGATCGATTAATGAATCGGGTGGACAATATGGTTGGAGGACAGGCAGATGTTAAGCTCGTGAGCAACGCAATGGCCAATGCCACGAGAAGAAAGATCATGGCCATGCTGGTCGAGAAGGCAATAGAACACAGAGGAGATTCGAAGGCTGTGGGGCCATCCATGCTGGACTACCACCTGCAGATGCTCCAGCAGGCAGGCTTGATCGAGATGAAAGGATGGAACTGTAGTCCTAACCGATTTCGGAAAGAACTTCATGGAAACCAAGGCCGAGAAACCCGCAGAGGTCAAAAAAGACCTCGCTGGCACAAAGCCCCTGGAGATTGTCGAGATCCGCCAGCTCTTGCCCTGCATTGCCGACAGCACCAAGTTCAGGATAATCGCCCGAGTTTGCGCCTCCCCTGGGCGGAGCTCTCAAGCTCCTTGAGCCCCTATTTCCCAGGGCCAGGTACTCGGAGAAGATTGGGGCGCTGATAATCCAGAAGGGCAATATCCTCATCACCATCTATTCCACGGGCAACGTCACCATGACCATGATCAAGAGCGAGGCAGAGGCCCGCGAGACTCTGGAGGACCTGAAGAAGACCATCAACGAGGCTATAGTTAAAGGCGTGACGCCTGTTCCGCGCGAGAAAGTCAAGGTAGACCATGCAGAGATCTACCAGTACCTTCCCAAGACCGACTGCCAGATCTGCGGAGAGCAGAGCTGCTACGCCTTCGCCATCAGGCTGGTGGGAAGGGAGACCACGCTCGACAAATGCACACCGCTGCTGGATGCCAAATATGCGACCAACCTGGAGCACATCAGGGCGTTGCTAGAATACCTCTGAAGGAGTAGGACTTTTGAAGACTTGACTATCATTCTCACGGACGGGCCTTACATCTCGGAGTATGCAGAGATGGCCTACAAAATCGCATCTGAGGCGCTCAAAGTCTCCAGGTGAATATATTTCTTTACCTGGATGCAGTGCATATACCAAAAGTCGGGCAGAAGCCCTCCCTTTTTGGAAATGCAGGTCAGCTATTCCAGGAGCTTGCTGAAAGAGGGGCAGTGGTCAGGGCCTGCGCCAGGTGTGCTGCAGCCAGAGGCTACCAGGCAGAGGAGGATGGCGGCTGCCCGGATTATCACCAGGGGATAAAGATCACAAGCCTTTATGATCTGGCCGAGATGCTGAAGAATAGCGACAAGGTAATTGCTCTATCGAGATGAGATCCATCTTCTATCTCTTGATGAAGCACCCATATGGCAGCGAAAAGGCCTATGGCGTACTCAATGCCGCAGCTGTGAGCATCAATATGGATGTGACCTTAGGTCTTTATGCCGACGGTGTCTTCCTTGCCCTGGCTGGCCAGGACAGCAGGCTCTCGGAGTGCCCAATCTTTCTGATTTAATTTATGCCTACCCGGAGATAAGAGTCATTGCACACGAGCCCTCACTGGCAGAAAGAGGCCTCATGAACCAGGGTCTGATCGAGAGGGTGGAGCTTGTGGATGAGAGACGTGTTCATGGAGAGAATCCGGGCAGCGGATTGCATCATCGTGTTATAATGAGACGAGATATGGATAAAAGAGAGATCTTTCTTCTGACCAAGCCGCCTCAAAGTGACCGCACAAAGCTGTGCCTGCATCTGATGGAGCATTCGGAAAATGGAGTTCTCTACCTGGCAGGAGATGGGGTCTATAATCTGTTTGAAGCCGCATCTCTGGAAAAACCTAGCAAGGGAAAGGATTCTGGCCTGCAAGGAAGATATGAGGGCCAGAGGGGTGCAGGCTGGAGATAGAGCGATTGTGCCGGAGGACTTCTACAAGCTATTGGTGGAGGACATAATGCAAGAGGGCAGTCGAATTTATACGTTCTAAATAGAATAATACCGGTAATAATCTTCCAAGTTGCAAGCCGTGTATCGATCTGATACATAGCCCTCAAAAGGTCCTCGCTATTTGAGAGCCTGCTAAGCTGTGGCGCAGAGAACCTTCTTTTTAGGCCGATCTCCTTATTTCAGAATTGCAGAGGTTGTCTATAGACACAAACAGCCCAGATAACCGCAGAATCGGCATCGCTTGCTGAGCTAAAATCGTCTCCCAGGAGGCGTTTGCTGCTGTCATCGGCCCCCTCATCGAGGTTCCGGTGCTGATTTGGCTCGTGGATGTGGCGATGCGAAGGCAGTTTGTGCTTATAGTTCGTAGAGATTTGCTATTACCAGTGGTTTGCAACGGTTGAACCGCAGAGTTGCAGAGTGCGCAAAGAGCGATGCACAGATACTGGAAAACGCAGTAACTGGGATTAGCCGCTGGAAATGGCAGAGAACCAGAGCCAGATAAAGTGAGTCTGAAAGGCAGATCAATTGATCGAGAGAGCAATCTATAACTCTTTGCAGAGAGAATAATGATTGGTGAAATAAAATGAAAGAAGAAGTATTCTTCGGCGAAGGAATGGCCAAGACAAAAGTAGAATATCCCGACCTGTACAAAGCCATTGTGACATTGAATGAGGCCGCATATACCGGCAAAGTCATAGATTACAAGACCCAGAAGCTCATTGCCCTGGGAATCAATGCTGCAGCTTCTGACGATCGGGCCACAAAGAAGCAGATGATGAGCGCCATGAAGGAGTTCGGCATCACCAAGGATGAGATAGTCGATGTGTTGAGGGTCGTTCTCTTGACGTCAGGAATGCCTCCCTTCACCAAGGGCATGAAGATATTGTATGAACTAGTCGAGAAATAATTTTTTTAACTAATTATGCGACTTGGATAGCCGGTCCTTTTTCCGTTTTTCGCTGCGATCTCACGCCCAAAGAAATGTTTTGACATCATTAGCCTCGATCTACATGCAAAAAGTTGCGGACTGATTGAAAAGCCGCAATTCGGCCTGATGGCCTCGGGGCACGGGGTCGCACCTGCGGGTGCAACGATGAAGCTGCAGACTAAGGCTTCTACCAGCTGCGGGCGAGAGGATTGGTGCCAGTTGCTTTTGCCCGCTTCAGCAAAACATTACACATCCAATAGTCTCGGGACTTGAGGTCGTCGCTCCGCCGTCCTCGGCCCGGAGAAGCGCCCGGGCCCCGGCGGCGTGCGAATCCCGGAGGAAGAACCGTAATGGCCAGAGTTAAAAGAGGTAGAGCAGAAGAAACTGTTTTGTGTTAATAGCGTTATCTTTTTCTCTTCATACCCAATAATGGATACGATCATGTTCGCAGAATACATCCAGGCCGCTCTTGAAAAGGCTGAGTACGAGGTAATAGATAACCCGGAGCCATTCTATGCCCACGTCCCCGGTTTGGTCGGTGTCTGGGCCACTGGCAGGACAGTTGAGGACTGCCGCAAGGAGCTAATTGAAGTTATCGAAGAATGGATAGTTGCCAAGCTCCAATGGGGACAACCCATACCACCAATGGGTGGCCTGACTATACTCACCTCTTCCAAGGAGCCGATCTCAGTTGCATAAGCTCTCGCCTGTCTCAAGACGGGAGCTAGTAAAGCGACTGAACAGCTGGATCCTGGCAGAGCACCATATGATCAAGGTCCTTTTCAAGCCGCAAGAGGCATCAGTACATGATCAAGAGGAATGGAGGCATATGCCGAGAAGAGTGGCTTTCATCTGCATAGCAAACTAACCCAAAAATTTCCGGCAAGTCATACTTCAATCGATCGCCTTTCCCAATCGCATCATTTTTCAATCCGATCTGTGGCTTAAATCGTGGCTCTGTTGAAAACATTTACTTCCATTCCAATAAGTCTGCAGTTCAACCGCCGTTATCGCTCGGCCTGGAGAGGCGACCCAGCCCCCGGTGATGCACGCATCTTGGAGGAGTAGCCGTTATGGATAGGGTCAAATGGGCAAGAAAAAGAGAGATTAACCCTGATGGACTATCGCTTGCACCAGCTCACTTCATTTGACTCTGCGACTATGGTATCCGAGAACCTGTTGAAGGCCCTCTGGCCGCTGCCCTTGTAGACAATCCATCCGGCAAGGCAGTCCAGCGGCAGCAAAAAGGCTTTGCCGAAGCTCTCCAGGGCAGAATCCTGAAATCCTATCTTCTCGCCCACAGGACCCACCACTACTATGTTCAGGAGCATCTTTCCCAGAGACTGACCACGGTAGCCTTCAAGTGCCGTCCAGTAGATGAAGAGCATTGTTGCCAGTATCCCCAGGCCCTCGGCACTGCCGGCGCCAATGGTCGAAATGGTCATGAGGCTGGACCAAAGGATTCCCATGAGAAGCACATCGATCAACCAGGCCCAGAATCTGTCTCTCCAGCTTGCCCTGCTAATTCCCTCCATTTGAAAGATCTCCTTCTATCGCTGTCTTTCGATATTTTGATATTGCATATTTTTTATATTCGATATTTTAACTATTTTGATATTTTGCTACTCTCTTATTCCGCCATTCTGGTATATCTGCTTCATGCTTGCAGGAATGTGCAACTAAACTCGTGCCTCTATCGGGTCACAGTCACGCCCTCGCTCTTTCTCAAGAGGCGCAGCGCTCTCTTGAGCTCATCCCTGGCATTGTCCAGCACCTCTCTCCGGACCTCCATGCGCAGCATGAGCACCACGAAGACGGTGAAGGTCGTGACCAGCGCGAAGACGACCGCCATCACAGTCACCAATCCGAAGTTGCTGGTGATGTTGAAGGGCGAGGTGATCAGAGCCCCAAAACCGAAGACAACCGTCATACCAGATGCCACCAGAGCTGACCCGATGCGGTTGGCGGTGATCTTCAGAGCCTCAAAGGGGTCGCCCACATTTTTCAGCTCCTCATAGAAGCGCTCCATCATCAGAATGGCATACTCGGATCCTATGCCGAGAACCAGCGCCCCGAGAGTCGCAGTCAATGGAGTGTACTTCAATCCGCCCAGATACATGACTCCACCCATCCAGCCGATCACTACCAGCATGGGCAGCACGGGCAAGAGAGCCTTGATCAGGTCCCTATATATTATCAGGAGCAAGATGAATATGAGCACTAGGCCCAGGAGCGACATCTCCACTCTGCCTGTAGTCAGGGCGGCTATGGTTACAGTTCTGACCATCGAGTCGCCGGTCATCTTCACAGACACACCAGGCGGCGGCGTCACCCATGTCAGGTCCTTATCAAACTCCTTGGTGAGCCGGTCAAAGCTCTCCAATCCCAGATTCGAGGCCGTCTGTCCCAGATTCACGTCTATCATGGCGGCGTTGTGGCCGCTCAGGTACTTGGATTTCAGGGATGCAGGCAGAGAATCGATAATCCCTCGCACATCGGTCTTATCGCTTGGTATCGTTCCGCCATTTGCCTGCTTTATGAATGTGACCAGGCTCGTGGTTCCATAAACCTGATTTCTGGACTTGAGAAGGTAGTTGCTGAATTCATCCATCCACTTTAAATTCACGGGATCAGTGACATCGTCCGCCTGGACTATGAACTGGATGGAATCTGTGCCTCCATAAATATTGCTCATATGCCTGAAATCGACAAGAGGCGGCAGATCCTGGGGAATATAGTTCTTTGTGTCCGTCTCCACCGGGACAAGGCTGTCCAGGTAATTTCCCATGAGAGCCAATAGCAATGCCACTGCCAGAACGGTCTTCCACTTATGGATGCAGAAGTCTGCCGTCTTCTCCACATACAATCCGATGGCAGAGCCTCCATCGACAGACGAACCGCCGGATAGCCCATCTGTTCCTGCCAGAGCTTCCGCCCTGGCTTCTGCCCTGGCGTCTGCTCTCTTCTTTCTCGAACCGCTCCTCTTCTCGCCGAGATAAAGGACCGTCACCCCAACGAAGAGAGCGGACAGGTAGCACATAATGAGCCCGATGATGCAGAGAAATCCGAAGTCCCGGATCATGGGGACGCTGGAGCTGAGAAGAGCGACGAATCCGGCTACGGTTATGATCAGGGCGACCATTACCGGGATGGCCACATGGTTGACCGTATTGATGGCGGCATTGATGGGAGGCACGCCCTTGCTGAATTCTTCGTCTATGCGGTTATGGAACTGAATGGCATAATCTATGCCGATGCCGATCAAGAGAGGAAAAGCGGAAAACGAGACCATGGTCAACGGTATCTGCAGCAGTCCCATGGCGCCGAAGGTCCAGATGATGCCGAGAAAGACGACGGGTATCGGCAGCAGCGGCCACTTTACATGCCTGAAGAGCAGGAGCAGCGCAAAGACCATCAAGACTCCGGCCAGGAGCATGATCTGTCCCTGGCTCTTGTTCATGGCATCCGTGATGGATTTCATGAGGGCCGAGGAGCCGGTGACGGTGATGCTGTATCCGGGAGGAAAGTCAGCCAGCGTGACCGCTTCATTTGTCTCCTTCAAGATCTCGCTGCGCTGGTCGTCGGTGACATAGACAGGGTCCGCCACGGACATCATGGTATGCCCGCGATCAGGCATGAGGGCTTGAACCTGGGGGCCGCCATTGGCCAGGATCTCGTCTATTCGCTCTTGCGAGGGTATACGGCGCAGGCCATTATCGCGATATTCCGTATCGGCCACGATATCGGCTATGCTTGTAACCGATAACACTCTGGGAACGTCTTTAACAAAATCCGAGAAACGAAGCATGGCCGTCTGGACCTTGTAGCTTGCCACATCATCGCCCTCGATCATTACCACTATGGATTCCGTGCCGAAATTCTCTTTGTAGAGGTGGTCGTATATTTGATAGAGCGGGGATTCTTTGCCTACCATGCTCTCGGTATTCATGCCCTGCATGGTAACCGATTGGGCAAAATGGAAGGCGACGACGGTCAGAATGAGTGCAACGGCGATTATAGTTAGA
>CAWCSK010000013.1:0-10597 GCA_963798205.1 uncultured Methanosarcinales archaeon
GGATTCAGCGTGATCCAGGCACCGAGCCGTTCCATAAATTGAATGCTTTTCCACCTCGTGTTCGGATTTTACTGAAACATCGAAACATGCAAAAAGCACTTAAACCTTGTGGTCTCTTGCACCAGCAAATCGATCCGTCATGCAAGAACGGCAAAGAAGAACAACAGACGGCACCTGCCCAATTAAGCGACTATTTCTGAAAATGGTATCCGCAAGTGTGAACCTTCCTGATGTCCTCGGGCGTGAGCGGGAAGGCCCTGCAGATGCTCGGCCTTAGCTTATATATCTTGCAGCGTTTGCCTCTGGCATCATGAGCCGGACAGCCCTGGCAGCATCTGCCGCATCTTGAACAGTTTCCACTCCGTTTGGCCCGCCAGGTCATTACCTGTTTTCTTCTGACATACCAAACGACCCTTCTCCTGATCCATCCATCCAGCATGGTAAACCATCACGTCAACTGTGCTGATGCAACAAGATGGACTTGCTGCACCAAAGTCTTGCAGGGTTCGCTAACTTTGCCGCGCTTTTTTGGGCCGCAGGTTAAAAGGATGACGGTCTGGTGCTTTTCCAGATCGCTACATTCCGCCTGCAGAAATCCGGCAAAGTTATTATCTTAATATTGAAATTTTTGTACCGGCAAACATGAAGCAAATATTCCATCCATGACACGATCCACGCATCGTACCAGGAGCACACTGCAGATGAAACAGAATCGTGAATGATCATGTTTATATAGAACATCAATCCTATTAAGGCTGATGAAGCAAAACGGCATTTTTTACTGCATCACCTTAAAATCCGGTTTAGAACGGACATTATTCTAGCTTCGCTCAATAATTGGCAATCCTTTGCATTTAATGCGATCCTTATCAAAATGTTTCGTGTTATCAATTGTCATTGCACAAAGGGTCGTCTTTCTCGCCGCATAGAATTATAAATATAAAATTATATAAAGAGTCGGAGGTGACTCGCTATGATGAACCGCACAATGAAACTGCTCCTGCTATCGGATATATTCGTCCTCACAGGATTCGGGCTGATACAGCCCATACTTGCCATTTACATAAACGGTGGAGGCGTCACGGGAGGCACCATGCTCTCTGCGGGACTTGCGAGCGCCCTCTTCCTGTTCACCAAATCCATGGTCCAGCTTCCATTTGGACACTATGTGGACAAACATTCAAGCAAGACAAAGTGGCTGATCCTGGGGACGCTGCTCATGGCGGGCGTTCCCCTAATCTACATCACTGCAAACAGCATATACCAGATCTACCTGGCGGAGATGATTTACGGCCTGGGGAGCGGACTTGCTTATCCGACGTGGCTCGGCCTCTGGTCCGCTAACCTGGACAAGGGACGGGAGAGCTTTCAGTGGTCCGTCTACTCCACCTCTACCGGCCTTGGCACGGCAGCGACTGGAGCAACGGGCGCGGCTGTGGCCAGCATGGTGGGCTTTTATGCCACCTTTATCATGGCCGGACTGCTCTGTCTGCTGGGCTGCCTGGCCCTTATTTATATGGGGCGCAGGAGCGTGGAGAAAAGCGAAGATCTGGGGGGTGAGGCCCGTTTCCGTAGAATTGGGATGGGCTTGCCCTTCCCGGCTTGAGACCTTTGGCTTGGGTCTCTCGCCAAAAATTCTTCTCAGAATATTGAACTGAGGCAGAGCTTTTTTGTATCTGTTTATATCTGTTTGCTATCTTCCCATACCGATTTTCAATAAAATTTTTGGGCAAAATACACTGGATTCTCGGGCATCAAGTCGTATGCTTTCTTAATCCAGAGATACTCTTTTGAAAAAGTTAATATAAGCCCGGCCAGTGTATTAGACGGTCAGGCAAGGAGGAATTTATCTCTTGCAGAAGAAGATTGCGTTTCTCTCCATTATTGCGGCGATGATCTTATGCTTTGCGTCTATTCTTGCACAGGAGTTAAGGCCCGAGACTGGAACCGTCATAAAAGAGAGCAAGATGGACGGCAGGGGCGAGCTTGACATCATTAACAACGGGGAGGATGATGCAGTGGCAGTTCTGACGGCAAATAAAACCGGGATCGTGGATGCGGCGGTCTACATCCGCGCGGGAGACATTTTCAATTTGATCGGAATTGAAGACGGCAGCTATGACCTCTACCTAAAACAGGGACAGAACTGGAACGCCGGACTCCAGAGATTCATTGCCAACTTCAGCCAGAGCCGAATGCATGATCCGATAACCTTTGAAACCATTAAGATCCCTGAGGGAATCCGCCATTCAGTGGCGCAGATCACAATAAGAGAGCGGCAAGAGGGAAATACGGTTGCCGTCCCTGTGGATGATGAAGTTTTTCCGGATTTAGGATAATTATCCTGCAATAGCTAACAGATGGCTGCCACCTTGTTTGAAGAGGCCATTGAGTATACGATTCCCAGGCTTTCCTAGCTCTTCCATCCGTCGTATGCTACTATCTCTGCAAGCTTCTTTCTGGATCTAGCCAGAGGCGTCTCGTCAGGGTGGCCCAAAGTCAGCATGACAACTACCCGGATTTTCTCTGGTATCCCCAGAATCTCCAAGACTTTGTCCTCATGAAATGCACCCGATCCATGCAAGTTCCCAGGCCCTTAGCCATGGCCGCAAGGCTCATGTGATCCACGGCTATTGCACATCAATTGGGTAGCAATACTGCCCGCAAGGCAGACGCTCTCGGTCTCCGTTGCACAGGCGGTCATAATAAGGGCGCAGTGGCCACATAAGGTTGACCCATGGCGGCTTCCGACAGTCTCTGGCGCTTTTCTTTATCTTTCACCACTATAAACTTCCGTCCTGGAGGTTGCGAGCGGATGGAGCCAGCCTTCCCGCATCCAATACGCGTTCTAGCTTCTCTTCTTCGACTGAATGATCCTTGTAGCTGCGGATACTTCTTCTAGCCCTGATGGCCTCTATGATCTCCATGGTTCGATGCCTCTCTTCTTTCTACTCCTACTCAAGAGATAAAATATATTCCTTATCCTTTTCTCTTTTGTCTGAAACTATTCGTTAACACAATTTTTCATTAAGTAGCTTCGTTTACTAAAATCGTCAATTGTTAATGATAATGCAAAACATTCTTAAACTCAGGTCGGCATAAGCATGCTGACAGGTGCAACTCATGGCGGAGATAATTCAGGGGATACCGAATCCAAGAGCTTGTTCCAGGGCAGAGAGGGAAGAATTATGTTCTGCCTGCCCCAAGACATCCGATCAAGAGAGCCTCCCGTCAAACGCAAACGTGAACCATCTTTTAGAGGATTTGTTATGTCGACAAAGCTAATTGCGTCCCTCTGTCCCTACTGCGCTGTGGGCTGCGGCCTCTATCTGGAAGT
The DNA here is from genome assembly GCA_963798205.1 of uncultured Methanosarcinales archaeon. Lineage (GTDB taxonomy): Archaea > Halobacteriota > Methanosarcinia > Methanotrichales > Methanotrichaceae > Methanothrix. Next base: position 3,338 of record CAWCSK010000013.1, read on the forward strand.
AGATAAGGGCATAGCCAAGGGTATCGAATATATGACCGATCACCCCGCTTGCGAGGGGGCGCTCTGTCCCAAGGGCAATGCTCTCCTGGAGATCCTGAATCATGTTGAGCGGCTGAAGTATCCCCTGAAAAAGGTTGGCGACGGGTTTGTTCCGATCCCATGGGACGAAGCTCTGGACCTGGTGGCCACGGGGCTTGTCCAGGAATCTCCGCAAGCACGGGCCAAAATCCCTGGGCTTCCTGGCATCTTCCCGCTGCAATAACGAGGAGAACTACCTCATGCAGAAGATGGCCCGCCTTCTGGGCTCGCCTAATGTGGACAACTGCGCCAGGCTCTGCCATTCTCCGACCGTAGTGGGCCTCGGTGCCTCTTTTGGCGCCGGAGCCATGACCAACAACCTGCTGGACCTGGAAAACTCGAAGTGCATCTTTGCCATCGGCACCAACTTCACCGAGGCGCATCCTATCGTCTCCCGCTGGGCCCAAAAGGCCAAGGACAAAGGGGCAAAAGTGATTGTAGCCGACCCCAGGATCACCTCGACCTCCTGGATGGCGGACATCCATCTTCGCATAAATCCAGGCTCTGATATCGATCTTCTCCGGGGTATGATGAAGGTCATCATAGACGAGGGGCTGGCGGATTTGGAGTTCATCAACTCCCGGACGGTTGGATTCGAGGATCTCCAGGAGAGCCTGATAGGAATACTCTCTGGAGGAAGCGGCGGAAAAGACGGGCATTACTGTCGCCGAGATCGTAAATGCAGCCAGGGTTTATGCGAAGTCGCCAGCATCCGCTCTTCTCTATTCCATGGGCATCACCCAGCACGTCTGCGGCACGGATAACGTCAAGACCTGTGCCACTCTGGCTCTCCTCAGCGGCCAGATCGGAAGGCCGGGCGCAGGCGTCTGGCCTATGCGCGGCCAGAACAATGTGCAGGGGAACTGCGATATGGGCGGTATGCCGGAGTTCTATCCCGGCTACAAGAGATCTACCGATCCCCAGACAATCGAGTTCTTCAAAGCCGGCTGGGGTGTGACGGATCTCCCGCTCGGGCCGGGCTTGACCTCCACGGAGATGAATGATGCAGCAATAGACGGTCGCTTGAAGGCGCTCTATATAATCGGCGAAGATCCGGTGGTCTGCGACGCCAATGTCAAGAAGACCCGCCAGGCTTTGGAGAGTCTGGATTTCCTGGTTGTGCAGGAGATCTTCATGACTCCGACGGCAAGAATGGCGGACGTGGTGCTACCGGCAGCAGCCTGGGCAGAGAAGGACGGCAGCTATACCTCCATGGAACGGCGGGTACAGTGGATAGACAAAGCCACAGAGGCTCCCGGAGAGGCCAAGGAGGGCCTGTGGATCATCTGCCAGATAGCCAGCCGTATGGGCCTCAACTTACCTTATGAGAATGCATGCTGAGGTATTGGAGGAGATCAACCGCCTGGTCCCTCAATACGGAGGCATGACCAAAGAGAGAATCGCAAAGATTGGGGGTCTGCGCTGGCCCTGTCCGGATGATAAGCATCCCGGCACAGGTATTCTGCACACCGAGAGGTTCTCGACACCAGACGGCAAAGCCAGGATGTCCACTGTGAAAAACACGCCGGCCGGCGAGGTCACAAGCCCCGAATATCCAATTCTGCTCACCACGGGCAGAATAGTGGTGCAGTATAACAGCGGCTCCATGACCATGAGAAGCGCATCATTGCAGGAGCGAGATCCGGAACTGTATGTGGAGATGAATCCACAGGACGCCTCTGAGCTCAAAATCAATGCAGGAGACATGGTGGTTGTTATCACACGGCGAGGTCAGGCGGAGGCAAGATTCAGGATTACAGAGAAGGTCAAGCCGGGTATGGTCTTCATGCCCTTCCACTACCACGGCACGAACATCTTGACCTCAGACGCCCTTGACCCCATTGCCAAGATCCCGGAGTACAAGATGGCAGCCTGCAGGATTGAGTCCAGGGCCTGATTGGGTGATATTTGCAGGCTGCAGGATCCGAGCCGGTCCCGGGCTCTTTGTGATCGGAGGAGGCCCGCTCCCCGTGGCACAAAGCCGCGATCACTCCGTTATCGCCTTTTTCCTCAGCAACCTGTTATAGGCTATAGCAAATCTGTGGGCTTCGTCTCTTATCTCCTGGAGATAGAGCGATGCCTTTTCATTCTTCTTGATCCCCAGCGGCTTCTCGAGGCCAGGCACATAGATCTCTTCCTCCCCTTTGGCAAGAGAAATGATGGGGACCTTCACTCGCAGATCCCGTATCTCCCTCAAAGCGGAGGAGAGCTGGCCGGCTCCTCCGTCGATGACAATCAGGTCGGGAAGCTCCTTCTCCTCTTCTTTCAGGCGTGAGTAGCGACGGCGCACGACCTCGGCAATGGATGCGAAGTCGTCCACACCCTGAACATCCCGGATCTTAAACCGCCGGTAGTTGCTTTTGTCCGGCCTGCCGCCCCTGAACTGGACCATGGAGCCGACGGTGAAGGTGCCTGCCAGGTGAGAGATATCGAAGCACTCGATGACATCCGGGCGCCTCGGCAGATGCAGTGCTTCCTGGAGGGCCACGATCTTTGCCCGATCGCCGAAGAAGCAGATCTCCACATTCTTATTAGCAAGCATAAGCAATTCTTTCTTTTCACCCTGCTTGGGGACGGTGACGTGGACCTTCTTTCCCTTCATGTGAGTGAGGAACTCGACCAATGACTCATCCAGGGCAACACTCGCAATCAGCTCTTCAGGCGGTTCATTCTCCGAGTAATACTGGACCAGGAACTCCTCCAGGAAGTTTTCAGTATAGCTGAAGACAAAATCCTCCTTTCCCTCCAGAGTGCCCCGGTAGACCTTGAAGAGCATGAGATAGACGTTTCCCTCGTCAATGGCGTAGCTAATGATATCCTGATCGTATTTGCGGCTGTGCTCCACTCTCTGCCTTTCTTGAAGGCGCTCCAGTGCAGCGATCTCGTCCCGCAACTCCAGTGCCCTCTCAAACTCCTGGCGAGTTGAGAGGGCCGCCATATCATGCTTCATGGAATCGATCAGCTCGAACGTCTTGCCGCTCAGGGCTGAGGCGGCCCGCTCTACCTTTTCCCGGTAATCCGACTCGGTGATCTTGCCGATGCATGGGCCTGAGCAGTGGCCCAGGTGGTAGCGCAGGCATGCCCGCTTGGGCAGACGCTTGCATGTGCGCAGGCCAAATGTCTTGCGCACGATCTGGAAGACGAATGTCCTCTCTTTGCCCGAAACAAAGGGCCCGTAGAATGAGCCCCGACCATGCGCCTTGCGGGAGATTCTGATCCTCGGAAACTTCTCTTCCGTAAGATGAATGCAGGCATAACGCGAGGAGTCTTTGAGCTTGATGTTATAGCGGGGCTGATGCTTCTTGATGAGCGTGTTCTCCAGGAGCAGGGCCTCGACCTCCGTATTGGTGACGATGAAGTCCACCGCCTTTATGGCCTGCACCAGCGCCGCAGTCCTGGGGCCGTGATCCTGTTTCTGGAAATAATTGCTGACCCGTTTCTTGAGATCTCTGGCTTTGCCGACGTAGATGATTTTTCCAGCATCGCCAGGGCTATCCAGGAAAAGATAGCATCCGGGCAGATGAGGGAGCGAGTCCAGGGAATCGAGGGAGATCATGTTCTTATGCCTAATTTTAAAGCCGAATGGGGAAGTGATTGATAGGAATGCGCTTAGTGGTTCATGTTTTAGTTCATGCTTTAGTTCATGTTTTATTTAACTCTAGCGTTAAAACAAATATTGGCTTAGAAACCGATCCGAAATGGAAAGAATCATAAATCACATAAAAAATTCAGTTTCTGCGCCCTGATCGGCATTTTGCCCATGGCGCAGAACCGGCCAATTCCTCTTCACTAGATCGCAGAAAAAATTGCATGCCGACTCAGGCGGCAGCTGCTAGATCTCCTTCATCTCCCACCATTATTGCTGTAATCGACGCCGCCTCCCAGTCCCATGCAGTTGCACTGGCCATTAGCCCATTGGCATCCATTGCTCTGGCACTCTGCGACCGGGTTTGGCGCCGGATTGAATGGCTCAGGCTCTGGATTGGGATTGGGAACCGGTCCCGGCATGGGCTCAGGTTCTCCTCCCCGGCAATAGCAATTCCCGTTGACCCAATCGCAGGTTGGATTAGCCTCGCATTTTTCCTTTTCCGTATCTATATCACCAGTGCATAGACACTGCCCGTCAACCCAATGGCAGAGGGGATTTTTCTCGCATTCCGCTACAGGGTTAGGAGCCGGCTGGCAAATGCATCCGCCATTAACCCATTTGCATAGAGGATCTTTCTCGCATTCCTCTTTGGGGCTGGGTTTGGGGGTCGGATTGATTTTGATATAGTTCCTTGCCGGGTATACGTCAATTGTTACTGCATTGCTGTATCCGCTATTGGTGGAAAACAGGCTGCGATGCCGTCCTGATGTATCTGCATAGTACCAGACGTAGTAGAAGCCGGGCTGCACCATTCCCAGGCTATAGCTCAGCACATAGCCGCCTGGATAAATCTCGTACATGTTGACGGGAGACGCATGAGGTACGTAAATCAGCTCTCTTGTCCATCCGCCCCTGGGCAGTGTGGCATAAAGAGTCCAGCTCACAGCTCTTTCTATCCACAGGCCCGGACTATTGCTGGGGTAAGTGGTGGAGAAGTCGTTCCATGGCAGGTAATTTCCGTTGTAGTACATGTACATGGGCGGACTCTTAAGAACTGCGGAAGGCATCAGCTTTTCCAGATCTGCAGCGGGCGGAGCCTGCTCTGAATAGACGGCCATCTCAGTTCCGCCTTCCATAGACGTCGTCCAGGGAGCGCCTGTGTCAACAAAGGAGTCCTGCGCATCGCTGAGCGGAACCAGAGTATTAAAATCTGATATGGTCATATTCTTTGCATTAACATTTCCGGATTGGTCCAGTCCACCTAAAGATAGGCTGCAAAGGAGCAGTGTGGCTACAGCAATCCGAAATAATAGATGTTCGGCCTTCATTTTTCCCTCCCTCTTTTGCTAATTTGCAAATTTGCTAAAGATTACTATCAATTCTTTTATTTTTTTATTACATTGAGTCACGACGGTGACGACCAAAATGACTGAAAAGATTTAGAGATCTTCCAGGGTCCCAACAGAAATCATCATCATTTTTCATAAGGTCTTTCAGTTCCTTATCTATCATCACCATCTGATAATCCTAATTCATGACATATAAATTTTTTGCACTGTTTGCGGGATAATATCGAGATATTATTAGAATATTATTGGGCTATCATAAAACAATGTTTTAAAAATTTAAATAATTAGATGAAAATCTGACCAAATCCGAGCAAAGGATCATCATCCATTCTGAATTCTGCACTTTTTGCGGGAGAAACATTCAGACTCTGACCTGTCAGTTATGGCATCTTCAGGTATTGTGGCGAATTTCTCGTTTCAGGCCAGGAGGAAGTGCAGTGCGGTTCCGACCAGGAGGGCCGCCACCAGCCTCAGTGCCACCGACTTCAGGGTTCCCGAAACTCCCAGCTCCTTCAGCATCACCATGAAGGTGGCGACGCATGGGAAATACATAGCCAGGACGACGGAGGCGATCACCAATTGCTCAGGCGACATATCCAGGGGCGCGAACATGCCGATCCCCACATCCTTCCTCAAGAAGCCGATGATCAAGGCCGTAGCTGCATCGCTGGGAAGCCCCAGCAGCCCGGAGACGACAGGCCTCAGATCCTGGCCGATGATCTGCATCAAGCCCGAGAGGTAGAAGAAGTTCATCACTATCATGCCTAAGGCGATGTAAGGCACGGCTTCCTTCAGAAACTCCCGGACGCGAATGAAGGTCTTCTTCAAGAGCGAGCCAGTGTTCGGCATGCGGTAGGGTGGAATCTCCATAAAGATCTCCGGAGACTCGCCGCCGATGAACCTGTGCAGAATGAATCCTGTGGTTACAAAAGTGCAAAAGAGGGTCAGGTAGACTATGAGGATGTACTTCAGGCCGTAGGGAGCGAGGATCCCGAAGATCATGGCGCTCTGCGAGGCGCAGGGGATGGCCATGGTCATGAGAGTGGCGGCCAGATATCTCTGCTTGGGAGACTCCAGTATCCGCACCGAGAGGACCGCAGGCACGCTGCACCCCATTCCCAGCACGCAGGGCAGGATGGCAGCTCCGTGCAGGCCGATCCTGTGCATGAGTGCATCCAGGATGACGCTAAGCCTGGGGAGGTAGCCGATATCCTCCAGGATGCCCAGCACCAGGTAGAAGGGAATCAGGAAAGGCAGTACCACACCGAGAGGAATATAGAGGCCGGTGGTGAGGATGCCGAAGGACTTGAGAAGCTCGGGACAGGTTCCGATCAGAATGTCCCGCAGCAAGGCTGAGCTGATGTGGCTTTCCACCACGCTGCTGATGAACTGGGAGTAGGCGAAGAATATGGGGTCGGTGATCTTCAGCTGCAGGAGCTCTCCGATGCGAATCACCAGGCTGAAGGATAGATAGAGCACCAGCAAGGCAATGGGAATGCCACTCATTGGCTTGATGGAGATATCCTCCAATTTATCGAAGATGGAAGGGTGTCTGTGCAGGACCTTCTGGGTCTTTGCTGCGATCTCACCTATGCGCGCCCAGCGCTGGTCTGAGGACTCGAAGTGCATCGGAGGTGGGGGCGCTCTTCGCGCTCCGCTAACGCCTCCACCAGCTCAAAGATGCCCTGGCCGCTCACGGCCACCGTGGGAACCACAGAGACGCCCAATTCTTTCTCCAGGGCCTGCGTATCTATCTCGATGCCTTTGTGGGTGGCCACGTCCCAGAGATTGAGGGCGATGACGGTGGGAAGGCCCCACTCCAGGATCTGCAGGGTGAGGTTGAGGTTGCGCTCCAGGTTGGTGGAGTCGATTACGTTTACTATTACGTCTGCGCCCTGCGAAAAGATCTGGCGGGTGACCTCTTCCACATTGGAGGTGGGGTCCAGAGAGTAGACTCCGGGCGCGTCCACGAGCGTGGCCATCTGCTCGCCCAATTTCATCCGCCCTTCCGTGTACTCCACGGTGGTGCCGGGGTAGTTGGCCGAGACTACCTCGATTCCGGTAAGCCGGGAAAAGATCACGCTCTTTCCCACATTGGGGTTTCCCATGAGGAGGATCTTCAAGGACTGGAGGGCTCCTGGGGTTCGGGTTTCGTGGCTCTGGGTTTTTGTGTCTTGGATTTTATGTCTCGGGACAATCTTGCCTGGCCGGAGTGGTGTGAAGAAGTGTATATCTGTTTTGGCA
>CAWCSK010000014.1:0-48744 GCA_963798205.1 uncultured Methanosarcinales archaeon
GGTTTCCTGCAGAATACCCCTATTACCAGCCGGAGCGAACAAAACTGGACGTCACGGAGCTCATGAAGACTTAAAAAATCCCAACAAATTAAAGCACTTTTAACCGCCCGAATTTCAAACAAATCGGGCTTTCATTTTCTTAATCTTTCTTCTTAAAAGAAAAATAGAAGAAGATTTCAAATTGCCAGGTGATTTGCTGGTCTCTGAAGAGCGATGCTCTTGATCGACTCGTGCTTTAACCAGCAGAGAGACTTCGGCATTAGCCACCAAAAATCGTTAATAGTTTAGGCGGTGGGCGGGGCATTTTTCAGGCCTCGCGTCCACGCTCGCCTCCTATATTTGCATAATCAATTGCAGGCGTCAAGCTACAAAACACCGCTAGAGAGAATACGCTCCTCCCGTTGGGCCGTACATATCCTTTCCGTTGGGACTGATATACGAACCAGGAACGCCGCCTGTCTCTTGCGATGTGCCGCCTATTACGAGTTTGACAGATTGAACTGCGGTGTCATCCTGGATCAATCCATCCAGGTGACCCGTCCTGATGGCGCCCATTACATCAGAATTTCCGGAAACGTCAACTTCGACAGTGTTCCATTGATCGGACTGCAGCTCATTAAATTTGTCATATACCACCTGGCCCTCGCCGCTGATGCCTTTCAATGCCAGCTGATCGGTACCTATAAGCTGACCGATGGGCTTCACCACCATTACAATCTTTGCCGTGCCTATATTCGCGGGGGGACTGAAGTCGAAGCTAAACGGCACCCAAACATCCACTTGATCTGAATCTCCAAAACCGCGAGTAGGGTTACCGTTTACGGGGTACGCCCCACCAGGATTTGCATCGATGCTCAGTTCATTTCCAGTTCCTGCAGTATCTCCGCCTGCATTATCTCCGCCTGTAGTATCTCCTCCTGTGGCATGGCATCCATAGGCATCGTCGAAATACGGGCTTACCTTTCCCATCGCTGCATCCCCTTCGCTAAATGTTGAGAACGGTCCAGGATAGCGTTCATCAAGTTCCCATCCTTCACGTGCGGCTAAAGGCGTGACAGAACAGGATCCTCCCGCAACGGTTGCCCTTGCGGCTGACGCCGTGGTGGCTGCCAGATAGAACTCGAAGCAGTTCTCTTGAGGCGGATAATATGGTCTTCGGAGCAAGCAGTACTGTGTAACATCGCTACCTGTACCAGTTCCGTACCAGTTCCAGTTCCAGTACTTATACCGGTTCCAGTAATTCCAGTACCCATTCCAGTTCCAGTGCCCGTACCCATACCTGTTCCAGTACCTGGTGTTCCTGGGCCTGTTACTGGCCTTGTTAAGCTGGGATCAAGCTTGATAGCATTGCCATAAGCATTTTGGGCCTCTTCTGGCCTTCCCACGGTCTCGAGGGCAAGGCCTTCGTAGTACCAGGCCTGTGCACAAATAGATTTTTGACCTGGCCACCATTCCCCGTATGTGTCAAAAGACTTTATGGAGTTTTCATAAGCTTGTATGGCTTCGTCATATCTACCTGCTCCGGATAGCGTACGGCCTATCCAATAATAAGCAACAACTCCATCCTTTGGATTTAGCTCATTGACCTTGTCGAAAGCTTCTACAGCCTCATCGATCATGCCCAACTTACTATATGCAGTGCCTTTGTGGTAATATAGATCGGTCCACTGGGGAGAGAGTGCGATACCATTATCATATGCTTGTAAGGCTTCTGTGTACCTGCCCTGATCAACGAGTCTTTGGCCTTCATTCAGCCAATCGTGGCTGTTTGCTGCCCTAGCGTTGGTGTAATCAGCACAACGAAGAGCATTGAAAGCAGTAAGATTGTCAATTGCCTCAATTAGACCCCTCCTTTGAATCTTAATTGAGATTAATGATATAAGACAAATATAAATTGCTTCCGGTGCAATTAGAATCAAATAGTGAACCACCTTCGCAGGCTTCGTTTTTTTTTTGGAGACGGAAATGAATTCGGATGGCAACTGTCTCGAACACAGTCAGGAGCCGCCATGAGTGCGTGGATACCACTAACGAAACTAACGATATTTGAAGTGTCAATTAAGAATGATGGAGTGAAGCAATAGGAAAAGGTAAAATCATTGACATACATGACTATTTCAGAACAATATTCGCTATGTAGCGTCCCAATTTCTGGTCTTCAGCAAGTATTTATACTTAATAGATGAAATATTAGGCATGCGAGGTGGAGGGAACTCCGATGTGGAGTTGATACACTATATTAAAAAAATGTTTCTGATTATTTCAATAATGCTAATTAGTTCCATCGTATACGCTAATGGGGCCACTCTAATTGTGGGGGAGATCCCAAAAGGTTACGAAAGCATTCAAGAGGCGGTAAATTCAGCAAGCGTAGGGGATGAAATACTGGTTTATCCCGGAACTTACTACGAAAATATCGTTGTAGATAAGCGCTTAGATCTTATCGGGTTGAAAAATCCAGTTATCGATGCAGGCGGCGATTATGTCAAAGGTCCGGGAGTAACTATACTCGCTGATGGTGTACTGATGAAAGGGTTTACCATTAGGAATTCCACAAATACCGCAGGAGATCCGCTATCTGGTGCTGGGGTATTGGTAAGATCAAATAACAGTACTATTAACGGAAATATATTAGAAAATAACTATCGCAGTGGAATCAAAGTTCTGGGGGGATATAATAACTCGATTACCAATAATAGTGTTTATAGTAATTTTGAAGGCATATTAGTGTCAGATTCGCATCACAATAAGATAGAAAGTAACCTCATAAATAGCAACAATGGTGCAGGAATTTTTATTACAGGTCCTTCAGAACAGAACTTAGTAAAATATAACACTATAGATAATAACTCTCGAGGAGTATTCTTGATCGATCCAGGCTTTAATGATATTACTAAAAATGATATTTTTGAGAATAAAGTGAAAAATTTCGAGACATTCTATACTAACTTCGCAATTATTCATTTGATTAATTTTTGAGAAATAAAATTAAAGACGAAAAGTACATCATAAAGATGAGAAGAAGGATTTTAGTTAGTAATTCCTCAATTTGATTCAGGATTAGTAGATAATCTTAAATCATGGAAAGAATATGCAATTCGTTCGGAATGGAGAGATATATCGAATATGATAATGAAGGGACTCTATCAAATAAGTTCAGGGATAATCTTTCTGGCGCTCACTTTAGCCCTTCTATCAGCTCTTTCTTCTCCAATCGTATTTGCATCCATGGCACAACAAGAAAAATCCGTATCAAAGGAAGAGTCGAGCTGGATAGATATGGGTTTGCCTGAAGATCTGTATAAGTCTTCAGGTCCTCTACCCGCAAATTCCAGTAACCAAAAAGCAGAATTGACCATAATAAAGCAGGGTTTTATAGGATTATATCATCCTTTCAAAGGGAAAGTTTATGCAGGAACAGGCATAAATGATGATGAAGATCTTTATCAAGCTTACCCCTTTGGAGTGAACGGCATAATAAATGACCCGAGTTATGGTGAGTACCTGTTTAAAGAAAATATAGAAAAGCATTGTCAGGAATTTGATACTAACCTGGTTTATGGAATAATTCGACCGCCTTCCGAAAGGGGGGTCGTTAATAATCCCGATGATACTAAGCTATGGGAACCAGATTCGCCATCAGGAATGATCCAGGCAGCAGCGAGGTTCTCCAGGCTATCAACAATTTTTCCCCAGATAAGAGGGGTGATAATCGATGATTTTTGGGCTAACTATTACGGAAGCACCATTACACTGGAAGATATGAAAAATATAAAAGGTGCTCTGTCTGGGAAAAGAATGTTGCCTGATGGTACTGTGGATCTCGAATCACGCCCAACCACACCTGATTTGCAATTGTTCGTTGTGACATATGGAGGCGAGTTAAGGCTTTCTCCCGATAAAGATATAATAGATATGATCGATGGCGTTAACTTCTGGCTTTATGACCAGGAGGATTCCTATAGCAAATTCGACCAATATTTAAGTGCCCTGCAGGCCCATTATCCCAATAAAGAACTGATCACAGGCGTGTATATCCATAATGGCGATTATGGTGATATGTCCAATCAATCCATATCCTATTTGATAGATAAGGGCATACAGCTTTATGAAAATGGTTCATCATCCGGGGTACTTCTATTTTCCGGATATTGGCTGGTCAAGAACTATATATCCGAAGAGAGAAGCCAGCAGATTGGGCTTTCTGATATTCTTTGTAGCAAATATTATCCGTATCTCGGTGGGATTAATTGTCGAGTAGTGGATGATGTGACTCTCCGGCCGCTACAAGGAGTTAAAATCAATATCTACTTCAATACGGCGAGATTGATTAAGGCCGCGGGAAAGACTACCAATAAACAGGGAAGGTTCCGATTTTCAGGATATGCAGGTAGATCCGGAGGCGTTTCATATAGCTTCACAGCCGAGAAAGAAGGATATATTCCTTACAATGGGTCGTTCACCATGGTGGCAAATAAAGCCATAAGTCTGCCTCCGGTAAACCTCAAACGATTAGAACTTAATCTTGAGAGTTCTATTGAATCTCATGGCAGTGGTCAGTGGGAAAAAGATATCAAGCGACTATATAATGTTTTAATACCAAGATCACTGGACTAAACCCCGGTTTAGGCTTCCGATATTATATGCATTCAGCTTCGGCATGAGCATATCTGTCCAGGATACAGTCTAATGCTCTGGATTTCCCCGTTATTTACAGATTTTAGCGGGTCTAATGGAGGTTTTCAATATTCAATCATGCTATATACAATTATTCACACAAAAAATATAGATTAAAGCAAGAATATCATTCCCAGGTTTCTTATTGCTGCATAATAATTATAAAAATTTATTGTAAGTATTTGCTCCTCTTGTTCATTAATGGTCCGAGGACTATTGGTGACATTGTGAAGAACAACAGGCTTGAGACAAGAATTAGTCTACGCCATAATTCCCAGCCATACGCTCCCTTGCAGTCGATTGGTAGCCATTGTTCTCCCTGTTTTCACTCTTTTAGTGATATCGTTTCTTTATTTTTATCTTTATGGTTTGCTATATCTACCACAATCGATATATTGTATCTGGGTGCTAATTGTATCATTCGGGATTCGAGGACTTATGTATGGAGGGTCAGATATGGTTTTTCGGCTTCACAAATTGCCTTTGTTGCTCATCATTGCCTTTGCGGTGACATTCTTAATGCCATCTTGGATTACAGTACAAGGAACGGATTATTATTACGGATCAAATTATTATCCTTTAACATCAAATTGGGAGCAACGTTTATGGTATGCGGAAGCGTTCAATTTTCTTGACAATAATTGTGAATATTGTTCGAATCCTTATAGCAGTTATCGCCCACCTTATGCTGGGAATGTGTATAGCACATCAGCAAATAATCCGCTCACTTATAAATCAAGCACAGTTGACGAAAATGCCACTAGCTTGCTGAATGAAGCAAATGCTTTCTACTTGAATGGATCGTATCAACAAGCTGCAGAATCATATGCCAAGGCAGTTAACATTGATTCCTCTCTATCAGAGGGTTGGCTGAATCTGGGAAATTCCCTCTACTTCTTGGGCAGATACAAGGAATCACTAAATGCATATGTTGCTTTACTCAATCAAGAACCAACGAATGCAAATGCTTTGGAAGGCAAGAACATGACACTTTCAGCCTTAAACAAATCCAATGCTATACCATTCTGAAGGATGAGAAATTGATATATTTAAGCCTCGGTCATGATAAGAAAACGGTGTTATGATCTCATAAAGGAGCACATTTCCCTATGTATTCTTATAGGGGAATTGTTATTTTTTATAGAATTCTCCTTGGCACGGGCTATCTTATTTTATATCTTGACCGCGGTATATGCATTACAAGGTGTAGCAGATGAAAGAACCAACAGTTGAAGCGATATTTGGTGTAGATGCTGGGCTCGTCTGGGAAGCACTCAATAAGAATGGTCCCAGCATTATAGGTGACATTGTGAAATCAACAGACTTGAGGCGAGAATTGGTCTATGGTGCACTGGGCTGGTTGGCTCGCGAGAACAAGATCGCTGTGGAAAGAAGAGGACGGGCAATGATATTCTCGGCCCGACAATAGAATGATCCCAATGATTGCTTGCAGCATCAAAAGAGCGGAAACATTAGTATAATGTATATCCGAGAATTAGTAACTTTACGATTTCATGGATTGTGAGAGACGCAAACTATTTTTATTCGGCATTCCATGCATCATGCCAATGAAGATCGTAATCCTATTACTTGTTTTGGTTATATGTTTATCATATACAGTTTCCTCCTCACCAGTAACTGTTGCAACAGGCCGCTTCAACGTTTCGTTTGATATTGATACGACTAAGAAATTGATCATTCAACCTCAATACTCAGACACAAGGAAAGGTTCCAAAGGTGCATCGGTCCTGTTTTATGGTCTGGGAATAGTCGATAGCAATACGCCTGATGATTCTGCAAAGGCTCAGATCGGCATTTATGAATATGGAACTCCAATATCAGATAGCTTAGAGTACAATGCCGGACAAGCGGCAAAGTTGCTCCACATCCTGGACCGCACTGTCACTATAGATTATCGAACGATAGATGGGAACCCCGGTTATGTTGTGAAGGCCGTTGATAAAAATGGCCGTATCGAATATTCTTCCGGTTACCGAATTGGCAATGAAACAGAAGTTACAATCACAGGTGCCTTGCCCGAGATTAAGAGTCTGTTGGACACAATTCACATAGAGAAGACGTCGACACCGACCAATTAAGGATTTTTGCAGCTCCTTTTTGATTAGTATTGGATACCAAAGAAGATGCTGGATAACGCCAGGTCAGATGCATCCCCTGGGTTTTGCCAGATCCATTTGATCGATTGTGCATTCGTCAGGCAATTTATCAGATCTCCTTCTGAGAAACACAGGTGCTCTGAGATGTCTTCTCTTGGAGAGCTCCAGGGCCACGACCTCTACTACCAGTTTGGGTTTCAGCCATTTCACATTTTTTTATTGCAGGAGAATTAGTGAAGGGTGCAGGTTTGATGTCTTCGGTCCTAATTTCTTTTCCCCGGTTCACATTCAACTGCTTCTTTGGCATCTTGCATCATCCTTGAAGCCTAGCGTGAAAAAGAATCCAGTCACACATAGCAGAAATCTATGGAAGTTAAAAACCTAAAATCGATATCAGAAGTGCGGGGGATGGGATTCGAACCCACGAACACCTTCGTGACTGGACCCTGAATCCAGCTCCTTTGACCTGGCTTGGAAACCCCCGCGAAAGATGCAGCCAATCTCATGCAGTAGTAGTATTTAATAGTATTCGTAGTCCCGGCAGTCTCCCAAAGCTGCGCCTTCCTTTTCCAATCGTCCTAACCAAGCCTGCCCGGCGCTGAGGGCGCTCCCTCCCACCCCCGCTTAACACGTGTGCGCGGAATCCACTGCAATGCCGCTCCTGTGAATCGTGATCAACTATCCTGCAAACGAGATCCAGGAAATCGACTGACAAAGCATCCGATCCCCATCAGCTCGGCGAGCAAAACCCAGAGTCTGATCAGGGGCCCGCCCGGAGAATATTCAAATAATTATAAAAAATAATCCTAAAAGGCAAATGCTTCAACCCATTCATCCGTTTCGCAGCCAGTTAACCAAGCCTGCCCGGCGTTGAGGGCGTCCCGTTTCTCTCCCGCGCGTTTCACCGCGCGCGTGATCCCCAAAAGTCAGCTGCAGATAGCCTGCAACAAGGCAGAGTGCAATAGTCGATGGACTTCTTCTTTGCATCGCACCAGCTCCTTGTGACTTGAGAAATTACTCGAACCGATCTTTCTCATCTCTCTGGAAAGGCTCAATCTCCGGCATGCTCCCGAATTCCGATTCGCCCGAGCGCTTCCATGTCCCGCCTCCTCCGCCTCGAATGAGATGCCCCGCCTCTCCAGCTCCGCCATTAGCTCCTCCATGAAGACGCCCTTCCCTGTCACATGCTCGTGCTCGCACTTCCGCACGCGCCCGCCCGTGTAGCCCAGGCTCGTAGTATCGACGCCGCAGCTCGGGCTCCCCGCCAGCCCCACGATCTTGATCCGCTTGCCCTGCCGGGCCAGCATCTCCAGAAGATCAGCATAATGAACGATCAGCGACCGGCAAAAGCGCCGGAACTCCGGCACATCCAGCTGGTTTCGGGTTGAAGCCCAGCGATCCAGCCCCAGGTAGAGCGCCTCCGGGCAGGGCAGCTGGATGAGGGCCCCCTCCGGCCGGAACTCCACTGGTCGCAGGCCCTTGACTCTGGTAGATGGATTGAGCAGGCAGTGGGCCAGGACAGCGATCTCCGGCTCACTGGTGACGCCTGGCATACGATCGCTTTCTGATTTGCATTTGGTTGTCGGTGTAGACGGCATATGAGGTCAATCTCTGTCGTAAGATGATCATAGTCATAACAATTTAATCTTAGCATGTCTACAGTCACCCATGTCGAAGATGATGTAAAACAGATGCCAGATCCCTGATGAATGGGGATCAAAGCCGCTTCCAATGACGAGGCCGTTCGTTTTTCTTTCCACGGGTCTATAAGGATGAAGAGGCCGAGTTCCGGCAGCCTGATCATACAGGAATTACCAGCTTACCCGTCTTGCCATTGCTTGCTCTTGATGTACTGGTAGAACCTGATGCCGTCCATGTCGTCGTAGAAGACGATCTTCTCGGCCCGCTCGCCCAACTTCACCTTCAATGTGTTGGTATGAAACTCCGCCACATACTCGACATCATCGATCTTCTCCAGCGGCAAAGTCTGCACACTGTCCCAGGCGAACCCGGGCCGCACGAAGTGCACATTCTTCCTGGTCGTAACCAGATAGCCCAGGGTCTTGTCCAGCATGCCCATCCTGGCGATGGCGAGCATCGTCTCCGAGGCCTGGCTGTGCAAAAGCGCGGGGGCGATGAGCACCAGCTCTTCCCCTGCTTTGAGCAGCTTCTTAACCGTCCGGTTCAGCTTCTTGGGCACTGTGGGTCCGATCTCGTTCTCTCTTTCGATCTCCGCGATCTCCGTCATCTTCTCTTGGGGCCTCAAATCACTTCAGCGCCAAAACAAGGCGCTTCATGTCACAATCTTGTCTAGGCAGTCGTTCTCCAGAGCTACGCGCACCTCGCGCGCCAGCCTCCGGCCAGTGGACATGTTGGTGCGCCAGAGAGCATTTCCATAGGGATGCCCGACTGCCATGTGCACATTGGTGCCGCCTCCGATCCTCGGCGCGACGTCGTAAATGAAGAAGTTCAGGTCTTTATCCACACAGGTCTGCAGACAGAAGGGCCCGATGATGCCGGGGGCATAGTACTCCTGCGTCGCTTCGACATACTTCTCCGCCAGCGTAAATGCCTTCTCCAGGAGCGACTCGCGCAGGGTTGCAGAATTGTGGCCGCAGACTGTGTACTCAGGGTTGATCTGTCGTTGGTTCAACGTCAGCTGCTGCGGGGCAGGAAGACGGCAGTGGCCGTCCAGGCTGGTCTCAAAGCGCCAGTCAATTCCGATGAGCTCGATTCGTTTTGTGATGGGCGAGTAGAAATAGTCCAGATTGAAGACCGGCCCGATGACGTAGCGCTCAATCCTGGCCAGCTCAATTCCATCCTGGTCGATCACATTCTGGCGTAGCAACAGGTCTGCTTTCTGGCAGTACTCCTCATAGGAGGCGGCAGTGAAAAATCCCCTTTCCAGAGTCTTCACGGCATGGGGGAGCTTGACCATTACCAGTTGATTGATGTCCTCGGCCTCGATCGGCTCGGGAAAAGGCAGTCCTGCCTTCTCCAGGAGCCAGTAGTAGTCCCTCTTGTCACCTCGCTCTTCAGAACGCAGCAAATTCCGGGAGCCGAGCAGGGGAAGCATGAACTGGTCCTCGACGGCATCAATTCCGCAGTAGGAGGTGAACGACCGGTTGGGAACAAATAGAGTATTCTTCTCCCGGAGAATATCCTGGTTCTCCTGCTCTAAAATCTCCGGGAACTTCTTGAGCATCATGACCTCATCGATCATGCCGGTAACGATCTTGCCTCTCTTATCCCGGTCGGCGCGGAAATATTTGACATAAGGCTTCTCCCGCCCCTCCTGGCATACCGCCAGCGTCCTGAAATTCTCCTCCACTGCGCCGTCTGCCGTATCCAGGGCAGAGTGGGATGCAATCATCCCGATTCGAAGATCTTCGAGGTCGTATCCCTCCAAGACCTCCAGAACCTTGCTGCGATCGATCAAGTCAGAGCACCTCAAAATAATTATGTTGGTCCCTCATATTTCCATCCCGATTTATCAAGATGACCCTATCATACACAGAACTCCCCATTTCCATTTCCCTCCCAAGGTCGCGACTTATGCTTTTTATTATTTCCCGCCACATAATTATAATCTCACCCATCCCCCTTCTTCTTTGGTAGATGGGCAGAACCTTGGCCTTACCTGCAAAGTTATAGTACCTTTGGTCATCTCTTCATCTCTCGTCCTTACAATATTTCATCCGCGCCAGGATAAAGATTATGCCTTCCTGATCGCAGGCTCGACAAATCTCCCCGCATCAATTCCCGGGGCTTCCCACTACCGTCCGGCCGCTCAAATCTGCTCAAAACCCGGCAAACCAACAGGCCACGAATTGCATGTTCATCTCGATCACGAGGTCATGATGCTTCATTTTATGTATATCTGGCTGTATGTGCCCGGGCTTCAGGTCCTATTATCTGCGGCGCAGCTCTGGGCGGGCGGACTCTGGCATAGTTAGTGCCGACCTGGATGCCGCCGGGAGATTTGCGTAGCCCGGAGGGTTGCCCCCCGGCCCGCAAGATATCTCGGGTGTTCGCCCCTTTGGAGTCACGCTTCGTCACCATCGTCTCAATCCTCCGGCCATCTTCTACCTTTCCCTTTGTGGACATCGGAGCGAAGGCCATTTGGTTTTGTCACAAGCGTACAAAGCCCTGTCTCTTTTCCAGAATTTTTCGTGCATTACTTTAATATACTTCATTCTCATTGAGGAGTTAGTTCATCATTTGGAGTTGAAGTATTTTGGCGGGCAGAGCATGGAAGTTTGAAGACGATATCGATACCGATGCCATCATTCCCGGACGCTACCTGGTAATAAACGATCCCCGGGAGCTGGCGGCGCATCTTTTCGAGGGCGTCAGGCCGGAGATGGCGAAAGAGGTTCATTCAGGCGATTATGTGGTGGCAGGTGAGAACTTCGGATGCGGATCCTCTCGAGAGCATGCGCCTCTGGCGCTGAAAGGGGCAGGCGTGTCCGCGGTTGTTGCCAAGTCCTTCGCCAGGATCTTCTTTCGCAACGCTATCAACATCGGCCTGCCTCTATTCATCTGCTCTGAGGTAGATCGGATCACGGATGGTTCCTCAATCGAGATCGATATGGCCCGCGGAGTGATTCACAACACTTCCCGCAACGAATCGTATAAAACCACGCCACTTCCTGATTTCTTGAGAGAGATCGTCGATGTGGGCGGCCTTGTAGAATATACCAGGCGACAGGTGGCCGGAGTGAAGGCATGAATTATAAAGTACCAGTTATCGCAGGAGACGGCATAGGCCCGGAGATCATAGCCGAGGGCAAAAAGGTTCTGGAGGCGGCGGCAGACAAGTACAACTTCGCCATCGAGTGGAGGGGTTATTCACTGGGGGCGGAGCATTACCTGAAGACAGGGGAGCTGGTGAGCGAGGAGACTCTGAAAGATCTGAGCCACTACCGTGCCATATACCTGGGCGCCATCGGCGACCCGCGCGTCGCGCCGGGCATCCTGGAGAAGGGCGTTCTTCTGGCCATGCGCTTCTACCTTGACCAGTATGTGAACCTCCGGCCCGTCAAACTCCTGGAGGGCGTCTGGACTCCTTTGAAGGATAAAACCTCAAAGGATATCGATTTCGTAGTGGTTCGCGAGAATACGGAGGACTTCTACATCGGAATGGGCGGTCGCGCACGCCGGGGCAAGAGCCATGCCGATTTTGAGATCAAACGCAGTCTCTACAACATCAAGTTCGGCCTGGATATCGACTCCGACAGCGAAGAGATCGGATACCAGATAGGTGAGGTCAGTCGCGAGGGCTGCCAGAGAGTCATAAAGTATGCCTTTGACCTGGCCTCAAAGCGCCGCCACAGCGTCTCCAGCGTGGACAAGGCCAATGTGCTCAGCGATATCTACGGCCTCTGGCGGGAGGTCTTCCTGGATGTGGCGCGCGGCTATCCCGATGTTAAACACTGACTTCAACTTCGTGGATGCCATCACCATGTGGTTTGTCAAGAACCCGGAGTGGTTCGATGTAGTCGTCGCTCCCAACATGTTCGGTGACATCATCACGGATCTGGGTGCCATGATCCAGGGGGGCCTCGGGCTCGCGCCCGGCGCGAACCTCAATCCGGAGGGCACGAGCATGTTCGAGCCGATCCACGGTTCCGCTCCCAAATACAAAGGCCAAAACAAGGTGAACCCCATCGCTACCATCTGGGCGGGTGCCCTGCTCCTGGAACATCTGGGCCAGGCAGAAGCGGCCAAGGATATCGTTTCGGCCATTGAACGGAACTTATTTGAAGGCAAGAATAAAGACGTACGACCTGGGAGGAAGCTCAACCACCTCCGAGGTGGGCTCGGAGATAGCCCGCCTAGTGGGACTTGTCTAAGTCCCACAAGGGAAAAAGCTTTATGTGGGATACCTTTATTCCTCACTCAGTGCAGCATATTGGGCTTGAGGCATGCCAGGCCATGAGGGCTCGTAGCTCAGTTAGGCAGAGCGTCTGGCTTTTAAATTTTTGTGTGAAGATACCAGGTGGTCGAGGGTTCAAATCCCCCCGAGCCCGTTTGGAGTTTCCTTGAGCCCGTCTGCTGCTCCTTCTAAAGAGAAGGTGGTTCTAGTGACCAAGTTTGCCGTAAGAGATCATGAAATGGTTCCGGATCACGTGCTGCTCACTCCGGAAGAAGGCGTTGAGGTGCTGAAAGGATTTAGCATAGATGCTCCGCAGCTACCCAAGATTCACATAAGCGACCCCGCTGCCAAAGAGATCGGGGCAAAAGTAGGCGATATAATTAAGATAGTCCGGAAAAGTACAACGGCTAAGCATTCGATCTTTTACCGGCTGGTAATCGATTAAGGGTGGTCTTTTGCTCGACAGAAATGTTCTCTATAGCTCTTATTTTACCAGAGATAAACTGGTGCATCATCATATCAACTCCTTCAATGATTTTATAGACAAAGGTCTGCAGAAGGTCATAGACGAAGTGGATATCATCGAGACCAACATCGAAAATACTTACGTGAAGCTGGGCAAGATCCGGGTGGAAAAGCCCATGGTGCGCGAAGCGGACGGCTCCGTGGAAAGGCTTTATCCCAACGATGCCAGGCTTCGCAACTTAACTTATGCCTCGCCCATCAAGCTGGAGATGACCATCGTTGAGGGTGAGACGGAGAAGGATCCGGTAGAGGCAGACATCGGCACGCTGCCCATCATGCTCAACTCCAGAGTCTGTAACCTTTACGGCCTGACTGCGGATGAGATGATAGCCTACGGCGAGGATCCATCCGATCCGGGCGGCTACTTCGTGGTCAACGGCTCAGAGCGAGTGATCATGACACTGGAGGATCTGGCACCAAACAAGATCCTTGTCGAATACAACCAGCGCTATGATGAGAATATCGAGGTGGCCAAGGTCTTCAGCCAGAGGCAGGGCTATCGCTCCCTGGTCATTGTCGAACGAGGCAGGCGTTCCATTCTGGAGGTCTCCTTCCCGTCCGTCTCCGGGCGTCTGAACTTCGTGACATTGCTTCGATCATTGGGTATGGAGACTGATATGGATATTGTGAAAGCCGTATCGGACAACCCGGAGATCATCAAGTTCATGCTGGAAAACCTGGAGGAAGCCGAGGTCTCGACCAATGATGAGGCCCTGGAGAAGATCGGCTCGCGCGTGGCTGCCGGTCAGGCCAAGGAGTACCAGAAGAAGAGGGCGACCTATGTCCTGGACAGGTATCTGTTGCCTCATATCGGCGTAGATGAGAAGGATCGCTATGCAAAAGCTCTCTTCCTCTCGCGCATGGCCGAAGCCTGCTTCGAGCTGGCGCTGATGCGCCGCGGCGAGGATGATAAGGATCACTACTCCAACAAGAGGCTGAAGCTCTCCGGAGATCTGATGGAGGATCTCTTCCGCGTGGCCTTTAACCGTCTTACCAGAGATATAAAATACCAGCTGGAGAGGGCCAGCATGAGGAACAGGGATCTGAATGTGGTGACCACAGTTCGGGCGGATGTCCTTACCGAAAGGATGATTCATCCCCTGGCCACGGGCAACTGGGTCGGCGGAAGAACGGGCGTCTCCCAGCTCCTGGATCGCACGGATTACATGGCCTCGCTCTCTCATTTGCGCCGTGTGATCTCGCCTCTCTCCAGATCTCAGCCTCACTTCGAGGCCAGGGATCTGCATGCTACGCAGTGGGGTCGCATCTGTCCCAGCGAGACGCCTGAGGGGCCAAACTGCGGCCTGGTAAAGAACTTCGCCCAGGGAGTTGAACTCTCCAAGGGCGCGGACGACTACGGATAGTGTCAAGAAGATTTTGATGGATTTAGGCGTGATTTCGGTAGGTGGTAACGTTGGCTGAGGCCTTTGATTAGCGGCGCTCGGGTTTATGTAAACGGTGAGATCATAGGGCATCATGAAGACCCGCAAACACTGGTAGAGAATTTGCGCCGCCTCCGGCGTTCGGGCAGCCTCAGCAGTCAGATGAATGTGGCTTATTTTGAGGAACCAATGAGATCTTCATGAATACCGACTCCGGTCGAGCCAGAAGGCCGTTGATTGTGGTGGAGAACGGCAAGGCGATGGTCACCGAGGAGCATGTGACAAAGATCCAGAAGGGCGAGATGACCTTTGCCGATCTGGTGTCATCCGGCCTCGTGGAGTATATGGATGCTGAGGAGGAGGAGAACAGCCTCATCGCCATCTGGGAAGAGGATATTACTACTGATCACACCCATCTGGAGCTGGATCCATCCCTGATCCTTGGCATAGCTGCGGGTCTCGTGCCCTATCCCGAGCACAACGCCAGCCCCAGAAATACCATGGGAGCAGGAATGGTCAAGCAGTGCCTCGGCATGTCCACAGCCAACATGAGGCTGCGGCCCGACACGCGAGGCCATTATCTCAACAGTCCCCAGAAGGGAATAGTCAGGACCAAGACTTCGGGGGCAGTGGGATTTGACGAAAGGCCCGCCGGCCAAAACTTCGTGGTCGCGGTCCTTGCTTATGAAGGATATAACATTGAAGATGCTCTGGTCATGAACCGCGGCTCAATCCAGCGCGGTCTTGCTCGCAGCCACTTCTTCCGCGTCTCGGAGGCCGAGGAACGAAAGTACCCCGGCGGTCAAGAGGATAAGTTCGAGATTCCCGATGTGGAGGTGCGCGGCGCCCGGGGCAGCGAGGCCTATGATCAACTGGACTCGGACGGCCTCGTGAATCCCAATGCCTATGTGGGTCCGAACGACGTGCTGATCGGCAAGACCAGCCCACCCCGGTTCCTGGAAGAGCCTTCCGAGTTCGGCCTGACGCCTCAGCAGAGACGCGAGACCTCAGTGACCATGCGTTCCAATGAGAGGGGTGTGGTGGACATGGTCATACTCACCGAGTCCTCCAACGGCAACCGCCTGGCCAAGGTCAAGAGCCGGGACCAGCGCATTCCGGAATTGGGCGACAAATTCGCTTCCCGTCACGGCCAAAAAGGCGTAGTGGGTCTGATTGTACCCCAGGAGGATATGCCCTTCACGGAATCGGGCGTAGTGCCTGACTTACTGCTTAATCCTCATGCCATCCCATCTCGTATGACTGTAGGCCACGTTCTGGAGATGATCGGCGGAAAGGTCGGATCTCTTGAGGGAAGGTTCGTGGATGCCACTGCATTCTTGGGCGAGAATGAGCCGGATCTTCGCTCTGCCCTGAAGAAGTTCGGCTTCTCCCATACCGGTCGTGAAATTCTTTATGATGGCGCCACTGGTGAGCAGATAATGGCGGATCTATTTGTTGGAGTAATCCTCTATCAGAAGCTCTATCACATGGTCACCGGCAAGATGCATGCCAGATCCCGCGGTCCGGTGCAGGTCTTGACCCGTCAGCCCACGGAAGGACGCGCCCGGGAAGGCGGTCTGCGGTTTGGTGAGATGGAGAGAGATGTGCTCATTGCCCATGGTGCGGCCCTGGCTCTCAAAGAACGCCTGGTGGATGAGTCGGATAAGGTCAC
Organism: uncultured Methanosarcinales archaeon; assembly: GCA_963798205.1. Taxonomy (GTDB): domain Archaea; phylum Halobacteriota; class Methanosarcinia; order Methanotrichales; family Methanotrichaceae; genus Methanothrix. Next base: position 16,252 of record CAWCSK010000014.1, read on the forward strand.
GGAGCTTGTCTGCAGCCATTGCGGCATGATTGCCATCCACGACCGGCGCAGAAATGCGGACTTCTGCCCGACATGCGGAGCAGACACGGAGATCTATCCTGTGGAGATGAGCTATGCCTTCAAGCTCCTATCTGGACGAGATCAAATCGTTAGGCGTCGTGCCGCGGCTGATCCTGGAAGACGCGGTTTAGGTGGAAATATGACAGTTCCAAAGAGAATTGGTAAGATCCGTTTCGGCCTCATCTCTCCGCAAGAGTTCAGGAAGATGAGCGTAGTCAAGATCATTACAGCAGATACATACGATGATGATGGTTTTCCCATTGAAATGGGGTTGATGGATCCAAGGCTGGGTGTTATTGATCCCGGCCTACGCTGTCGATCCTGCGGGGGCCGGCCCGGAGAATGTCCCGGCCACTTCGGCCATATCGATCTCATCGCTCCCGTGATTCACGTTGGTTTTGCCAAACTGATAAGAAAAATCCTGCGGGCCGTCTGCAGGGATTGTTCACGTCTCATGCTCAAAGAAAATGAGAAGAATATGTATCTGGAGCAGATCCAGACCCTGGAGCGGCTTGGTCAGATGACGGACGACACCGTCAATAAGGTCTTCTCCGAGGCCGGAAGAACAAGACCTGCCCCTACTGCGGGGCGCCTCAGCAGGAGATCAAATTCGAGCGACCGCTTTCCTATATCGAGGAAGGCCATAAGCTCACTGCCTCGGACATTCGCGACAGGTTTGAAAAGGTGCCCGGATGACGATATCCAGGTCATGGGCATGAATCCGGCCACTGCCAGGCCGGAATGGATGATTCTGACCGTTCTGCCTGTGCCGCCGGTCACTATGCGGCCTTCCATCACCCTGGAGTCGGTCAGAGGAGCGAGGACGATCTCACGCATAAGCTGGTGGATATCATCCGCATCAACCAGCGGTTCCAGGAGAACCGGGAGGCAGGTGCGCCTCAGCTCATCATTGAGGATCTGTGGGAGCTCTTCCAGTACCACGTAACCACATTCTTGGATAACACCGTCTCAGGCGTGCCGCCCGCGCGTCACCGGAGCGGCCGGCCCCTAAAGACGCTCTCTCAGAGGCTGAAGGGCAAGGAAGGACGTTTCCGGGGTTCGCTTTCCGGTAAGCGTGTTAATTTCAGCGCCAGAACGGTCATCTCCCCCGACCCCAACCTCAGCATAGGCGAGGTCGGCGTTCCCATGGACATAGCCATGGAGCTCTCCGTGCCCATGATTGCCAACTCCCGGAACATGGAGATGGTGAAGACATTCGTGCGACGCGGCCCGGATCGCCATCCTGGTGTGAATTATGTCACCCGGCCCGACCAAAGGCGTGTCAAGGTAACCGATAAGAACTGCGAAGAGGTTGCCGAGCAGATCGATATCGGCTGGAAGATCGATCGGCAGCTAGCCGATGGTGATATAGTCCTCTTTAACCGGCAGCCTTCCCTGCATAGAATGTCCATCATGTCCCATCGCGTCAAGGTCATGCCTTACAAGACCTTCCGGCTCAACCCGGCCGTCTGCCCTCCTTACAACGCAGACTTCGACGGGGATGAGATGAACATGCACGTGCCTCAAACCGAGGAGGCGCGGGCAGAGGCCGAGATTCTCATGCGCGTGCAGGAGAACATCCTCTCACCGAGATTCGGCGGACCCATCATCGGCGGCATACACGACTACGTGACGGGGTCCTTCCTCCTGACTCACCTGAGAAAGCCCATCGACCGACGAGGAGTGATGGAGCTCTTAAAGAAGTTTGAATTTTCCGAGCTGCCCGAACCCGAAGGCGTCGTAGACGGCAAACCATACTGGACAGGAAAACAGGTCTTCAGTCTCATCCTGCCTACGCGGCCTTGACCTTAGCTTCAAGGCGGATTTCTGCTACAATTGCGATGTCTGCAAGGGCGAGGACTGCGAGAATGATGCCTATGTCGTCATTGAGGACGGCCAGCTAAAGATGGGCACCATCGACGCTGAGGCTATAGGGGCCTTCAAGGGCAAGATAACAGACAGGATAATAAAGGAGTACAGCCCCTCCGTGGCGAGCGAGTTCCTTGACAGGATGACCCGTCTGGCGCTGCGCGGGCATCATGTATGCCGGATTCAGCTTCGGAATAGATGACGAGGATATACCCGCGGAAGCCGCGGAGCAGATTGAAGATACCACGCGCACGGCTCGCGAGAAGTCAAAGCAGCTCATCGAAGCCTATAATGCCGGCGAGCTGGAACCGCTGCCCGGCCGAACACTGGATGAGACTCTGGAGATGAGAATCATGCAGACTCTGGGCAAGGCCAGAGATACAGCAGGCAAGATCGCCGGCCGCTACCTGGGCCTGGACAACTCCGGAGTGGTAATGGCCGTGAGCGGTGCGCGCGGCAGCATGCTCAACCTGACCCAGATGGCTGCATGCGTTGGTCAGCAGTCGGTGAGAGGCGAGCGCATTATGCGTGGCTATGCCGGCAGAACCCTCCCCCATTTCCGGCGAGGAGATCTGGGCGCGGAGGCGCACGGCTTCGTAGAGTCGAGCTATAAGGATGGACTGAATCCCACGGAGTTCTTCTTCCATGCCATCGGTGGTCGCGAAGGTCTGGTGGATACGGCAATCAGAACATCGCAGAGCGGTTATCTGCAGCGCCGCCTGGTTAACGCTCTGCAGGATTTAGAGGTTAAATACGACGGCACAGTCAAGGAGACGAGGGGCATGATTGTCCAGTTCCAGTACGGCGAAGACGGTGTCGACGCTTCCAGACGAGACTACGCCAGCACGGATAACGTCAAGCGCATCATCAAGAGCGTGCTGAAGAAGAAGGAGTCGGCATGAGCCTATCAGAAAAGGATATCCAGGAGAAGCTGGAAGGGATCGATCTTCCCCCAAGCATGAAAGAAGCTATTCAGACCGGATTGAGCGGGGTGGAAGTGAGCGCGGAGCAACTGAATGAGATAGTATCCCAGGTATCCTCTGATTATCAGCACTCTCGAGTGGAGCCCTGCGAGGCAGTGGGAGTGGTCGCGGCGCAATCCATAGGCGAGCCGGGCACACAGATGACCATGCGTACCTTCCACTACGCGGGAGTCGCCGAGATCAACGTTACACTGGGCCTTCCGCGTCTCATCGAGATTGTGGATGCGAGAAAGATTCCCTCGACTCCAACCATGACCATAAAGCTCAATCAGGATTATGCGCACGACCGAGACCTGGCAAGAGAAGTGGCCTGGGCCATAGAGTCCTCTTCCATTCTTCACCTGGGGTCGATAGCCACCGACCTGGCGGAGATGAATGTGATCATCGAACTGAACCCGGGCGCTCTCGAGCAGCGCAAGATCACCGCCGAAGAGGTCGCAACTCGTCTGAAGGAAGAGACAGGTCTTGCCGTGGATCAGAAGGAGAACATGCTGGTAATGGCTCCGGAAGAGCCGTCTTACCGCGAGCTGCTGCAACTGGTTGAGAAGATCAAGAGGCTATCGCTCAAAGGCGTAGAGGGCATCAAGCGTGTCGTGATTCGCAAGGAGGGCGACGAGTATATTCTCTATACGGAAGGGTCGTCCCTCAAGAAAGTTATGCAGTTTGATGGAGTGGACCCCACTCGAATCAAGACCAACAATATAAATGAGATCGGAGAGGTTCTGGGCATAGAAGCTGCGCGAAATGCCATCATAAACGAAGCTACCGATACCCTGCGCGAACAGGGCCTTTCCGTGGATGTTCGGCACATCATGCTGGTCGCGGACATCATGACCGTAGACGGGGAGCTAAAGCAGATCGGACGGCACGGAGTCTCGGGCGAGAAAGCCAGCGTGCTGGCAAGAGCTGCATTCGAAGTAACCGTTAACCACATCCTTGATGCGGCCATACGCGGGGATGTAGACGATCTCAAAGGTGTAACGGAAAACGTCATCGTGGGCCAGCCTATACAGCTCGGCACCGGAGATGTGACTCTGGTGGCAAGCAAGAGATGAGGTATTACAATGATAAATGTAGATAGAGCTCTTAGAAGTTCCATCAGAACGGGAAACGTGGTGCTAGGATCGAATAGGACAGTTGAAGCAGGACTTGACGGACAGGCAAAGCTCATAGTATTTGCTCTCGATTGTCCAGAGGACGTAAGGATGAAGCTGGAAACCCTCGACCTTCCAGTCTACGGTTACCAGGGTAAGGGCAAGGACCTCGGATCTGCCTGTGGGAAACCCTTCTCCGTGGCCGCCTTGGCCGTCATCGAGCCAGGGGACTCGGAGATAATGGCACTGCAGCGTGAGATCCGGGGTGTTGAGGCATGAGTGAGTTTAAGCTCACCACCGAAGGAATCAGATATATTGCTCTGTTCGAGAGCCTGACGGGCGGCATGGCCCGGGATTGCGTCGTAGATGCGGAGAATGAACGCATCATTTTTGTCATTAAAAAAGGAGATATGGGTGCAGCCATAGGCCGGAAGGGCTCGAACATCAACCGGGTAAAAAAGTCGGTAGGCAAGCAGATCGAGATCGTCGAGTACAGCGACGATGTAAAGGAGTTCTTGGAGAACCTCTTCCAGCCGGCAGCCATAAAGAACGTCATGGTTGTAAACAAGAATAGTAAGCGATTGGCTTATGTAGAGGTAGCCAATAAGGACAAAGGCATTGCCATCGGCAGAGATGGCCGCAACATATTAAAAGCCAAGATGCTTGCGCAGAGGCATCATGGCGTTGACGATATCATAATTCAATGAGACGGATTCGCGATTTACTCAAGGTGAAATGAATGGGAAATGGAATCTATGCAGCCAGGAAACTGGAGAGTGATAGGAAGGAGATGAGGTGGAGCCATCCCAAGTATATTCGAAGGATGTCGGGGAGCAAGATGAAGGCTGATCCCCTGGGCGGTGCACCCATGGGTAGAGGTATTGTCCTGGAGAAGGTCGGAATAGAGGCTAAGCAGCCCAACTCGGCCATAAGAAAGGCAGTGCGCATACAGCTCATCAAGAATGGCCGTCAGGTTACGGCTTTCTACCCCGGGCGATGGAGCCATCGGATTCATAGATGAGCACGATGAGGTCCTGGTTGACCGCATCGGTGGGCGTCAGGGCCGGTCCATGGGAGATATCCCTGGAGTCAGGTTCAAGGTTATCGCCGTCAATAACGTCTCCCTGCATGAGCTGGTGCGGGGCAGAAAAGAGAAGCCGGTGAGGTGATTCTAATGAAGGTATTCGGCAAATGGGACCCGGCTGAAGTAGAGGTTACAGACCCGAGCGTCAAGGGTTACATGAACCTGGCAGCCAAAGCGGTTATGCACTCCGGCGGCAGGCATGCCAAGCAGCAGTTCAAGAAGTCTGAGCAGCACATCGTCGAGCGCCTGGTAAATAAGATGATGCGCAAAGAGAAGAATACAGGCAAGAAGCTCAAGGCTTATGGCATCGTAGAGAGCGCCTTCGACATAGTCGCCAAGAGGACCAAGGAGAATCCACTCTCTGTTCTGGCCAAGGCCATAGCCAACGCCGGACCTCGCGAAGAAGTTGTCCGTCTCAAGTACGGCGGCATTACCGTACCGAAGGCCGTGGATACAGCACCGCAGAGAAGAGTGGATACTGCGCTCATGTTCATAAGCAAGGGCGCTCATGCTGCTTCCTTCAAGAAGGCCAAAAAGGCAGATATGGCTCTCGCGGATGAGATCATCGCGGCAGCGAACCATGATGTCAAGAGCTACGCCATCAACCACAGGGATAGCGTGGAGCGCGTGGCAAAGGCAGCCAGGTAAACTAGCTGCTAGCAGAAATATAGGCGCGGGATATGCGCCTATACAAATCTATTTTTGATATTTGAGATTTAAGATTATAGTTCCGGTTCTTCCTATAGTAGTTATTATAGTAAAAATATTCAAATGAAAAAATAGTTTATTGGTTATTTATCTAGTTTAATGGATCACGGGTTATCTCACTTAAACCGCTTGATAAAGGACTTATCGATCCAGCTCTTCAGAGAGTAAATCAGCCTGGTTGGAACGCCTATGCAGGTCTTTCCCACCACTCCCACGGCACAATCAGCGCCCAAGGAGATGAGCGCCACCTGGCTGTCGGTGCTGGCGCGGACAGAATACTTCTCCATTGGTTTTCCCTCTGCCAGATGGGTCAGGTTGCGGGCGAGATGCTTGGCCTGCCGCTCTGCTTCAAGGCCGGTCCTGGTAGCCAGCTTTCCGTCCACCTCAATCCAGGCGCAGTCGCCGATAGCAAAGACATTCTCTTTGGCCTGAAGGTTCGGGTCCACCAGAATCCAGCCGTTCTTTTTGGGAAGATCAAGGTCCTGAATGAACGGAGAAGGTTTCACTCCCGCCGTCCAGATGGCCATGTCGCAGTCCAGACAGATGCCGTCGGTGAACATTATGCAGTCTTTCTTAACCTCCGCAACCTGGGTGGAGGTGAGGATGTTCACGCCTTTTTTGGAGAGGGCCTTCTCCACCATGGCAGAGGTTTGAGGCGAGAACAGAGGCAGGACGCGTTCGCGCGCCTCGATGATGTAGATGCTCGCGTCCAGGCTCTCGGCCAGGACGGAGGCTGCCTCCACGCCTGTCAGGCCCGAGCCCATGATCATGACCGCTCCGGATATTTGTCTTCCACGAACCTTCGCGCCTTCTTGGTCTCCTCCAGGGTATTGATGGAGAAGGTGTTCTCCGCTCCCTTGATGCCGAAGTAGTTCTGGGCGGCGCCTGTGGCAATCACGACAGAATCAAAATCTACGCGGGACTGCTCACAGACGACGGTGTTCCCCTCCAGGGCAATGGCCTTCTCCTGGACGTGTTTGGCTCCCACGCGCTCGCAAAAAGGTCTTAAGTGGTGCAGCCAAATCCTGGAGCCTGGCCACGCCGCCCAGGTACTCCGGATACAGGGCCTGCATCTCTATCTGCTTCTTGGGCTCAATTAATGTGAACTCCAGGGGACCCGGCGAGGCGACTCTTATCAGCTCTGCACCAGCGATGCCTCCTCCAATGACAGCTACCTTCATGATCTTGGGAACCTCTTTTTTGGCATTAAGGCCGTCCTGCTTTCGGATGGGCTTGAGATGGACATGATGTTGATGTGAACTGAATTCTTATCGGATCAAACTGAGTATGTGCTACCGAGGAGCTTTAAAGCTATTCTATAATGATTTATTGAGGCCTTTCGACCCGTTTGCAGGACTTTTCCGAGCCCCTTCTATTCTGGCCGGAGTTTTTATAATGGCACATTCATAATGCCGTAATGATATGATCACCATCTACTTCGACGGCCTATGTTATCCCAAGAATCCAGGAGGCGTGGCGGCTTACGGCTACCTCGTCTATCGCGACGGCGTGCCGATCTGGCGCGGTTTCGGCGCTGTGGGCGAGGGCCGGGGCATGACCAACAACGTGGCCGAGTACGAAGGGCTGAGGGCAGCGGCGCAGTGGCTGGTCGATGAGGGCATCAAAGAGAAGATTCTGATCAAGGGCGATTCCCAGCTGGTGATCAAGCAGATGAAGGGCGAGTACAGAGTGAACTCCGCCACCTCCAAGAAGTACGTGCCCGAGATCAAGAGGCTGTTGGAGGGCTTGGACGTAAGCTTTTCCTGGGTGCCCCGAGAGGAGAATGAAGAGGCCGACGAGCTCTCGCGGGTGGCTTATGAGAGCTATTGCCGCAGGAGACCAAAAAGGCGTCAATCCGGTATAGTCAGAATTTTTCAGGCTACTAACTGCCGTTGGCACGGCTGAGAAGACCCTGTTATGAATTGGCCTGCCAAGAGAAAATGAAGCATGATATCTTGGTCAGATCATTTTGAAAGCCTCTTTTTTAGTTCCTCCTGGATATTGTTTAAAAACTCGTCGAGCTTCAGATCTGTTATCATAATTAAGAGGTCTGGATCCGCATCCGTATAGGAGGTCTCCCGTGCGTCACGCGTCCTCATATCATGCATACGCACGTTTATCTTGTTTTTAGGAGTCTTGACTAAAAAGACTCGACCGCCGGATGGCAATGATGTGCCTTCATTGATTTCTCCTATTGGGCTTTCGACCTGGAATGGCATATCCTGGGTTAGCGCGGCCTCCAATTTCTTTATCTTTGCCTTAACAATATCTGCGGCAGCTTCATTCTCTTTTTTCATTGCAGATTGCTCTTCTTTTCCAGCGCCAATTTCCTCTTTATACTCGCCGCCCAAATCTTTGATCTTCCGCAACATGTCTTCAAAATCAACCATGAGATCGCCTCTTTAATAGATGAGCGCATATTCGATATAAATAAACCACGCAGGATTTTATTCAGAGTGCAACATATTATAATTTGATCATCTCGATAAGAAGAGCGGCTTCCGATGGCTTACAAATCTGTTTCCATTCAGAACTCTCGATGAGATAGAACTTTTCGTGGGTTCTAAGATCGCAAATATTACTTTCCAGGTATCTCTTGCCTTTGGTTCCCATCATATGGAAACCTCAACATTCAACACCCGCTCGCCTGCATGCATCGACTCGCGCATGGGCAGCCTCGCTCCCCCCGGTCGCATGCGCACGCCCCACGAAATCGCGGGATCTGTAAGCGCCCTTAAGTTCCGGTTTTCCGGTCTTGTTAGGAGCGAGCCCGGGTTCTCCCGAAGGCCAAACTGGTTTGATAAAATCAGAGGTAGCTGGAGTTCCAAAGAACTCTCAAATGCAGACTTGCGAGTAGATAGGAAACCCCAGCTCTCTAGCCTTGACCTAAGCCGCATTGGAGTCGGCTAGTTATGGGATTTGGGTCAATGGCCGGAACTCTTCTTCGCGTTAGATTATGCCATCAATCGTAGTTCCTCTTATCCGGTTTGCCTGGCCACAGCTCTCAGATCCAGCTTGGTGGTCTGGTTCCGGTATACCATGACGGAAGAGGGTATTACGCTGTAATCCGATGACTGCGCCCCGATGCTATGTTGTGCCGGCAGGACCATTACCTTGTAATTGCCAAGGGCATCTGTCATTATTCTCGTAGGGTTATAATCTACAGTTATCTCAGCAGAGGCCACTCCCACACCGTTCTTCTCATTATATACTCTGCCATCAACAAAGCCTAAATCCTCTTGCGAAACATTGTTTGTTGACGAAGCTACCGGGGTACCTGCGCGGAAGGCTTCCTGGCCCGCGGCCACGTGGATGCTGCTTAGCAAATTCCCTGTAACATTCTCTGGATACGTTGAGGCGATGTTCACTAGCACTGTGCCGACAGAGACCGGGCCACATGTACAGTCCTTGCTGTCCAGCCAGTACTGGGCCTGGTAGAACATTGATCTGGAAGACGCATTACCCATGCCGGGCAAAAGGCATTCCCAAAAGCAGGAAACCATTCATTTTGTCGATGGTCATCTTCTCTGGGGCAGTGACATTGATGCCTCGGAGAGCCATTCGCAGTCCTGCAGTCTCCTCGTTCACTCCCAGAGTCGAGGTTGTGAGGTTATTGTATTGAATTATGCTTATGGATGCACCTGTCGTATTATTCGTTGATATCACGAGCGGATAGATGGTAGCCGAAGGATAGATCATCGGATTTTGCGACTGGATCTGGTAGCTCAAACTTGTGTTCATATTGAACGATACTGTGTAAGGTCCGAGCTGCGTGCATCTCGGGAGCTGCCAGGGCCGCCGAAGATAGCAACAGCAATAGGATTGTCGCAATTGATATTTTCACTGAATTTTCACCTAATATATAGAGCCGCTCTTTATAGAAAAGCTTTGCCTGAAGGAAGCTTCTCCTGGATTGGAGAAGACCTTTTGCGGAGGAGAAGCCGGATTTCTTGGTATCCAATGAGTCGCTGAATACGAAGGCAATTCGCCACCATGGGTTCGATCATCAGCCTTATCGGAACCGCAAATGTTCGTGATGTCTGAAGATTTTCGCGCCAAACAAAAAAAGGATCTCAATGCGACGGCAAGAATGCGCTTGCATATTTTTGCAAGATTATCCGTCGCATCGGTTGAAGGGAAACCGGGTTGTCAAGCAACCCTTTGCCTGGTTCTTTCCCTACCAGATGACTGGCCTCTCCTCCTCTGGCCTGTACAGCCTGTCACCGGGCTTGATCTCCGGGAAGGCCCGGTAGAACTCGGGCATATTGAAGACCACGCCATCAATCCTGAACCTGCAGGGCGAATGAGGATCCGTCAACACCTTGGTCCTCAAAGACTCATTTCTGATGGTCTCTCGCCACATCTGGGCATTGCCGAGGAAGAATCTCTGATCTGCGGTGAAACCGTCGATCTTCTTTGTCTCGTTCGGTTGAGCAAGATGGCAGGCATAATAGGACATGGTCAAGCCACCCATATCTGCTATGTTCTCGCCTAATGTAAGGTTGCCGTTTACATAAAGGCCCGGCAGCGCTTCATACTTGTCGTACTGGCCGACGAGCACCTCTGTGCTGTTGTTGAAGTTGGACCCATCCTGTGCTGTCCACCAGTCAGTCAAATTGCCATTCTTGTCGAACTTCCTTCCCTGATCATCGAAGCCATGGGTCATCTCGTGTCCGATGACGGCACCAATGGCTCCATAGTTGACGGGATCATCGGCGCTGGCATTGAAGAAAGGCGGCTGCAGTATTCCTGCCGGGAAGAATATGGCATTCATCTCGAAGTAGGCATAGGCATTGATGTCTTGAGGGGGCACAAACCAGGTGGCACGATTTACGGGTTTTCCTGCCTTGTCAAGACCGGAATATCCATGGTCGAACTCGAATTCGCCGGCTCGCAGCACATTCATGACATAGGAATCGTTCTTTATCTCCAGTCCGGAGTAGTTCTGCCATTCTTCCGGATAACCGACCTGGACATCCATAGTCTCCAGTTTATCGAGGGCCTTGACTTTGGTAGCATTCTCCATCCAGGTCAGATTCCGAAGCCTGGCCTGAAATGCAGTCTTCAGATTCCTTACCATATCCTCCATCTTGGCCTTAGACTCAGGCTTGAAGTATTGTTGAACGTATATCCGGCCAATGGGCTCTCCCAGGAATGCGTTCTCCGTCTTGAGGACCCTCTTCCAGCGCGGTTCCATCTGCTCCTGGCCGTTCAACTTGCGACCGTAGAAGTCGAAGGATTCGTTCTCAAATTCTGAGGATAGGAATGGAGCAGTGGCCGATACCAGCTTCCAGCGCAGGAAGGTCTTCCAGTCCCCCACGCTCTCTGTCTGCATCATCCTGCCCAGCTCCTCTACGAAGGACGGCTGATTGACGTTGATCTCCTTAATATCGGGATAGCCCACATCCTGGAGCAGTTCCGTCCAGTTGAAACCCGGTGCCTTGTCACCCAGCTCCTTTAAAGTCATGCGATGGTAAGTCTTGACTGCATCTCGGTTATCCACATTCGTGAAAGAGGCATTGGCCAGGCGGGTCTCCATCCTCATGATCGTTTGAGATTCGGTCGTTGCATTCTGGGATGAGTCTCCGAGCAGGACAAACATCTTCGCCGCGAATTTAAGATAATTTTCCCGCGTCTTTACCGATTCGTTGTCCGAGCGGAAGTAGTAGTCTCTATCCGGCAAGCCCAGACCGGATTGGTAAAGAGTGGCGATCATCATTTTGCTGTTCTTGCTGTCTGGAGAGGCGTAGAATGAGAAGAACGGGTCGATAATGTAGTATGAAAGCATCTGATCGGAGACCCTCTGAACATCTGCATTCGTGGTTATATTGTCGATGAGCTTAAGCTCTCCTTGCAGTGGCGAGAACCCCGTTCGGTTTATCGAATCCGTATCCATGCCACTCTGATATAGCCGGCCTATCTTCCAATCAAGGCTGCTATCCGTGGCAGATGTGTTATTGGAGGCCTGCTCTACCAGCTTTCGAACCTGTTCTTCTGTTCTGTCTTCCACGATCTTGAACTCGTTATACTTGGTCTTATCAGATGGAACCGGATTCCTCTCGATCCATCCGCCGTTGACGTATTGATAGAAGTCGTCGCCGGGATGAATTGATCGATCCATGTTACCGGGGTCGAAAGCCGGGGCCTTCTCGTCTCTAGAAGTGTCTGCCGCAATCAGGCAGGGCATGAGTGTCAATAGCACCAAAGAGATGAGTGCTACGACGCGAAAAACCCTTTTTGCCAGGGGTACAAATGATCTCCTCAACACCATTTCATCATCCTCTTGCATCCAATTGAATTCATTTTCCCGATTCCATTTGGAGAATTCTTCTATAGTCCATTTTGTGAAATGATATTATGGCATATAAATATTATCTATCTTCGCGAAAAAGAAAATAGGACTCTCGTCTCAGTGTACAGAAAGGCTTAGATCCAAAGCGGGCCTTTTGTGATGAGAGTTTCCTGATGTAAAGAACGGTAGACTTCATGCGAGCTTTGCCCAAAGAAATGAACATCCCCGAAGAACTGATTAAGAAAGAGACTTTTCACAGGATTGTAATTGAATTTGATCAAAAATATTGTCAAGAGAAATACGAGATTGATGGCATTGAGCCTCGAATGCCGGAGTGCAACTGCCATCAATCTTATATTTTTATCTTGGTGATGCGATACTGCTAAGATATTGTATGCACTGGATTTATTCACCCTGTTGTTGTCTGGGCAAATACATCCACAACGACCACGTTGCTGGGCTGGTTATTCACCACAAAGTATAGCATGTGTCTTCCAACCTGGTCGGCATTGAAGTTCATGGTATTGTAACCCTGGTTGAACTGATAAGTATTATACTTTACAGTGCTTGTATCTGTCTGAACGATCTCATAGACGCCCGCTGACCCTCCCACGGGTGCATTGGCGACCAACTGTATCCAGGTTCCGACTGGGGTTACTACATACTGTGCCCAGTTTGTTGCTCCCTGGACCCAGAGGTCATTGGTCTTGGATGGCATTGTGGATACATATTGGGTGTATGGCAACGCTTGGCCGGTGCCGTAGTAAACCATGGATGGCATTCTCTGCGCTATATCGAACTTGGACAGGTGTGCTGAATATCCCACCCACTACGGGTATGCCGGAAGTTACATAATATTCTCTGAACGGCGAGAACATTGAGTCGCTATATGGTTGGCTGTAGAAGGAACCACCTGTGGTGTACCAGGGGAAGCTGGTCCACTTGCCCATGTTGGGGTTAAGATAATCTCCGCGGGATCCCATTGTGTTGTTTGATTCATTGGACGCCGTTGTTTTGTTTAATCCACTGGATTCCATTGTGATGTTAGATCCGCTGGACACCGTTGTTTTGTTTGATCCACTGGATTCCATTGTGATTTTAGATCCGCTGGACGCCATTGTGTTGTTTGATCCGCTGGATTCCATTGCGATTTTAGATCCGCTGGATACCGTTGTGTTGTTTGATCCGTTAGCCATTGTGATGCTTGAATTGTGGTTTGGACTTACCGATACAGCGCTTGCCTGAAACGCAAGGCAGACGAGTACCATTAGGACGAGCAGAATTTTGCTATACTTCATTTTAACACCTACTATTGCTTAAACTGGCTTTCATAGATTTCTAAACGACCTCAAAGTTGTAAGGAGAGGGACAGGCAGATGGCGAAAGAATCTCAAAATCTTTTGAATCCTATCTCGAATTTGCCTGATTATTTGCATATTTTGGTTATTGTTTATTCAATGCCCAGCTTCAATGCCCGAGCCATCTTATTTCCTGGGGGAAGTTTTCGACTTTTGCGCAATTGTTTTTGCGTGTTCCGTCTTTTTCCCTACATCTGCCTTCGTCTTCTTGACATCAGGCATCTTTTCCACATTATCATCTATCATTTTTTGAATCCTCGTTTTGCAATTCCAGCTCTAATAGAATGTTATTGAATAAAAAGCTTTTGGTATCAAAATGTCAGAGTGTGATAAGCTATATCAATATAAAATTCTAGCGGCCAGTGTGCATTCAAACCCTTAGCATCCGATCAATATAATTATGATAATTATCATATTTTTTACGAAATTATTGTAGTGGATCTCTCCTTTGACTCGCTCCCACCCGTCATCAGCCGGCCCTCCCTATGCTGAGCTGAGACAGGAAGTCAGCTATGCAAGGTATTCCTCCGCGATATCGGGCCCAGGATCCTGATCCAGGGAACGGCTGGAGCGCTCGACAAAGCTTATAAAGGAGAAGGTTTGACTGGGGTGCACGTTGTAGGCAAATGACGAAAAGCCTATCGCCGAATAGTGGAAAACATTGGAGGCATACAATTGCATAAGAAATACATGATTCTTCCCCTACTACTCGTATTCCTCATTACAGCAGGCCTGTCCCTGGGGCAGTCCGCCAACAATACGAGCATTGTCGAAAATAATTCGACCGCAACAGTGAATATCGTCTCACCGGAAAATGGAACCATTAAGACGGGTGAGAGCGAACCGGCGAATGAGGCCGTTCTAGAGAATGCGACCCAACCCGGGAATGTTACCAGAGATGAAAATGAGACCATAGCCGCCACGGCCAGCGGTCTGAAATTCATCTGGTCGGTTACCGGCATCGAGGCGGATCAGATCATTATGGTCCTGGACCAGGACGGCACGGATCTCTTCGGCCAGGCCAAGTACGAGCCCCAGTCCGGCAATCCCTGGAATGCCGAGGTCACAGGATCCGTCAGTGGCGATAAAGTGGATCTGACCATCACGGCGCAGAAGGATAAAGAGCTGGTAAGCTCAAAGCTTTCCGGAACTCTCGATAACAAGAACGGAACCATCAATGGCAATTATACGCAGGTAAGCCTGGGTAAGATCGTAAATAAAGGCAGCTTCACGGCCACGGAGATCAGCCCGGATACCTCCAGCTACACTCAGGCAACTATTGAGCAGCCCAAAGCGGCAACTCCGTCTCCAGCAGTTGTTGACACAACCGCACCAGATGTCACCACCACCACGTCCAATGAGACAGCTAAACCTAAATCAAGGTTCGTTGACGTTCACGAGTATGCAGATAAGCAGGGCGTGGGCGGCGACTTGAGCGGCGTTCCACCCGGAATGGGCGGAAGCGGCGGACTCTAGATCATCTAGATTAAGAAGATAAGCTGGGCGCCTGGATTTCTGGCGCAGCTTCCCTTTTTCTCTTTTCAATTGGTCTCATTTCTCATTAATCCAGAGAAGATCAGAAAGATGCTTATAGTCAAATGACGTATGCTTTATGGCTAATTATCGTTAAAGGTTGAAGATGCGATAGAATACGAATGGCAATGATTGGCAAAAATGGAGGTCTAAAATTGATAAAGAAACTTATAATTATTCCGATGGTGCTCTTATTTATCCTGGCCGCCTGTCCGTCTCTGGCGCAGTCTCTGAATAATTCGACCAATGAGACAAATATTCGCGATGCATCCTCTCCTCAAGAATCGCGATCCCTGGCAAATGAATCGTCAGGGTCAATTGGAACTGTGCAAGACACATCTGCCACATCTGAGACATCTTTCAATGAAAGCGAGCAAGCATCCGTCCCTAACCTGAGCTACATCTGGTCTGTAACAGGGATCGAGCCAAGCCAGGTGATCATGGAACTCAAACAGGAGGGCCAGAATCTCTACGGCCAGGCAAAGTATGAGCCCGACAGCGGCCAATCCTGGAATGGAGTAGTCGTCGGCTCAGTGGAAGGGAACCGCGTAGATCTGGTTCTGACCTCTCAGAATGGCACGGAAGTGGACGCTACCCATCTTAAGGGGAATTTCATTGACGCGAGCCAGTCGATTAAAGGCGATCTCATAAAGGTCAGCAACGGGCAGATCTCAGAGCGATCTAATTTCGAAGCCGTATGGATCAACCCGGACATATCCAGCTATACTCCGGCAGTTGTCCCGATGCCAAGAGCTTCATCAGCCGTCTCCAGCCAGGAGGCCCAGAATACCACTCCACAGATTACCGGCAGAGAACTCACAGCCAACCACAGCTTCGCCGAAATCCTATTTCCATGACGTACACGAGGATGCAGATAGGATCTTGACAGGCGTTGGAGACATCAGCCAGATACCTATTGGAATGGGTGGCAGCGGTCTAGCCTAGATGAGATAAAATATGGAAATTTAAGAAACGACGGGCAAGAATAGACCTCAAGCTCTCCGGCCTTTGCCGGAGAACTCCATATCTATGCTTGAATCAGACGTTCAGACCATGGCCAGCTGATCCTGACAGGAACAGGAGAGCGAACGCCCCATTAACAAATCCGTATCGACGTTTCTTGCGACAAAGGCCTTATGATAGGATGGGTCAACCTCGGTTGCTTTCTTGTAAGCCTGGACGGCCGTTGGGTAATCTCCCTTGACATCGTAGATCACACCCATGTTGAACCAGGCTTCGGCATAAGAATCATTTAGAGCCACAGCCGTCTCAAAAGACGAAAGGGCATCGTCAAACTTCCCCAAGAGGCCTAGATCAATTCCTTTATTGTTCCAGGCTTCAGAATCCTTTGGATTAAGCTCAAGAGCTTTATTGTAGGCATCAAGGGAATCGCTGAATTTTTCCTGGTTATAAAGGTTATAGCCTTTAATAAACCAGTTGATCGATGTCTCATTTGCACTCGCACAGGCCGGAGCCGTAATTGTCAAAACCAGCGCTATTGTAATCAGCGCCAAGGAGACCTGAACGGACTTTGGATTCGTTATTCTTTCCTCCTTTGTCTCTCTTATTAAGTTGAGTCTATTATAAAGGTGTTGCATAAAGTGTCTTCAGGCCTTGGCATAGGATTCTATGATCTCCGAGAATGCGCTCAAGACCTTATCCAGCTCTGGTCGGGAGAGCCCGAAGGTGCTCAGCTTGAACTGGCGGGTGAGACCGGGCTTGATGCCGCAGACTCCGCGATCCTTGAGGTCGCGGTAAAGGAAGTAGCGGCCCTTCTTTGCGGTTTGTGAGATTTGATAGAGGTTTTCCGCGAGGAAGAAGATAAGATCATGGTTATGCGGCCGGTCTCCCTGCTGCATTAATCCCATTTTCTCCATCTCGGCCGAGAACCAGCGTGCCTTCTCCACCTCCTCTTGCCAGTGTGCCACTCGCTCGACGACCGCAGGGAACGAAGCCATCAGTGTCAAGAGTGGCGCCCCGCGCACGGTACAGCCCAGGAGCTCAACCTCTTTGTTCTTCTTGGTGGAAGAGAGCCTGAATATGGTTCTGGCATACTCTTCTGTTGCTCCCAGGACCCCTACAGGTCCGGATGCAGCCATGGACTTGTGGCCACTACCAACGATTATATCCGCCCCGAGCTCGCGAGCATTTACGGGCATACGGCCTATGGCGTAAGCGCCGTTAAGGAGCAGAGGCACTCCGTAGTCATGGCAGGCCTCTGCTACCGATCGCGCATCGGCCAGGTTTCCATAGTTTCCGTCCGGATAGGTCAGGACTGCCAGGCTCACATTGCCCTTATGTTCATAAGCGCGTTCGATAGCCTGGGCGTAGCCTTCCGGAGTGATAGCATAATCCGGCTCTCCGCTGGAGGGGACATACTCTATCTTCAAACCCGCTCTCTCGGCTGCCAGGACTGTCGTGTAATGGGCATTGCCATCCATTACCACCCAGTCGCCCTTTTCGCAAAGCGAGTGCATTGCGGCAAACTTTCCCTCGCGTGCGCCGTGGGTGATTCTGACTTCATCGGTGCCCAGAAACTCCGGGAGAACGCCATGCACGAACTCCTCAATGGGTGGGTTCTTGATATGATCCAGCATCCCTGTGCAAAAGTCGCAGACAGAGTAGCCGTCACCCCATTCCATCAGAGCGGCTCGCGCCTCAGGCGTCAGGACTCCGCCTCGCTGCAGTGGATCTATATTAATCTCTGCGATATCCCTCTTCAGGTTGATGAACTTCTCAAGATTATCAAGCATTCAACATTTCTGATATCCCTCTTGAAGTATAACTCTTTCCGGCTCCAAGCAAAAAGTGATATATTTTCCAGGCATCTTTGGCTATAATGGCTTTAGTGATAGGTCATCGCGGAGCTGGAGCCCTGGCTCCGGAGAACACTCTGGAGGGCATCAAGGCCGCAGCGTTGTGTAAAGCCGATTATGTAGAGATGGATGTTCGACTTTCCCGCGACGGCGAACTAGTCTTGATGCACGATGAGAGTGTAGATCGGACCTGCAATGGCAAAGGGTTGGTGGAGGAGCTTGACCTTGCTGAGCTGAAATCTCTTCGTGTGCGCGGCCAGGAGATCCCCACCCTGTCGGAAGCTTCGGCTCTTGCAAAAGAGCTTGGTCTGGGCCTGGTTGTGGAGATGAAGGAAGAGGGCCTGGAAGGGCTGGTGGCCGAAGTCCTGGAAGGCAGCAATAGCATCGTGACATCCTACTATCACACCAGTCTCCGTGAAATGAAGGACATTTCCGGCCTTAAAACAGGGATCATCATTGCATCGCTTCCCATAAAGCCTGTGAAGCTGGCCATCTGGGCAGGGGCGGACGCCATTTTTCCGGAGCGGGTCAACCCCAGGCTCTTCAAGGAGGCGCACCAGAATGGTCTGATGGTTTATCCACAGAACGTCAACACAAAAGGGCAGGCCTGCTGGCTTCTCCGGTTAGGTGCGGACGGTCTGGTAACCGACAATCCGTGTCTGATAAGAGAAGCGGCAAACCAGCCTGTGCAGGACACGGGGAGACTAAATTGCGAATACTATCCGTGTCATCATTTTCCGGATCAGGATTGCACCAACTGTTTTTGCCCTCTCTATCCCTGCAAGGATTTGGATCTAGGCAAGTACGTGAGAACTAAGAGAGGAAAGAGGTTTTGGACCTGCATCGACTGCCGGCTTGTGCACTCTCCACGGATTGCGGAATACCTTGCGCGGCACCCGGAAACGACCACATCAGAACTGAAAGCCCTGCAAATCCAACAATGATTTTCGCGGGCTCAAGAATGGCTATCCATTGCCATAGAGACGGCCCGAACCGACGGAAAGCTTTATGGATACCTGATTGATATTGCAGGCTCCATGAGACATATTATACTTGTGCTAATTACTCTGATGGCTCTGGGCGGGCTATTGCCTGCTGTCATGGGCTCACCTGCCGCAACCGTTTTAAAGGATCGTCCTGCCGCCACGGCAACACCAGCCCAAAACGTTCTGGACACCACCCCTTCTATGGCCGCATTCATGAACGATAGCTGGGCTTCGAGCACCTTTGTGCCTCCGGTCGAAGTAGCCACGGACCGGTTTATGTCCGGCAAGCTTGGCACTAACACCACCCAAAACTCCACCTATTCAGCTTACGATTTCCTGAATAATAGCTATGTCGCACCCGCAGCCGAGTCTCCCATCTACACCGCAGCCGCTGCAGGAAAGGATAATAAGGTAGCATGGACCGGCGAGAGCATCTATCAATTCCTGTCTGATAGCTGGACGCCCTCTACTCCAATTGCGATATACAACCAGGGCATCTACACCAAGCATCAGATGAGCTAATCTCAAATTTTCGTAATCTGACGGCGGGCAACTTATCCCGGTCGCCCGTCCCGACTAAAAATTTTTTGCAAAATTCTGCACAATCTCGGATCATTTATCCTGATGCGGGATCGCCTACCTGAGCTTCCTCTGATTAGAAATGCAATTCGTCATCTATCTGCAAAGAGTTTGGTTTTATGTGTCTAAAATTAGATTCCTATCATTGCCTCTCTATTGCCTCTCTGGCTTTGCTCCCTCATATCTCTTGAGATAAAGACTGACTACATCATAGGGTATGGTGTGTTTCTCCTGCAACAGACGAATTTGAAGCTGCTCTGCCTCTTTACTATAAGAGCCGGCGACTTCTTTGGCGTACTTTATTCCTTCTGCCGTAAGCATGTATTCGTATCTTTGCCTCCACTGGCCATTCCGCTCGTAATGCCTTTGATCCTGGTAGATCATGCCCATTGCCACAAGGATTTGAATGTCTTCAAAGAGCCGTTCGCTGTAGGGAAAGCCGTACTCAGAGTGGATGGAGTAGTCGAAGAGGCCGGAAAGACCGGCAGGGCCCTGATCTTTCAGCCTGGCCACAGTCCGGTAGAGCCAGGTTATGTTTCTGATCCTGGGAACGAGGATCTTCTGCCCATACGTCTCGGAAAGCATATGGTGCAGGGTATAAAAAAGCAGCAATAGGCCGTCAATGGGAAGATAGCTCTCGGCGCGGATAAAGCTCAGGAGTTTTATCGCCTGCTCCCTCACCTCCTGTAGCGAGATCTCGGCAGGGCCATCCGAGAAGAAGGATATAGCGATCTGGCGGGTCAGGGACTTGACGAGGCCCGCAGCCAGAGCGGACTCATCATAGAGAAACCCGTTTGCCTCCGTTCTCATGGATCGCGGCACGCCGCTGCCTACAGTGATATTTACGAGAGCCCCGTATTTCTTGCCCAGGGAGTCCTCGAAAAGCTTTCTCATGCGCCCGTGGCGGGAGATTGTGGAGAGTGCCATCCTGATGTCCGGCGCCAGAGATCTATGGTCGAATCTGGCTGCCAGGGGAAGCTCCTGGCCGTATTTTATGCGCTGCAGGAGTTCTCGCGAACGATCGCTTCCCTTATCCCAGATGAACCTGAGAAGGTCCGGGTCCGTATACTCCCGGAAGAACAGAACAATCCTGCTCCGGGCATCATCCGCCTCCATCCTGGCCAGCGCATTTTCCAAAGCTGTCAGCAGCATGGCCCTGATGGATTGCACTGTTGGATGATAGATGAGGGCATTATAGTGATGTGCTCGGGCGATGAGCATAGATTCTGCGGCCGTTTGAGACATCTCGGCTCTGTAGTCGCCGTCTCCCGCAAGTGTTATTCGTCCATTGCAGATGGTGAGGGACTGCAAAATCTGATCCGTGTCCACAAGTCCCAGGGAGACGCCGGAGTGATGCGAGTCCCGCAGCAGAAAGTCTATCCTGTCGGCGTCCATATCTCCGACAATGATCTGTCCCAGAGGGGGCCTGGCTCCCGAAGCAATATCTGCCACCTCCCGGTAGAATGTATCCGCATTGCCGAAATCTCTTTCCGCTACACGGAAGGCCGCCTCTCCGAAAGGATGAGCCGTTATTATTTCGTGGGTGAACTCCTCATGCCCTGATGCGCGCCCGGACCCCAGGATGGGTTGAATGTCCGGGTTGCGGCTGAGCACACCTTCCACAGCGTGAGAGAGTGCTGAATGCCCGAGGTCGTGCAGGAGTCCTGCTATCCGGACCTTCCGCACCTCTTCGGCACAAAGGCCCAGGTGCCCGGCTATCAGACCGGCCATGAACATGGTTCCCAGGGAATGCTCGAACCTGGTATGGTTGGCGCCGGGATAAACCGCTTCTACCAGGCCCAGTTGCTTTATGCCCTTCAGCCGCTGCATAGGTATCGAGCGGATGAGGAGCCACTCCAGCTCGTCCATCTGGATGGCCCCATGAACTGGGTCGCGAAGAGTTCTAAGCTCTTTGTTCACAAGATTACCAGGGGGAATGCCTATTTGGAAGCCAGCGACATTATGGCTGCGGCCAGATCTCCTTTTGCCTCCAGCAGGGCTGTTTTTGCCTCGTTTCGCATTTGCACCTGTCTGGGCGACCACAAGCTCAATATCCGAGTCCAAAATCACTAATTCGGGCTCCACTTCTGCAGCGCCGGATATGGAACGTTCCCTGGAATCGCCGGAGATCTGAAAGCTTTTCACCCCATGGGCGTCCATGATCGCGACGGAGGCGTTTTCTATGACAATCTCCTTGTCCGGCATGCGAATGACGACTTCAGTTACATTCTCGAGCTCCTCGATATCTATTCCCATGTTTTTCAGCATGCCTTTCATCTTCTTGGGGCTCATGCCGCCCCTTCCGCCTAAACCACCTAATCCGGGAAACATATCTAATCACCTTGAGACCAAACGGTGGTGATTATCGTAAGTAAAGATATCCGTCGTATCGAATCATGTGCAGTCCAGAAATTTTTAGTAAAACAGTCGTCCAAAAATATATTGCCTTGGCAGTTGTTATGATTATAATATGACGAAATTCCCCTCGCTATTCTCCTCTGGAAAAATAGGGACGCTGGAAATCAAGAACCGAGTTGTGATGCCCCCCATGGTCCGCAACTATGCAGACGAAAGAGGCCTCGTAACTCCGAAATATCTGGCTCATATCGAGAGGGTGGCTAGAGGTGGCGTGGGAACCATTATTCTTGAAGCTTCGTTCATCAGAGTCAGATGGCAAAGGGTTCAGTCACCAGCTTGGAATACATACGGACGACGTTATTCCTGGACTGAAACAGCTTGCCCAAGCAGCCCATGCCCAAGGGGCTGTCATAGGGCCTCAACTCTACCATGCCGGGAGACAGACATCATCTCAGACCACAGGCATGCAGCCAATCGCTCCCTCACCCATTCCTGATTCAACAATAAATGAAATGCCTCGGAGTCTCAATGTTGATGAGATTAGGGATATTATTAATGCTTATGCAGATGCTGCCAGACGGGCGAAAGATGCCGGCTGCGACTTCGTTGAGATACATGGTGCTCACGGATACCTCATAACTCAATTCCTCTCCCCTTTCAGCAACACCCGCGAAGACGAATATGGTGGCTCAGAAGAAGGCAGGTTGCGTTTCGCCACTGAGGTGGTTCGGGCAGTCCGAGGCGCAGTCGGTGATGGATTTCCAGTCACCATTCGCATCTCTGCAGATGAAATGGTTTCAAATGGCCTTACTCTTGAGGACAGCGCAAAGATTTCGAAGAGATTTGAGGAACTGGGTGTGGATGCCATTCATGTATCATCTGGCAATTATGCGTCATTTAATCGCGGATATATGATAGCTCCCATGTCCATGCCTGATGGCTTACAGGTCCCATTCGCAGAGTGGATTAAGAGTTTCGTGAAAAGTACCCGTGATCGCGGTGGGAAAGATCCGCTCACCTGCCATGGCAGACGATATCATTCGCACAGGGAAAGCTGATTTTGTGGCCATAGGTAGATCCCTTCTCGCTGATCCTGATTGGCCCAAAAAAGCGCAGGATGGCCGCTCAGATCATATAAGAAATTGCATCGCTTGCAATGAAGGCTGCATCACCAGACTGTTTTCGAACCGGGATGTATGGTGTACAGTCAACCCAGAAACAAGCCGCGAAGAGGAGTTTGCCAAGCCTCTTTCCGAAATTAAAAGGCGTGTGTTCATTGCCGGAGGTGGACCTGCGGGCATGGAGGCCGCAAGAATCGCTGCCACGAGAGGTCACAGGGTAGTGCTCATCGAGGAACGCGATCACCTGGGCGGGGCACTTCTCCTGGCATCGATGTCGCCCAAAAGACCCGGGTGGTCTGAGCTGCGCGATTACCTGGTAGGGGAGATGAAAAGATTGGGTGTGGATGTTCGCTTGGGAACAAAGGCGACCTTGGAGCTTGCAAGAAAGGAAGGTGCCGATGTCGCCATCGTAGCTATCGGAGCCTCGCAGTTTCCGCCAGCCATTCCTGGAATTAAATCGAAAAATGTTGTATTAAGCCGCGATCTCCTGGAGGGTAAGGCCAGGATCCACGGCGAGAAGGTGGTTGTAATGGGCGGAGGCACCTCAGGAGCACAGATTGCAGATTTTCTATCCCAAAGGGATTACGATGTTACCATTGTAACTGCGGGAAAAGAGATCGCCAAGGATGCCGCAGTCGTAATTCGCGAATTGATGCTGGATCGGCTACGAGCAGCGTGGAGTGAAGATTCTCACAGATACAAGGATCATAGAAATAACTAAAGACAAAGTCCTCATAGTTGGTCCTGGGGCCTCAGATGATCTGCCAGGCGAGCTGCCGGCAGACACAGTGGTTGCAAGCACCGGCGCGAAGCCCAATGATAGCCTCGCTGAAGAGTTGCGTAAGGTCATGAAGCAAGTGTTCGTAGTAGGCGATGCAGTCGAGCCAAGGGATGTAACATTACGCCATGCTGGAAGGAGCCCTCGCCGGGCTATTCTAATATTACCGATAGATAATTGACCACAACGAGTAAAATCAGTAATGAATGGAGAGCGTGATAAGATGAAGAGCCTTAAAGGTACAAAGACCGAAAAGAATGTGTTACTATCATTCGCAGGTGAATCTCAGGCAAGGAACAGATACACGTATTTTGCCTCTCAGGCGAAAAAATGAAGGCTACGAGCAGATAGCTGCCCTATTCCTGGACACGGCAGATAACGAAAAGGAGCATGCAAAGGTATTCTTCAAGCTCCTGGAGGGAGGAGAACCCTTAGAGATCACGGGTGCCTTCCCGCCAGGAGTCATCGGGGATACAAAGGCGAATCTCAAGGCCGCAGCTGAAGGTGAGATGTTCGAGAACACGAAACTGTACCCTGGTTTTGCAGGCATTGCTGAGGATGAAGGTTTTCCTGAAATTGCCAGCACCTTTAGGCACATATCCAGCGTTGAGAAAGGGCATGAGAAACGATATCGAATGCTTCTCAAGAACGTGGAAGAAGGCACTGTCTTCAAGAAGAACGGAAAGGTCTTCTGGAGATGCCGGAACTGCGGGTACATTCATTCTTGGAATCAGCCCGAAAAAAGTTTGTTGCTGCATTTGGGCCGGCATGCCCTCCCTAGAATACATCTAGTGGTATCTCGCGGTCTCTTTCCTTGATCGAACTTGGTCGTACCGGTGGGCAATTCCACCCGTATCCTTATCCTCTCGATCGTGTTGCCCTTTTCTTCGCTTTCTCGACGAGCCGATTCTGATTGGCGGTCTTTTGATTCCTGGTTTCCTGCAATTTTTGGGTTTTGCTGGCCACAGTCGTGTCTGGCTTCTTTAGAGACGCGCTCCCTCCTCCCACGGCTGGTGATTTGGCGTTCGATGTTGAATCAGTTGAGATTGGGGAAATATTATTTTTTGGGTCTTTATTCTCTGCGACAGGACTGCTTTCCGGTGTTACCGGTCTCGAAGCTGGGTTAGCGTCGGAGATGGTCCCGCTATTCGTATTTCCGTCGCTGGGGCTATTTTCTGATCCTGGGTCTGTGGTCGAATCCGTCTTGAACTTAATTTCCAGGGTTGGTGTCGCAGAGGAAGGATCTTTGGTCGGATCATTGCGATTATCATCTGCAACCGTTGGCAAGGCGGCATGATCCGCAGAACCTTGAGCAGTAACAGTAAGGGCTGTTGCGGGATTTGCAGGGGAATTTTCCGATGGAATATTTCTATTTTCTTTTTCCGAGAGGTCAATGCTTTCCTTTCCCTTCATTTGCGGATTGTTCTATTACTGGATCTTCCATGGTTTTGCCGGCATTTGGTTCAGGCGCGTTCAAAGCCGAATTCGGCTGTGCTGAGTCAATTTCTGCAGCTTTTGTCTGGGATTGACCGATCGGAGAGGCTTCAACCGAAGTTGGATCTGCTTGTGACTGACTTAAGGAAAAACTATATACGGGCGACCTGGTCGATGAGATCGCTTCTTTTTGCAATGGGTTTGTCGAAGAATTATTAGTCTGAATGTTGCTCACAAGTGCGGCGTCCGCCTTCGTGGCGTTAACCTGTGTAGCATTCACCCTTGTGGTGTTTACTTGCGTTGCGTTCACTTGTGTGGAGTTTGCCTGTGATTTTTGCTTCAGCGGTTGAGAGATTGGTTTACCTGATGAAGAACCGTGATTCATTTTGATCACAGGCGCTTTCTTCTCGTTGACGAGTTTACTGGAACTGGTATCTCCAGTGCTCACAACTGTGGAACCACTTGACGGCTGGTTTGATGCTGTTCGCGATGAATTGGAGAGATTCTGTTCTTTGGCATTCTGGCTTGATGCCATCGTTCTGGAGGGGCTGCTATTTCCATCTCCTGACTATATTCGCAGCCGTCGCGAACAATATCACCCTTGCCCGGAGATGAGTTGGTTTCTGGAGGATTATTGGACCTTTTTTCTTGCGCCACAGGATTTTCTGTGACAGCCGGTATTATGCTCTTCTCGTTCCAGTTTATTATTGACATGATGTTATCGATTGAGTTTTGGCCTTCCAGGCCGGCTAGAAAGGTCCGATGATCGGAATTCAATCCAAAGGACATGATATCCGATAGCAGAAATGCGGCAAAACCGGCCATGGAGATCAATGCCAAGACCAGTAAGACGTTTAGTATCCTGGGATGCTTCCCCCACAATTTCTCACGAGCAAGGCTGTAATAAGTAGTCCTCGATCCAGCAAAGTCCTTCATACATAAACAGATATTTTTTGAAGTTTATAACCCTTGCGACTGAAGAAATTTATTAGGTCATAATGGACTATCTCTTGTGACTATCATCTTCATTATGTATTCAAATATTAGCAAGAATCAATTGGTCCCGAATTGACCCTGAGAAATTTGTAGGGCAGAGATAAATCTACTCGTTTGATTTCAACATTGATAATATTTAATAAATTTTAAAAATATTTTAAGAAAATGATATATAAATAATGACATGATCTTAATTCTGTATTTCTTAGGTAAATTATAATACTGTTATGATCTCATTAACCTAATTGAAGGTGAGTGATACGAAGAAGATCATCTGCAAAAACTGTGGAGTCGTAAATGAGATTTCCGATCAAGCTCTGGCAGAGGATGATGACGACTGGTTGCCTTGCATCATTCCTGAGGGGTTCGAATGGACTCTGCCAGCGGGAAAGATTACACCCATCATCGGCGCTCCGATATACATCTCCGGCTTTGAGAGCAACTTTCCTATCAGGCATATTTGGATAAGTATGAATAGATCCTGAGATTGCGTACCAACTTATGCGTGGAAATAGCCGCGCCAGATCTCTAGCCAAGACAATAGTTATACAATAGCAAGTGGGGGCTCAAGCTAGTTCAAAGCTTACTGAAGGTGAGTGATATGAAGAAAATCATCTGCAAAAACTGTGGGGCCGTAAATGAGGTTTCCGATAAAGCTCTGGCAGAGGATGATGACGACTGGTTGCCATGCATCATTCCTGAGGGGTTTGAATGGAATCTACCCGCAGGAAAGATTACACCCATCATTGGCGCACCGATATATATCTCCGGCTTTGGAGAGCAACTCTCCTATCAGGCATATTTGGATAAGTATGGAATTGATCCAGAGATTGCGTACCAACTTATGCGTGGAAATAGCCGGGCCAGATCTGCATCTAAAACAATAATTATTCAATCGCAGGTGGGGCCTCAAGCCAGCGCAAAGCTCAAATGGGGGGCGAGCGATATGAAGAAGATCGTCTGCAAAAACTGTGGTGCCGTAAATGAGGTTTCTGATAGATCTCTGGCAGAAGATGATACGACTGGTTGCAGTGCGCCCTCCCAGAGGGTTTCGAGTGGAGTCTGCCAGCAGGGAAGATTACACCCATCATTGGCGATCCGATATACATTTCCGCCATGGGAGAGCACCTCTCTTATCAGGCATTTTTGGACGAATATGGAGTTGATCCGGAGATTGCGTACAATCTTATGCGTGGAAATAGCCGCGCCAAATCTACAATCAAAACATTTGCAGCTCATTCGCAAGCAAGTGCCCAGGTTGGGGCTCAAGTCAGCTCAAAGCAGAGATCCCAACGCTGGCTTGATGACGACGACTGGACATCCTGAAATGATTCCAGGGCGAGTAAATCTTATACCTTCTATCATGTAAGGAGATCAGGAACTCTCAAGAGATTGAGCTAAGGACTCAAGGCGACGACATCGTTTTAGACTTCGGCGGCTCGACCGGCAATCGGCCCGATGCGGGATTCAACTGCGGCCATAATATTGGCGATGAGGTCGAGGCTTTGAGTCAACACGAAGGCATCGCGAACTCAGGTCGTAGGTATGTCCTTCGCGAGCCTGCGCGGCAAGAGCAAATCGGGAGGGCGACAAAAGGTCGTCACAATCCAGTCAATGACCTATCCTTTGTTGGACGGACTAATTTTTCTCTTATTTCTCAACAACACCGTATTATCCATCAATCTCTTAAATTTATAGGAGTAAACAAAACGAATTTTATATTTTTCGTTTATTTTTATAAAGAAAATAGTATGTAAAATTGATCCAAGTATATTGTTAAGCCGCGAAGCCGATCTTTAATTGTCTCCTGTTCTCTTTAAAGATTTGTACGTTCGATGAATGCCCCGGACCCATCCATGTAGATTTTCATCTTCGCACATTTTGCACATCATCTGCCTCATTTAACCAGCTTTTACTTCATACTCGGAGGCAAATCTCCAATACTTAATTATGAAGGTATTCTATCAAAAAATTCTTGGCTTGAACAAGACTTAAAAATAGGCCCGGTACAATTAGTCCCTTTCCTGGAGATAGATTCAAATATGCATATGAGGCAGTCACAATCCTGCATTACCGGATTGGCCCGGATCATTTAGCTCCGGGACATGTTGTTTGGGATGCCGAGGAATGTGCATGAAGGAGAGGCTTGATGAAATCGGCTCACGTCTTCGTGAGCTGAGGGAGTTGAATCGGGTATCGTCCGAAGAGATGGCACAGCACCTCAAAGTGCCTGCGGGAACTTACAAATGCTATGAAGATGGTATGCTGGACATCCCGGTCAGCATTTTAATCGGCATTGCGCGAAAGCTCAACGTGGATACAGGACTGCTGCTCACAGGCGAAGAATCCAAAATGAACATTTTCACCATTACCAGAAAGGGAGAAGCCGTGGAAGTGGAGCGCAGAAAGCAATACAGATACCAGAGCTTAGCCCGAAAGTTTGCTCATAAAAAAGCGGAGCCCTTTATCGTTACCATAGATCCCAAGAAAGGCAAACCATCATTCTATAGCCATCCTGGCCAGGAGTTCGAATATGTGCTCGAGGGTTCCTTGAAGATTACCATCCACGACAACGAGGTTGTGCTCAACGAAGGGGACTCCATATTCTTCGATTCAATGTACGAACACGTCATGGAAGCCTTAAACGATATGCCGGTCAAGCTGCTGGCTGTGGTCATGTAGGAGCGCAAAGAGGATTGAAAAATGTCATCTTTATTGCCCAAGTTCGTCTCGAGGGTTGACTTCAACTCATACGAGGATTTTAAAGAAAACCTGAAGCTCCTCGTCCCCGAGAACTTCAATTTCGCATTTGACGTAGTTGACGCCTATGCGAAGGAATTTCCGGAAAAGCGTGCCCTGGTCTGGTGCAACGATAACGGAGAGGCTAAGACCCTCAACTTCAAAGATCTGAAGATCCTGAGCGACAAGGCCGCCAACCTATTTAAAAAATATGGAATAAAGAAAGGCGACTCTGTCATGCTTACCCTCAAGAGCCGCTGGGAGTTCTGGGTCTGCATGGTCGGCCTGAACAAGATCGGAGCCGTTTCCATCCCCTCCACTCATATGCTAAAGGCGAAGGACTTCCTCTACCGCATCAAGAAAGCAGATCTGAAGATGATCATATGCATCGGAGAGAACGGAGTGCCCGGCGAATTCGATGCGGCACACAAAGAACTGGGCAACATTCCTCTGGTCAAGGCCCTGGTAGGAGATAAGGACCTCAAGAGGGAGGGCTGGATTAATTTTGATGCGGAGCTCGATCTGGCATCCTCTGACTTCGTCCGGCCGACTGGAGACCAGGCTACGAAAAATGAGGACATATTATTGGGATACTTCACCTCCGGAACGACCGGATACCCCAAGATGGTCAAGCACGATCAAACCTATCCTCTGGGCCATATCCTAACCGCCAAGTACTGGCAGAATGTGGAGGATGACGGACTGCACTACACCGTGGCCGATACCGGATGGGCCAAGTGCGCCTGGGGGAAGATCTATGGCCAGTGGTTGGCTGGATCTGCGGTCTTCGTCTACGATTATGATCGCTTTGATGCCGGGAAGATGATGGACGAGATGGGCAAATACGGAGTGACCACCTTCTGCGCGCCACCCACCATCTTCAGGTTTATGATCAAGAGCGACATGTCCAGATACGACTTCTCCAGGCTAAAATATGCGGTCACTGCTGGGGAACCTCTCAACCCATCGGTATATGAGAGCTTCCTGGAGACGACAGGCCTGCGCCTGATGGAAGGCTACGGTCAGACTGAGACCGTGGTTTGTATCTCCAACTATCCATGGATGACTGCCAAACCAGGGTCCATGGGCAAGCCGGCAGCGGGATTCGATATCATACTGGTGGGGAAGAACAACAAGGTTTGCGAGGTGGGCGAAGAAGGCGAAATCGTAATCAAGACCGACAAAGGAAAGCCCATAGGCCTCTTCACCGATTACCATATGGACCCGGACAAGACCCTGAACACCTGGCATGATGATTACTATCATACCGGTGATACCGCCTGGCGGGATGAGGATGGGTACTTCTGGTTCATAGGCAGAACGGACGACATGATCAAGAGCTCCGGCTACCGGGTGGGGCCTTTCGAGGTCGAGTCGGCTCTCATGTCTCATCCTGCCGTTTTAGAGGTGGCCATCACCGGAGTGCCGGACTCCAGTCAGAGGGCAGGTGGTGAAGGCAACCATAGTTCTTACCAAAGGATATGCTCCCTCCGAGGAGCTGAAAAAGGAGCTGCAAGATCACGTAAAGAAGGTCACAGCTCCCTACAAGTATCCCAGGATCATCGAGTTCGTGGAGGAGCTGCCCAAAACCATAAGCGGAAAGATCCGGCGTGTTGAGATCAGGGACAAAGATAAGCCCTATCCGCTGATCAATGTACTGGAATGCAAGGCCTGCGGAAGATGCCTTGAGGCATGTCCCGTTAATGTATTGAAGATGGGCGAGGAGCTGAACGCCCGCGGCTACAACTATCGTGGTCTACGCCGGGCGATGGATGCATAGGATGCGCTAGCCTGCTACTACACCTGTCCTGAGCCGCTGGCCATTGAGGTGCACGTGCCTCAGAAAGAGAAGGCGCGGAGGAGAGCTGAAAATGGCATCTCAGTTAGTAGCGGGAAACAGCGCTGTGGTTGTCGGAGCACTGTATGCCGGTTGTGACTGCTTCTTTGGCTATCCCATCACTCCTGCCAGTGAGATATTGCACGAAGCCTCCAGATATTTCCCAAAGCTGGGACGCAAGTTCGTTCAGGCTGAATCTGAAGAGGCGGCAATCAATATGGTCTACGGGGCAGCAACCGCAGGACACCGCGTACTGGCGGCATCCTCAGGTCCGGGCATGAGCCTGAAGCAGGAGGGAATAACCTACATCGCCGGAGCAGAGCTGCCCTGCGTCATTGTCGATATCTGCCGGGCGGGACCGGGCCTGGGCAACATCGGGCCGGAGCAGTCGGACTACAATCAGGCCTGCAAAGGAGGAGGGCACGGCTGCTACAACAATATAGTTCTGGCACCCGGAAGCGTCCAGGAGATGTGCGACTTCACCAGGCAAAGCCTTTGAGCTGGCCTTCAAGTACCGCAATCCCGTTGTGGTCCTGGCCGACGGCGTGCTTGGGCCATATGGTTGAGCCTCTGCAGTTCCCCGAGGAGGCAGTGCAGCCCACCATCGACACTACCTGGGCTGTGGCCGGCAAGGCCGAGACAAGAGGCAATCTGGTGACCTCCATCTCCCTCAACTTCGATGATCTGGAGAGGCACAACTACAAGCTGCAAGAGAAGTATCAGCGCATAAAAGAGAACGAGGTCTTATGGGAGGGCTATAAGCTGGAGGATGCCGAGGTCGTATTGGTCTCTTACGGCATCAGCAGCAGGATTGCCCGCTCTGCAGTCGATGCGGCCCGAAAGGAGGGCATCAAAGCAGGGCTATTCCGGCCCATCACTCTATTCCCCTTCCCTGAGAAGGAGATTCGCCGGCTTGCCGATCGCGGCTGCAAGTTCATATCCGTGGAAATGAGCAATGGCCAGATGCGTGAGGACGTTCGCCTCGCCAGCGGTTGCCAGCCTGTGGAACTGGTCTGCCGCTATGGAGGAAATCTGATCAACATCGATCAGATCATGGAGAAGATCAGGGAGGTGGCATAAAATGGCGGCAAAAGAGAAATTGATCGGAGGGCATCCGGGTATGTATGCCGAGTTCCCGCGTAAGGGCGGGGCTGCGCAAACGGCCACCCATTATTGTCCGGGATGCGGACACGGAATACTGCATAAGCTCATAGGCGAGGCTATGGCGGATCTGGGAATCCAGGACAGGTGCGTCGTGATCAGCCCCGTTGGCTGCGCCGTCTTCGCCTACTATTATCTTGATTCCGGGCATGTTCAGGCCGCCCATGGAAGGGCCCCAGCTATCGCTACGGGCATCTCCCGGGCAGAAGATAATGCCATCGTCATCGCCTATCAGGGAGACGGAGATCTGGCGTCCATCGGACTCAATGAGACCATTCAGGCCGCCAACCGGGGAGAGAAATTGGCTGTATTCTTCATCAACAACACCGTTTACGGCATGACCGGAGGCCAGATGGCGCCGACAACACTGATCGGCGAGGTCACGGCCACAACACCGGCAGGTCGCGATCCCCGGGACCAGGGCTATCCCATCCATATCTCTGAGATTCTGGACACACTCAAGGCGCCCGTCTTCATTGAACGGGCCAGCCTCTCGGACATAGAGCACATTCGCAAAGCGCGCCGGGCAGTGAGGAAGGCTCTGGAGATTCAGAGAGATAAAAAGGGATACGCCTTCGTGGAGCTGCTGTCGCCCTGTCCCACCATCCTGAGGATGGACACAGCAGCTATTACCAAGTTCATCAACGAGCAGATGGAAAAGGAGTTTCCCCTGAAGAGGTTCAGGGACAGATCCAATGAGGCAGAGC